>CAYSSO010000020.1:0-31252 GCA_964433875.1 uncultured Mesoaciditoga sp.
CTGACTCATCGTTGGTAGTCCGCCACCGACTGCACTCGCAAGCAATTTCTGCTGGAGAGTTGCATAACTTCCAACGTATATCGCTTTTACCTCGATATTCGCATGCTGGGAGTTAAAAGTATCCACGATCTGGGAAAGGGTTTTTCCAAGATCTCCACCCATGGATTCCCAGAAGGTAACGACCGTCTTTGAAAAGATCATGCCGGTCATCAAAATGGAAATGGCCAGCATCACGACAAGAACCTTCCTCATTTGTGATCCCTCCTTTTTTGATATAGGGCTTAGCCTTATATTTTATCACACCAAGGTTTTCTCTTCAACATTTCAAAGACCTTCTCGAGTGTGTTCTCAACATTTCCCGAGGTGTCTATAACGAAATTGGCCCTTTTTATATATTCCTCTCTCGGCATCTGAGATCTAATTCTCATAGAGGCCGCATCGTAACTTAATTTGTCTCTTTCCATGATTCTTTTGATTCTTAAATCATCCGGACAATCTGTAACTATTATGAAGTCCGTGTATCTGTCAAGCCCCATCTCAAAAAGCACTGCAGCCTCTACAAAGATCTCTTCATTCATCGCAGAAAGATTTTTTACCTCGTCGAGTATGGCATCTATTATTCTTGGATGTGTTATTTCATTTAAGATTTTGAGTTTGTCACGATTTGAAAAAACAATGGATCCGAGTTTTTTTCTGTTTATTCTTCCATCCAATTCTACATTTCCTATTCTCTCATTTATCTCGCGCTTAACATCTTCCCTTTCGAGCACTTCATGGCCTATGAGATCGGCATCTATTACAGGATAACCAAGGCTTCTCAAATACTGACCGATTACACTTTTCCCGGTTGCGATTCCACCCGTTATTCCTATTAATTTTGGCATGTCATCGCACTTTTATCTCTTCTTCTGAAGGGCCAAATGAGATGTAATCAATACGTTT
Organism: uncultured Mesoaciditoga sp.; assembly: GCA_964433875.1. GTDB lineage: Bacteria > Thermotogota > Thermotogae > Mesoaciditogales > Mesoaciditogaceae > Athalassotoga. Next base: position 943 of record CAYSSO010000020.1, read on the forward strand.
TTGAATGTATTTCTCTATCAAAGAGACAAAATCTCCGAACTCAGAACTTTCAAGGTCTTTCCATCCCTTGATGTATTCTATCTCCGGCTTTACGCCTTCGAGAGCGTGCGCACAAAAAGGCTTATCGTATCTTACGCATACACCGATCTTATCAAAGCCATTTAGCACGTCTGCCTTGGTCATGACGAGATGATCGGCTTTAGAGATATCTATGGCGTATTTCAACTGTGGAAGATCGATCCATCCACACCTTCTTGGCCTTCCAGTTGTAGATCCAAATTCTCCGCCATTCTTTCTTATGGCATCTCCAGTTTCATCGTTCAGTTCTGTCGGGAAAGGACCGGCCCCTACCCTTGTTACGTAGGCTTTAAAGACGCCAAAGACTTTGTATCTGGCCTCAATTCCAGATCCGTAATAAAGATAAGACGGAATGGTAGGCGTAGATGTGACGTACGGGTACGTTCCATACATGGGATCTAACATGATCCCCTGCGTTCCTTCGAATAAAATGTCGCCCTTTATCTGAGGCTCTCCAACTCTTTCTCTTACTTTATCAAATGCCTTTAAAAGATCGTCTTCAAAGTCCATTTGATATCCTGAAAATCTCTTTAGAAGTTTTGCTTTCTCCCTCAAAAGTTTTTCATCGAAGAGATCAAAAATGTGCAAAACAACCCTGTTTGCGTCATTCGAAATGGTGGGACCTATTCCCATTCCAGTCGTACCGACAGATTTTGAGCCCTTTAATTTTTCGATCTCAGAATCCTGCCATCTTTCAACGGGAGTTATGACCCTGCACCATTCGGATATGAAAAGCCTTTCTTTGACATCGGGATAAATTTTTGATAATTCAATGATCTCGTCATCCAGTATATCGAAGTTGACAAGCGTTCCGCGCCCTATGAAGAGATTATTTTTATCTGTTCCAGTTGGAATAAGGTGATGAATTATTTTTTTGCCATTGTGATACACCGTATGGCCTGCATTTGGCCCTCCTGAAAATCTCACAATCCATTCATGCGATCTTGAAAACCTTTGCACAACCTTTCCTTTTCCTTCATCTCCCCACTGCAATCCTACTATGACAGAATTCATTCTAACTCCTTTCAAATCTTTCAAAGATTTTGTCGACATTTTTAAGGTATGGATCCAAAGAGAAGGCATCCTCTAAATCTACATCCGTGTATTTTTTCATGGCCTCCTTCAGGCTCTCTTCCTCTCCGTTCCATACCTTCATGGAAACATTCTGGACAATTTTGTATGCCTTTTCGCGGCTTAGACCGTTATTTACCAGTTTTAAAAGTACCTTCTCAGAAAACACAAGACCTTTTGTCATATATATATTATCTTTCATTTTATTTTCCTCAACTTTAAGCCCATTTATTATTTTATTCAATTCGTCTATCATAAAGTAAAGAGTAGAGGTTGCATCGGGAAAGACGATCCTCTCGACAGATGAATGAGAGATATCTCTTTCGTGCCACAACGCTATATCTTCCATAGCGGAAATGGCATATCCCCTTAAAACCCTTGAAAGCCCAGATATTCTCTCGTCCTTTACCGGATTTTTCTTGTGAGGCATCGCGCTTGATCCTCTCTGGGTTGACGAAAATGGTTCCTGAACTTCGCCTATCTCCGTTCTTTGAAGGTTTCTTATCTCCGTTGATATTCTTTCCAATTCACCGCCGACTATTGCTATCGATGAGATGTATCCGGCATGAAGATCTCTTGGAAGAATCTGCGTTGATACCTTTGCGGGTTTGAGTTTGAGCTTTTTGCATACCATCTCTTCAATTTCAACGGGCACATTTGCATAATTTCCAACGGCACCCGATATCTTTCCGATCGATATGTTCTCTTTTTCTCTTTCAAGTCTTTCTTTGCTTCTTTCAAGTCCGTAATACCAGTTCAATACCTTAAGGCCGAATGTTGTTGGTTCTGCGTGAATTCCATGTGTCCTTCCTATAATTGGCGTATATTTGTACCTTCTGGCAAGCGTTAAAGTGGAATCCATTAACTCTCTCATCTTCGAAAGTATTAAATCCATCGCGTAAACGGCGGCCATTGAAAAGGCGGTATCGACGACATCAGATGAGGTCAGACCGTAATGAAAATACCTCGCCTCATCTCCCATCTTTGATGTAACTGACTTTATAAAAGCGATAACATCATGATCGACAGTGGATTCTATCTCGTTTATCTCTTTGACGTCTATTCTTGAATTTTTTTTTGCCAGTTGCGAATATCCCTTCGGAATGATGCCCATCTTTTCGTAAGATTCCATAACGGCTATTTCGACCTCAAGCCATCTTTCGAATTTGCTTTTCTCAGACCAAAGATCCTTCATACATTTTGGCGCGTACCTTTCTATCATTTCCTCACTCCCATTCGATGGTTGATGGAGGTTTGTCCGTAATGTCGTAGACGATGCGGCCGATTTGTGGAACTTTAGACGTTATCTCCGATGAAGCCATCCTTAAAATTTCAAATGGTATCTGATGCCATGAAGCCGTCATTCCGTCAACGCTATCGACGGCGCGAAGTGCAAGGACATAGTCATAAGATCTCGCATCTCCCTTTACTCCGACAGATCTGACCGGAAGAAGGACTGAGAATGCCTGCCATATTTTTGAATACTCGCCTGTTTTCATAAGCACATTCACAAATATATCATCTGCCTCTCTTAAAATCTCGACCTTTTCCCTTGTGATCTCTCCCAGAATTCTGACTCCAAGGCCTGGGCCCGGGAAAGGGTGGCGGGATATAAAAGTATCGGGAAGTCCCATCAATCTTCCGACCTCTCTGACCTCATCCTTGAAAAGTGTTCTCAGAGGTTCCAAAACCTTTAAATTCATCTTCTCTGGAAGGCCTCCTACGTTGTGATGACTTTTTATCTTTGCGCTTCTTTGTGAAGACGCGGCAGATTCTATAACGTCTGGATAGATCGTACCCTGCAACAAAAAGGTAGCCCCGCTTGATCTTGCCTCTCTTTCGAAAACCTCTATGAAGGTATTTCCTATTATCTTCCTTTTTTCTTCAGGATCGAAGACGCCTTTTAGCCTTTCAAAAAAGATTTCTGAAGCGTTCACGTACCTCACATTTATTCCGAGAGTGGAAAGGGTTTGCGGAACATTCATGTCCATCTTTCTAAGAAGGCCATGATCGACAAATACTGGAATCAAATTATTTCCAATGGCTCTGTACGTTAAAATAGATGCAACGGTTGAGTCGACTCCACCCGAGATCGCGCCTATAACTTTTTGATCCTTCACAATACTTTTTATCTCAGATATCTCCGAATCGATGAAATTGTTCATAGTCCATCCGGGTTTTGTTTTACATATTTCAAAAACGAAATTCTTTATTATTTCACGACCGTAAGAAGTATGGATAACCTCCGGGTGAAATTGAATTGCGTAAACCCTGTCAGCCTCAGATTCAAATGCGGCGATTATCCCAGATTCGCTTATTGCCGTCTTCAGAAAATTCGGAGGAAGTGCCTCCACAACATCTCCGTGACTCATCCATGTTATGCTCTCGGAGGGAATTCCTTCAAAAAGAGCGGAAGGAAAAAATTTCACTTTTGTGAGTCCATATTCACCGCGTGCGCCTTTTGCCACATGTCCACCGAATTTTTCGGCAAGAAGATGCATGCCATAACATATTCCAAGGATCGGCACCTTTCCAATATTTGGAAGATCATATCGCTTTTCGTAAACACTTTCCGGTCCACCCGAAAGAATTATACCCGATTCCTTACCATTAACCTCGTAATCTGGCCCCACAACCCTCGAGAAAACTCCAAATTCTCTTACACGTCTTGCGAGTAACTGTGTATATTGCGATCCGTAATCGATCACAACGATCTCGTCCATTTTACCCCTCCAAAAAAGAAAAAGCCCTCATTAATTTTAATTCTCCGTCTCAGGGCTTTCTTACACATCTTATTTTATCATACAAATCGATTTATAACCTATAACAAATTTCAAATTTGTAAGATTAAACAAAAATTTACCCAACATCACAGGAAGGCACATCAATTTGATCGAGTGTGGTGATATAATTGACGTAGATTTTAAGAAGGGAGGAAAATGATACGGCAAATCCTGGCGTTGAAGAACTTATAGAAAAGATAAAAAATCACACGATATCGTACGATGAAAGCATTGAAAATTCAATAAATAAGATAAAACAAATCGATCCCGAGATAAAAGCATGCATCTCTACCCCCGTTGTCAAAGGAAAGGACGGGACACTCAAGGGCATCCCCTTTGCAGTTAAAGATAATATGGAGGTAATCGGAACGAGGACTACCTGCGCTTCTAAGATCCTTGAGAATTACGTCTCTCCTTACACGGCTACAGCAGTCCAAAAGATTCTCGACAATGGCGCAACGCTTGTCGCAAAGACCAATATGGATGAATTTGCCATGGGCGCATCGACGGAATATTCTGCCTTCTTTACGACTAAAAATCCACTTGATCTTGAAAGGGTGCCCGGAGGCTCAAGCGGTGGTTCCGCTGCGGCAGTAGCAAGTGGAATGGTTCCATTTGCGCTCGGATCAGATACGGGTGGATCCATAAGGCAGCCCGCTTCCTTTTGCGGCTTGGTTGGATATAAGCCGACGTATGGTCTTGTGTCCCGATACGGACTTGTTGCCTTCGCCTCCTCGCTCGATCAAATAGGACCGATAACCAAAAACACAAGAGATGCGGCCTTGATAGGAGAACTCCTTTTTGGAAGGGATCCAAAAGATTCAACAACTGTTGAAAAGCATATACCTCTTTTGAAAGGGATAGAGAATTCTATTGAGAATTTCAAATTAGCCGTGCCAAAAGAGTTTGTAAAAGATTTGAACTCAGATGTTAAGAAAATATTCGAAGAAGCAATTGATCGGTTCAAAAAGATGGACGTTAGGGTCGATGAAGTTTCTATACCCTCTCTCAAATATTCTGTTGCCGTCTATTACATAATAGCGCCGGCCGAAGCCTCTTCAAACCTTGCGAGGTATGATGGAATAAGATACGGCCTTAGCGTCGATGGAGAATCGGTAGATGAGGTATACACAAAGACAAAAGACGAAGGATTTGGAAGAGAAGTAAAGCGCAGGATAATGATAGGAACCTTCACGCTTTCGGCCACATACTACGACGCGTATTTTGACAGGGCCCAAAGGACAAGGGCAAAGATAGTAGACGAAATCAATAAAGTATTCGAATCCCACGATGCCATAATAGGACCTACGACGCCTAACATCGCGTTCAAAATAGGCCAACTTTCATCCCCACTTGAATATTATCTCCAAGATATATACACGATTCCGGCCAACCTCGCCGGGTTGCCCGCGGTGAGCCTTCCGATGGGAAAGATAGGAGCCATGCCTGTTGGCCTTCAGATAATGTGCAAAAGGTTTGAAGACGACAAAATGTTAAAAATCGCGAGAAATTACGAAAAGGTAAGTCAGAGGTGAAGATATGAAATCCGTTATAGGACTTGAAATACACGCCCAATTGCTTACAGAGACAAAGGCTTTTTGTGCATGCAAAGTGGACGTTAATGCAAAGCCTAACACGAATATATGTCCGGTATGTACAGGCCAGCCTGGCGCACTGCCTGTCTTGAATGAAAGAGTTGTAGAGTTTGCCATAAGAAGTGGAATCGCGCTCAACTGCAAAATTCATCAAAGGTCTTCTTTCGATAGAAAGAATTATTTCTATCCCGATCTTCCAAAGGGTTATCAAATAACGCAGTACTTCCACCCGATAGCAACGGAGGGGTATATAAACCTCGATAGCGGAAAAAGGGTAAGAATAAGAAGAATTCACATAGAAGAAGATGCCGGAAAGATGATCCATTCAACGGAGAATATCACCGAGTCCAGAGAAAGTTTGATAGACTTCAACAGGTGTGGAGTTCCCCTTATAGAAATAGTCACAGATCCGGACATGGAGGCGCCTCTCGAGGCGAAGGAATTCATGGAAAAATTAAGAGATATCCTCAGAACGATAGACGTGTGCAGCGGAAATATGGAGGAAGGAGCCTTACGTTGCGATGCGAATGTCTCTGTCATCGATGACAGTGGAAGATCGAGTTCAAGAGTGGAGGTAAAGAACATAAATTCCTTCAGATACGTTCAGTACGCTCTCGAATACGAAATAGATCGAATTTCCCGGGCTCTTAAAGAAGGAAAGGATGTAAAACACGAAACACGTGGATGGGATTTTGTCACAAAGACGACGGTTTCTTTGAGATCGAAAGAGGAAGAAAATGATTACCGGTACTTTCCAGAGCCAGACCTTCCGCCTCTTGAAGTCTCTGACGATCTCATAGAACAAATAAGAAGAACTCTTCCTGAATTGCCAGATCAGAAGGCCGAAAGATACATAAAAAGATTCGGAATATCTGATTACAATGCCAAAATAATATCGAAATCGCGCGATCTCGCCACTTACTTTGAAAATACAATATCAGTTGGTGTCGATCCAAAGGATGGGGCAAACTGGATCGTCAACGACTTGCTTAGCCTTTTCAACGCAGATTCAGCCGAATTCGACCCGGGAAAAGTCCCTGTAAATGCCTTGAAAATTTTAATAGATTACACTAACTCTTCAAAGATATCGAGACTTTCAGCCAAAGAGGTAATGTCAGAAGTTTATAAAAGTGGCAGAAATCCCGTTGATATCATAAAGGAAAGAAATCTTATTCAGGTCTCAGACGAGGAGTCCCTTATTCCCGTCATAAAAAAGGTGATAGAAGGAAATCCGGCCGTTGTAGATCAGTACAGGAAAGGAAAGACATCGGTAGTCGGCTTTTTTGTCGGCAACGTCATGAAAGAAACGAAGGGAAAGGCGGATCCAAAGGTCGTTGGAGAACTCGTAAAGAAAGTGCTGGAAGGCAAAGTATGAAGATAGGATCAAAAGAGTTCAATTTTTCAAGAATCTACATAATGGGAATTTTGAATTTGACCGAAGATTCGTTTTATCCTCCAAGCAGGGTTAAAATCGAAGAGGTTGAGAAAAAAGCGCTTAACATGATAAATGAAGGTGTTGACATAATAGATGTTGGTGCGGAATCAACGAGGCCAGGATCAGATCCTGTAGATCCGCAGGAGGAGGCAAGAAGAATTGATCTTGCCGTCAGGGCGATAAGAAGGATAAGCGATATTCCCATTTCCGTAGACACTTACAGATCTCAAACTGCTATTGTCGGCATTAAGGCAGGGGCTGATATGATAAACGACATAAGCGGTCTTAAATTCGACGATCGAATGGCAGAGGTTTGCGCGAACTTTGATGTGCCAGTTGTAGTAATGCATATAAAGGGTACGCCAAAAAATATGCAGGAAAATCCATTTTACGAAGACGTGTTAAAAGAAGTGTATGAGGAATTCGAAAGAATGATCGAAAAAGCCATCAAAGCCGGCATAAAAGATTCCAAGATCATAATAGATCCGGGAATAGGATTTGGCAAAAGGCTTGAGGATAACCTCAAATTGATAGGCCATCTCGATATTTTTAAAAAACTTGGAAAACCAATCTTAATAGGCATATCGAGAAAATCGTTGATAAGTAAGATCATGCCAATGGATGTTAGCGAAAGGTTAGAGCCAACCATCGCTCTTAACACCATAGCGGCAATTAAAGGCGCAAACATAATAAGAGTTCATGATATCTTTTCACATGTGAAGGCAATGAAAATGGTCGATGCCATTATGGGGGTGTAATTTATGGAACATTTTGTGTACGTGGCCTTTGGATCCAATCTGGGAGACAGGAAAGACAACATTTTGCGTGCCATAGAAGAGATGAAAAAGAAGCAGATGGAGTTTTTGAAAATATCAACTATGTATGAGACGGAACCATACGGTCTCAAAGATCAGCCTAAATTCATAAACTGCGCCGCTCTAATAAAAACTTCATACGCTCCTATGGAACTTATGGACACACTTTTGGATATCGAAAAGATCCTTGGGAGGGTAAGAAATGTAAAGTGGGGTCCGAGAACGATAGATATAGACATATTGTTCTACGATCATAGAATAATAAATTTCGTCGATCTCATAATACCCCATCCAGATCTTCAAAATAGAGAGTTTGTTTTGAGACCGCTTGCCGAGATAGCACCCGATTACATTCATCCAAAATTGAAAAAGAGTGTATTTGAAATGCTTAACGAAATAGAAGGTGTAAAAATTTGAAAGCCTTAAGATTTGCAATAGTCCAGAAAAATTTCGTTGTTGGCGGTATAGATGAAAATATAGAGAAAATAAGATCTTCAATCGAAGAAGCGGGAAAGTACGATCCAGATTTTATCATCTTTCCCGAACTCGCCATTACGGGATATCCGCCCGAAGATCTGCTCTTTAGAATGGCCTTTTTGCAAAAAAATATAGATGGTCTGAATGAAATTGTGAATTTTTCTAAAGGAAAAGATGAAATAATAATCGTCGGCTTTGTCGATCTCAAAGATGATATATACAATGCGGCGGCCATAATTCAAAATGGCGAGTTGATAGGAATCTACCACAAGATACTTTTGCCAAATTACGGCGTATTCGACGAGAGAAGATACTTCTCTGCCGGAATCAAACCAATGATCGTCGAAGTGGACAACGTGAAGGTAGGAATAAGTATATGCGAGGATATATGGATACCGGATGGCCCGATAGTGGATGAAGTCGACAGGGGCGCAATGGTCATTGTCAATATATCGTCCTCTCCTTACAACATAATGAAAGGCTCTGCGAGAGAAAAGATGATTCAAACACGTGCTTCAGATCTTCACACGGCCATTGTTTATGCAAATGTCGTCGGCGGACAGGATGAACTTGTCTTTGATGGCCACAGTTTCGTAGTGGATGAAAATGGCAATATCGTCGCAAGGGCAAAAGATTTTGAAGAAGAAATTTTGATTGCCGATGTCGGCATACCAAATATAGTTAATATGAACCTTCACGATCCAAGAAGACGTGAAAGGACAAAGAAAATGGGAGAAGTAGATAATGTCAGGGCAGAATTGAAAGAAAGCCCAAAGGGAAAGATAGAAAAATACATCTCCTCGCCTCTTTGTCTTGAGGAAGAAATATTTAAAGCACTTGTGCTGGGGACGAAAGACTACGTTACAAAAAATGGGTTCAAAAAGGTTCTTATAGGATTAAGCGGTGGAATAGATTCCTCCCTTGTTGCAGTCATAGCGAGTGAAGCAATTGGAAGCGAAAATGTGATTGGCGTTATGATGCCTTCTATGTATTCATCCACATCGAGTATTGAAGATGCAAGATTGTTGGCTCAAAATCTCGGAATAAAGACCTTTCAGATAAGCATAACTGACGTTTACAACTCTTACATAAAGGCTCTTGAGGAAGTATTCAAAGGCACACAGCCAAATATAACCGAAGAAAATCTTCAGGCAAGAATAAGAGGTAATTACCTTATGGCGATTTCTAATAAATTTGGCTACCTCGTACTTACCACGGGAAATAAATCGGAAATGAGCACAGGTTATGCAACCCTCTATGGAGACATGGCAGGAGGATTTGACCCGATAAAGGATCTCTACAAAACGATGGTCTACAGAGTGTGCAAGTGGTTCAACGAAAGCAAAAAGAAAGAGATAATACCGCACAACGTTTTTGTAAAGCCTCCTTCGGCCGAATTAAAGCCCAATCAAGTGGATCAGGATACATTGCCGCCTTACGAATTATTGGATTCCATACTCGAACTTTATGTCGAAAAAGACTTTTCATTCGAAGAAATAGTTGGGATGGGATTCGATCCAGAAATGGTCAAAAAGACCATAAAACTTGTCGATACAAGTGAGTATAAAAGAAGGCAGTCGCCTCCGGGAGTCAAAATAACCTTTAGGGCTTTCGGAAGAGACAGAAGACTTCCCATAACGAATCATTTTAGAGGGTGATAAAATGGTATTTTTCTGGCCATTTTGGTGGGGATACGGGATAGGGGCACTTGTGTGGGACATAGTCGGCATTGCGCTATTCTTTTTGGTGCTTTACATTTTTTTCAGATATGGAGGCATTTTTACAATAAGGCATTTTGAACATTTTGAAGATAAAGATACGCCGTGCGAAATATTAAAAAGAAGGTATGCCTCTGGTGAGATTACCAAAGAAGAATACGAAAAAATCAAGAAAGATCTTGACTGCTGATTTTGCATAAATCATGGGATATTTTTACGTTTACTCTGCCATAGCATTGTTTTCTTCAATAGAAGTTGTCTCAAAATTCATAGGAAATTACGTTGACCCACTTAACCTATGGCTTTTTAGGTTGATTTTTGCAATTCTTACCCTTTTTCCGTTCGCTAAATTTTCGAAATTGAGACTTCTTACTTCCAAAGACTGGATAAATCTTTTATGGCTTGGAACAATATCTGCCGGGATAGGAATGAGTCTTTATCATATAGCAGTGGCGAACTCTCAGGCAAATGAGATGGCAATAATCTTCAGTTCAAACCCCATCTTCGTTATTCTCTTTTCAAAGTTATTCTTCAAAGAAAGATTCCCAATGCATGTTTACGTTGGAATGATCCTCGGATTTTTAGGTGTTATAGTAACATCCTACTCATCGGAATTTAAAGGAGATATCTATGCCCTTTTAATGGTTGTGTCGTGTGTGCTTTTTGCGCTTTTGACAGTCTTTGGAAGGACGATCGTTGAACACTCTTCGAGCGCGACATTTAATTTCATGATCTTTGTCATAGCACTCCCAGTCGTCCTTTTAGAAATGTTGATCTTTAAAGTGCCTATTCACATCGAGATCAAAAGTTTGCCATACCTCGCATACATAGGAATTGTAACAACGGGGATAGCGTACCTTCTCTTCTTCAAGGGAATATCAAAAGTGGGATCGAGCCTTGGTTCTATGGCGTTTTTTATCAAACCATGGATAGCCTCTCTTTTGGCCTTTTTGATGCTTTCGGAAAAACTCAGCGTTAATCTGATCTTTGGTGGCATACTCATGGCTTCTTCACTCATTATAACCTACCTTCCGCGACGCACCCATAAATAGCCAACGATGAGAGTAAAACACGGCCAAATTTTACCTAACCGTTACACTTCTTTACTTTACAAACGCTAATTAGAGTATAATCGAGATAGAATATCTTACTGGAGGATTTAATAATGTCAGAAATTATTACCGAGAAAAAAGAAAAGATTGGATTTATTATCCTTAACAGATCCGATCGGCAGAACACTTTTAACCTGCCTTTTGCCAGGCAACTCAACGATAGTCTAAGACAAATGGATATGGATGAGGAAGTTAGAGTCATAATAATCAAAGCAAACGGCAAGAATTTTTCGACTGGAATTGATTTAAAGGAATTCGGTGGGAAAACCCACGAAGAATATCGTGAGATGATAAAGATCATGGATGAGCATAATCACACGATATCGCAGATGAAAAAACCGGTTATCGCTCAGGTACAGGGATATGCCCTTGCAAATGGAGCAGGCCTTGTTTTTGCGTGTGATATGGCAGTTGCAGGTCAAAGTGCCAAATTTGGCACAACCGCAATAAATGTTGGATTGATCTGTCTTGGACCTTCTGTCCCCTTAAGTAAACTTGTTGGAAGGAAAAAGGTTTTGGAAATGGTCTTAACTGGTGAAATTATAGATGCTCAGGAAGCTTACCGACTTGGTCTTGTTAATAAAGTTGTACCTGACGAAAAACTCGAAGCGGAAACACTCAACCTTGCAAATATTCTGGCTTCAAAAAGCCCTCTTGCACTTCAAATAGGGAAACAGGGGATATACAAAATGCAGGATATTCCTTATCATCAGGCGATTGATTACATGAGTGAATTATTTGCAAGTTTGGCATCAACCGAAGACGCACAAGAAGGCATAAGGGCTTTCATAGAAAAACGCCCTCCCAAATTCAAATCGTAAATATTCTATCACACAAATTTATAATCATTTAGTGATATGTGCGTAAAGTAGAGGAATGCAGCGATTAGGTAAAATGTGGATTTGGAATAGAGAGTATGAACAAATCTGCTTTGGAGACATGATACTGCTCCGAATTATGTAACATGCTCCTAATCATCGACATTCCGAAGATACCCTCTTCGAAGTTTGATCTTTACTGTCCAGCACTGTGCTTCTCGAGGGTATCCTGTTTTTTGCTTAAAGTGAATTAGCATTCGGCTTATAAGTTAAGTATATATCACTTCCGACTGATTATCTTTTTTTCTAAATCTGACACTATTTCCATTACATCTTCAGTTCTTTGCGCAATTTTAACCTCGACAAGTTTGTTTTCATCGAAATACTTTCCATCGACAAGATCATTTATCATTCTGTCAGTCCAGCCACCAGTTCCTGCCATCAAAATTATTGGTATTTTCTTTAAGTAAGCAGCAAATAACTCAAGGGCTGTACCAGATCTTCCACCTATACTTATCACAGTATCTGCGTTGTACATCATGAAGACAGAACTTATGGAGGCATCCAATCCCATCTCTATTTCGATCGTCAGATAGTCGTTGCCTTTTTCATAACCTGAAAGCATACCAACAACTATACCACCGGCTTTTTTTGCACCACGTGAGACTGCCTCCATGACTCCACCTGTACCACCGTTCACGATAACATGACCATGTTTTGCTATTTCATAGCCTATATCTTCACATAGATCATTCAAACCCGATTTGTCAAGATATCCCGAATGCCCTATAACAGCTACTTTCATTTTCACCATCCTGTCATTTTTGATAAAACATTTTTTCAGTCTGTTCTGCCTGCTGCTGTGCCCAGATTAAAGCCTGTTGAGGACTTTTGTAAAAATTCATAACATCTTCAAAGGCAGTTCCGATGGCACTGTCAAGAGCTGTCCACCATGGCAAATTTTGAGCATATGACACAGCATTGTCAAGGCCATCTGTTATCGCAGAAACACCATACTGACTTTGTTCGGCGTAAGCTTTCCACTCTGGCAATGTTGGCACTTTAACGTTTAAAGGAGAATAATTCGTATGAATGGCCCAGTAAATCTGGATACCTGGAGACAGCAAAAATTTCGTATATTCCCAAGCTGCTTCTTGTTCTGCTTTTGAAGAGGTGTTGAAGATCAAAAGCAATTCACCGGCAAGAACGGGTGATATCTTCCCTGCTGGGCCTACCGGAATAGGAGCCATTTTTATTCCATCCGACTGACCCGCTATATCTGAAAGATCAAAGGGTAAATTCGCAGCGCCGCCTATTATCATCGCAACGGAAGAAGTTGTGAGTTCGTTGTCAAAATATCCTTGCTTTGTGTACGCATATCCATTTTCGACAAGATCAAGTAAAAAATTCATCGCTTTTAAGTTCGCGGTTGAATCTATCGTTATCTTTCCATTTCCCATGTATTCCCCGCCACCGAATTGTCTTGCCATTACAGTAAATATCCATGATTGATCTCTGAATCCAAGTCCATACCTTACGACTTTGCCGTTTTTCCTTATGGTTAAAAGCTTTGCATCCTCAGCAAGTTCGCTCATCGTTTTTGGAGGCGTCAGTCCTGCTTCTTCAAACATGAGAGGTCTATAAAAAAGCAGATAACATTGTTGATTGAAAGGCAAACCGTAAATTCTTGAATTTATTTTTCCTATGTTGAGGACGGAAGGATATATTTCACCCGCAACAACGTTGAAATCGCTGAACTCATCCATTGGTACGACTACGCCCTTTGAAACAAGCGCTGCAGCCCAAGTCGGATAAGCCTGAGCCATCGTCGGCAGCGTTCTAGTTTCTGCAGCCGCAATTAACTTTGAATCAAGATCAGATCCATTTCCAACGTAAACTAAATTGACGTGCACATCTGTGCTTTGTTCGTTAAACATTGCCGTTATTTGATCGAGAGTTGTCCCAAGAACCCCAGACATGCCTTCCCAAAAATTTATTTCTATCTTCTGGGCAAAGGCAGTCATTGCTACCAAAGAAATGATGAATATAAAAAGGTAAAAACGTTTCATGGGAAATCTCCTCATTTATACAAAATATTAGGTCCAAAATTTACTCAACCAATTTCAAATTCCGAGATATAAAAGCAAATAAATTCTATCTCTAATGATACATTCATAAGTACAAGGCCTCTACTCTTAATTTTACCATCTTTGAGGCATGTCGATGAAACATACCTCTAACACTTCAAAGATTGAAAATTTAGATTTTATTATATAATTATCTAAAATGAAAATTGAGAGGAAAAAATGAAACGTATAATTATATATACAATATTTCTTGGGGTAATATCGGCAATTACTCTCTACTTTTTAAGCACATTCAGCGGTGGGATAGAGTGGTCAAAGGTCCTTAATTTCTTTTTTGCAAATGCATGGGGAATTATAGGCATCGTGAGTTTGATGCTCTCATGGTTTATGGATACTCTTATAACCTACATTATATTGAAAGCAACAAATGTGAAATTCTCATTTTTGAAATCTTTTAATATGTCTGTTATAGGGATATTCTTCAACAAACTTTCACCCGCTTCGACTGGCGGAAGTGTCTTTCAAATAGCGTATCTGAAAAATAACGGCCTAAATCTCGGCACTTCGATTTCTGTAACAGAACTTAGGTACGTAATAAAGCAAAGCGCTATGGTATTTTTGGCAACCTTTGGATTTATCGATGCCATTCCTATAATAAGTAGAAATGAATTTGTCTTTATCTTATCGTTAATAGGTTTTACAATCTCTATTGGAGGAATTTTAATCCTTGTGATCGCAAATATAAGCGCAAGATCAAGAAATTACATGATTAAAATAGTTAAATGGTTCATAAATCTTTTGAGATTTAGTAAAAGATTGAGTTCAAAAATTCCAGATCTGAATTCAAAGGTGGAAATAGAATTTCACAATTACACGGAAAGCCTCAAGTTGATCTCAAAAAAATGGAAGATAGTCATGGTGATCTTCATTTTTGCACTTATATCGGCTATTGCCCATCTTTTTTTAGCATTTGCCGCGGTTCAATCATTTGGAATTTTTGAGAATATTCCAAAAGGGATAATAGATGTTTTATCACTTCAGGCAATAGCAACGATGGTCATTTTTTTTTCTCCAACGCCCGGCTCGTCGGGCCTTGCTGAAAGTGGCTTTTTCCTTTTTTTCTCGACCTTAATACCTCCAAAATTTCTTGGAACGGTAACTCTCGAGTGGAGAATTTTAAGTTATTTTATTCCTTTAGTGATAAGCGGGATGATATTTTTATTCATTTCTTTGTCAAGGATGGTGAGAAAATGATGAAAGTACTTTATTCTGTTGTAGTACTTTTAGGAATAACACTTGGGCTTATCTCTTTGCTCATGATCCCTAAATCTCCTTTTGTACCTTTTAACTGGTATGGCCTTGTAATATTCGTAATTGCTGGAATTTTCTTCGTCTTCTCATTAAAATTCCATAAAGTAGGACCGTATATACTTTTCTTTATAGGGATACTTGCCATGCTTAACACGTATCTTTACTTTCATGAATGCTCGCAAATAAAAGGAATGGAACTTTTCGGAGGCTTTTTCATCTCTCTTGCCCCCGTTTTCGCCGTCCAAAAGAAAAAAACAAAAAAGGCGTGATTACGCCTTTTTTGTTGATTGATTTATATCAGTAAATTACCTTTACTCCTCTTCCTTCCAATTTATTCACACTCGATGCAAAATCTGGCGATGAGGTAACTTGATTTTTGCTCACATCGATGATAGATCCTATTTTCAAATACATGTCATTTATTATCGCATTCATCGAATTTATCTTATTCGATGAGAGATCAACTCTCAAAAGATACTTCATAGTCCCAAGAGGAGAGATATCAGAAATATCATTCGAAGAGATGTCCAATATCCAAAGATCCGGTGCCGTTGAGATTATCGTGAAATCGGATATATCATTCGAATTGAGCATAAGCCAAATGAGATGAAGCATGTTGTCGAAAGAAGGAGTGTATTTGAGATTTATCTTGTTGAAATTTAGATTAAGTATCTCTAAGTTCGAAAGGTTCACCAACGGAGAGATATCAGAAATTTTGTTTATTTCAAGATCAAGGAACTTTAAATGGGTAAGGTTTTGCAACGGAGAAAGGTTGCTTATCATATTCGCCCCGGCATTTAGCCATTCAAGATTCTTCAAATTCGCGAGTGGGCTTATGTCCTTTATCATATTCGAATAAAGGAAGAGTTCTCTTAAACCGGTCAAACTTGCAAGAGGCGTTATATTCGTAAGCCTGTTGAAACCAAGGTCAAGCGATCTTAGAGATGAAAATCTGGACACAAAGGTTATTTGAGAACTGTCAAGATTGAATCCACTCATTCCGAGATTGTGAAGTTGCGTCCAGTTTTCGATGAACTTCAACTGTGAGAATGGGATCGGGTTATAACTTATATCGAGGCTTAAAATAGATTGACCAAGGCCTTCTATCGGTGTTACATCGCTTATATGGTTCGAACTTAAATCAAGAGACTCCAAATTCTTTAAGTTCTTTATCACATTTATATCTTTGATGTTATTCGAAGAAAGATTAAGAATTCTCAAAGCCGAAAGGGACGCAAGAGGCGTTATATCCGAAATGTTGTTGTGCGAAAGATTAAGACTTGTCAAAGAAGTCATAGTCGAGAGAGAACTTATATCCTCTATGTGGTTATAACTGAGATCAAGTGATCTTAATTTTAGTCCTTTCAACGGCGAAATGTCACTTATATTATTTCCGATAAGATCAAGAGTGGCAAGATTGGTGAGGTACTCTATTCCGTTGAGGTTAGAAAGCATATTCTGGGTCGAAGGCCAGTTATTCTTTATCTCCCTTATTTTCGAAAGTTCTGATTCATAAAGAGGGCCTTCAGGGATATTAAGGATGGACCGAACTATAGATTCAAGTTGAGGATTGTTAAACGTTACTTTTTTCCCCATGTCAACAGTGAAGGTTGCGATCTTTGAAGCCGTTGAAAGGCTGCTTGCATTGCTTGTGACGACTATCCATGAATAGACACCTGCCGGCAACTTTCCAAGATCAAAATGGGTTTGCGTTGATGATCCTATCTTCTTTATCCACTCACCCATTCTCTCAAGGTAAAGGTCGTAAGTTCCGCCCGTCGCTTCCCACGTCATCGTTATATGCGTTGATGACGCAAGATCCGTTATCTTTGGAGAGAGAGGCGTGGCAGGAGATGGATTGTATTCGAACTTTCCTATATCGGGTTTTATCACAGTCAAAGATGATATGAATTTCCAGAGGTTGTTTTCGTTAAGATAGTTCTCAAGTTTTATCATTCCAAGATTCCTTGCAAAGTAAAATTCTCTTTTGAGATTGTTAAGTATCAAATCAACCTTCAAAACGTCATTGTAAGTTTTGGTCCCAACAGAGACAGAAAGGTAAGAAGAACTTCTCTCATAAGAAGTCCCTTGAGGAGATTTCAAAATAGTAGTGCCGGTCGCATTTCCAATATTAGCATTGTCTATCAAAGGTATTCCCTTGTAAAAAACGGTAGATCCAGCCTTTGTAACTTCGAAGGAAAGGCTTTCCATCTGACGCGGTTCTCCCTTGTACGCTTGCGGAATAAGAACTTCATAATTGACGATCGTTGCATTTGTACTCGAAGTTGTCAAGCGGGAGAGGATATCCTCTTTGATGGTAAAAGAAGAAGAGTTGGTTTTACCAAGGCTAAACCAGTGAGAATCGAAGAAATTCTCAAAGGCTTTCTGAACGGGATTTATAGAAAGAGCATCAACAAAAGGAACTCCTGCGGAGATCTCAACCTGACTGACCTGTTCTTTGAGAGGGAAGTAAGAACCAAATGCCTTGGTCATTTGAGAGATTATATTTGAAAAGTCAGAATACCCCCATTTGTTAAATGCTCTCAATTTAAAGGTGTAAAGCGTTGAAGACAAAAGGTTAGTCGCTATATAAGTTGTGCTTGAAGCAGGAAGCGTTTTTACCATGGTTGATTGACTTGTGGACTGGTAGATCTCGAGCCCGGTTATATTCTTTGGATTTTCCCAGGAGAGATTTATAGAATTAGTTGAAAAATCAGTAACACTCAAATTCGATGGTGGAAGCGGAGGAAGGCCATTGGTCATCTGAACAACGACATTTGAAAATGGAGAATTGCCGCCTTTGTTAGATGCCACGATCTTGTAAGAATAGGTTGTCTCAGGAGTAAGATTTTTGTCTGAATAATTGAAAATATTTCCCTGCAAGGTAGTCAATTGTGCGAATGCACTATTTTTGATTGCCCTGTAAATGGTAAAATTATCGACTTTCTTATCCTCAGACCAGGAAAGGGAGATCGTGTTCGTTGAAAAACTTGTAACGTTAAGTACCGGTGCCTGCGGGGGGAGCATCAAAGTCGTTGCGGAGGCAACATTGGAAGGATTTGAAAGACCGTACTGATTTTTGGCTTTCACCTGATAAAAATATGTCGTTGAAGGATTAAGACCTTTGTCTGTATAACTCGTAGATTGTACAGTTGCCACCTCGGCAAAATTCCCATTGAACAAACTTCTGTAAACGACAAAAGTCTTTGCCGTGCTATTCCATGTTAATTGAATGGAATTAGAACTCAGTGCGGTAGCACTCAAATCTTTTGGTGCAGGTGCAACAAACATAGCACAACCTGCCAAAATCATAGCAATGGCAAGGACCGAAACTAATATTGCACCCCACAAACTTACCCTTTTCAATTTGATTCCTCCCCAGTCTTAGAATTCAAATTATTCTATCATTTTTAAGGAAAATAGTCAAATATCAGATCATGGATCTGGAAAATCAATTATCTTTATTTTTTCAAGACGGGATCGGCCTATTTCTTCGAGAACGGGGATTATCAAAAAATCATTTTCTCTTTTTTTATCAGATTTTATCCATTTTTTCCAATCCGAGACCTCTTCGATCTTCAAATCGAGTGAATCTACAAAATCTTTTATTCTTTGATTGAAGGCTGGTGAAAAGAGTTTTGATTCTATTACCATTCCCAAAGCAACAGCCCGTCCATGAGATACGCCGTTATTCGAAGCGCTTTCTATACCGTGGCCGATGGTATGACCAAAATTAAGAAGATGCCTTAGTTCTTTATCATGGGGATCTTTAACCGTTATCTCAAGTTTGTCTCTGACAGATCTTCTTATTACCTCATCAATGATCCTTAGGTCTTTCAATTTTATCTTTTCAACATTCTCTTCCATGTACTCAAAGAGGGCTTTATCGTAGACTATTCCGATCTTTGCACTCTCGACAATACCCTCCATAAAGGTTTCATATTCAAGGCTTAATGCATAAACTGGATCTATAAAAACATCAGGCTTTCCGAATGATCCTAACAGATTTTTTACTCCATTGAAATTTATGGCGAATTTACCTCCCACAGATGCATCGACCATTCCCAAAAAGGTCGTTGGAATAAGTTCAAAGTTCATCCCTCTCATATAGGTTGTACATGCAAATCCTACCATATCTGTAAGAGTACCTCCTCCTGCGATTCTGACCTTTGAATTTCTGTTCAATTCTTTAGAATGGAAAAGATTCCAAATTTCTTGAACGTGTGATAAATCCTTTGCACCTTCACCATCGTCAAATTCGATTCCGTCAAAGTTCCATATATTTTTAAATTTTTTTGAAACTATTGAAAGATCGGCACTGTCAAACCTTTTTGAGTGAAAGATTTCAACATGCTGGTAAAGATCGAATTCGTCTATTTTTTCAAATCCAACCAATTTAGCCACTATCTTGGCCGCGATCTCCTCAACGCTGTAAGGCGTTGCATCAACAACCTCAAAATTCTCATACAGTGATTTACGGCTTTCGAATCTTTTAAAAAACTCTTCCTTTCCACCCTTTACAAGGGGTCTGTTACTTTCTTTGACTCTTTTCCATAGCATCTCGGGATTGACTTTTAGGTAAAATGTTTTCATATCTTTAAGAATCTCCAAATTTTTTTTGCTCTCCACAATCCCTCCTCCGGTTGAAAGGACAATTCCATCTTTCTTGGAGAAGCGTTCCAAAATTTTTTCTTCCTGCAATCGAAACTTCTCTTCTCCGTATTTTTTAAAATAATCTTCAATTCTGCCATTAGATCTTTCGAATTCTGAATCAAGATCAACGTATTCCATCTCAAGAATCTGGGCGATTCTTTTGCCGACAGTGCTTTTACCGCATCCCATCATTCCAACGAGGGCTATTCTACCTTTTTCCATCTATTCTCCTCCTATAAGAAGAAAAATTGTTTTTTAAGTCCTCAAATGTAAATCCTCCAAATGAATCGATCAATTCATTCATAATAACTGTCGAGACAGCGGCCGTTGCGACTATGGCGATGGCTCCGACAACGCATGTGTCAGATCTTATGTAGGTTGTTTCACTCTCTTTCATAGTATCAAGATCGACGCTTTTAACTCCTCTTTTTTGGGTTGAGATGGGCTTAGCCATCAAATGAACGACGATATCCTGACCGTTTGTCATTCCTCCTTCTATCCCGCCGGCGTGGTTCGTCTTTCTTTTCAATCCTTCAAAGATATTGTCAACTCCTTCATATCCCTTAACTTTCCAGATATCTTCGTCTCCAAAAATAACGCCTTTTACAGATGGAATATCAAAAAGCGCTTTGCCAATTGTCGATGTCAGTCTTTTGTACCTTTGCGTAAAAGTTCCTATTCCGGCAGGCATTCCTCTCACAATAACTGTGATCTTACCGCCAAGCGTGTATCCATCTTTGTACGCCTCATTTATCATCTTTATCATCTGCTCCTCGGCTTTTTCATCGGGACATAACAATGGATGGAGATCTATTTCGGGCTCGGAATCAGGCGTAAAATCCGTCTCAATTCCCCCTATACCTTTCGTAAACCCGTACACCATTATTCCGAGACTTTCAAGGACTTGCCTTGCAAATTCACCGATCGCGACATCCATAACGGTCCTTCGCGCGCTTGCCCTTTCTGTTATAATCCTTGTATCGTCAAAGTCGAATTTCATCATGCCACCAAGATCAGCATGGCCAGGGCGCGGTATAGAGGTTCTTTCATTTGGAGGAGTTAACGATTTGTTCGGTATAAAGAATGTTATTGGCGATCCTGTCGTTTCTCCATTCCACAAACCCGTCTTTATTTCAACCTTATCATCCTCTATCTTCATTCTGTCTCCACGGCCGAAAACAGACTGCCTCATTCTCAATCTCTTATTTATCCTTTCAACATCTATCTTAAAATGAGATGGGAACCCTTCAACTATACCGTAAAAACCGTATCCATGCGATTCTCCAGAAGTTGTTATATTCATTTTTTCACCCTTTCTAAATCTTCAAAAAATGAAGGATAACTTATCGAAACTACCTTTGAATCTGTCAGTTCCACACCATCTCCGCAAATTCCCGCTATAGATGCCATCATCGCTATTCTATGGTCTCCATAAGGATCGATCTTTGCACCCTTAAGATCACAACTCTCAACCTCAAACCCATCATCAAACTCCTTTACATTCACGCCCATCTTGGAAAGCACCGAGACTACAGATCTTATTCTGTCTGACTCTTTTTTTCTAAGTTCGGACGCGCCCCTTACCACAGTCTTGCCCTTTGCAAATGCTCCCAAAAGGGCAATGAGAGGTATTTCATCTATCACAGAGGGAATCTCTTCGGCAAACACTTCAGTCCCTTCTAAATCAGAACTTTCAACGTGCAAATCTCCATAGGGTTCAAAATCTTTTTTTATATTCTTTATTTCAACCCTGGCTCCCATCCTCTTTAGCACGTTTAAAAATCCAGTTCTTGTTTCATTCAATCCAACGTCTTTTACATCTAAAATAGCATTTCTATGACACACACCCAAAGTTATAAAAAAGGCGGCCGAAGAAAAATCACCAACGACCTTTGTTCTAAAAGATGGAATCTCAGAAGGCCTTATTTCTATGAGATTTCCGATCTTTTTTGTCATTCCAAAAGCGCTTAAAAATCTTTCGGTATGATCCCGACTTGTTATTGGCTCTGTATAGGTCGAGGTACCATCACCGGCAATCGCGGCAATTATAAAAGCGCTCTTAACCTGCGCGCTGGCAATTTTTGATTTATAATTTGCATGTTTTATTATTCCACCCCTTACAGAGATGGGAAGATTGTAGGCCTTATTTCTCCCGTCAAAGATCGCCCCAAGCAAGGATAAAGGATCTACAACCCTGTCCATAGGTCTTAAAGAGAGAGAAGCATCTCCATAAATTACAGAAAATAATGGAAGCCTTGAAAGAAAACCAAGACCCAATCTTGCCGTTGTTCCAGAATTTCCGCAGAATATCGGTGAAAGAGGTTCTGAAACTCTATCAGTCCAGATCGAGAGTTTATTTTCGCGATATTCAACATTTACCCCAACACTCTTTACAAGATCTATAGTTCTTAAAGTGTCATCGGCCATCAAAGGATTTTCAATTTCGCACCTTTCTTTTGCCATGGCGGCAAAAAAAATCATTCTATGTGTTATAGACTTATCCGGAGGAACTCTAATTTCTCCTCTTATACTTTTTGAAGGTTGTATTCTCATATTTCCTCCATCACCCTGATAAGTTCCATTGATGAATCGTAAGTTTTGTAAAATTCGTCGAAATTAAGGCTCTGCTGGCCATCAGAAAGCGCTTTCTCTGGATTCTCGTGAACTTCGATCATAACTCCATCAGCGCCCGCCGCCACAACGGCTTTTGAAAGCGGTGGAATCAAATCACGCCTCCCTGTCGCGTGGCTTAGATCTACTATGATGGGAAGGTGCGAAAGAATTTTTACAAGAGGGACGGCGGCGATGTCGAGCGTATTTCTTGTGTATTTTTCGAAGGTTCTTATGCCTCTTTCACACAATATTATCTGCGAATTGCCATGATAGTAAAGATATTCCGCAGCCAAAAGCCATTCCTCTATCGTTGACATGAATCCGCGCTTTAGGATTACCGGTTTTGTCGAATGGCCGATCTTCTCGAGTAATCTATAATTTTGCATGTTTCTTGTTCCTATCTGAATAACATCAACGTATTCTTCAAACAACGGGAGATCTTCGGGAGACATCATTTCGCTTACGACCTTCATATTGTACTTATCGCCAACTTCACGAAGGATTTTTAACCCTTCAATTCCAAGCCCTTGAAATGAATAAGGAGAGGTCCTTGGTTTGAATGCGCCTCCTCTTAAAAATTTAACGCCAAGGTTTGATAAAAATTCAGCCTCCCTTTGCATTTGTTCTCTCGATTCAACGGCACATGGTCCGGCTATGAATTGAAATTTATCTCCTATCTTTTCATCGCCGCACTCGATAACTGTATTCTCTGGATGAAATTCTCTTGAGACGAGTTTAAATGGTTTTAGAACGGGGATAACCTCTTCAACGCAATTCAATGCTTCAAATGCCTCTCTCCTTTCGTAAACTTTTTCTCCGATTATGCCTATAATAGTTTTTTCAGCGCCTTTGGAGATATTGACTTCGAAATTAAAACTCTTTGCAAGATCGACTACCCTTTTCAAATCTTCTTCGGATGCTTTCGCCTTCATTACTATTATCATTCGATAACCTCCTTTAAAAAAATTTCGGGGACCTTTTAAGTCCCCGATTTATGATATGCTAAATTACGGCCTGCACACCATAAATCGGGCGCATCCGTAATACCAGTAATTCCCTGAAAAATGAGCCATTACACAATACCTCCAAGATTCATATTTAGATTATTTTACCATAAAATGTTTTTGTAATTCAAAAAGATACTTTTTGATACTAAAAATTCAAATAATGGCAAATTAAACGTCAATGTTTTTAACAAAATTCTCTATCATCTGTTTTCCAAAATCGGTCATTATCGATTCTGGATGAAATTGAAGACCATAAATTGGATAATCTCTGTGACGTATGCCCATTATCGTTCCATCATCTGTTTGCGCGGTTATAATAAGATCTGGTGGAAGTGTTGATCTCTCTATCACAAGAGAATGATATCTCATGCCTGTTAGCGGGTTTTTTAGCCCTTTGAAAAGGCCTTTTTCATCATGAATGATCGTCGAAGTCTTCCCGTGTTTTATTTCTGGCGCGGGGACTATTTTCCCTCCGTACACATAACCTATAACTTGATGGCCGAGACATATGCCGAGGATTGGGATATCATGGATATTTTTTACAAGTTCTGGGCATATCCCGGCATTTTCCGGTCTTCCCGGACCTGGAGAGATTATTATTTTCTCCGGGTGGATCTTTTTTATCTCTTCGACGCTTAAAAGATCGTTCCTTACTATTTTGACATCTTCATTGATTTCTCCGATATACTGATAAATATTGTAGGTAAAAGAATCGTAGTTGTCTATTATAATAATCATTCAAATCGCCTCCTGGAGGGCTTTTAATTTGTTTAACGCTTCATGGTATTCGCGATGTGGATCCGAGTCGTAGACTATTCCAGCTCCGCCCTGAATGTACGCCTTTTGATCTTTAAATAATATCGTTCTTATGGCAATACACATGTCCATATTACCGTTAAAGGAAAAATATCCAACGGACCCGGCATAGAAAGACCTTTTTACATTTTCAAGTTCTTCTATTATCTCCATAGCCCTTATTTTTGGAGCGCCCGAGACAGTACCTGCTGGCAAACAGGAGACAAGAGCGTCAAATGGAGTAAATGAACTTTTCAACTTTCCGCTAACTGTTGAGACTATGTGCATGACGTGCGAATACATCTCTATTTCCATAAACCTTTCTACCTTGACAGTTCCAAATTCACTTATCCTTCCTATGTCATTTCTTCCCAAATCGACAAGCATAAGGTGTTCGGCCCTTTCTTTTTCGTCTTTCATAAGTTCGAGAGCGAGTTTTTTGTCCTCGTCTTCATTTCTTCCTCTCGGCCTTGTTCCCGCTATGGGATTTGTCATAACACGTCCATCAAAAACATTTACGAGGCTTTCTGGAGAAGAACCTGTCATTTGAAAATCTCCAAAATCTATGAAAAAGAGGTAAGGAGATGGATTTATAGATCTCAAACGCCTGTAGACTTCAAAAGGATCTGAATGACTCTCTGAAGAAAGCCTTTGAGAAAGCACAACCTGAAAAATATCTCCTGCCTTTATATAGGACTTTGCTCTTTCGACTATCCTGCAAAATTCATCTTCGGTGAAATTAGACTTGAATTCTTTCCTTTGCGTGACGGGAAGATCGTGCATTTCAACTTTTCTGATGTCCTCTTCGATCTTTTCAAATTCCTTTAGGCTGTCTTCGTAAGAATCTTTCTCAAATATATTTTTAACTATCAAGATCTTGTGCGTCAGATGATCGTAAGTTATAAAATTCTTGTAAAACATGAGATATGAATCGGGAATTTTAAGTTCATCTGGATTCGTCTCGGGTATTTTTTCGTATTGCCTCATCACATCATATCCAACGTATCCAACTGCCCCACCTGTAAAAGGTATTTTCAAATTTAGTTGATCGTAATTTATATTGAACAAATTCTTTGTATAGTCAAGAATCCTCCCTTTTTCCTTTTTAAGATTAGAATTAAAAATTTCAACTTCATATCCACGGCTGTATATTTTAAGATATGGATTTGCGCCTATGAATGAATACCTCCCATTTCTGCCGCGTTCGGCACTTTCGAGAAGAAATTTGTTTTCTCCGCCGAGAGAGTAAAAAATGCCTATGGGAGTGATCTCGTCTCCATTTATCTCTGCAAAGAAAGGGAAAACTTTATTTTGACCTTTTAAACTCTCAAATTCTTTTCTGGTGAGATTAATTTTCATCTAAAAGCGCTCCTTTCATCTCGCTTACAAATTCTTTAACCTCTTGGGCACGATCCGTGCTCTTTGAAATTAAATTCACTATCGCACTGCCAACGACAACGCCTTCACAAAGGCCTTTAACATTCTTAACGATCGAAGGATTAGAAATTCCAAATCCCAAAGCCCTTGGAAGGGGTGTAAATTGTCTTATTGCCTCCATGTAATTTTTTAAATCAGTTGAAATGCTATCTCTGATTCCCGTTACACCGTTAACAGAGACACAATAAATGAATGTGTCGGCGCTTTCAACTATTCGCTTTATTCTTTCTTTTGATGTTGGGGCCACGAGCGGTATTAAAGAGATATCCGTACCGCGCAATTTCGAAGCAAGTTCTTCTCTTTCTTCTATCGGAAGATCCGGAATTATAAATCCGTCAACTCCAATTGTTAAGGATTCGGAAATAAACCTTTCAATACCGTACTTGAAGATCGAATTGTAATAAGCAAGAAAAGCAAGAGGGATATCGCTTTTTGATCTTACCTCTTTGACACAATTCATCACATCTTTTATTTTTGTTCCATTTCTTAAAGATCTCGCAGATGAATCTTGAATAACGGGGCCATCGGCAAGAGGATCGGAATAAGGAATTCCCACCTCGATGATATCCGCACCGCTCTCTTCCATGACAAGAATCATATCAGAAGTTGTCTTAATATCTGGATCCCCAGCGGTTAAAAAGGTTATAAGGGCTTTTTCATTTTTTGATCTTAAAAGATCAAATTTTTTCTTTATTCTGTTCATAACTTCACCTTCATGATCTTCGACATTATGTCTATGTCTTTATCCCCTCGTCCAGAGAGGTTAACAACGATTATCTTATCTTTTCCCATCGTCGGTGCGATCTTTGCGGCATACGCGATGGCGTGAGCGCTTTCAAGGGCTGGTATTATGCCTTCCAATTTGGAAAGCATCATAAAAGCCTCTACCGCTTCTTCATCTGTTGCGTAAACATATTTGGCTCTGCCGCTTTCTTTAAGATAGGCGTGTTCAGGCCCAACGCCAGGATAATCAAGTCCAGCCGAGATAGAATAAACCGGTAATATCTGCCCTTCATCATCCTGAAGCACGTAAGTCATCATGCCGTGAATAACGCCAATCGAACCACCATGAAATGTTGCGGCGTGTTTTCCACTTTCTATTCCCTTTCCTCCCGCCTCAACTCCTACCAAACTGACATTTTTTTCTTCGATAAATGGAAAGAAAATTCCCATCGAATTGCTTCCACCGCCGACGCACGCTACCACGTAATCTGGATATCTCCCTTCTTTTTCGAGTATCTGCACTTTTGTCTCGTCTCCTATTACCCTCTGAAAATCTCTGACGATCGTGGGATACGGATGGGGGCCGACGACAGATCCCATAACGTAGAATGTAGTATCAACATTGGTCACCCAGTCTCTTATTGCTTCGTTAACCGCATCCTTTAGGGTCCCGGTACCCGATTCAACCGACCTTACATTGGCTCCAAGCAATTTCATTTTGAAGACATTCAAAGATTGTCTTTGAATATCCTCGTGTCCCATGAAGATCTCGCACTCAAGGCCAAATTTGGCGGCAACCGTTGCGGTTGCAACACCGTGCTGGCCTGCACCCGTCTCGGCTATGATTCTTCTTTTACCCATTCTCCTTGCGAGGAGGACTTGACCTATGACATTATTTATTTTGTGGGCACCTGTATGGTTTAAATCTTCTCTTTTGAGGTATATCTTTGCGCCTCCAAGAGTTTTCGTTAAATTCTCGGCAAGATAGAGTGGCGTCGGGCGGCCTGAATATTCTTTTAGATAATAACGGTATTCATCAATGAATGATTTATCGGACATAGCCTTTTCAAATTCTTCTTCGAGATCCATTAAAGCATTCATAAGCGTTTCAGGCACATATTGCCCTCCAAACCTTCCAAAATATCCATTCATTTTTTCACCTTCTCCACAAATAACCTCATTTTTTCAAAATCCTTGTACCCATCTGTCTCAATCCCGCTTGAAACATCAACACCGTAAGGTCTCAAAATTTCAATGGCTCTTTCAACGTTTAAATGATTTAATCCCCCGGCTAAAATGAAAGGCTTATTAAAAACCATACTGGATATGGAATTCCAGTCAAAAGGTATTCCACTTCCTCCGGGAAGGCCGACTACGAAGGTATCGAGCAATATTTTGTCCGCTTTGCTGGATATCAAATTCTCATTATTGATCTTTATTTTTATGGCTTTCCATACTTCTACATCCAAAAGGGATTTTAAAGATTCAATGTACTCGTCTGTTTCGTCGCCGTGCAACTGGACGACATCGAGGCGTAGAGAACTTGCTATTCTGGCAACAAAATTTATCTCTTCATTTACAAAAACGCCAACACGTTTGATTGCTGGATCGAGATTTTCGATTAGCGTCTTCGCAAGTTCTTGATTTACAATTCTTTTGCTTTTTGAAAAGACAAAGCCGGCATAATCGACCTTCAAGATATTGACATATTGTATATCCTCAATCCTTCTCAAGCCGCAGAATTTTATTTTGACCATTTAGACATTCCTCGCTTCCTCGATGAATTTTTTTACGTCGTCTTTATTCATTCTCATCAAAGTCTCACCAATAAGGACTGCGTTGACGCCGAGAGATTTCACATATCTAAGATCGTCTAAATCCTTTATTCCGCTCTCTGAAACAATTATTTTTTTGTCATCTGCGTATTTAATAAGACGTTCAGTTGTTTTCAAATCAACAGAAAAATCTTTCAAATTTCTGTTGTTTATGCCTATGACTTCACAACCAAAATCAAGGGCTATTCGCATTTCTTCGCAAGTGTGCACTTCGACGAGAGGACAAAGTCCGACAGATGTTGATAAAGTATAAAATTCCCCAAGCCTTTTTCCAAGAACTGCCACAATAAGCAAAATAGCATCTGACCCTATCGCAAGAGACTCAAAGATCTGGTAGGTATCGACTATGAAATCCTTTCTTAGAACGGGCTTTGTACATGAATCCTTTACGATCTTTATGTATCGATCTTCTCCATTAAAGTACTTATCCTCTGTAAGTACCGATATGGCGTTCACACCGGCATCTTCGTATATTTGCGCCTGGATCGTTGGATCAACGGACTTTATGAATCCTTTCGATGGCGAGGATTGTTTAATCTCTGCGATCACAGAAAAAGAAGAAGAAATTGAGGATTTGAAATCTCTTTTTTCATAATTTTTGAATTTGATTTCTTCAAGAGGGATCAACTTCTTTTTCTTTTCTACCTGAGAAATTTTGTAACTCACAATTTCGTCCAGAATCATACCCTGCTCCTTGAAAAATCAATAATTTCTTTGAGTTTTTTCAAAGCAAGACCAGAATCCAAAATCTCGGCTGCCATCGAAAAGCCCTCGCGCATGTCTCTCGCAACCTTTCCCACGTATAGTGCTGCGGCAGAATTGATAAGCACAATTTCTCTTTTAGGCCCCTTCTCACCTTCAAAAATGGTTCTTATTATCGCGGCATTTTCGATCGGGTTTCCTCCCTTTATATCTTTTATATCCGCGTAAGGAATCCCGAAATCCTGCGGATCAATCATGTAGTCTTTTATGATCCCTTCTTTTAACTCTGAGACATAAGTTTTGCCGGTTACCGTTATTTCGTCAAGGCCATCTGATCCATGGACCACCATCGCCCTTTCTATCCCAAGATTCCTTAGAACCTCAGCAATCAGATGTACGATCTTCCCATCATAGACACCAATTAACTGGCCTTTGATCTTTACAGGATTTGTAAGAGGACCGAGCAAATTAAAAACTGTTCTCACACCGAGATCACGCCTGACGGGAGCGATGTTTTTCATTGCAACATGGTACTTCTGAGCGAATAAAAATGCGAATCCGGTGCTTTCAATGGATTTTTTCGCCACTTCGAAATCTTCCTCAATATCGATATCAAATGCACTCAGTACATCGGCGCTCCCGCTTTTACTCGAGACAGCCTTATTACCATGCTTTGCGACCTTAATCCCGGCCGCCGCTGCCAAAAAAGCAACAGCCGTCGATATGTTAAAAGTTTTTCCGCCATCTCCTCCGGTCCCACAAGTGTCTATAATGTATTCATTGCTGATTTCAAATCCCTGATCAATTTCTCTTATTGCGTCCACGAAACCAGTTATTTCATCGACAGATTCTTTTTTCATTCTCAAAGCGATCAGAAAACCTCCGGCTTTGATAGGCGAGACTCCATTTATCACCTCGATCATGCTTTCTCTTGCTTCACGACGGCTAAGATCGTGACCTTCTACAACTTTTGCAATAGACTCGTTAATCATTTTTCCACCTCCTTGTATAAAAAATCGGGGATCTTTTTTCAAGATCCCCGATGCTGAATACCATTTATGGCAAAATGATACCTTCACCCTTTCAGCATCGGGTGCGGTACCACCACCAATTGTTGTTTAAAAATGAATTTAAGTTATAATTACACATTTTATCACCTTTTAAAGAATATACCACAAACAAATAACAATGTCAATATTCTGTGTGTATAAGTGGTGGAAGTATGTCCCACGATGATATTCATTT
>CAYSSO010000021.1:0-6297 GCA_964433875.1 uncultured Mesoaciditoga sp.
GCAGCACATCTCCAGCAGCAACTGGTGTTGTAGTTAAATACTGGTAATCGTTAGCGCATAGTGGCGCATGGCATATGGCTTATAGCATATGGCACGTAGCGCGTGGAAAAGAGATTAGGAATTAGGAATTAGAGAGAAAAACGAAGATATTTAGAGCAATTTGAAGTTAATCGAAGATAGACATAGGAGATCTTATCAGATCTCCTATATTTATTTATAATCGTTACAAATCGTCCTTTATGCCCTTTCGATCGATCTTTTGACGAGTGCAAATGTCATCGAAATTCCAAACCATAACGCGGGGACAAAGAAGTTCATCCACATTGGCGTTGGGGACTGGGAAACTTTCAAAAATTCGCGCATCGCGTTTGTCGCGTACCATAATGGATTCGCATAGACGAATACTTTTATATACATCGGAAGGTTGAAAAGTGGAAAGTATATTCCGGCGAGAAATTCGAGAGGAAGGTTTATAACGCTCGAAAGCGCGCTGACGGCCACCGCGCTCGAGACCGCCATTCCTATCGCAAATCCCATCGCCGTGTAGACTGCGCAGGAAAAAAGATAATACAAAAATGCCTGAATCGAGAAGATATCAACCCTCGATTCCATGATAAAGATGGCAAAGAGCGCAAGACCTATGTACTGGATTATCATGATGATAATCCTTGAGAAGGTGAATCCAAAAAAGAAACTCGGAGGGCTCATTGGAGTCGTAGAGTATTTTTTTAAAACCTTTCCGTACCTCAAAAAAGAAAGTTTGGGAGCAACCAGAATCAAGCCCGTCGTAAAGGATGCTATAACGAGTATTCCCGGCGTTACAAAATCGGTGTAGGATGGAGATCCCATAATCTCGCCGAGTATTTTCGAATTGACCGTTATGCTTTTTACACTCTGCCCGAGCGTTTTTGAAAAGAAGGTGTTTATCTGCGATGTAAGGCCCGAGATCATGCCCTGCGCCAGAGCCGAGGAGGCTCTGTTGGGAACGTAGTATGTCTCGAGATTTACCGGAGAGAATTTAAGGTTCAATTTAGAGAGCAAAAGCATCCTCGCTATGGACTGATCAAAATTTTGCGGGATAACAATAAGGATATCATCCTGGCCGTAGAGGATCTTTTCGATCGCTTCAGATCTTTGAGACGGATTCATAACCGTCAAAGTGAAGACGGCTCCTTTATTTGGGAAGGACATCGACTTAAGCACCTCAACGACTTTATTTGAAAAATCGAAGTTAGAATTTGCCGACTCATTTATGAGTATAACGTTGAAATTCATTGATCCGCGCATTCCGAGATTTGAAAATGCCAAAACGAGAAGGACAAGTAAAAGAATTGGAAAGATGATAACCCAGAATATAGATCTCCTGTTTCTCAAATCCGAAAGCAGGTGAAATTTAAAGAATTTCCAGAATGCTTTCAATCTCTTAATCCCCTTCCGGTAAGAGTTAAAAACACATCCTCCAGCGTGGGTTCAACAAGAGATATGTCTGTTATCTTTATTGAATTCCTCTTTGACCATTCGACGAGCCCTTCGAGGGTCGCGGTTATATCGTCTGTCTCTATTCTGAAATGATCGTCTATTATGTCAACGGATTTCAATTCTTCGATGACGGATTTTGAAGGCAACTGGGAACATGTAAAATCTATTTCGCTTTTTCCTCCGTACTTCCTTATCAAATTTTTAGGAGTGTCGCTTGCTACGATCTTTCCCCTGTCAATTATCGATATTCTATCGCAAAGCGCTTGCGCCTCTTCCATGTAATGGGTTGTCAAAAAGACGGTTTTGCCGTTTCTTTTGAGATCTCTTATGAGTTGCCAGACAGATTCTCTCGATTGAGGATCGAGCCCGACGGTGGGTTCGTCCAAAAAGATAATATCCGGATCGTTCACAAGGGCCGTCGCTATCGCAAGTCTCTGACGCTGTCCGCCCGAAAGATTGTCGGTGAAGTCTTCTGCCTTTTCCTCTATCTGGACCATCTTTATTATCTCTTCGGAAGATTTAGCGTTTTTGAAAAAGGAGGCAAACAATTCGATCACCTCTTTTACCTTGAGATGATCGAGAAATCTTGTCTCTTGAAGTACAACACCTATTCTCTCTTTTATAAAAGATGGAGTCTGGCCATGTACCTTACGGCCGAAGAAGATTATCTCACCGTCGCCGGCCTTTCTGAGCCCTTCGAGTATTTCAACCGTTGTGGTCTTGCCGGCTCCATTCGGGCCAAGAAAGCCAAAGATCTCGCCCCTGTAAAGATCTATGTCTATTCCTTTCAAAGCCTCAAAATGCCCGTATCTCTTCTTCAGATTTCTTACTTCTAAGATCCTCTCCATTTTTATCACCTTGATAATTATACAAAAAATTAGGTGTGTAAAGTAATGGAAATCCGAATCTCTGACTCTCGCGGCGGGTATCTCTCGAAGCGTGTAGTTTGTGGCGCGTAGCAGGTGGAACAGAATTGACAATTGAAATTGCTGCTCACTTTTCACTACTCACCACTCACTCTTCACTGCTCACTCTCCATTTATAAGACTTCAAGAAAATGGTATAATTGATTTGTTCTTGCGAAAGGAGCATTCTGATGGAATTGCCGGATGTACAAAGTGAAAAAGACACAAGAAATATTTACATAGACAAAGTCGGAGTGAGCGATATAATCTATCCAATAGTTGTCCTGGATAAGGCAAATGTCTATCAAAATACCGTCGGAAAGATAAACATGTACGTTGACCTGCCAAAGGATTTCAGAGGCACACACATGAGCAGATTTGTCGAGGTCTTGAATGCCCACATGGGAAAGATGACGATTCAGAACATGGAGAGCATCCTCGATGACATGAAAGCAAAACTCAATGCCGAAGTTTCTCACCTT
Organism: uncultured Mesoaciditoga sp.; assembly: GCA_964433875.1. Lineage (GTDB taxonomy): Bacteria > Thermotogota > Thermotogae > Mesoaciditogales > Mesoaciditogaceae > Athalassotoga. The sequence continues at coordinate 2,867 of CAYSSO010000021.1, forward strand.
GAGGTTGAGTTTGACTATTTTGTGATGCGCCAGGCGCCCGTCTCGAAGATATCGAGTTATACACCTTACAAAGCCAGGTTCATCTCAAAAAAAGACAAAGGCTTTGATTTCGTCCTTGAGGTTATCGTGCCGGTTCACACATTGTGCCCGTGCTCGAAAGAGATAAGCGAGAAGGGCGCTCACAATCAAAGGGCGGTGGCAGATATATCCGTGAGGATGAACAAAATAGTATGGATAGAAGATTTGATAGATGTGGCAGAAAGTTCGGCCTCGGCCCCGCTTTTTACACTTTTAAAGCGTGAAGATGAAAAGTATATAACCGAAAGCGCGTACGATAACCCAAAATTCGTTGAAGACATAGTGAGAGACATCTCTTTAAAACTCGAAAAAGACGAAAGAATAACGTGGTACAACATAAAAGTTACAAGTTATGAGTCGATTCACCCTCACAATGCCTATGCGTGCCACGATCAATGGAAGAAGGTCACAAAATGAGAGAGGCGCTGTTTTTTGAAGTTTTAAAGGATGATAGGGTAAGATGCGACCTTTGTCCGCACCATTGCGTGCTAAAAATTGGTCAAAGTGGAATATGCAACGCACGAAAAAATATAGATGGGATACTTTACTCTCTCAATTATGGACAGATATCCGGCATCTCCATGGATCCTGTCGAGAAAAAGCCTCTTTTTCATTTTTTCCCCGGTGAGGAGATTCTTTCCATTGGTAGTTGGGGGTGCAATATGTCATGCCCTTATTGCCAGAACTGGGAAATATCTCACGCTATTCCACGGGTAAGGGATTTCCCTCCGGATCAAATAGCAACTCTTGCAAGGGATCACAAATCCTTTGGAATAGCCTATACTTACTCGGAACCGGTAGTCTGGTTTGAGTATGTCCTCGACTGTGCCCGCGTTGCGATGAAAGAAGGCCTTCACAACGTGCTTGTAACTAACGGCTTTATAGAGGAAAAGCCCTTTAAACTTTTGATCCAGTACTTCTCCGCCATGAACATAGACGTTAAATCTTTCAGTCAGGATTATTACAGAAAGGTCCTTGGAGGAAATAGAGACGTCGTGATGAAAAATGTCGAAATGGCTTACAAAGCCGGCATTCACATAGAATTGACGACGCTTGTCGTTCCGGAAGACAATGATTCTGAGGAAGAGATAGAAGGCATAGCAAAATGGATAAGCGCAATAGATAAATCGATTCCACTTCATCTGTCAAGGTACTTTCCAAATTACAAATACGATAGGCCTCCAACGGATCCGGACAAACTTGAAACCCTCTGGCAGATCGCCAAAGAGTATCTCGATTACGTCTACATTGGGAATATCCCTGGAATGCATGAGGACACAGTATGCCCCAAATGCGGTAATCTTGTGATAAAACGCAATGGATATAACGTTGAAATATTAGGTCTTGACGAGGAGGGAAACTGTACAAATTGTGGCCATCACATAGCGATAAGAAAGTAAATCTTTTATTGTTCCGTACCACTTTGATATCCGTTACACTTATCTTAATCGTTCTTGTCGTGATCTTCGTTGCACTGACAAGAAAGCCTCCACAGTATTACGTTCAATACGGAACGGCGCTTGGAACAAATGTAAAGATCTCGTACGCAACTTCGAAAGGAAATGCCAAAGCAGTCGTCGATCAGATGTTTGCAATGCTCGACAATGTTAATGACACTTTCAATCCATGGCTTGTCGGATCTGAACTTTACAACCTAAACCATTCAGATGGAAAATGGGTTCGGGTTAGCCCGCAGTTAATGGATGTTCTAAGATACGCAATTGAAATCGCCCGAGAAACGAATGGAAGTTTTGATCCAACAATAGGGAGACTAGTGGATTTGTGGGGATTCAATTCAACAGATTCGAAAAAATGGCATCTGCCCTCCTCTTCCGAGATATCAAACGCGCTATCACATGTGGGATATCAAAATGTACAGTTTGATGGAGACAAGGTAAGAATTTCAAACGGCGCATGGATAGATTTAGGCGGTATCGCGAAGGGATATGCCGTTGAACTTTTGGTCAAATTCGCAAAGGAAAATGATCCAAATTCGACAGGTTATGTGGACATAGGAGGAGATATAGGAATAATCGGCCCAAAGTATGGAAACCAGCCGTGGAAGATAGGAATAAGAAATCCAGACGGAGGGCCGAATGATGCGATAACCTACGTTGACCTTTACAATGGTTATATAGCAACCTCCGGTAATTACGAAAGGTACATAATCGTCGGAGGAAGAAGATATTATCACATTCTAAATCCAAAGACCGGATATTCTCAAAATTACTTCCAGTCAGTCACGTCTATTTCAGATAACGGTATGCTTTCAGATGCCTTCGGCACGGCCGCGATGGTTGCCGGTCCAAATTACCTGAATCAATGGGCCTCCGAAATGGGAGTTGCATATCTGGCTATAAACAACGGTCAGATTCAATCGAATGAGTTATGGAATGAATATGCCCAGTGAAGGTTTGAGCGCAAAAAAGATAACGACTTACGGAATGCTTATAGCCGTCGGTTCGGCCATATACGTACTCGAAAATTACGCGCCCTTCCCCGTTCCAATTCCGGGCGCACGATGGGGCTTTTCAAATATGGTCATAGTTTATGCGCTTTCTGATACTCCAATTTCGTGGCTTGTCGTTTTAACGATTGGAAAATCACTGATAGGGAGTTTGCTCGGAGGAACTTTTCTTGCGCCAACATTTTTAATGGGATTTTTGGGATCGATCGGATCGACCTTTGCGATGTATCTATCATTTTTTGCCATGAAAAATCGCACAGGCCTTGTTTTTCATAGCGTCCTTGGCGCTTTAACGAACAATTTTGTTCAGGTCTTAATAGGAGTTCAAATAGTCAACAGTTGGGCAATAATGTCCTATCTGCCTTACATGGAAATAATAGGCATCCTTTCTGGAGTGGCCAACGCGGTGATAGCGGGTGTCCTTGTCAAAAGAGTTAAAAGCGAAAGGAAGATATAGGTGAAAAGAGGAGTCATAATAACGATCTTCACGATTGTCGTGGTTGGAGGGGTTATAAGCGCCATCCTTTTCATAAAACCTGCTCCTAAATATTACACACGTTACGGAATAGAACTCGGTACAAATGTTCAAATAACCTATGCGACCTCGAAGGGCAATGCGAAACAGGTAGTGGACGAAATGTTCAAAAAATTTAAAGATTACGAGGAGATCTTCGATCCATGGCTTGCGGGATCCGAACTTTACAATCTCAATCATTCAGATGGAAAATGGACAAAGGTATCACCGGCGCTTTTGACGGTCATAAAAGACTCTATTAACTTCGCAAAGTTCACAGACGGAAAGTTCGATCCGACAATCGGAAGGCTTGTTCCGCTTTGGGGATTTAACACCGACAACACGAAGAACTGGCATTTACCCTCTCTCGAT
>CAYSSO010000021.1:6359-7841 GCA_964433875.1 uncultured Mesoaciditoga sp.
CTGGTATTTACCCTCTCTCGATGAGATAAAAGACGCGCTAAAGCATGTCGGATATCAAAATGTTGAGATAAAGGGAGATGAAGTAAGGCTTCTGAATGGAGTATGGCTTGATCTTAACGGCATGATGGAAGGGTATATCGCCCAATTATTGGTTGAAATGGCAAAGAAGAATGATCCATCTTCAACAGGCTTTGTGGATATAGGCGGGACGATAGGCATAATAGGTCCAAAAAATGGAAATGAGCCGTGGATAGTTGGAATTCAAGATCCGAGAGGTAACCCAAATCAAGCCATAGCGTACGTTAAACTTTACAGCGGATACGTTGGCACCTCGGGTGATTACGAAAGGTACATAATAGTGAATGGGAAGAGATATTATCATATATTTGATCCCAAGACAGGATATTCTAACAATTATCTCGAGTCTGTAACGACGGTATCGACAAGATCGATATATTCAGATGGCTTCGGTGTTTTCTCTATGGTCGCGGGTATCGATGCAATGAAAGATATGGCCCAAAAAATAGGCGTTGCGTATTACGCGATAGACGAAAATGGGCAGGTTATAAAGAGTGCAAACTGGAACGAATATGAATACAAAAAATAAATTTTTCTCGAAATGGGACCTTTTATTGATAATTTTTTTAGTCGCAGGATTAGGGATATGGATAGGAATCAAACAACTCTCACCTCCGGCCGCCAAGGCCGTGATCCTTCTTGATGGAAAGGTTTACAAGGTAATACCGCTCGACAAGAACGCTTATTACAAAATTTATCGAGGCGATACATACCTTATGACCGTTGAAACGAAACCGGGCGCGATAAGGGCGACTTATTCGACAAACTGGATCTTTCCGCAAACGGAGACAACGCAGGTTAGCGTTGCGACGGGATGGATTTCTAAAGAAGGAGAAACGATAATAAGCGTTCCAAACAAGATAGTCATATACACCGAAGGATCGAAAGAAAAAACCTTATACGACGCGATGACTTATCAAAATTAGGTGATAAAATGATAACCCTTGCATCTTCTTCTCCACGTAGAAGAGAACTGATAAAAAAGATCTTCAAGGAAGTCGAAATAGTCAAGCCTGACGTTGATGAGCGAGTAATAGAGGGCGAGAGCGCGATCGAGATGGTCAAAAGGCTTTCGATGATGAAAGCAAATTTCGTAAAGCGAGATAACATCATAATAGCAGCAGACACAACGGTCGAGATAGATGGAATTATTCTCGGAAAGCCTTTAGACGAGGATGATGCTTTCAGGATGATCTCGATGCTCTCGGGGAGATGGCACAAAGTTCATACCGGTGTTTGTATAAAGTACCGCGATGAATTTATAAGTTTTGTCGAAACTACGATGGTAAAATTTCACGATCTCGACAGAGAGACTATCATAAATTACGTCAGATCCGGAGATCCCATGGACAAAGCCGGAGGGTACGGAGTTCAGGAAAACATGGGAATGGTCCTTGTTGAAAG
>CAYSSO010000021.1:7907-8163 GCA_964433875.1 uncultured Mesoaciditoga sp.
AAAATTGATTTGACGTTGTGATCTATGATACAATCTTATTGAGAATTGATCTCAATAAGGGGATGGTCCGTATAGTACCTCTGAGCAAATGTCCAGAAAATACACGGTGCATAATCGTGGAATCTGATCTTCCAGATTCTTTCAGATCAAGGCTTATGGGTCTCGGATGGCTTCCCGGGCGTGAAATAAGAGTTCTAAGAAAGGCTCCATTTGGAGATCCGACTATATACCTTGTCGATTCAACCGAAATCTCTCT
>CAYSSO010000021.1:8258-18451 GCA_964433875.1 uncultured Mesoaciditoga sp.
ATCTCTCGGAATTGAAATAGGTCAAGAGATAAGTGTTTTACCGCACGAAGATGGTTGTAAGGTAAAGATCGCCGTCGGCGGTAAAAATATCCTTATAGGTTACGGCATGGCAAATAAAATCTTTGTTGAGTTAAAAAGATGAAAGAGATAACTGTAGCGCTAATAGGAAATCCAAATGTCGGAAAGACATCATTTTTTAACGCCTTGACGGGATCGCACCAGTACGTTGCAAACTGGCCGGGTGTTACGGTCGAGAAAAAGACCGGCTTTTTCAAATGGAATGACTACACAGTCAAGGTTGTCGATCTTCCCGGTATATACACTCTCAACGCGAGAAGTATAGATGAGCAGATTGCGCGTGATTTTTTGATAAATGAAAAGCCAGATCTCGTCTTCAACGTTGTCGATGGAACGAATCTGAAAAGAAACCTTTACCTTACGATTCAGGTTATAGAGACCGGCGTCAAGACCGTTCTCATTTTGAACCAAATGGACGAGGTAAAAAATCTCGACATAAAGATAGACACACGTGAACTTTCCAAAAGGCTTGGCATACCGGTCATAGAAACCATCGCGACGAAGGGTGTTGATATAGACGGTATAATGAGATCGGCATTATCTGATAGTTTACGCCAGATAAGATACGAAATATATCCTAAAGAACTTGAAGACTTAATTTCTTCCCTCGGCCGCGAAATTCAAAACGATGAAAATTTAAAGCGGTATCCGTTGAGGTGGCTTGCGATATCTTTGATCGAAGGGGACAACTTTGCAAGAGAACTGGTTCGTGACCGCCTTGTCATCCACCAGGAAAAGGATGCGTCTTTGAAGATCGCAAAGGCAAGGTATGATTTCATAGATTCAGTTGTAAAGCAGATCGAAGAGCGTCCAAAGGAAATATGGACGATAACTGATGCGCTCGATCACGTATTCACACATAAAATTCTGGGCATACCGATATTCATATCGATAATGTGGATGATCTTTGAATTTACATTCTCGATTTCAGCGCCATTCAGCGATCTTTTAAGCAATGGTTTTAGCGAACTTGGAAATTACGCACATCTAATACCCGGATGGGCAGGATCTCTTGTTGGAGATGGGCTTATTTCTGGCGTTGGATCAGTTCTAACATTTGTGCCGCTTATCTTCTTTCTTTTTTTCTCAATGGGAATACTCGAAGATTCGGGTTATATGTCGAGAGCGGCCTTTTTGATAGACAGATTGATGCACAGGTTCAAATTAAGCGGAAGGGCCTTCATACCATTGCTTCTTGGATTTGGATGCAACGCTTCGGCGATAATGACGACAAGAACTCTTGAAGGAGAAAAGGAGAGGCTCATATCGATTCTCATAAATCCGTTCACGACATGTAGCGCAAGGCTTCCGATCTATGCCGTCATCTCGGCCGCGTTTTTTGGTGCCTTTGGAGGCTTTGCGATCTTTTCCATTTACATGATAAGTATCGCCGTGGCCTTATCGATGGCGATAATCTTCAACTTCATATTGAAGAATAAAGAAACCACACCTTTGATAATAGAGATGCCAAGGTACAAAACACCAACGGTAAAAGGGCTTGCCATCTACACGTGGTCGAGAGGGAAACATTTTCTTAAAAAGGCCGGAGGGATAATACTTGGTGCCACGGTAGTCGTATGGCTTCTTTCAAATTTGCCATTTGGCGTTCCGATTCAGGACTCTTTCGCTGCCCAGATAGGTAAGGCCATCGCTCCTATCTTCAAGCCATTGGGATTTGACTGGCATGTAACGCTTGCGCTGATCTTTGGCGGAATTGCAAAAGAGGTAACGGTTACAACGCTTGGTACCTTTGCCAATGGAAATCTCGAACATTTCCTTGGAACCGTACTTAATCCGATCAACGCTTACGCTTTGATGCTTTTTGCGTTGCTTTACATCCCATGCGTTGCCACACAGGCGACGATGAAGATGGAAACCGGAAGTTACAAATGGCCTATATTTTCGGTGATCTGGAGCCTGTCGCTTGCCTATGGAGTTGCGTTTGTGTTTGAAAAGATAGCGTTGGTGATTTAAATGAGAAAATACATGATCGCAGGTATATCTGGATTTATAACGTTAAGTATCTTTATGACACTCTATCACGATTATATGGACGCATTCGTATCTTTGACGATAACCTTTATCTTCATATTTGGTCTTACGGAAAACTCTTCTAAGACTGCCCTCGCCCATCTTTTAAGCGGAAACATAATAGGCATGATCTTCAACGGATATTACATGATAAGCATCCTTGCAAATGCTTTTGGTGCCCTTGTGGATCACGGAAAATTCGAATTTACCCCGGTCATAACCTTTTTAATAACGTTAATCGTCATTTTCTTTAACATTGTATCTTTCTTCAAATTCAAAGATCAGTTCAAGAAAAAAGATGGTATAATAAAATAAAGCGTAGAAATGAGGTGGTAAAATGAGAATAGATGCCGCAAACCTTCCACCTGTAGATTATATAGTGATGTCGAGAGTGAATCCTGTGGTTTCTGTCACTCATGCACCGCAAAGCGGCATAAGGCCGCAGGATTTCAACAAACTGATGAAAATGTCAACGTATGACGAGCGTGGAAATGTCAAAACGACGAATATGGTAACGAATTTTGGAGATATATTCAACGGTGGGAAAATAGACGTAAGGGCTTGACCTTTTTGCATTTTAAATGATAATATATTTCGGCGACGTAGCCAAGGGGTCAAAGGCGAGGGTCTGCAAAATCCTTATTCATGGGTTCAAATCCCATCGTCGCCTCCATAAATAAATCAATTTGAACTTTTACGCATAACAATGAGTCTCCTATTAGGAGACTCATTGTTTGTATGGTATAATATCTAAAATTAGGTACCTTAAGAGGTGAGATGTTTGAAAGTTCTAATGGTTTACCCTCAGTATCCTACAACATTTTGGAGTTTCAATTATGCGCTCAAGTTTATCTCCAAAAAAGCAGCCCTTCCACCGCTGGGACTTATAACCGTAGGATCCTACCTTCCCAAAAAATGGGATGTCAAACTTGTAGACATGAACTGTGAAAAATTGAAAGATGAAGACATAAAAAGTGCCGATTACGTCTTTATAAGTGCAATGACAGTTCAGAGAGAATCTTCGATAGAGGTTATCAAAAAGTGCAACGATTTCGGTGTTCCAGTTGTTGCCGGAGGACCGCTTTTTACGATGGAGCCGGATACTTTTAATGATACTGTTGACTATTTCGTGCTCGGAGAAGCCGAAGATATAATGGGCGACCTAATAAAAGATATGGAAAGTAAAAATGTCAAAAGGTATTACGTAAAAACGACTTTTTGCGATATAGAAAAAACACTCCCACCTCGATGGGACCTTTTGAATTTAAAATGGTACGCTTCTATGAGTATACAATATTCGAGAGGATGCCCTTACAATTGCGAATTTTGCGATATAGGGGCGTTAAGTGGAAGGGTGCCCAGGCAGAAAAATGCGAAGCAAATAGTCAATGAATTGCAATCGCTCTACGAGAGCGGATGGAGAAAATCGATTTTTTTTGTCGACGACAACTTCATAGGCAATAAAAACAAATTGAAGCGTGATGTCCTTCCCGCGATCATAGAATGGCAAAAATCGCACAAGTATCCTTTTACATTTTACACAGAAGTTTCAATAGATTTTGCGGATGACGATGAACTCATGTCTCTTATGTCCGATGCAGGATTTGATAGGGTATTTGTCGGAATAGAGACACCGGATCCAGAAAGTTTAAAAGAGGCCAATAAGTACCAGAATATAAAACATGATCTCGAAAAGTCGATTCGCAAGATCCAATCGTTCGGATTCGAGGTTCAAGGTGGTTTCATAGTTGGATTCGACAGCGATATGCCAACTATATTCAAAAGACAATTTGATTTCATTCAAGGAAATGGAATAGTAACTGCCATGGTAGGCCTTTTGAACGCCCCGCGTGGAAGTCAATTGTACGAAAGGCTGAGAAATGAAAATAGACTGCGCGGCGAGATGACGGGAGATAACGTTGACGTTATGACCAACATAGTACCTAAGATGGACTCAAATTTGCTTATCAACGGCTATAAATCGCTTGTCGCTTCTCTTTACAATCCCAAAAATTACTACAAGAGATTAAAAGAATTTCTATCGATCTACAAAGTCCCAAAGTCTATAAAATTCAAGATAAACCTATCAGAAATAGGTGCTTTTTTCAAGTCTATCTTTGTCCTTGGAATCTTTGGAAAGGAAAGAAAGGAATACTGGAAATTACTTACATGGAGTTTTTTCAAAAAACCAAAGGTCTTTTCTAAAGCCGTTTCATTTGCAATATATGGCTACCATTTCAGAAAGGTCGCCGAAAAGATAACCCGATCGCCTAAAATAAGGAAGAGAATTCCTGCAATATGAAAAAGGTTTTTTCACTTTTAATACCTGTTATTCTTTTGATTTTAGTTCTGTCATCTTGTTTTCTTCTTCAAAATTTTACCTTAACCGTTCAATCAAATCCAGAAAATGCGAACATATTAATTGACGGGCAGGAGTACATAACGCCTTTTTCTTCGAATCTCGCCTCTGGCCAGCACACGATCGAGGTTCTTCCAACTTATTCAACCATTGGAAGTTATGGAGGATCTCCAAATGTAGAGTATTTATTTTCAAACTGGTCAGACGGTTCAACACAAAATCCACGAACTGTCAACCTAAACGGTAATTTGTCCTTAACTGCGAATATGAACACCTATTACGCGGTGAAAGTATCATCTAACATTGAAATCACGATCGAATCATCGCCTTATTACGCTAACAACTTTTACCCCGCTTATTCATTCGTCCAGTTAATGGCTCCTTCAGAGGCGGGATTCATATTCGATTACTGGATCGTAAATGGTCAAACCACGACAGGTAATCCTCTTTCTCAATACGTGAATATTCCTATTGAGGCGACAGCCGTTTACGTGCAAATAATTCCGCCTTCAATCTCAAGCATATATCCAGAAAATGGAAGCACCGGCCTTTCGACCTCTGTAAATCTCAAATGGTCGGCCTACGATTCAAACAATCTTCCTATCACATATTCGCTTTATTTTGGCAGTTCTCAAAATCCACCACTTGTTGCCTCAAATCTTTCAACCACAACCTACACGGTCTCAAATCTCAATTATTCGACAACATATTATTGGTACGTCACCGCAACCAATGGTTACGCCTCGACAACAGGGCCTCTCTGGTCTTTCACAACTCAAAATGAGCCAATCCCATTCGCTCCGATCGATCTTCATTACACATCCGTAACATCCAATTCGATCGGCCTTGGATGGTCTTCTTCTGCTTTTGCGTCCGGATATAACATTTACAGATCTACAAATGGAGTTAATTTCTCAAAAATTTCGTCCACATCTAACACGTATTACACGGATACAAATCTTTCTCCGTCCACAACCTATTATTACGTCGTTACTGCGTACAATCCGTCAGGAGAATCGGGATATTCAAATCAAATAACCGTTACAACACAGTCGGTCCCGCAACCTGCTTACGGAATAGTAAATGGTTCGGTAAGCGTTTACACAGGCCAGAGTGCATTCGTTTCATCGGCGCCGGTTTACCAAAGTACAAACTGGCAAATACAAAAATACACAGGACCCGATTATGTCCCGGGAGAGGTAATCGTTGGATTTAAAAATGGCATAAGGCCAAATATGCTCTCTTCATATCCGTCTCCATTCAAATACAACGTTGTAAGTACTCTCCAAACCCCAAATTACGAGATCAACGCCTCGTTAATAACTGTCTCAACCTCGGTTGAGAGGGCCGTTGATTATTTCAAATCTATTCCAAACGTTGCCTACGCCGAGCCAAACTACATAGTTCATGCTCTATCGATTCCGGACGATCAATATTTTTCAAAACAATGGTATTTGCAAAATATAAATGCTCCACAGGCGTGGAATGTATCAACCGGTGCGAACACTGTGATAGTCGCCGTAGTGGACACAGGTGTTTCGTCAACGCACCCCGATCTTCAGGGTATACTTGTGCCCGGCTATAACTTTGTCAACAACACGACAAACACGATGGATGATTTTGGTCACGGCACATTCGTTGCCGGCATAATAGATGCCGACACCAATAACGGTATTGGAATCGCCGGGATAAACTGGGGTGGCCCTGATTCTACAAAGATAATGCCAATAGTTGTTCTCGGCCCGAATGGTTCAGGGTCAGTCTACAACGTCAGTGAGGGTATAATTTACGCAGTCGAACATGGTGCAAAGGTCATAAATTTAAGTCTCGGCGGTCCCGATTATTCGCAAACTGAACAACTCGCTTGTCAGTACGCGTACAATAACAACGTGGTAGTCGTTGCCGCCGCTGGAAATAACTCGAGCAACACTTTGGATTATCCGGCCGCATTTCCCACAGTTATCCCGGTTGAATCCGTTGCGCCTTCGGGATCTTCATACACGCTCGCTTACTATTCCAATTACAGTTCGACGGCCATCTGCGCCCCCGGAGGGCAGATGTATTCGCAAAACGATCCAAATGGTGTCTTCAGCACGACCTATTCGACGTCGACAAGCACTAATGGATACGGTTACGGCCAGGGTACATCCTTTGCGGCTCCTCAGGTTTCGGCCATAGTGGCGCTGATGATAGCCCATAACATAACGGGCGTTGCCAACATAACGAAGATACTCGAGAATACGGCCACATACATAGGTCCCCAATCGACATTTGGATACGGCCTTGTCAACGCTTACAACGCCATAACGTACAATGGGGGATGGGAGCCGATGATCGTGTGGGCACAAAATTCTTCTGGTATTGTGGCGACTGCTACCGTTTCTCCGAATGGAAGTTTTTCGATGAAGGTGCCGTCGGGAAATTACTATATATACGCATGGCAGGACTTTAACGGCGACGGTAGTATAGATCAGGGCGATCTGTACGGATATTACGGATATTCTGGAACTTCTTCGGCACCGCTAACTTTAAGTGTGGTTGCAAATCAAACTTACAACTTAAATATACAGGTAAGTCCAGAGATCAGTACTCCTCCGTCCGTTTATGGAATGTCTATCCTTCACGCTTTTATTCAAAATCTTGTAAAGGCGCATTACCAGAATCTCAGATCCTCTTTACAATCCAGTCGATGATCTTTTTTCGAAATTCTGAAGAATATTCAGGATCGCAAAATATTTCATGGTATGCGCCATCGAAGATCTTCAACTCTTTATCATTTGAAGCGACGAGAGAAAACAATCTTTCTGTTCCCTCAAAGGGGACGATCCTGTCTTTTGATCCCGCGATCATAAGCACGGGTGTCGTAAAATTCGACGCCCTTTCAAAAACTATTTCTATATTTTTAAATAACTCGGCCGAGAGTCTTGCCGTTATTTTGTTGTGAACGAGAGGATCTCTTGTGTAATCCGAAACAATCTCATCATTTCTCGAGATCGTCTTTGGATCTATACCGTTGCTAAATGTCATTTTTGGCATTAAAACTGAAAAGAACTTTGCCATCGCCTTGGTCATACCCGAGACATTTGATGAAAAGGCCCCACTCGAGAGTACCGTACCTTTAAGGAGTCCGTGAAACTCCTCGTTGTACCTTGCGGCGATAAGCCCTCCAAGGCTGTGACCTAACATGAAAATTGGAAGATCTGTCTTTTGCATCCTTATAAAATCGTCTATGTCCTTCAAAAAGTCTTCAAAACGATCAACATGCCCCTTTACGCCAGGATTCCTTCCATGACCTCTCTGATCGAATCCGATCATCTCAAGGCCCGCATCGTTGAATTCTTTAGATATGACATCGTACCTCGAGACGTGTTCACCGAGGCCGTGAACTATTACAATGATCGCGCGGGGATTACTTGCCGGCCATCTGAAAGCGTCTGTCTTTCTTCTATTCAAAGTTATCTCGTAAGATTCCATTTTTTTCCTCCTATGAACTTATCTTGCCTATTACTTTCTCTATCTCTTCAAGGCTTATCGCGCCTATTCTCAATATTTTAGGAGGATTTGCAGTCATATCTATAACTGTAGATGGAAGGCCCTTCTCAACAGGACCATCGTCAACGTAAAGATCGACAGAATCTTTGAGATAACTGTACGCATCAGCGCACGTTAAAGGGTCTTTTTGACCGGAGAGATTTGCACTTGTCGCCGCGATTGGACCTACCAGATCTCCGAGATCTTTAAAAAATTTGTTCGAAGGCATCCTTAGCCCAACCGTGTAGCCATAAGAGATCGCCGATCTTGGCACGACGCAAGACGCCTCCAGAACTATTGAAATTGGACCCGGCCAAAAGGTTTTCATAAGATCAGAAGCCTTGTCCGGCACGTGCCTTGCGAGATCGAAAGCGTAAGCCATTTTAGAGATGTGAATCAGTAGCGGCTTTTTAAAATCTCTTCCCTTTATTTCGTATATTCTTTTTATTGAATCTTCGTTGTCTAAAAGGGTTCCCACTCCGTAGACGGTCTCCGTCGGAAACACGATGACACCGCCATTTTTTAAAATGTCCACGGCTAATTTTAAAGTCTGCGGATCTTTAGAAGACATTATCTTGGCCATCTTCCCCTCCACATACAAAAATGAGTCGCTCATCGCGACTCTTGTTGGTGCCGAGGGCGGGACTTGAACCCGCACGAGCGCGTGCCCACATGCCCCTCAAGCATGCGTGTCTGCCAGTTCCACCACCTCGGCAAACTCTTAAATATCATACCAGAGAAATATCGATATGTCAATACCTTATGGTCAGGGCGACTGGATTTGAACCAGCGGCCTCCAAGTCCCGAACCTGGCGTTCTACCATCTGAACTACGCCCTGTCTGAAAAATTATATCATGAATACTCAAAAAAATCAATGTTAACGTATATTGACTTTAGGATTTTGAATGTGTATAATTATCTTGATCTTTTCTCTAACGAACGCCAAGGGAGGCAGAAAATATGGAAGCTCTGAAAGTTTCTTCGAAATCGAAACCTACAGCGGTAGCAGGTGCACTTGCTGGAGTACTTAGAGAAAACGGCAAGGCCGAATTGCAATCTATCGGCGCGGGGGCAGTAAATCAGGCGGTAAAGGCAGTCGCAATAGCGAGAGGGTATGTGGCTCCAAGCGGAATGGATCTTGTATGTATCCCATCCTTCGTTGATATCGAAATAGATGGGGAAATGAGAACGGCCATAAAATTTGTCATAGAACCAAGAAAATAACTAAAAGCGCCTAACGGCGCTTTTTCATTTGCCCATTTCTGTACCGATCCGTGCTGTGTAAACAATCGCAAGCATTGTTTGAAGAAGATCTTCATAAGACTCACATCTGTATTTAACATGTCTTCCGTCTATCCTTTTCACATCGGGAATAAGCGTTGATTGATCTGCCATTTCTGTTGAATTGAATTCAATATCGAGTTCATATGGCGGGGTAAATTTGTAGATTTTTATGGAATTATCATGTGTCCTATCGAGCGCTATTTTCACTCCTTCGATGATCTCTTCTCTGAGAAGGTTTTTAGGCTTCATGATAGCGGCAAATCTGCTCAAACCCTTTTTAGTCTCAATTAAAACAGTACCTGTGAGAATGTCCTTTAACTCTCCGACAAGCGCGTGATCTCCTATGACTAAAGAAACGGGTATTCCAAACTCACCGGCGAAAGCGGCATTTATCAAAGTTTCATTCATTCTCATTCCATTTATCTTCATGGTATGAACGGAGGAAGAAGAATAAGTATGATCCATTATTCCATGAATGGTGCCAACTCCTGCGTGATATCCGACAAAAAAGACAGTTGAGAAGGAATTATCAAGTCCTGCCATCATGTAATAATCTCGAAGGCCACCTCTTACAAGGTAGATTCTGTCATCGTATTCTGTGAAATCATAAGATATATTTTCTCCGAGTGCATGGGAATCACAGATAAGTATCTGATCTACATTTGAATTTTGTTTTGATGCTCTTATGCCATCGATTACCCATTTCAATGTTTCCTCGAGATACTTATTCAAATATCTTGGATCTTTATCATTTACCTGATGCCATGAATTTATTCCGGGCAATCCTTCCATATCTGTAGAAATGTAGATTTTCATAATTCCTCCTCGATCAAAAAAGTCCTGTTTGAACAGGACTTTTCGAAATTTTGGTGGCTCCCCTAATTGACGGCTCTTTCAAAGTCTCCTTCC
>CAYSSO010000021.1:18461-29863 GCA_964433875.1 uncultured Mesoaciditoga sp.
GGATTCGAACCTACAACCCTCCGGTTAACAGCCGGATGCTCTACCGATTGAGCTATGGTGGAAAGTACAAGAAAATTGTACTACAATGTCTTGCGTTTTGTCAATAGCCGAAGTTAATTTTTCTCCACACTTCTTGTCGCGATCAAATTAGCGCCTGTGTTGAGGAAGTTTTCAATGATGATATCTTCCACTTTAACGGGTGCATCGACACTTGTAGATTTTATAGCCTTCATGGCCTCTCCAATAAGCCTTTTAGGTATTGATCTGTCTGTTTTTACGGAAACAAGTGGCATTTTGCCATTTACAACTTTAACGCTCGAGGTCAGCACTCTTTTAGGATCCTCTACCTCGTCTTTTGCGTAGATCTCTCCTTTTGGACATCTGTTGCCTTTAACTGACACAAATTTTCCATTATCATCGAGTGTGACTTTCAAAGCGCATCCAACCGGACAAATTATACAGGTCATCTGTGTCTCTTTCATCTCTTTACTCCTTTTGCAGATACGATTATTTTTCCTTTCAGATCTATCTTCTGAGGATTAAGAGTTAATTCTATCATCTCACTCGGCCTTGCGTTTACCGCGGCCTTTACAGGTTTTTCGTTGATATTCACCGTCGCTATCTCCATTGGTCTGTCAATTCTTACATACAATTTAAAAGGTTCGGTGGCCGTTGTGTAGTGCGCGCTCAAAACTCTTATCCCCTCACCGGCAGTTATAACACCAGCCCTTGGAGGCAATTTTTCTCCTCTGGCAACTTTTGCCGCGTTCTTTCCCGCAATTTCTCCTTCAGACGTTGTAAAATCGACAAGATCGTGGATACATACGTTATTACCACACGCAAATACATTCTCGTAATTCGTTCTCATCAGATCATCGACAAAGATCCCCTCGTCCGGGCCCATTTCTATTTTTCCCTTTACGAGATCATTTTCAGGTATTAATCCGACAGATGCCACAAGCGTATCACATTCGATGAATCTCTCGCTTCCATCAACTGGAGAACCATTTTCAAATTTAGCGACAGTGACTCCTTCCAATCTTCTTTTTCCATGGATCTTGACAACACTCTCTGAAAGATGAAGTGGTATGTTGAAATCTTCCAAACACTGGGCCACATTTCTTGTGAGTCCTCCCGGATACGGCATTATCTCGTAAACTCCCTCTACTTCGATCCCTTCGAGAAATAGCCTTCTTGCCATTATCATTCCTATATCGCCAGATCCGATTATGACGGCTCTGTGTCCCGGCAAATGATTTTCAAGGTTGACAAATCTTTGTGCAAGTCCTGCCGTAAAGATGCCCGCCGGCCTTGTTCCGGGTACTCTCAACGCTTCAAAGGGCCTTTCTCTCGCTCCTGTTGCGAGCACAAGGGCGCCATACTCTATTTCATGAATTCCATGTGAGTTCATCGCCTTGACTTTATTTTTATCAAAGTCTATATTCAAAACCATCGTTTCGTACAGGGCATCGAATTTGCCGATTTTATTTCTGTAAAATTCATGGTATTCTGGCCCGGTAAGTTCCATTTTGAATACCTGAAGGCCGAATCCAGTATGTATGCATTGATTCAAGACTCCACCGGTAAATGGCTCGCGTTCTATAAGTAAAACAGATGCGCCAAAATCCTTTGCACCCTTGACCGCTCCCATGCCCGCGGCCCCCCCGCCGAGCACGAGAACATCGTATTTCATCTTCATCTTACCTCACCGTCCACAACTTTAGATGATGGAAGATTTTTCTCTATCTTCTCAAAATCCATTCCAATCTCCCTTTTTATTATCTTCATTATGTTGACAGTACAAAAAGAACCCTGACATCTTCCAAACATCGCGGTAGTTCTCAATTTAACCCCGTCGAGAGTTCGGGCCCCTCTCTTTATAGCCTCTACGACCTCTCCTTCGGTGACCTTGTTGCACCTGCATATAACCCTTCCAAAGGCTGGATTTTCCCTTATAAGTTTCTCTCTCTCATCATCTTCCATCTCGTAAGGCCTTGGAATAGGTTTGCGATAAGGGTTGAAATTCTTCTTCAATTCAAGGTTTCCGACATTTGCAATCCAATTTGCGACGTCTTCGGCAATTGCCGGGGCAGAGGTCAATCCCGGAGACCTCGTAGCGACTATGTTCACCATAGTCTCTTCTTTTACAACAACGAAGTCTTTGAGATCATTTTCCGGCCTTAATCCCGCGAAGGTCCTTATCGATTTTGAAAGATTTATTGACGGAACCAATCTCCTCGTATTCTCGATTATCTTTTGTATCCCTTCTTTTGTCGTTTCATTTCTGTCTCTCCAGTCTGGAGGCAGATCTTCAGAGGTAGGCCCGAGAAGCGTTGTGTTGTGTATGGTAGGCAGGACAAGTATTCCCTTTCCAGCCTTTGAGGGAATTGGAAATACAACTGTTCTTACAAGATCTGGCTGATCAAGAAGAATGTACTCTCCCTTTCTTGGATGAAGAGGCGTAACCTTTACTCCGGCCGATTCCGCGAGCACATCGGCCCAAAGACCGGAAGCGTTAACGACAAAATCGAATTCATAATCCCGATCAACTCCGACAAAAATCTTTTTATTTGCCTTCTTTATTCCTTTCACTTCCGTTGAAAGATGGATCTTTGCACCATTCTCTAACGCATTTTCTATAGCCGCCTGGGCAACCTCCCACGGCCCAACTATACCTGTAGATGGGGCCCAAAGCGATGCCACAACCATTTTCGACAAATTCGGCTCTTTTTCAAGAGATTCATATTTATCAAGTATTTGCAAGCCTTCGACGCCATTCTCTTTACCGAAATAGAAAAGTTTTTCAAGCGCCTTAACCTCTTCATCATCAAAGGCGACAACGAGAGAACCCGTTCTTTTTATGGGAAAGCCGAGTTCGTAAGAAAGTTTTGTGTAAAGTGAGTTGCCACGCGCGCAATATTTTGATCTGACGGTGCCGGGCTCATCGTC
The DNA here is from genome assembly GCA_964433875.1 of uncultured Mesoaciditoga sp. Lineage (GTDB taxonomy): Bacteria > Thermotogota > Thermotogae > Mesoaciditogales > Mesoaciditogaceae > Athalassotoga. The sequence continues at coordinate 21,411 of CAYSSO010000021.1, forward strand.
GTATCCGGCGTGTATAATTCCAGAATTCGCCTTTGTCACGCCCCATCCGACATCCGGATACTTTTCAAAGATCTCTACTTCCGCCTCGTACTTTGTCAATTCTCTGGCAACCAAAGATCCAACGACACCGGCACCTATGACCGCTATCCTCATTTCACACCTCCAAAAATAAAAAAGCCACACACAAAGATATGCGTGGCTTCTCTTATTCTCTGCCGAACGTATTTTTTTAATTATACCACAAATTTTTATTGCTTGTCGAGACGGCAACTATTCCCTTCTTTAAAAGTTCATCAACGTGATCTTTTTTGCTTATAAGGCCTCCGGCAATGAGTGGAAAGTCGAAATCGATCTCCAAAGAAAGCATCACAAGCCCTGGCAATATTTCAACGAAATCCGGCCTGGTTGACCTAACGAGTTGATCAGCATTTTTTAGGGCTTCGGAATCGATCAAAAATATTCTGTAGATTCGCATTAACCCTTGCTTTTTCGCCCATTCCAAAGTTGACTTGTGGGTGCTTATTATCCCTGATGGTCTTTCAGTCAAAATAAATTCAGACCCATACTCATCCATCTTAAGCCCCTTTATCAGATCGGCATGCACAAACACGATGTGACCTGAATCTTTGAGTTTTCTGACGCAATTCTGGTACTGCCCGACAGATGTCTCGAGTAAAAATACAATGCGATCTTTTAATTTTGTAACGGCATCTACGTCTTCAGAGGTTCTTATGGCGGGTATAACCGGGTGCTTTCTCAGAAGAGCCTTCACTTCATTTGAATTCATGTTTTCTCCCAAGCCTTGCTTTTGCAATCGTGTAGACGTAAACGCTTTCGGCTCCATTATCTTTAAGAATTCTTGCGCATTCATCGACCGTCGCACCAGTCGTGAACACATCGTCGAGGATCGCTACCTTTCCATTTGTCATATAAAGTTTATCGATCTTAACTCCATACTTTCCATTTACAAGTGTCTTCCTTTCTTCAAGGGTCGAGTTTACCTGTTGCTTTTTTTGTCTTACAACTTCTATCAGATCTGCAAATTGAATTCCCCTTTTTTTAGAAAATGCCCTTCCTATCTTTTTCATGTGATCGAACCCCTTATTCTTAAATGAATTAAAGGTTATTGGAACGGTTGTGATAACAGAATCCGGAGGTGGAGGAAAGTGATCGAATAATTCGTCAAAAATATCCACAAAATACCTGTACAAAGATATGGCGCCGCCGTACTTGTAAGAGCGGATCATCTCTTTTACCTTTCCCTCGTAATAGGCAAAATAAAAAAATTCATCGAAATTCCAATTACCCTTAAGTCTTTGATCCATACTCATCGGCGGAATCTCTATTTTGCAGTTGTTACATATCACCTTATCATGAGAAATAACCCTGCCACACAAAGGACAGGATTTTGGAAAGAAAAAATCAAGCAAATCAAGATATACAGGCACTCATGTAGCCTACTTCCCGATCGAAATCATCGGATATTTCCCCGCTTGTTGAGTGTTTGAGAACTTTTGGCATTCCAAGGTCCATGGCCAAAAGGGTTGCCACGCATCCGGGACCGCACATCGTTATGTGTTCCTTCTCTATCGAGGCGTAAAGTTCTTCAATGCTGTTTGAAGATACGGCATCGATGATCATCTTATCTTTGTAAAGGGTTGTTTCATGATCTTCGTAGTGGTTGAGATCTGTAGATGCAACAACCCAGAACCTTTTCCCCTGCAAAGCCTTCTTTAGCGCGATCCCTAATTCCTTTGAAATCTCCTTTCTTTGATCGAGCATACAGATAGGAACTATTTTAAAACCGGTGCCTATCGTGAATTGAAGGAAGGGTATATGAACCTCTATAGAGTGTTCAAAAAGATGGGCTTCATAGTCTAAAGATGCCAACTTGAAATTTTCAACGATAACGCTTGTGACGCTTTGATCGACTTCTACATTCCCGAGAGGGGTTTTCCATACGCCGATCGGCCACACAGAAATAGGCTTGCCATATCCAGTGTGATTTGGACCTATTATGACTACGATATCCGGCCTTCCCCATTCGGAGGCGGCAAGGTAGGCGTGGGCGGCCGTCGAGCCTGAATAAACGTATCCGGCATGCGGGGCTATTATTCCCACATTGCCTTTAAATCCATCCGGATCCGGCAATTCGCCCGGCCCTCTTTTAGAAAGAAACAATTCCCTTATGTAATCTCTCAGATCTTCGGGATCTGAAGGATAAAAGCTTCCAGAAGCAACAGGTTTTCTGTCCATTCATTTCACCACCGACGCCGTTATGAATATGTCAAGATTATCCGTTGAATCCTGAAAGGTTGTGGACGTGAAGAACTGGCCTATGAAAGGAAGATCTCCTAAGAATGGAATCTTTGTGACATTCTCGGATCTATTTTGCTTCGTCAGGCCGCCTATTAAAAGCGTTTGTCCGCTCGATATGACAACCTTTACACTCGCATTTCTCGTAACGACGGCCGGCACACCGTTAACGGCGTGTCCCCAGTCTGCGTCGCTAACCTGAATCGTTATGGTCAAAGATATCTGTCCATTTGAAAGGACTACTGGCAAAATGTTGAGTTGAATTCCAGTAGTCAAGAATTGCAGTTGTTGGGCGGTTTGGCCTGTCTGGCTATTTACAACGGTTGTGACAAGATAGGGATATTGCTCTCCTATCGTTATCTGTGCCGGCTCTCCGCTTTGAGTCATAAGATTTGGAGCGGAAAGGACAGATCCCTCGCCGGTAATCTTGGAAAAGTTGGCCGTAAGAGTCGCCTTCGAAGAAAGAATTTGATCTGCGATTCCCGAGACAAAATTAGAAGGATTGGTCGCATTCAAAAGGTTAAAGGACAACGTTAATCCGTTGTTGAATATCAACTGCGGGGTTATAAGTGTCGAATTCACAGAATTGCTTACCGATTTATTTCCCGTAACATCGACTATCTTTGCCATTATCTGGACGTTCGGCCGTGGATTCTGAAGTTTCTTCATTTCATTATCGAGCACATTCGCGGCGTACTGGCTGAGACCGTTAACAACGACGATGCCTGTATTTGGATCCGAATAAACATTCCCTCCCAGAAACTTCGCCAAAGCCATTATCTGATCTATGTTCCCGCTCGACATGTATATTCTCGTAAGGCCCGTTGTATTCCTGTCGACTACTGTGACTGCCGTTCCAGAAAATGAAAGGTCGTAAGAATTTGCGATCGTTTGATCGAATTCATCGAGAGTTACATTGGAAAGGTTTAAAGTCACATTTGGAAGGTTCTGGTACGCAAAAACGATGTTCTTTGAAAGCGCGGCATAGACTCTCTGGATCAGATCATAGAGCGGATAGTCCTTTACGCTCAAAGTTATAAGGCCATTTTTAACCTCGACGATCTGGTTTGCCGCCTGCCCTACCTCTCGGACTCTATTTTGAATAAGGCCACTCACACTCAAAAGAGAGGTTAATTTGTTAACGGCGCCTTCCGATCCAACTATTGCGACGGCAGTTACCGTCGAAGAGGTGGACGGAATCGAGGGTCCAAGCATCGTGAGGTTATTTGCCTCTATCAAAGATTTAACTGTCTGGTAATCCTGATTTCTGACGGTAACTATGTTAGTTATCGATATCGACGTTGATGAGTAAGTTTTATTCTCTATGAATTTTTGGACATGATTAACGGCTATTTGATCTGTGCCATATATCAAGGCCTCTCCGAGAGAGGGCAGATAGGTCATTTTAACGTCCGGATAAATTATCGAAATAACTTTTGAAAGATCCAAGAAAGTACTGTCATTTGGAATAGAGACGAAGTTAAAGTGAATAACCTGCGGACTTATGCTTACAAGCGTGCTTGCGATGGACGATACTTCCTTTGCGAAATCATAAATTCTATTCTTTGGCCCCATTGCGAGGTATGTAATTTTCGTGGAATTGGCCGTCGGAGACCCGTAAATTGTTATACCGGAAAAGCCCTTTGCGAATTGCATGAAGGCCTGGATGTTTTGACTTGAAACCACAAATGGCACCGTGATCTTCGGACCTATGCTCTCTATTATTTTACCGTATTCGCCTATTACTTTCGAAGCGTTGTCGATATCGCTTTTACTTCCGCTCAAAAGCAAGGTAGAAAAACTCGAAAGGTATGTCACCTTTAAGTTCGGGTACATCATCGAAATGAGATTTTCGAGATCTCTGACCGAAGATTGATCGCTCCACTGGATGGCTTTAAAACTTTCACTTTCTTTGACGAAATTCATCAGATCCTCTATCGTCCTTTGCTGTTCGACAGTAGCATTGACTATCTGGTACGATCCTATATTTCCTATAATCTTATTTTGGCCAAACAAATTCTCAACCAAACTCTTGAAGTCCTGCGCGCTTATATTTGTCGAAGAGAGATTGTAAAAACTAACGACATTGTTGTAAGTGCCGGTCCCCAATTTTCCAAAATTTTGAATTAAAACGGAAACCGGCGCTATGTAATAGGTGCCGTCTGGCAAAATCGCGTATCCTATCCCCGGAGAAGATATCATTATGTCGTAAAAAGCCTCAGCGGGGGTTACGTCTTTTAGAGTTATGTTGACGGGATTATTCGCTATGGAAGGATCTATTATAAGATTCCTGTTCAGAATCCTCGATAAGTATTTGATGGCAAGGCTGAAATTAGAACCTTGCTGGCCAGAAAAATCTATGGATATCCTCGATGAAGGGCCAGTCAGAGGAAGGTTTTGAGAAATTCCGAGGGTCGTAAAGTTTATCTCGAGATGATCGTCTATTTGATTTATAGAGGCGCTGACAACGAACGGAAAGACAAAGACAAGATCAGAAGTTGATCTGTTTGTGGCGATCGAGACATTTACATCTTTCCAAGATATGTTATTTGGCATCGATGTGGATACCTTACCCTGGAAAACAAATTCTATCTGGTTTCCCATTTGATTTTGGAGTTTCCAGTTGGGAATCGAATCGAAAATCAAGGTGGTTATTATGTGATTCTGGGTCGAAGAAAATGTTAGATTCATTAAAGTCGATCCAAAAGAAAGCGTTCCAATTAAAATCACCAAGGTTAAAAAGTATATCTTTTTCACAAATTCATCCCCTTTACCTTAATATGAATCCCTGAGAATTGACAACGTAAAGATTTCCCGTCGATGAATCCATTATAACTGCGCTGCTGAAAGAAGGCGCTATGTACGTGACAAGATACCTTTTACCCTGAAAGTAAAAGGTGGAATTGTCGCTCAAATTCAAAGTGAGCACCTCTCCTCCAACGTACAAAGTTACCATATTCGCAACACCCTTTGCCATTCCAACAACGTAAATCGATCTGTTCACATTGGTCGAGAGCACGGAACTTTTTATCAGATTTTCGAATGAATCTTCGTTCAATTTAATGAAAAGAGGTAGAAATGGATTAGAATTCAGTTGTACGGGATTTATTTTATCGTCTTTCACCGGCTGATTCAATATAACCGAAACTTGAGGTTGACTCGTTCTTATGACGGTAACCGCTCTCTTGGGAAAGAACAAAACATATCCTAGGTAAAGAAAAATCCCTATTATGAATATAATGAGTATTGGCACCAAGATTTTATTTTTATCCGCCATAGATTCTCACCGACAATTTTGTCAAAGTGTAATTTTTCGTCGAACTGAGAATTTTACCTTTGTACTCGTAAGAGACCGGAGAATTCGATTCGAAGTAAAGATTCAAAACGTATATATTCGTGTATGACGACAGAAGATTTATAAGTTCGTATGGATTTACCTCGACAGAATTTTGAAGCGTTACCGTATCGCCCGAGATTTTAATATTCGCATCGGGGGCGATCTTCAAAAGCGCATTTCTAAAATCTCCAACGGTTATCTTTTTCGAACCCAGCAACATGCCGTACTGGTTTATTTGCTTTGTCATCTCGTTGTTTTGAGTGTAAAGGCTTTGAAATTTTGAAATTGATCCGACAACTTTGGTTAGAGAACCGGAGAAGGCAAGCAATTCGAAAATATCTACAGCACCCGCCGCTATTATCGTTGCAAAAATTATCGTTATGGCCAGTCTTCTGTTCATCTGAATCCCCCTATCGAGACAGTCTGACCGTAAGTCTTAAACCACGGCTGAGATTGAGAGTTAGAAACTGAAAAGACGTATCCTTCGCCTTCCGCTATATTTTTTTCAATGTCTACAACATTTAGATTGTCAGCATCCACGATCTGTGAGAAGGTCAAGGGGGTTGAAGAATTCGCAACATAAGAAAATGTGACTACGGTAAAGGCCGCTCTGTCAGACATTTCACGGATCAAAGATATCGCCGAATGAAATTCGTTAACGCCATTAACGTAATCCTTTATTTGGTATAGAATCTTTGACCTAAGATCAAGGTTTTTGGAATAATCATTTATAACTTCATCGAGACGGTGTTGAATCTGATCTTGCCTCATTGAAAGATAAATACCCGCGTTTTCAAGCAAATTTTTTTGGCCAGAGATTGCCTGGGTGTAAAGGTTGTTTATGAAAAGATCTATAAAAAGGTACGAACCAATGCTTATTCCAATTATTATAGCCATAAGTATAGCGAATTTTGAAAATTTTATCTTTCTACGCTTTTTTGTGTAAAAGTTTACTTTTGGCATTATCTAACGCTCCCCTCATGGCCATACTGTAAGCGCCGGCGGGTATATCTCTTTTTAAAGACACAAAATCGTAATAATTGCTTACCTTCCCGAGATCCATCTCCTTCAAACTTTCCACCCATTCGTTAAGGTATTCCTCTCTTTCCGAAATGCAAACAAAGTTCTCTATATTTTCATTGGAAAGACCATATCTTGAGATTAGAATTCTCGCGATCCTTTGAATATCGTCTGAAAGTTGAAGATAATGAACCCTCGCATCGGTGATATTCTCTTCTCTTAACTCTTCAGATCCTCCAGTTATACTGTCAATGGAAAGAAATTTGCCATTTCTGAAGATCTGAAGGTACGTCGACATGCTGTCTTCAAATGCAAAGAAAGATAGGCCATACTTTATTTTGCCTTCTAAAAGGTAGTTAAACTTGAAGTACCCCGCATCTAAAATGTCTGGTATCGGCAGGTTGGCTCTGACAAAAAAACTTTTGAACTTTTCTATATCTTCATTTCTCACTATAAAAGCCGAAATGTTGAGTTCATTTCCCTTTCCTGTCAGATCGATATCCACCGTTATATTTGAAGAAGAAATAGAAAGTTCCTTGACTATTTGAAATTTTGCGGCCTCTATGATCTGTTTCTTATTTCTCATATTTGGCATTTTTAACTGCCTAAAGAGCACCTTATCGCTGAAAATGGCCGTCGTTATAAAATCTTCGATGTCTATTTTTAAAGACCTTCCAATCTCCTGAAGACCGTTTATTATCTCATTTTCATCTACGAGTTCGTCTCCATCGAAGATTTTTTTCGAATAAGGAATGGAATTCACAGCGATTATCTCGGATCTTTTTCCGTTGTATTTAATCTTCACACCGTCTATTTTATATCTTCCTATGTCTATTCCGACGTAAAAGTTAGAAAAGATATTCAAACCCGTCCTTACCATCCCCATTCTACCCTTACGATGCCCGTTACAGGTCTTAAAACCACGGTCGCAATTTGAGAATTTCTTAAATATATTCTTACCCTTCCAGTCAAATCCGGATAGTACGGAATACCATTTGAAAAAGCCAGATCAACATTTGAACCCTTGTAAATCATCTCTGTTTTGGGAATGACAAGATTCAATCTTCCTTTATCGATATGACCAGACGGCGTGATTATCTTTATTTCTTTGGATATACGCACCGTTACCTTTCCATTCAACTTTACCGAAAGAAACTTCGCATACCTTATGGATGAAACGATCTTATTGACTTCCGATCTCGCGATTATCTTGTCGACCCAGGTTCTCGAAAGCGGAAAGATCACCGACAAGGACAATGAAAGGATCAATATTAAAATAAGCAACTCGACAAGGGTATATCCTCTCATGTCAAAAGTGCTGGCCGACACCCTGTTCAAGGTTAAACATGGTCTGGTAAAGACTGAAGACAAGAATTCCAACGAATAACCCTATAATCGCTATCATCGCAGGTTCTATCATCGAGACGAGTTGCTTTAATCTGACAGAGGCTTCCTCATCGTAGAATTCAGAAACCTTTGAAAGCATCTCGTCAACTCTACCGGTTTCCTCTCCTGTACCTACCATCTCAACGAGCAATTGCGGGAAAAATTTAGTCTTCTCCATGGCGCTTTTCAAAGTGCCGCCATTTTTCAATATATCGACCATTATCGGTACTTTTTTCATTAACCTTCTGCTTCCGGTTGCCCTTGCGGCCATCTCGACTGCCTCTATTATACTCACTCCACTTGAAATCAAAGTAGAGAGCGTCTTGCTGAAATTAGATGAATCCTGAAGATGTTTAAGAGCCTTTATTGGCGGTATTAAATTTCCAACGAATTC
>CAYSSO010000021.1:29873-30878 GCA_964433875.1 uncultured Mesoaciditoga sp.
AAGAGGTTCTAAAAAAGTAGACCAAAAACAGGAGGATCGAGACAACTACGATCAAAGCGTAAAACCAGTTTGTGGCAAGAAACTCATTGGCCCCCATCAACATCGCGACTATTCCACCAACCTTTGCACCTCCAAAGGCTCTAAAAAGGCTCGGCAGTATGAAAAGGCTTATTATCATAAGGATGAAAAATGCGAAGATAGAAACAAAAAGAGGATAAGCCATGGCAGATCTTACCTCATCGCGCGTTTTTTTGACGTGCTCGTAAAATTCGGACACCTTATTTAAGGTGTTATCGAGGACTCCACCGCTTTCGCCGGCCCTTACGAGGTTAACGAAAATAGGCTCGAACGCATTTGTTTCTTCTATCGCTTCTGAAAGTGAAGAGCCGCTGTCTATGGAAACCAAAACATTGACAAGGATCTTTCTAAAAGAAGGCGTAAAGGCATTTTGCTTTGAAAGAAGAGTCAACGCATCTCTTATTCTCACGCCGGCATTTATCATCGTTGCCAACTGGCGAGTAAAGAGCACAAGATCGGCCAACTTTGCCCGCAAGGCTATACGCCTCTTTCTTTCCTTGGTAGGCTTTACCCCCAAGACGATATAACCCTGCTGCGAAAGTTTGCTAACGAGGCTTATCTCACTTTCCGCTTCTAACCTTCCAGTGGCAGGTTTCCCGTTAGGCGTTATAACCCTATAAACGTACAAAGGCAAAATAACCAACTCCCCGGGCAATTCATTAGTGAAGGTTTCAATAGACATCACACACTTGTATATAGTTTACCATTTTCTAAGTTAAGATCAATAACATAAAGGGAACTCAAAAGAGTTCCCTATTTCTGTGCCGAGACCTGGAGTCGAACCAGGGACACGAGGATTTTCAGTCCACTGCTCTACCACCTGAGCTATCTCGGCAATGGCGGGGACGACGAGGCTCGAACTCGCGACCACCGGTGTGACAGACCGGCATGCTAACCAGGCTGCACCACGTCCCCACTCTGTGGTGG
>CAYSSO010000022.1:0-10154 GCA_964433875.1 uncultured Mesoaciditoga sp.
TGAGCAAAGAAGAAGAGAAAGCGGTTATAGAATTTGTAAGGAATCTGATATGCCCCCAAAGTTGATACAGTCAAAAGTAGAGACCTTGTACTTATGAATGTATCATTACAGGATCAACGTTGATCCTGCAAAAGTCGAATTCAGTAAGACCTAAGGTAGAATTTTACCGGTGTTTCGTAGTTAATCGCACTATGTGGTCTTTGATAATTATACCATTTGAACCAGTCCGTTATGGATGATTTTATCTCGTCGATAGATAAAAGGTCAAAATCAATTCCTTTGAGGCATTCGTCGCTGAATCTGTAAATCCTTCGCTAAAGCCATTCTGGTAAGGCTTGCCTTTATCTATGAATTCGTGCTTGATTCTATTGTTGGAAAGGAAGAGATTGAAATCTTTCTGAATTCAGAGCCGTTGTCGGTTCTAAAGACTCTTGGTCTTGAGAAGAGTTTTATTGAGTTTTCAAAGACCTCAAGGACTTTCTGACCGGAAATGGAGAAGTCCATGTAATAAGATATGATTCTTTTTGAGAAATCATCTATGATGACAAAGATTCTAAACTTTCTTCTTCTTACCATACGCTCGACGAAATCAGCAGACCAGACATGGCCTGGAAACAAGGGCTACGTGAATTGAGAATAACGCTGATGGATATGTATGCGTCTTGATACGTTGAGAGGCCTTTGAAGGTCACAAGATGTATAAATACGATATACCTTCTTATGGTTGATGCTGACACCATCTTGTTTTAAAAGAGCGAAGATGCGCCTATACCCGAAAGAAGGATTTCTCAAAGCGATATCTTTTATCTTCTCTTCCAAAGGGTCAGAGTGTTTAGGTTCGCCTTTGATGACACGATAAATGGTGGAACGAGACAGGTTGAAATCTTTTGAGATGCGCGTTATAGGTAATCCAAATGAGACAAGGAAAGAGATGATCTGGTTCAAAGGTTGTTTTTAGAGAATTCTCTGAGAGCATTGATTTCTAATTCTTTTTCAGCGAGCAATTTCTTGAGTTCGGCATTTTCAGATTCAAGCAAGAGAAGACGTTTTGCGTCGTTGGTAGAGAATCCTGAGAACTGTTCCATTTGTAATAGGTAGAAGAAGAGATTTGATACTTTCTGCATACTTCAGATACAGAAGAGACTTTAGCCTCTGTAAGAATTTGGATGATCTTTTCGACTGAGAACTTTGAAACTTTCATGATGCACCTCCCAAAAATATTTTACAAAAGATTCTACTTTTGAATGTGTCGGTACAGGGGAGCATCACATTCGCCGTATTTTGGATATCAACCAGTATTTGTGTTATAATTCACATGTCTGAGATGAAAGAATTTTTCTGACATCGAGGAGGCGTAAATGAAAACACCGGAATCTTATAGGCCACATCTTATTTTTGTTGGAAGAAGAAATGCGGGAAAGTCTTCTCTTTTTAACGCTTTCATAGGTTCTAATATAGCCATAGTATCCGACCATCCCGGCACAACGACCGATCCGGTCTACAAATCGATGGAATTGCTTCCGATGGGGCCAATCACTTTGATAGACACGGCAGGTCTTGATGACGAGGATACCATAGGAAAACTAAGAGTCTCAAAGACACTTTCGACGATTTACAAAGCGGACATTGTCTGTGTAGTTATCGAAGGAAATAGCCACTGGAGTGAATACGAAGAGGAAGTTGTAAAGGATTTGAAAAAGCGTGAAATACCTTTTGTGATAGCGCTATCAAAATCAGATCTTGGAATAAATGAAAACCTCCTGGATTATGTAAAATCTTGCGGATACCAATATTCCATTCTTTCTGTCAAAGATGAAAAATCCATCGATGATCTAAGAAAAATGGTTGCCTCAATTGGGTCGAGGCCATACGAGCCTCCACTTATAGAAGATCTTGTAGATGGTGGAGATTTCGTTGTGCTTGTCGTTCCGATTGATCTCGAAGCGCCAAAGGGAAGACTCATAGTCCCGCAGGTAGAGGCAATAAGAGAGTGTCTGGATGCCGAAGCCATTCCCATTGTTACAAAGGAGAGAGAATTAAGATGGACACTCGACGGACTTAAATCAAAGCCCAAACTCGTTGTAACTGATTCTCAGGCGATAATGAAAGTTATGGCAGATGTACCCGAGGATATACCTTTGACGACCTTTTCAATTCTCGAGGCAAGGCATAAGGGAGATCTTTTAGAACTTGTAAGGGGACTAAAGATAATAGATAAACTTGAAGACGGAGATTATATTCTTATTGCGGAAGCATGTAATCACAGAACGCTTGCAGATGACATAGCGCGTGTTAAAATTCCGAGATGGCTCGAAAATTTCACAGGTAAATCGTTGAACTTTGAGATTCATTCTGGCAGAGAATATCCGACTGATATACAAAAGTACAAAATGATTCTTCACTGCGGAGGATGCGTCATAACGAGAAGAATGATGATGGAAAGGATAAGACAGGCAAAAGATCTTGGTATTCCGATAGTCAATTACGGTGTTATAATATCTTACCTTCACGGCGCGATTCCGCGGGTTCTAAAGGTATTTCCCGAAGTTATGATGGAGTGGGAAGGTATAAATGCGCAAAGAATTTGATACTCTCGGAGAGGTAGACATTCCAGATGATGCCTATTACGGTGCCTTTACATCGCGCGCGATAAAGAACTTCCCACCTTTGACCAGAACACACCCCGCTTTGATCCGTGCACTTTCTGATGTCAAATGGGCATGCGCATGCGCAAATGAAGAACTTGGACTTTTAGACCATGGTGTGGCCAATGCCATAAAAAGATCGTGCGATGAAATAGAGAATCTTTCACGATGGTTTGTGGTTGATCCTCTCTCCGGAGGTGCTGGGACGGCCCTTAACATGAATATCAACGAGATCATAGCAAACAGATCTACAGAACTTCTCGGAGGTCATCTTGGCCAGTACATCGTCCATCCCGTTGATGATGTTAACAAATCCCAATCCACAAATGATGTTTATCCGACTGCCGTAAAACTTGGTGCAATAAGACTTTTAAGAAACCTTGTAGATGAGGTCGCTTCGTTTCAAGAAAGCCTCCAATCGAAAGAAAAGGCCTTTGACAATATTTTGAAGGTTGGCAGGACGGAGATGCAGGATGCCGTTCCCATCACTCTTGGCCAAGAATTCGGCGCGTACGCTGAAGCGATAGCGCGGGACAGATGGAGACTTTACAAAGTAGAAGAAAGAATAAGATTTATAAACATTGGAGGTACTGCAATCGGAACGGGGATAAATGCGCCGAGAAATTTTTCGTATATTGTCACTCGTTACCTTTCTCAAAGGGCTGGAATAGGCCTTGTGAGGTCTGAGAATTTGATAGATGCAACGCAAAATATGGATGTTTTTGCAGAAGTCCATGGTCTTTTAAAGACGCTTGCGACAAATCTTATAAAGATCTCAAATGATCTGCGTCTGCTTTCAAGCGGCCCACGTGCAGGCATAGGTGAGATAAAATTAAAGGCCATTCAGTTGGGAAGTTCTATAATGGCTGGAAAGGTAAATCCCGTTCTTCCGGAATATTCCATCTACATGTCGTTTAAGGTACTTTCAAATGATGTTGCAGTGAATATGGCAGTTTCTTCTGGAAATTTAGAATTGAATGCTTTTTTGCCTCTAATTCAATACTCACTTTACGATTCCTTTGATTCTCTTATCCAGGCCGTGCGCGCTTTAAAAATATGTGTCGATACCCTCGAGGCAGATCCAGATCGATGCAAGGAAAATCTTGAAAAAAGTGCGATGCTGGCAACGTGCTTTGTGCCAGTTCTCGGATACGAAAAGGTTTCGCAGATTGTAACTGAAGTCATAGAAAAGCATGAGGATGTCAAAAAATTACTTTTGGAGGCCGGAATCTCTACCGAAATGGTAGAAAGTGCCTTCGATCCCAAAAAGATGGTAGCCATCGGCTATATTTTGGACAAGAAACAATCCCCTCCGAACATACGAAATTGAAACGAAAAAATAAAATGATAAGATCTCCTCAAAGGAGATGATCGGATGGTTTCGATTCTCGATATAATCGGGCCTTCTATGATAGGCCCTTCGAGTTCTCACACTCTCGGAGCGATGAAAATATCCAAATTCGCCTACAACTTATTTGGAACTCCTCCTGACAAAGTATCATTTTATCTTCACGGATCCTTTAAAGAGACATATATCGGCCATGGGACAAAACTTGCCTTAATTGCCGGTATGTGTGGCATGAAAACAGACGATCCGGATGTCGCGAGATCTGACAAGATAGCGGACGAACTTGGGATGAAGTATGAGTTCAAAGGAATAGATCTTGGAGATGTCCATCCCAATACCGTCAAAATTGTGGCAGGAAAATCGGATATATTTCACGAAGTAGTAGGTTCTTCAATAGGGGCTGGAAGGATAAGAATTATTTCAATAGACTCTGTAACCTGTTCTTTAAGCGGCGATTTTCCGGCATTGGTAATAGAAAATGAAGATATACCCGGCGCGCTCGAATCCATCATCCGAATAATTTCAACAAATGGAATAAACATAGCACAGGTTAACCTTAACAGACTTAGCAAGGGATCAAAGATTGCGAGCATGGTCATCGAACTCGACGATGAACTACCGTCCTACGTTTTAGAATCTTTGAAAATGCTGAATGTCGTAAGATTTGCAATTTACGCAAAATCTACCAATTGAAAGAGGGGCCAAGATGAATGTCAAATCGTTGAATGATCTTATAGATATATGCGAAAAAACAGGCGAAAAATTGCATAAAGTTATCATGGACTGGGAAATGCTTGATACCGGATACTCAAATGACTACATAATAGAGAAAACCTCAAAACTTTTGTCTGTAATGGAAGAGGAATACGAATCGAAGAAGGGGAAAGAATTCAAGACTCTAATAGGTTTGACAGGATCAAATGGAAGGAAGATGCTTGAATACCTTCCAAAGGCTTACGTCGGGGAGAAAGTCTTTAAAGCCGCCACGATAGCGATTACCATGTCAGAGAGCAATGCTTCTATGGGAAGAATAGTCGCATGTCCCACAGCCGGATCAAGTGGAGTGATGCCAGGCGTGCTTTTAACGCTTAAAGAGAGCGGAATAGCAAGAGATAAACTCGTACTCTCTCTCATTGTCGCTGGAGGGATAGGAAAGATTATCTCGATGAGGGCTTCACTTTCAGGAGCGGAGGCTGGCTGTCAGGCGGAGATAGGTAGTGCTACGGCTATGGCCGCTGGTGCCGCCGTTTACGCGATGGATGGAAATCCTCGTGCCGTTTCAAATGCCGCTGCGCTTTCTTTGAAATCTCTTATGGGACTTGTCTGCGATCCGGTCGGTGGCTTTGTCGAAGTACCGTGTGTTAAAAGAAATGCCTCCGGCGCCACCCTTGCACTGCTTTTTGCTGATATAGCAATGGCGGGCGTTGAGAGCGTAATTCCGTTTGATGAAGTTGTAGACGCTATGATGACCGTTGGAAAGAGTATGCCTGAATCTTTAAGAGAAACCGGCAAAGGTGGTATCGCTATCTCTCCAACGGCGAGAAGGATTATGAGAAATCTCAAAGATAGGTTAAGTATTCCAGAAGATAATTGAAAAATTTTAAAACAAATGAAATTGAATATTCTCAATTGAGAAATTAAAAGTTATTATTTTATGTTGTAGAATCTTCAAAAGTCAAGGTGATCAATGTGAGTTATTTAAGATTGTTAGAAAACAAGAAGTACGTCAAGCAACCGCCCGGTGGAGCGGGAGTTTGATCGTATTCCATATCCATCGGGCCACATCGAAAAGATGTGGCCTTTTTGTTTGAAAGGAGAGGTGAAAATGAATTTTTTCAGGTATAACGCTACGGGAAACACCTTTATAATCTGCGACATTTCAGATTCCAATCTCAGCGATGAAGAGAAAAGCAAAATAGTGATCAGAAATGTAGAAGACCGTGACGGGATGATCTTTGTCGAAAAGAAAAAAGATGGATTCTTTATGGACTATTTCAACCGGGATGGGAAAAGGGCTGCTTTTTGTGGCAATGGTTCAAGAAGTTTTGTCAAGTATCTTCACGATTCAAAACAAATAGGCGAAAAAGTTATCTTCAATTCATTTTCCGGTTATGTCGAGGGGCGAATAACGCCCGAAGGAGTTATGGTAAAGATGCCACCTTTAAAAGTCGAGAGGATCGATACGATTGGTTATTGCGTTACAGTCGGCGTGCCACATTACGTGATCTTTTCAAAAGATATAGAGAAGATAGACGTTGAAAATGAGGGAAGAAGATTAAGGAATGAATTAAACGCAAATATTGATTTCGTAGAGTTAGATGGAGATTCAAGGATAAAGGTTAGAACCTACGAAAGAGGCGTCGAGGCCGAAACAAAGGCGTGCGGTACTGGATCGACTGCGAGTGCTTACATTGCGAGAATGATAAACAAATGGGGCGATTCAATTACCGTAATTGTTAAAGGTGGGATTCTAAACGTTATTTTTGTTGGAAATGATATATATCTTAAAGGAGGTGTTGACAATGTTTAGAGGAGTAGGAACGGCAATTGTAACGCCATTTAAAGCAGGAGAAGTTGATTTTAAAAGTTACGATCGATTGGTGAAATTTCAGATCGATAATGGGGTTAGCGCGATATTTGTCCTCGGAACTACAGGAGAATCTCCAACCGTTGAGTTGGACGAAAGCGCAAAGCTGATAGAAAGAACTGTCGAATTATGTCATGATCGTGCCGAAGTTATAGCCGGCGCCGGAACGAATAGCACCAAGAAAACGATCGAACTCGTAAGGCATGCAGAAATACATGGTGCCAGCGGTGTGCTTGTGGTAACGCCTTATTACAACAAGCCAACGCAAAAAGGACTTTACGAACATTACAAATACATCTCTGAGCATACGTCTTTGAATATCATTATCTACAATGTGCCGGGAAGAACGGGAGTTAACATTCTGCCAGAGACAGTTTACAAGATAGCATCCGATTGCAAAAATGTAATGGGTCTTAAAGAAGCAAACACAGATATAAACCAAGTTGATATGGACATATTAGCACTCAGAAGTATAGAAGACTTCAGAATTTATTCTGGCAACGATGATTCCGCATTTCATTTGCTTTGCTCCGGCGGTGACGGTATTGTTTCTGTCGCATCGAATGTCATTCCAAAAGAGATGTCTCAGATGTGTAAATTTGTATTCAACGGAGAATTGGAAAAGGCAAGGGAAATTCATTTAAGATTTTTTAACTTCTTCAAAGCGCTTTTTGTTGAATCAAACCCAATACCCGTCAAGGCCGCGCTCGAGATAAAAGGGTTCATAAAAAACGAATTGAGGCTTCCTCTTGTTGGGGCAAGCGATAAAACGATCGAGATCTTAAAAGACGCGATGAAAAGATCTGGCATAGCAGACAGCGAGGTGGCGTAATGAAATTCGGCGTGATCGGATTTTCAGGCAAAATGGGAAAGGAGATCATCGAGACTTTTCAGGAATCTGGCCATACACCTGTCTTGAAAGTCGACGGCAGTCATGAAATAGTTGACGGTGTACCTGAGATTATAATAGATTTTTCAAGGCCTGAGGCTTTAGACAAAACTTTAAAAATTTGCGAAGCCTACAATTGCCCGCTTGTCATAGGAACCACAGGTCTCGGAGAAAAAGAAATGACAAAATTGAAAGCGCTCTCCAAGCATGTGGGTATTGTCCAATCTTATAATTTTTCGATTGGGATAAACATAATGCTTGAAGTGATCAAAGATATCTCACCTTCTCTTTCGGGATGGGATGTAGAGATAATCGAAATGCATCATTCTACCAAAAAAGATAAACCATCTGGAACGGCTATCATGATAAAGAATCTTTTAAAAGATGCGCCCGTGCATTCTCTCAGAATAGGAGGATTGCCCGGCGATCATGAGGTCGTATTCGCAAATGGAGGTGAACTATTTGAAATATCTCACAGGGCAATTTCGAGAAAAGCCTTTGCGATAGGGGCTTTGAAGGCTGCAGAATGGGTCATGGATAAAAAACCAGATTTTTATACTTTTTCGAATGTAATGCATGAGGACGTGACAAGATGAAAACTGAAGATATCATAAACCTTATCTCAACCTCTAAAAAGAAAACACCGGTTGAGGTGTTCTTGAAAGGCGAGATGGAAAAGATAAATTTTGAAGGTGTCGAATTTTTTGGCGATGAAAAATTTGGTGTTATTTTCGGAGAATATGAAGATGTCATGAAAATACTTAAAGATAACGCGGATCATGTGGTCAGTTATCACGTCAAGATAGTCGCAAAGAATTCAGCCATTCCTCTTGCGGATCTTTCAAAATATAACGCACGCATAGAACCGGGTGCCGTGATTCGAGACATGGTCGAGATCGAAGAAGGTGCGGTTATCATGATGGGGGCCATCATAAATATAGGAGCGAGAATAGGATCGAAAACGATGATCGATATGAATGCCGCCATCGGAGGAAGGGCTGTTATCGGAAAAAATTGCCATATCGGAGCCGGTGCCGTAGTAGCGGGAGTCATTGAGCCGCCAAGTGCAACACCAGTCGTAATAGAGGACGATGTGCTTGTAGGAGCGAATGCCGTCATCCTTGAAGGAGTTCATGTGGGGAAGGGAAGTGTCGTCGCAGCAGGCGCTGTGGTAATAGAGGATGTGCCTCCATACCATGTCGTTGGTGGCGTTCCTGCAAAGGTAATAAAAATTGTCGATGGGAAAACTATGGCCAAGGCACAGATAGTGGAAAGTTTGAGAAATCTTGGAGGTCAAAAATGAATGTAATTGTTCAAAAGTACGGTGGCTCTTCTGTCGCGGACACTCAAAGGATCAAAAACGTTTCAAAGAGAATAAAGATGAAAATAGATAAGGGATACAAGGTGGTAGTCGTTGTCTCGGCGATGGGAAAGACGACAGATAGCCTCATCTCGCTTGCAAAAGAATTAAGTAAAGATCCCAATCCACGAGAAATGGATATGCTGCTTTCGACCGGCGAACAAATGTCTGTTGCTCTTCTTTCAATAGCGCTCGAGGAAATAGGTGTACCTTCGAAATCTTTTAACGCATTTCAGATTGGAATAAAGACCACGAATAATCATACTAAGGCGAAGATAATGGACATAAATGATGAGGTTATTTTTAAAGAGTTTGAAGATCATGATGCACTCATAATCGCTGGTTTTCAAGGCGTAGACGAGATGCAGGATTTAACGACGCTCGGCCGTGGCGGTTCTGATACAACTGCAGTTGCATTTGCCGCAAAATTGAAATGCGATTGTGAAATATACAGCGATGTAGACGGGATATACACGTGCGATCCGAAAATGTATCCTCAGGCAAAGAAATTGTCTTACATAACTTACGATGATATGTTAGAACTCGCCTCCTTAGGGGCAAAGGTGTTACATTCAAGATCGGTTGAGATTGCAAAAAAATACGGTGTGAAAATTTACTGTGCATCTTCATTTACAGATACGGAGGGAACTTACGTGGTAAAAAAATTGCCTGAATGGCTTGAACAACCAGTTGTTACTGGTGCAACGGTTGAAAGGAATCAGACAAAGATCACCATCTCAGATCTTCCAGATGACGATCTTTTGATCTCTGAAATTTTTGAAAGACTTTCCAATTTAAATGTGAATGTGGACATGATCTCCCTTTTCTCTGATGGCGAAAAAATGCACCTTTCATTTACGGTCATTGAAGATCACAAAGAGTCAATGATGAATTCTTTGAAAGAATTAATCGCTCAAAGAGCAAGAATAACCAATGATGGGTATTATACCAAAGTTTCTATAGTCGGTGTTGGAATGAGATCAAGTAGCGGTGTGGCAGGTCGCTTCTTTTCAATCCTCTCATCTCTTCGCGTTAAACCAGTCCTTGTCACAACATCCGAAATAAAGATCTCATGCCTTGTTGATCCACAAATGGCCGAAATCGTTTTGGAGAGTCTCGCAAAGGCTTTTGACCTTTGAGGTGAAAGAGATGAATGAATATCTTGTTGATGTCTACAAACCATTTCCTGTGACCGTTCAAAGAGCGGAGCGTATATACATTTACGATTCAAATGGGAAAAGGTACATAGATACCTTTTCTGGAATAGGAGTCCTTGCATTCGGCCATTCAAACAAGGAGATAACGCGCGCGATGAAAGATAAGAT
>CAYSSO010000022.1:10164-16884 GCA_964433875.1 uncultured Mesoaciditoga sp.
ACAGGTATACCCATCTTTCGAATTACTTCACAGACCCGGACGCAATAGAGGTTGCGAGAATACTTGTAGAAAAGACTGGAAGGCACGGAAAGGTATTCTATGGAAATTCCGGGACTGAGGCAAATGAGGCGGCTCTAAAGGCTATAAAAAAGAAAAAGGGCAGGATAGTCTCTTTTAGAGGAAATTTTCACGGAAGAACGATAGGCTCTCTTTCCATAACGGGCTTTGACAATCTTTCAAAGCCATTTCTTCCATTGATCGAAGATGTAGACTTTCTTCCATTTGGAGATTCAAATGCCTTCGAAAATTACATGTCAAAAAAGGGAAATGATGTTTCCGCGGTCTTTGTCGAGACATTGCTTGGTAGCGGCGGACTTAAGATGATCGATGCTCAATTTGCACAGAAGGTTATGGAAATGAAAAAAAAGTACAAGTACATTCTTGTCGCTGACGAAGTCCAATCTGGTTTGGGAAGAACCGGAAAATTTTATGCACATGAATATTTCGACATAAGGCCAGACATAATAACGGTCGCAAAATCGATCGGTGGAGGTCTTCCTCTATCTGCGACTATTTTTCTTGACGAGTATTCGGATGTATTCTCTCAAGGCGAACACGGATCAACATTTGGGCCGAATCCAGTTGCGCTTTCGGCGGCAAGGGTTGTGCTTTCAAAATTGAGTACGAAATTCATAGATGAGGTAAAAGAAAAAGGTCAGTATTTCAAAAAAAATCTAAGTTTCATGCCGGTCAAAGAGGTAAGAGGGATTGGATTGATGATAGGCGTTGAAGTTGCGTTTCAATCGAAGGATATAATTGCGGCTGGATTAAAAAATGAACTTTTGTTGAACATCGTGGGTGGAAACACGGTCAGATTTCTTCCACCTCTCGATATCTCCTACGATGAGATGGATGAAATTCTTGATAGATTTGAGAGAACTATTGAGGTATTGAAAAATGGACTCGATTGAATTAAGACACACAATACATCAAAATCCAGAACTATCTTTTGAAGAGTATGAAACACAAAAAGTGCTAAAAAGTGCCATAGAAGATCTCGGAATCAAGGCATATCCCGTTGCCAAGACGGGCTTGATCGTGCCAATAACTAAAAGCGAAGATGAACCTTATGTGCTTTTAAGATCGGATATGGACGCTTTGCCGATAAAAGAACAAACTCAATGGGAATATGCCTCAAAAAATGGATACATGCACGCCTGTGGCCATGATGTGCACATGGCGGTAATGTATGAAACTCTAAAGATGATTTTAAAAGAAGAAATAAAAGGTAATTTCATTTTTGTATTTCAACCGGCAGAAGAAAGCGGGGGAGGAGCGGCCCGCGTAATTGAAGAAATAAAAGATCTTTACAAGATAAAATGTGCGATAGCAGAGCATGTCACAGACGAATATGAATTTGGCACCTTAGCCTGCAGGCCCGGTGTGTTATTTGCCTCCGCAACGGAGATAAACCTTACATTTAAAGGCAAAGCGGCACATATAGCCTTTTACAAAGACGGCGTAGATGCAATAAGGGCTGGGACTGATTTTCTGAATCAATTCTATAAGATTGAATTTGATCCAAAAGTACTCGCGGGTTTCGGAAAGGTTTTTGGCGGAAACGCAAGAAATATAGTTGCCGACACCTTTGAACTGCAGGGAACTGTAAGATGCGATTCTATTGAGAAAACTCAAAGTGTTATTGATAAAATTTCGGAGATGGCAGGCAAATCATGCGACAAAGTCGGGACACACTTTTCATTGCAAAAGGGGAGCGTTTATCCTCAGGTAAGAGTTGACGAAAAGATGTTTAACTTATTTGAGGAGACAGTTTCAAAAAGCGACTTTAAATTGAATTTGTGCGATATGAAATACACAGGTGAAGATTTTGGCTTTTTTTCCCTTGAATATCCATCACTTATGTTTTGGGCCGGCACCTTTATGGGTAAAAACAAAGCAGGCCTTCATAATCCGCTATTCTTGCCGGAAGATAGGATTATTAAGCCGCTTGCAAAATTCATATCTTTATATGTCATAAATTTACTTGGCTCAGAGTAGATATCTACTTTCTGATCTTTTGGCCATAAATAAAGTACATGCCTTGCGGCATGTACTTTTGTTTAGCCACTGATCAATAATTACCCTGGAAATCTCCGTTTTGTACAACTTCTGATTGAACATTATCCATGTCTGTTGTCGAATCGCTTACACTTTCCGCATTACTCTCAACTGGCTCTGCAGTTTCCGAAATTGACTCCTGCGCTTCCTGTGAAGGGGCCGAGACAGATGTTGACGTTTGCGATATTGAGGCTTGATTGGAAGATGTGGTTGCGCTTCCATTTGCGAAGACAAAGACTCCCAAACTCAACACTGCCGCTATTGTCATCAATACTATCCATTTTCTCATTTTTCCACCTCCTTTGTTTGATTTCGTTTGAAATATAACTTATCAAAATTAAAAACAAATTAGAATTTTGACTTCGATGGTAAAATTAAGATATGAAGGTTTTGATAGTCGAGGATAACTTGGAACTTTGTAAAAATTTAGAAGAAATCTTTTTTGAGAATGGATTTATCGTCGATACGGCGCACGACGGAGAAAAGGCTCTCGATTTACTTTTCTCTTCAGAGTACGATCTTGTCATTCTCGATATAATGCTCCCGGGAATGAGCGGATGGGATGTGTGTCTGAATGCAAGAAAAGCCAAACTAAGAGTTCCTATTCTCATGCTTACGGCCAAAGATGCGATCTCTGACAAGATAAAGGGCCTTGATATGGGAGCAGATGACTATCTTGTAAAGCCCTTTGACATTGGGGAATTGCTTGCAAGATCAAGAACTTTGATAAGAAGAAACGCATGGACAAAGAGTAACATTATAGAGATTAAAAATGTAAGGATCGACACACTCAAAAAGACCGTTTACGTGGATGACAAAGAAGTAAAGTTGAGCAAAAAAGAGTACGATATTTTACTTTACCTTGCCATAAATCAAGGCAAAATCGTTGAGAGAGAAGAGATAATCGACCATGTCTGGGAAACGGGCTTTGAGATGTACAGTAACGTTGTGGATGTTTACATAAATTACATAAGGGAAAAATTCAAAAAACATGGCATAGATGATCTCATAGAAACGATCAGAGGGATCGGTTACAGAATAAGATGATGAAGAGCATAAGATTTAAGGTGATAATCTGGTTTTCCGTGACTATTTCGGCAGTCTTTTTGGTGATTGGGTTTTTCATATATAACTTTCAACTTAGCAGTTCTTACAAAACCTTTGACGATTATTTGATCTCAAATGCCAATCGCGCCGCAAATTATTTCAAAAGCCTTCCGGATAATTCCGTATCAATCCAAACGTTCATAAATAACATAGGAATTTCTGACGTATCTTATTACATCTTTGATTCTAAAGATAACCTTATCTTCTCCTTTGCACCGGATCAGGAAAACAATCTCGCTTTAATAAAAGATGCATTCAAAAAATACCTTCTTAGTCGAGAAAAGATCTTCACCGTCAAAAGTTCAGCAGGATCCGGAGAGAATATTCAGCAATCCAATCCTCAAAGGATATTTGTCTTACCATTTCAAAAGGGAGGAGAAAATTACTATCTCGTCGCCTCAAGGCAGATGGAAGAGTTCAGATCGACAAACATCGGAATTTTATACTGGCTTTCGATCGGCCTTATACTGGCCTTTTTGATCATAATGTCAGGTGGTCTTTTGATAATAAGCAAAGCACTTAAACCAATAGAAGACATGTCTTATCAGGTTAAAAGGATAAAAACGGATAATCTATCCGAAAGAATAAACGTAAAAAAATCTGGAAAAGAGATAGAAATCCTTGAACAATCGATAAATTCTACACTCGATAGAATCGAATCCGGCGTCAAGACCATCGAAAGGTTTTCGTCAATCGCGGCTCACGAACTTAAAACACCTATATCGGTGATAAAAAGCGATGCACAGATTGCTATGAACAAAAATTCTATCGAAGAATTAAAAGTTGCTCTTGAAAAGATATCCAAAAAATCCGACGAAATGTCAAAAATGATAGATATATTGCTTTTAATTTCAAAGATCAAGAATGTACCGGTAACCTTTGAAAATCTGAATATGAATGAGGTCGCCTTCGAGGCAATTGAAGATCTGATAAAAAGATATCCAGATAGAATAGAATTCTACTCTAATGAAAATTTATATTTAAAAGGCAATGAGAATCTCCTCAAAGAAATGATATTCAACGTTGCCGAAAATTCCTGTAAATACACGGCTGGAAAGGTAAAGATTGAGATTGGAAGTAATTACATCACAGTGTCGGACGAGGGACCTGGAATGGATGAGGAGGTTCAATCTCATCTTTTCGAAGAATTTTTCAGAAAAAGGACTGACCTTCCCGGCTTTGGATTAGGGTTAAGCGTTGTCAAATATGTAGCCGATCTCCATGGAATAAAAATACGCGTAAATTCTTCTCCCTCCGACGGAACAAAAATAACTTTCATATTAGAATGAAAATCATTTGCAAAAATTAAAATTTTGATCTATAATACCATGTAGTCAGTATTTCTAACAGCAAAGGATGATAATATGAAAAAACAGAATACGATTCTTCTATTGCTTTTTATCTTCGGCATATTCATGGGCGCAATAGATTCGGGTATCGTATCTCCTGCGAGGTTGATAATAGGAAACAGTTTCGGAATAGATCAAAGTCTCGGAATATGGATGATAACACTTTACACGCTCATATACGCGGCATCAATGCCGATAATGGGGAAGTTGGGGGACAGAAGAGGGTACAAAAAGATATTCATAATAGGCATAACCATATTTGGATTAGGTTCTTTTCTTTCCGGAATGAATAATTTCTTTGGCAATTTCTGGCTTTTCCTGCTTGCAAGATCGATTCAGGCTCTCGGGGCCGGTGGCATGATTCCGATAGCAACCACAGCCGTCAGCAAGATCTTGCCGGAAGAGAAAAAAGGTACTGCGCTCGGGATAGTCGGCGGAGTTTACGGTATAGCGACGATAGTAGGACCGACAATGGGAAGCTTTATACTCTCGATAGCGGGAACGGATAAATGGGGATGGCTCTTTTTCATAAACGTGCCTATAAGCGTCTTCGTCATCTTACTTTCTTTGAGTGTTAAAGAAATAGAGATAGAGAAAGCGTCAAAGAAGTTAGACATAATTGGTTCGATCCTTTTAGCCGCCTCGATAGGAAGTCTGATGTACGCGCTTACGAATTTAGACTTTTTCAATCTTTCAAATTCTATTCGCGATTTAAATGTCTACCCCTTTCTTATAGCCTTTGCCGTGCTCTTCCCGTTGATGCTTTTATTCGAAAGCAAAAATGAGGATCCAATCTTCAACACGAAATTTTTGACAAATCCGAACACGTTTTTCATCATGATGACCGCTCTTGTTGTCGGCATAGGAATGATGGGGCTCATATTCATCCCGCAATTTGCCGAAAACATTCTGAAAATTCCGGCCGGCACAGGTGGATATGTCGTCACCCTTTTGGCGATATTTTCAGGCATAGCGGCTCCACTTTCCGGAGTTATCGTAGACAAGCGCGGAGCAATTTTCGTGATGTCGATAGGCTTTGTCTTCAACATCGCAGGTGCGCTCTTTTTGGGATACGTCACGACGTACATGCTTAATTTTGTCGGCCTCTTTATAGGGCTTTTGATGATGGGAATCGGGATAGGCTTTACCTTAGGAGCACCTTTGAACTACATGATACTCAAAAGCGTTGATTCGAAAAATTCGGCCTCGGCGCTTGCAAATCTTTCCTTGATGAGATCGATAGGTATAACAGTTGCTCCGAATGTGATGGTGGGATTTTTGGTTCAGGCCGGAAAAAGCCTTCAGACCAATCTTACGCAAACTTTAAATAGTGTCGGAATAAAAATACCACCCATAAAGATGGATTCTCAAGTTACCAATGCCTTTGCGTCGCTTCAAAATGCGGATGTCACGAATATAGTCACCAAACTCGAAGATGTGCTTAACAAAGTAATTCCTTTTCCTCTGAATAAATTAGTCGTAAATGACGTTCAAGGCGTAAAGGATAAAATACAGCAGACCTTTCAATCAACGATAAATACGGGATATACGGAGATGTTTTTGACGACGGCTATCATCTCTTTGATAGGATTAATCTTCGTTTTAATGGTCAGAAAGTTAAAATCGCCGGTTGTTGCAGATGCAAAAGAAATTTTGGAAGAAAAAATTGATTAAGAGGTGATTTTCATGAAATACAAATTTTTAGTATTTTTACTCGCTTCATTGGCAATGGCATCGATTACCTTTGCCCACGCACCAATCGTTTCGACGATGTCGGGGTCGGACATATCGAATGCCATTCCGATAAATCACATAGAAATATCACAAGTTTTGTACAAAGTCTTCGATCACGACAACAGTTTTCTTTGGATGACCTTTGAAGGCACGAAAGGACAGAGTTTGTATTTTCAGCCAGGTGTTCCGAAGATAGACAAATTCAAAGATTTAAAACCCGAGGTTGTTATAGTCGGACCTGGCCTGCCAAAGGCAAATGATCTGCCTTTTGAAATTCCATCCGGCATGGGTGCGCTTGCATTTACGTCAACGGGTACACCGACCGTCTTTTATGAACCCGTAACGGATACATATTCGTGGATATATTTCAACCAGACGATAACCTTGCCAGAAAGCGGAAGATATTACATAG
>CAYSSO010000022.1:16957-28967 GCA_964433875.1 uncultured Mesoaciditoga sp.
ATATAATAAACGTCTTCAACATACTTCCGCAGGTAAGGGCATTTTATGGCCTTACAGGCCTTCCAGGCTGGATGAACGCGGTAATAGGAATTTCCGCGGTCGGACTGATATTTTTAATCGCTTTCATTTTGAGGTGATGTGAATGGAACTTTCCGATCTTAAGTCCAATCTTTATGCGGGAAGAAAAAAAGAAAGTGTAGAATTATTTATTTCGGCACTTGACAGTGGAATGGATGTGATCGAACTCTACAAATTATTTGCCAAAATTCTCAACGAATGGGACTGCGATTACGAGTCGGATCCTTTGTGCATATGGAAAGAGCATGTGATGTCTTCGATCGTCAGAACATGCATAGAATGTGCGTATCCTTACATAATAAAATCAAAAATGCCGGATATGTCCCTGACCTGTGCGGCTTTCTGTCCGCAGGAAGAAGAGCACGAACTTGGCTCCAGAATGAGTGCTGATATCTTCACACTCAACGGTATCAAAACCGTTTTTTCTGGGAAAGAAGTACCTTTTGAAACGTTCATAGAGGCTATAAAAGCCGAAAAATTCGATATGATATCCATAAGCATAACGAACTACTACAATCTTGTATATCTTTGCAAGTTCATAGAAGGTCTAAAAAAATATTCTCCCCAAACAAAAATAATTGCCAGTGGTCGTGCATGCGTTAAAAATCCCGAATACACCAAAAAATGCGGAGTTGATTTTCTGTTCAGTGATTTTGATGAGCTTGTTAAATTTTTAAAAGATCTGAGGGGATCAAAATGAGTTTGCCGTTCAAAATTGCTTTAAGATTCATAAGATACAACAGATCCCAGTCGATTTTCATAATTTTAAGCATAGCGATAGGAATATCCGTTCAAATATTCATAGGCCTTTTGATCCAAAGCCTTCAGACAAGTTTGGTACAAACAACGATAGGCAATTCTTCTCAAATAACCATTGTATCTAAACTTCAGGGCACACCCGTGAGCGGTTGGGATGGGATAATCCAAAAGATAAGTTCAGATCCTCAATACAACAAAGACATAAAATATGTTTCTCCGTCCGTAGATACGCCGATCTTCATTTCGGAAGGTTCTGCGATAAATTCATTGCTTTTGAGAGGATTCAATTTCAAAGATTCTGACCCCATATATCATTTCAACTCACACATCATAGAAGGGACACTTCCCACAAATGACAACGAAATAATGATAGGAAAGCAATTTGCAAAGGATACCAACTTAAGCGTTGGAAAAACCGTGACGGTTTTTACGGCAAAAAGACAGTTGAAGATACTTAAAATAAGCGGTATCTTCGATTTCAACGTATCAGCCATAAATTCGTCATGGGCTATATCGAATTTGCAAACGGCTCAAAATATCGGCGGATTCGGCAATAACGTAAGCAGCATAGAAATGCAGGTTGTAAATGTCTTTGATGCCAAAAAGATTTCGGAAGAGATCGCCCAAACGCTTAACAATCCTTCGATAAAGGTCGAAAACTGGGAAGATCAAAACGCGGATCTACTTACCGGCCTTCAGGGTCAAAGCATTTCAAGCATAATGATCCAGGTTTTTGTCATAGTGGCAGTTACACTTGCGATAGCGAGTGTCCTTGCCATAACGGTCTTGCAAAAATCGAAAGAAATAGGGATATTGAAAGCAATGGGTCTTACTGACGGAAAAACAGGCTTTGTCTTTTTGTTTCAAGGATTAATTCTCGGAATCATAGGTGCTCTTGCCGGTGCGGGATTGGGGCTCGGACTGTCCTTCATGTTCGCAAAATTTGCGGTAAATTCTAACGGGACACCGGTCGTGCCGCTTGAGATAAATTACTTCTTTGTACTCATATCCATGATAATAGCGATAACCGCATCCGTTGTCGCCTCCGTAATACCTGCAAGAAGTTCGATAAGCCTTGATCCGATAGAGGTGATAAGAAATGGCTGACATAATAGATCTCAAAAGCATAAACAAATTTTACATATCGGGAAAGATGAAATTTCAGGTACTCCACGACATAAACCTGTCCTTTGAAGAAGGTTCCTTTAACTCAATAATAGGGCCTTCGGGATCCGGAAAGACCACTCTCATGAATGTGATGGGAATTCTTGACAAACCTCAATCCGGTGAAATAACCATAGACGGAGAAAGAATAGACAAGATAGAAAAGAAAAGGCTTGCATACATAAGAAATCAAAAAATAGGATTTGTCTTTCAATTTCATTACCTTCTGCCTGAGTTCACGATATACGAAAATGTCCTCATGCCTTACCTAATGAAAGATCCAAGGCCCACAAAAGAGGTGATGAAAAGAGCCGAAGAACTCATCGACCTTGTCGGCGTTTCCAAAATAAAAAGCAACATGGCAACGGAGGCTTCGGGAGGTCAGCAACAAAAGACCGCGATAGCGCGCGCTCTTATGAACAATCCGAAGATAATACTCGCGGACGAGCCGACGGGAAATCTTGATTCGCAAAGCACAGAAGATATATATGCGCTTTTAAGACAGATAAATAAAAAATACAACACGACCTTTATAATAGTAACCCACGACAGAAGAATAGCCGAAAGGACAGACAGAATTGTGGAAATTTTGGATGGCAGGATAATATCCGATATCAAAAAATCTTGATTTATAAATAAAAGGGCTCGAAAGAGCCCTTTGGATCAGGTAAAAGTTTTTGTGTGGTTCATGGAATCGTCCATGTCCACAATTCGATTCCATCTTTTCGTTTGACGCTTAAAAAATTTTTTCTTACAAGTTCATCTCTTACATGCTCAAAATGATCTAAAGGCCAATTTAGAGAGTTTGCCACTTCTTTTGGATTTACAATATTATCATTTGCTTTTGACTTTATGTAAGTTATAAGTTCATCATAACTGAGGAGATTAACTAATTTTAGAAGTTCATTCCATATTTTTTTCTGCTCCGCATCGACAATGCTTTTTTCTATTTTTACATTTCTTTCTTTTAAAATATCGTACAATGTCTTTTCAACTTCTATTGCCATTTCGGCATTTATAACGCCTTCTTCTGATAACTTGTTGACAATTTTGTTTAAAGTATTTTTATCGGTTGATGCAAGTCTTACAAGATCATAGATAACTTCAAGTGACCTTTTTACCTTTATTATGTTTATCTTGTTCTTGATAAGATCAAGAGGCGATTCGCCTGAAATATCCAAAAGTTGTCTATTATGATCGAAATGTTTTTGAATCAGCGTGGAAAGCACGTGATCTGTAACATCTTCTCCGCTTTTATCTATAACTTTAACGATATCGCCAGCATTTATCATTCTGGCGATATCGCTTAAAGTCGTAAAACGTTTATTTGTGGTATCGTAAAGCTTTCTGTTAGAATACCTTTTTATAATTATATCCATGTCTTAAGTATAACATTTTTAGAAATAAACCGTACCATTAACATATATTTGACTCTCGCTTGAATTGGCGGAATAATAGGCATCCTTCCCGCCGTAAAGGGAACCTCCAATTTTTATTGCGACATTTTGGACAGGAGTGTATTTAAAATTTCCATTAACGGCATATCCAAACTGCAGGTTATCCGTAAAACCGATCGAGCCCATGCCGCTGAATTCCAAGGAAGAATTAAAGGTTTTCGTATCGTAAAGAGAAACAGCGTTTTCTGGATCATTCATATTTTGTCCCGGCAACCCTCTTTCAATTTCAATTCCCATATTTTGATCGAAGATATATCCGTTAACTCCAATTGAGCCGTTGAAATTAATCTTCGAATTTTGGTAAGTAAGAATCCCTTCGCCGTAAAAATTGTAGTTTTGATTAAACGGAAATGGGCCTGAGAACTCTATTCCAACCGCATTCAGTTTGGCATTGTAAAGGGTTGGGGTCGCGCTAATTTCAACAGAATATGCGTGATCAAATCCATGGTACAGATCGAAATACAAGTTGTAATTACCTGCAAACATCGAGTATCTAATCCCCAATTGAAAATTGGACGGTGTCGGTGGAACAAAAGAAACGGATTTAAACGGAAATGATTGAAGGATATCAGGGGCGAAAATGGGTACAAGATCGATCTCTAAAGAATTTCCATTGTTGTACCAGTACGTTGCTTGAAGTCCGGTTACAGATTCTCTAACGGGTGATACAGCAAATAAATCTGCAAAGTTGTAAGGCTCTACAAGATTGACAACGTTAAACAATGGAGAGATGCCCCAGTCTGTGTAATACTTTCCAACTAAAAGATTGGAATTTTGTCCATTATACTCGATGTAGAGTTCGTTAAAGTACAGGTTGGCCATGCTTTCCTGATCAAAGATAGGAGAATCACAATTTGATCCAAAAACATCGGATATCGATCTTGACTGGGTAAGTGTGAATTTTACCTTTGCGGTGAAATTGTTCCCGATGTTTAGAGAAGATTCATTTATTTCGTCGATCGCCTCGATGAACTGCCCGTTTACATATCGCAGTATGTATCCTCCACTGCTGTAAACAGAAGGTGATGCAATTAATAAATTTGCTGTAAAGATCGTTAAAAGCACTAACAGTGAAATTGATTTTTTCATTTTCTCACCTTCAATAATTCAAATTTGGCTCGAACAAAGTTCTTACAGAAAAGAAAGATACCGGTATATCAATGTTAGATTGGATGTTTTCTATCTTCAAGATTGTTTCCGAACTACCGTCGGCCATTTTCATATCAATTTGTTTGTACGACCAATGACCGCCGAAATCGGTAAGATCGTTGCATGTCATGGTTTTGTAAAGAGAAGTTCCCTTGTAAAATTGAACTTTTTCAGGAAGCATATGATCATTTTCTATTGTCATTATAAGTTTTGAATATTCGAAATTTGTGTTTGGCTTTGGGGTAACTTCCAAAATATAGCACGTTGAACTCTTTGAGATAAGATGGTAATTTGCATTTTGCTCTTGGGAATAAAGTAATGAGAGATCATTAAATGTAAAATCTGAACCTGCAAATTTTGAATTCTTGGATGATCCCGCTATTCTCTCAATTCTATGGTAGGCCGGCATGTAAAGATATTCATCATTTGATCCTAAACTCAAAAATGACATACCCTTTATGCTTTCAGGAGAAACAAAACGTATAAGCGCGAATTTTTGATCTGTAGACTTGTTGTAAATGTAAATGAATAGTGTATAACTGTCTACCTGACCATTTTCAGATATCTCCATCTTCATTTCTATTTTCTGGCTTTTAAAATCTGAATTTTGATTTATCACCCGGTTCATAACCTCCTGACCTGTCATTGAAAATGCGACCATCCACGTTACAGCCAAAACGCCGAGAAGTACAAAGAAACCTTTTTTCATCTCATCTCACCCTTTCTTTCTTAAATTTTTTATTTAAAAAGTTTTCACTCAAAAAAGATAGTAAAGATGGAAGCAGGATTATCACAAGTACCAAAGAAATTATCATCGTCGAAATTGTGAGTATGGCAAATTGTTTTAGTCCGCCTATCGTAGAGAAGAAGAACATGGCAAATCCTGCAGAGGAAGAAATAGAATTCAAAAGCAGACCTTTTCCTGAAGTTGAAAATGTCTTAATTATGGCATCATTAACGCCGTCGGATCTGACATATTCTATCTTGAAACGGCTAAAGATTTGAATTACGTAATCGACACCGACACCGATTGTCATGGAAGCAATTGTGATACTTATGGCATTCAAACTTATTCCGAAGATGCCCATAATGCCAAAATTGACGATCATAGTTAGAAGTACTGGAAAAATTCCAATGAATCCCATAATCCATGAATTTGTTTGAATCATAAGCAATACAAGTACAAGTATAATTGATATGATCATCGATTCGTATTGATCATTCACTATCATGGAAGAAACGTAATTTGTCAGTATTGGAACGCCAGTTAATTTGACATCAAAAGAATTTGAACCATTCGGATCATAAACGGGAATTTTTCTGCTCGATAATGTCCATGACAGATTATCTATCTCTTCGGCTGAAAAGCCATTTATAGTTGAAAGCAGTGATTTAGCATAATCTTTCCTTGCAATCTGTACTAAAACAGAATTTTGAGATTCTATTACAGGAGCGATCATCGATGCGTTATCAAGGCCTATCCTTTTATTAAGGTTATCCTCAAGAACTTTATTCGAATACCCATCTTTGAAAGTATCTAACAATGCCTTTCGAAGATCAGACGTCGAAAACCCGGATATCATTCCGTAACTTCCAATCATATTTGTTAAATAACTGGTCAAATTCGTCGCGTCCTTTGATAATACCTCTTCATCATTCGATAAAAGGACACTTGATACAATGGAATCTATAT
This sequence comes from uncultured Mesoaciditoga sp., assembly GCA_964433875.1. Classification (GTDB taxonomy): domain Bacteria; phylum Thermotogota; class Thermotogae; order Mesoaciditogales; family Mesoaciditogaceae; genus Athalassotoga. Next base: position 23,258 of record CAYSSO010000022.1, read on the forward strand.
CCGCGTTTTCGTAGTTTAGATTAAGCGATTTCATGTAATCTTTGACGTAATTTTCCATCGATGAAATGGCAGATTTGACTTCATTTGGACTTGCCGAATTCAAATTCACATACGAATATCTTTTATAAATACTTGAGTTTATAAAATCAGACAATGAATTCTGCAATTCTTTTATCTTTTTACTTGATTCGACATTGACTCTGAGTAAAATTATCGTCTCTGTTGCGCCTGAATTGACAATCTCGGAAAGATCGCTTCCTTTCATTAAAAACCAAAGGTTTTGGATTTTGTTGTTAGAAGAAGGTATATAATTTTGACCGTTGAATTTATCATTCATATTTTGGATAACTTTGGCAAGCGAATAAGAACTACCCACAACTTTAAAATTATCTGCATAATTAGAAATTAATGTCTCACTTCTTAAAAGATATGGGTCGAGTCCATCCCCTTTAAAGACAACGATTACAAAATCTGATCCTCCAAATTGATCGTTAAAAAAGGCCATAGAATGACCTATTGAATTGTCATTACCAACAAGTTTATTCAGGCTCATGTCTGGACTTACCCTGTATATGAAAAGAGATATTCCGGCAACGACGGCAATTGCAATTATCATGGATGATAATCTATGCTTGAGGATACTTTTTGCAATCTTCGACCAAAAAGAGATTTCATCCTTAGATTGGGATACACTTTTGTAATAAAATGAAGATACCGCGGGTGTAAAGATAATATTGATTATAAGAGCATAAAAGATTCCGAGAGCCGTGAAAATGCCAAAATATCTTATCGGGTCTATACTGACAGTTAAAAGTGATAAAAACGCGATTATAACTGTAAAAGCACTTAATGATATGGCAATCCCGATATCTCTTAAGGTATTAGCAGTTCTAACTATATGATCCGAATCCTTTTCTTCCATGTATTTGTTCACTATGTATATTCCGTATGCATTACCGAGTGCAATAACTATAATTGGCATTGCAACATCTGCAAGGGTCATCGTCATTCCAAGTAAATGGATGGTACCTAATATCCATATTGAAGACATTATGACAGAGATTAAGGGTAGAGTAAATCCTATTAAATTTCTAAAACTGAGCAAGAGTACCAATGCTATCGCGAGAAGAGCAAGCGGGATTAAAATATCGATATTATGGGCCGCAATACTTTGGGCGTAAACATCTGAAGGAGACAAGCCTGAGAAATAAATCTTTTGAGCGGTAGAATTATCTTTTATGAAAGTTTCTATTTGCTTTGTAATAGAGATACTGCTTGCGGGATTCGTTGAAGATGGCAAACCTACAAGTATTATCGTCGATTTACCATTTGAAGATACGAATTGCCCTTTGAAAATTGGAGAATGCGTTAATTCGTACTCTAATTTTTTAGATTGATCGGATGTTTTTGGAATGTCTTTTGATATTTCAGATATTTCCATTGTACCATTTGCATTTGTTATCCATGGGGCGTTTGTAAGGGACATTACAGAGGTAACGTCTTTCATTTTTGATAACCCTTTTGTCAGATCTGAGATGTTTTGTATGGATGATCTGGAAAAGAGATCCTTGTATTCGAGGCCAACAAGGACAAGGTTATTCATTTTGAAATTGTCGAGAACTTTTTTCAAAAACAGGTTCTCAGGATTATTCTGAGGAACATAAGTTGTTATATCATCGATGATCTTTATTCTCATGGCTTGATATCCCATGAAAATGGTTATACCTACAAATAACAAGATAATCAAAATTCTGTGTTTGGCAATCCAACTTCCAAGTTTTGGCATTCTTACCCTCCATTTTTACGCATTGCATAATTATGCACTGCATAAAGACTAACATAATTTTTTGTCATTCGTGTTAACAAATATGGCAAATAGATGGAATAAATCGTAATGCTTTTATTAAGTATATTTCTAAAAAAATATCCAGTTGTCCTGAGACAACTGGATATAAGACTCTCGTTACCAAACTAAATTATAACTGTCTTTACCTCGAATGGCTTTAATTCCAACTTTTTTACATTTTTGAATTTGTCTTCGAGGATATTCGAAAGAGTTACGGATTTTGAAAATTCAACAGATGCCCTCTTCCCGTAAGGCTCATAAAATCTCATCACGATGCCGTCCCCGTCCTCTTCTCGCTTTATCGCCGACAAAATGACTGAGTCATCATCGAAAATTCTCAAAACATGCAGAAAATCTTCAGTCTCTCCCTGTGTTACAGGCATGGGCGTGTTAAGCACAAATGCGTGTTTTACAGTTTTCTCCTTCCAATTCTTTCCCGTCGGAAAGAGGGAGAATGTGAATTCGTGATGCCCTTCGTCAGAGTAAAAGTCAGGCATTGTCGAGCCTCTGACAAGAGACAAGCTCACATCGCTTCCATTCACAGCACAACCATGCTTTGAATCGTTAACAACGCTTACTCCAAAATCGTCTTCGCAAAGATTTAACCATCTGTGGTATGGCACTTCGAATTTTGCCTGTTCGTAGGAATTGTTTTGGGTCGTCTTTCTTGCTATCATTCCATAGGCTATCTCGAAGGTCGCCTCTCTTGTTAACAGATCCATTGGCATGTCAAGCCTTAGATTGTACCTTCTTGTGTGCCATTCAAGATTGAATTTCAAATCCACGTTATCGTAATTTTCGTAGATTCTTGCGATCATCTCTATCTTAGATCCTTCGAATTCGTATTCGAACTTCAAAGAGGCCATCGCGGTCTCATTTTCGTAAAGGTATATCCGCTTTGGCTCAAGCCTTACCTCTTTTTCCGAATCATACGGCACGTCCCATCCTTCAAACTCTGCCGGAATATCACGTCTTGCGACAAGAGAAAGGCCTTCTTTGAAAAGATATCTCTTTGTCTTTTTGTCAAAGACATTCAATCTGTTATCCTTTACCTCGACCCTGATAAGTGTGTTTTCGAGAGTTTTGTCATCTGCCTTTACGCTTCCCTTCACAGATTTGGATTTCGACAGTATCAGAGTTTTAAGGCCGTCTGTTTCTTTACCGATTATAAAAGTGCCGTCCTTTCCTTTTTGAACGACGCAATCCGTGTAGAATCCGGCGGGTACATCTGCATTTCTCAAAAGTACGGGCAATTTCAAATTCGTGACGTTAACAATGCTCAATTTTTCTTTGTCGCCCTTTGTATGTTTTGAAATTATATCATTGACGAGAGAGTTGATCTTCTTCTTTTGTTCCTCTAACATTTCACCAAATTCTTTGTACACCTCTCCTATCGACGATCCCGGAAGCACATCGTGAAATTGTGCGCGGGCGAGTGCCATTCTCGCATCTGTAAGAATCTTGTACGGATACTTTGCCCCGTTTTTGTAATCCGCACTCGACAAAACCTCGGCTGTGTAAAGGAGATTTTCCATCTGTCTGTTTAATCTTTTGATTATCGATTGATTTGTGTAAGTACCTCGGTGAAATTCAAGATAAAGTTCGTCATCTACGACGGGCAGATCTTTGAATTTGTAACCTTCAAAGACTCTCTCGAAACTCTTTATTTCTAACTTCGGAAGACCCGGCAAATTTCTCATAATGCTGTATCTTATCATCATCTCGTCCGTAGGTCCTCCACCTCCGTCTCCATATCCGAAGGTAAGAATTGAAAAGGGCACGTCGGAGTGTTTTTCTTTGTGAAAGTCCCATCCGAGTTTTAAATCCTTAGGAGTAAGCGGAGAGTTGTACCCTTCCGTTGCGGTAAACAGATGCGTCACAACCTCGGTACCGTCAAGGCCGCGCCAGACAAACCACGAATACGGAAAGATATTCTTGTCGCTCCAGACGAGTTTGGTCGTGACGAAGTAATCAATGCCGCTTTCTTTCATGATCTGAGGAAGTGCCCATGTAAAGCCGAACGTGTCCGGAAGGTATCCTATCTTGCACCTTTTTCCAAACTCTTTTTCAAAGAATTTCTGGCCGTACAAAAACTGGCGGGCAATCGATTCGCCGGATGTAAGATTCGCATCGAACTCTATAACGCTTCCTCCGATAGGCTCCCACCGACCATCCTTGACGTAAGACCTTATCTTCTCAAACAGTTCGGGCTCGCGCGCTTTGAAATCTTCGTAATATGCGCTCGATGACTGCGTGAATTTGAAATCGGGAAATTTGTCCATCATCCTCAAAGCGTTGGCAAAGGTCCTTACTATCTTTCTTCTTGTCTCCTTCAAAGGCCAAAGCCATGCGTAATCTATGTGGGAGTGGCCCATCGCGTAAATCGTAAAGGGTAATCCTTCCATCTTCAAAGAGTACATAAGGTGTTTTACCGCATTTGTAATTTGGGATCTGACCTTTTGGTTCAATTTTACGCCGGTATTTACCTTGAAGTTTGGTGCTTCCCATTCTTTCATGAGATCGGCCATCATTTCGTCGTCCAAACTTCTCGACTCATACTCATTCGTCGAAGATGGAATATCTATCATGCCGAGAGATTCCATAAAGACTTTGTATATCTTATCTTTCAGTTCATCGTCGACGGCCTCTATGAGATTTGAAACCATATCGAAGGCAAGAAAACCATTCAGGACATCTTTGTCAAAAGTAGTCACGAACGCTTTCTCAAGCGATGGAGTGTAATTTGTCGTGCCGAACAAGCCCTTCGGAACACTTTCTATTTCAATTGAATGAGATTTCCCGTCACAAAACTTTGTAACATCCAAAAATCTGTGATGCTCGTTTATCTCGCCGTAAGAGACGGAGTCTATTCTGACAAGCGATTCTCCTCCGGTCCATATCTCCAAAGAAACGATTTGAGAAGGATCAGATTTTTCTAAAACAACGCTTGATCTGAATATGACCGGAAACTCTTTGTGATCCCATGTATCTCCGATCTTTATCTTTCTTACCTTTCCGTTAACCTCGATTGTCCAGTCATCGATCACCTTTCTTGAGGTTATGGAAAGCGGAAACAACTCGCTAACCTGTCTTTTGAGTCTTCTGTAATCAAGGTCTTTCCATTTGCCGGATGAGAAATACATCTTATCAACTCCTTTTCTCAAATTCTTTTGAAATTTGGATCTGTAAATATATCAGACGCATCATCGCTGTGTGACGAAAATTCTGAAATGACCGCTCCACTTTTGCCTGCCTTAAACCAGTGTAACGTATTCGGCGGAATTGTGTATTGATCTCCTGGATCTAAAATTATCTCGTGGAATGCCGTAAAGTATTCATTTGGTGGATCAACGTGCCGGATTGTCCTTTCTCCTTCGACAAAAAGATATACCCTTCCATATCTGCACCTGAAAGTCTCTTCTTTTCCTCGTTGACCGTCATGGTCTGGATGTTTATGCTCCGGGCATGTCTGATTTGGAAGCAGTGCCATCTCTTTTGCGCAATATCTGTCAGTGTTAACGTAAGTTACAATCTCAAGGCCTACTTCATCTATTTTCCCGAGATTGCCATCCACGATCTCGAGATGTTCTTTTTCTGTTTCTGTAAGCACAATATGTGCTTTTTTGAAAAGTGCTAAGGCCTGATTCTTTACCCTTTCGAAGTCCTCTTTATTTAGCATGGTATCATCTCCTAAAAGCCATTGTTGTTAAAAGTGGCCGAAGGCAAAAACACTTTATTAATGAGATCTATTTGTAACTCTTTGCCTTTAAGTTTACCCAATTTCACAGCATCTTTAGGTGTTATATATCCTAAAAATATCTGACTGAATGTCTGTATATCGCATTCAACGGATGATTTATCCGT
>CAYSSO010000023.1:0-9132 GCA_964433875.1 uncultured Mesoaciditoga sp.
GCCGAATCCTTTTAGTCCAAATGGAGACTGGTTTGAGGACACCACAAACTTTTATGTTGATCTAAGCAGAAATGGATATGTCCAGATAAGTGTTTATTCGGGGGACACGCTCGTTTGGTACAGAAATTACGAGGCTTCGTACGGAGTATCGAGTGTTACATGGGACGGTAAGACTTTAGATGGTCAAGCACTTCCGGACGGAGTGTACAAAGTCGTCGCAAAGGTTGAAAGTTACGGCCAAACAATGACCGCACAAATGAATGTTGTCATAGAAAAGAGTCATTACACTTTCCTCAAAGAGATAATAATAATCGGTGGGATTTTGGCTTTAATTGGACTTTTGCTTTTCATATTGAAATAAAAGGAGATGTTGTCAATGAAGTACGATGTGGTTGTAGTTGGAGGAGGAGCGGCCGGAATAGGCTTTGCTTCCACCGTTTTGGCTACCAATCCAAAGAAAAGAATTTTGATGATCAAAAAAGAAAAGGACACTCTTGTACCATGCGGTATTCCCTACACGATAAGCACGTTAGACAAGGTCGAAAGTGACATCATGTCGACAAAGGGGATAGAAAGCGCTGGAGTTGAAATCTTAAATGACACTGTCACAAAAATAGATCCAAAGGCCAAGAAGGTCTTTACGATCTCCGGAAAGGAATTCGAATACGATAAACTCGTTCTTGCGACGGGATCCAATCCAATAGTGCCGAAGATCCCAGGAGTTGATCTCAAAAATGTATTTACAGTTCCAAAAGACATAAACCAGATAAAAACTCTAAAAGAGGCAATCTCAAATTCAAAAAAAGTTGTCGTTGTTGGCGCAGGATTCATAGGAATGGAAGTTAGCGATGAACTTAAAAGAGCGAAAAAAGATGTAACGATAATAGAAGCGCTTGAGAGGGTTTTGCCGGTTGCTTTTGATCCCGAATTTTCCGAAGAAGCAAGAAAGATAATGGAGAATGAAGGTATAAAGATAAGAACTTCAAGTAAGGTAAAGGAAATTTTGGGTCACGGGAAGGTCGAAGGCGTGCTTTTGGAATCCGGAGAGCGTGTAGATGCAGACGTTGTGATCCTTTCAATAGGCTATAGGGCAGAAAGCACCCTTGCCAAAGAAGCAGGCCTTTCTATTGGTATAAGCGGTGGAATCTGGACGGATGAATACATGAGAACAAGTGAGATAGATATCTTTGCGATTGGAGATTGTGCTGAACACAAAGATTTCTTTACGAGACGTGCAAATAGACTGATGCTTGCATCTGTTGCGGCCTTTGATGCAAGAATCGCTGCTGCCAACCTTTACAACCTTAAATTAATACGTCAGGTGAAAGGAGATTTAAGTATCTTCTCGACATCGGTAGGAGGGGTTATTTTTGCCGCCGCAGGTCTCGATGAAACAGATGCAAAAAATGGTAACTTTGATGTAGAAATAGGAATTGCCAATTCGGTAGACAGGCATCCCGCAACGCTTCCAGACACGAGCAAGGTAAAGGTTAAGTTGATCTTTTCAAAGAGCAGCGGCGTTTTAATAGGTGCCCAGATGATGGGTGGAAAATCAATTGGTGAGATGATTAACGTTGTGGGTACGGCAATTCAGGGCGGAATGACCGTCGCCGATATAACTGCTTTGCAAATAGGAACTCATCCGCTTGTAACGGCTTCGCCAGTTGTCTATCCTCTGATAACGGCGGCCTTAGATGCGTACTCAAAGTTGAATTGCAAAGAAAAATGAAGGCGATAATACTTTGTGCTGGAAAGGGGACGCGTTTGCGCCCTCTCACTTTCACGAGTGCCAAACAACTTATACCCGTCGCAAACAAACCGGTCATTCTCTACAGCATAGAAAAGATAAAAGAGGCAGGTATAAGTGAAATAGGCATGATAGTTAATACGGAGAATATTCAGGCATTCCAAGAGACTCTCGGAGACGGGTCTGATTTTGGCGCGAAATTTTCGTACATAATTCAGGCAGATCCAAAAGGCCTTGCACATGCCGTTAGCACAGCCAAAGATTTTCTTGACGGAGAGCCTTTTTTGATGTACCTTGGAGACAATCTTATTCAGGAAAATCTTGTGACCTTTGTTAGGGATTTTGAAAGAGAAAAGTTGAACGCTTCTATTCTCCTTACCCCAGTTGATGATCCTTCAAGATTTGGCGTTGCCGTTGTGAACGGAAACACGATCTCAAGAGTTGTCGAAAAGCCTCAAAATCCTCCATCCAATCTTGCAATAATAGGAGTCTACATTTTCGATTCCTCGATCTTCGACGGCATAGCAAATATAAAACCATCGTGGAGAGGGGAGTACGAGATCACAGATGCCATTCAGTACCTGATAGAACATAATTACAAGGTTCAAGGTCATATAATATACGGCTGGTGGAAGGACACTGGCCGTCCCGAAGATCTTCTCGAGGCAAATAGAAGAATCCTCGAAAATGTAAAGCATTCAAAGAAGATGGGAATAATAAACGGTGGTACCAAGATAGAAGGCCATATAATTATAGAAGAAGGCGTTGAAATAGTGAATTCCACAATTCGCGGTCCTGTCTCGATAGATCAAAAATCGACTATAATAAATTCTTATATAGGCCCTTATACATCTATAGGCAAGAATGTGATAATTGAAAATGCGGAAATAGAAAATTCCATTCTTCTTGAAAATGCCGTTGTAAGGAATGTGGGCGTAAGAATAGATGCGAGTATAATAGGCAAAAATGCCAATGTATCGAGCATAGATAAAAAGCCAAAGGTACACAATTTCATAATAGGAGATTACAGTTCGATAAAGTTAGGGTAATAAAAAAGGTGGATTTTATCCACCTTTTTTATTTTTCCTGCGTACTTTGCGTTACCTCGGATTGATCATCGTCAAGACCCATGAAAACCTTCAAATGTTTGCTTCTACTTGGATGTCTTAATTTTCTTAAAGCCTTTACTTCTATCTGCCTTATTCTTTCTCTTGTAACATTGAAATACTGACCAACTTCTTCGAGCGTCTTTGCCTTTCCATCTATAAGACCGTATCTCATCTTGAGTACCATCGCCTCTCTGGGGCTAAGCGTGTTGAGAACCTTATCGATCTGCTCGTGAAGTATCATCTGGGCTGCAGCGTCTTCTGGAGAAAGCACATTTGGATCTTCGACAAAATCTCCGACCGTTGACTCATCATCATTTCCAACCGTTGACTCAAGCGATATAGTTTCTCTTGCGGCCTTCAAAATCTCATTTATCTTCTCCTTCGGCTTTCCCATCTCGCGTGCCAGATCATCTATCGTTGGATATGTTCCATATTCCTGCATGTAATTCCTTATGACTTTGTTCATCTTGTTTATCGTCTCAACCATGTGTACAGGTACTCTTATCGTTCTTGCTTGATCTGCTATTGCACGGGTGATTGCCTGCCTTATCCACCATGTGGCATAGGTAGAGAATTTGTATCCCTTTTTCCAGTCAAATTTGTCTACGGCCCTTAAAAGACCTATATTTCCCTCCTGTATAAGATCGAGAAAAGACAGTCCACGACCCATATACTTTTTCGCTATGCTTACGACTAACCTTAAATTTGCAACTGCCAATTTCTGTTTTGCCTTTTCATCTCCTGCGGCTGCTTTTCTGGCAAGTTTTCTTTCCTCGCTTGGAGAAAGAAGAGGTATCTTTCCTATCTCTTTGAGATAAAGTTTGACCGGATCCTTCAGATTAGCGTTGTCGTAAACAGAAGGCTGCTGGCCATCAAGATACGTGAGATATCTTTTGACTTCGGAACTTTCTGTATCTACATAAGTTTCACCTTCATCGACAATATCTTCACCCTCATCATGAATCTCGATATTTTCTTTTTCAAGCATTTCGTATATCTTTTCAAGCAAATTTGAATCTAATTCCTCATCATTTGGGATGGCGCTGTCTATGTCAGCGTACGTTACATAACCGTTTTTCTTGCCCTTTTGGATCAAAGCCTCTATTTTTTTCTTCGTTATTACTGCATTGCTATCGGCCATCGATATCACCTCGCTTTCCTTTCAAAACGGCGTAAAGAGAAAGCATTTTGTTTTGTAAAATCTTTTTCTTTTGAGAATCTTCCGTTCTTTTCATCTCACTTTCGAGTTTTGCAATTTCAGATTTTATCTTTCTTTCCCTTAACCTAAGAATCACCATCTTTACGGCCTCATCCACATTTTGAATCTTTGGATCGTAAGTTATGATCTTGAAAAATCTTTTACTTTCATTTTCGTCGAGTGTCTTTATTATTTCTTGTGGAGAGGTATGGCCTTCTTTGACCAGATCGAAGATCTTTTTTGTGAAGCCTGAAAGATAAGCACCTTCAATCTCAGAGATCAGACGAGATCGAATTTCGTCTCCGGCAAAGAGCAGATATACAATAGAATCCTCAAAATTCATTTGCTCTATTTTGACTTTTTCAAATGTTAAATTGTTCGAACGCGTTATCTTCATCTCGTACATCATTTCTTTCTCGTCTATCATGAGCGTTTTGGCCGCTATTCTCGACAGAGTAGTTTTGAGAACTGGCGATTCTACCCATCTGGTTGCATCGGAGAATTTTTTGACGGCCGTTGGAAGATCAGCAACCTTTCCTATTATACTTCTGACGTAAAATTCCCAGTAATCGAGAGTACCGCCAAGCGTCTCTTTGAAATCATCGCGATTGTGAATTCTGAAATACTCATCTGGATCCTTTGCGTCGTTAAAGGTAAGGACCTTAACGTTTAAATCGTACTTTGAGAGAATTTTAGAAAGTTTTTCCATCGCATTTACTCCCGCCCTATCGCTATCGAGGACGAGCAACAGATTTTTTGTAAGACCCCTTATGCTTTCTATGTGATTTTCGGTGAGATTTACTCCAAGAGCTGCAACTGAATTGACAAATCCATTTTTGTGGAAGGCTATCGCATCCATATACCCCTCACAAATTATGGCGAAATCGAAATTCTTTATGCTTTCCTTTGCTTTGTCAAAAAGGTAAAGGACCTTTGACTTGGAAAAGTACCTGTTTTCTGGAGAATTCAAATATTTAGGCTCAGCATTTCCTATTGTTCTTCCACCAAAGGCTATTATCTTACCGTTTGAATTTTTAATTGGAAAGATTATCCTGTCCCTGAAAAATTCATAAGTTGATCCATTCCTTCCTCGAGACAAAAAACCATAAGAAAATAATTTTTGTTCCTCAAATCCGGCCTTTTTTGCAGCGGAAATAACCACCGTTGAATTTGGGGGGGCATAACCTATTTCGAATCTTTTCAAATCTTCGACTGACATCTTTCTTTCATTCAAAAGGTATGAGAGAGCATTTTTCCCATTCGAAGAGAAGAGCATATCCACATAAGTTTTCGAAAGCATTTGGGTGAATTTGACGTATTTTGAAAATTCATCATCTTTACCGGTGAGTGGAGATTCTATTCCGCAAAGATCGGCAACCCTCTGAACGGCTTCTCCAAATGAGAGGTTTTCGATCTTTTTCACAAATTCTATCACATCACCGCTTGCACCACATCCAAAGCAGTGAAAAAAGCCCTTTTCTACATTAACGTAAAATGAAGGGGTCTTTTCTTCGTGGAACGGGCACAATCCTCTGTAATTTGATCCTGCTTTTTCAAGCAGAACATAGTGCGACACAACTTTTACTATGTCGCACTGCGATTTAAATTCCTCAAGATTTTTCACGAATCAGCGTTTTGAATACTGTGGACTCTTTCTTGCCTTTTTCTTTCCGTATTTCTTTCTTTCGACCATTCGGGGATCTCTTGTCAGCAGATTATTCGCGCGCAAAGGTGCCCTTAAATTTTCGTTGAAATTCAAAAGGGCCCTTGCTATCCCAAGTTGTAATGCTCCGGCCTGGCCTTCGAGGCCTCCGCCATTTACTCTGCAAAATATATCGAATTGATTAACCGTGTTGGTAACCGTGAATGGCAAATTCGTTATTATTTCGAGTATCTCGCTTTTGAGATAATCTTTGAAGGATGGGTACTCTTTTTCGTTTATAATTATTTTCCCGCTTCCGTGCTTTAGGTAAACCCTTGCAACGGCCGTTTTCCTTCTTCCGGTCCCGTAAAAGACGACGTTAGACGTAGAGGCCATTTAATTCACTCTTCCTTTCATAAATTAATGGACAAAGGTTGAGGCTTTTGAGCCATATGAGGATGTTCGGATCCACTGTAGACTTTTAATTTTTTTAACATATGTCTTCCAAGAACATTCTTTGGCATCATGCCTTTGACAGTTATTTCTATAACTCTTTCAGGATGGCTTGCGAGCATATCCCTTGCCTTTATTTCCTTTAGCCTGCCGGGATATCCCGAGTGACGTCTGTAAACTTTGTCGTCAAGTTTCTTTCCAGTCAAAACCACTTTGTCCGCGTTTATAACGATCACAAAATCTCCATTGTCCACGTGGGGAGTGTATGTTACCTTGTTTTTCCCCATCAAAATTCTTGCTATATCAACTGCAAGACGTCCCACCGGTTTGCCGGCGGCGTCTATGACATACCATTTTTTCTCAACTTCTCCTGGTTTAGCGAGGTAAGTTTTTTGACTCATATTTTCCCTCCACAAATTTTTTACCTTCCCAATTTTCAACTTTGAAAAATGTGGAAATCTTTTTGTACACCAAAAAGACAACTGTACTGTCTATACCGGTCTTAACAAGGTTAAACAAGACTATTATCCAGAGATAATCCTTCAATATAAAAATATAGGAAACGTGTAAATACGGTGGGTATACGAGGAGATTTAATCCGGCCATTCCGGCAGTCGTTATGATGCTTGCAATGATCATCGAGAAAACGGCTCTGATCTTTGTTTTACGCATTTTATATATCCAGGATGCCGTTCCCACAAAGAAGATGCCGGCGGCAAGATTCATAAGTATACCGACGATGTCGGTTCCTCTTATCGCAAAGTAAAGCAGATCTTTGATTATCTCGGTCAAGATGCCAGCCCATGGTCCTATCATAAATCCGACCATCAAAGTGGCTATCTCGCTTCCATCATACTTGAATCCCACAAGTTGCGGCATCGGGATTTCAAGAAGCATTAAAATGGTTGCGAGAGCCGAGAAGATCCCTATGATGGATATTTGCTTTGCTTTGCTCACCTATTTACCTCCACCTTTGCGTATTTCCTTCCATTACGAACCTCAAATTTAACTTTGCCATCTTTAAGGGCGAAGAGAGTGAAATCTTTGCCAAGGCCGACATTTTCACCCGGCCATATTCTTGTTCCGCGCTGCCTTACAAGTATATTTCCGCTTTTGACTATCTGGCCATCTCCGACCTTCGTACCGAGGTATTTTGGATTGCTGTCTCTTCCATTCTTACCAACGCCGGTACTTTTCGTGGCAAAGAGTTGAATCTCTATTTTCATTTCTTTACCTCCGTTTCTCGAACAGATACATTTTTAGGGTATTGCCTTGATAACTGAAACAATGTCTCGTAAAGAGTTTTTAGCATTGTTTGGGCGCATTCATTTTTCTCTCTGAGATTACATTCCAAAAGGCCGTCCTTTAATCTGTAATCAACGTTGAGGTGCATTACCTCTTTCAATCCTATCAATGTTGATTGAGATAGAGCGCTTATCGCTGCGCAGACCACATCTTTTCCCTTTACGTCTATTCCAACATGCCCAGTTATTTTAAAACCTTCAAAGACGCCTTCATTTAAAAAGAACTCACATCGTGTCATGCTTCAATCTTTTCAACTTTTAGCAGAGAATACCATTGTCTGTGATTTTTAACTCTTCGGTAGCCCTTTCTTCTTCTGAACTTGACAGTTATAACTTTTTTGTATCTACCATTTTCGACAAGCGTGGCCGTAACTTTCGCGCCTTCAAGGTAAGGAGAACCTATCTTGAGATCTTTATCGTCCTTTACGGCAAGCACCTTAGCGATTACTATTTGATCTCCCTCTTTGGCATTCTTGACAAGTTCGGTCTTGAAAGCCTCTCCTTCCGAGAGTTTGTACTGCTTCCCCCCTATTTCGAGTATGGCATACATATAGCACACCTCCTTCTCTCAAAAAAATCACTGATCCAAGGTGTGGGTTTACCATCTTAGTACCCGGATCAAGTGTCCAAAGTATTGTACCATAAAATTTTTTTATTTCAAAAGTCAAATTCTTTAATATTTATAGAATGTATTCTTCCAAATTTCAAGATGCTCTTTCTCAGATCTTCCTCGTAATCGTTGGAAGGGTTTGTTATCTGTGAAATACCGACACCGCCTTGTGTGAGATTTGCATGGACCATCCGTCCATCTTCAATATACATTCCAACATGACCCGGAAAGAAGATAAGATCCCCAAATTTCAACTCTTTTTCTTCTACTTCCAATGAAAATCTCTGCTGAAGATCTGCATCGCGCGGAATTTTTATACCAGCATAATCGTAAAGCCTTCCAACGTACCCGGAACAATCGTAACCGTAAGATGAAGCGCCGCCCCATAGATATGGAGTTCCTAAAAATAATCTCCATTTTTCTTCAATGTCTTTGAAAGAACTTTGAATTTTCACATCCGCCGGCCGGCATTCAATCTTTCGATCTCCGATCATTCCCTTCCATCTGTTACCGATTTTGAGACCGGGGATCTTAGAGCCGAATGGCACAAAAAATTCATCTTCGTCAAATTTTACCAGCGCAAATCTTTCACTTACAATGCCATTTTCGAATTCATCTTTCATCTTTTCAATTTGTTCGTAAGATACGAGGTTGATATGAGAGTCCCTTATATACCCTGTGTAATTTGTTCTCATATCCTTGACAAGAACATATTCATTTTCAAACCTTAAAATCTTTACAATCTCTCCAAAAATCACCTGATGGATCCGCTCGCTTCTGAAACGTGGATCCTGTCTCATATCACTGACCGGAACCTTTACTATCCCGTACCTGATATGGGATGGAACTGCCTCTTCGAGTACCATAACGTTGAAGGTTATATCCTTAAAATTATCTATTAAAAGGCTCATCGAATCTTTTGTGTCTATAAAGCCATTTACCGTGAGTCTTTGATCTTCATAAGTGATTTTAAATCCGTAGGCACACAATCTTTTGTCGAGTATAGATTTCACCTTTTCAAAAAATTCATTTTCCTTCATTTCCTCTCTCCATTTCATGTATTGCCATT
>CAYSSO010000023.1:9142-27805 GCA_964433875.1 uncultured Mesoaciditoga sp.
GGCAGCCCCTACCGCCGGATTATTTTTGGGACTTAAAAATATCGCTTCTGGAAAGTAAATTTCAAAAACCCTCTTGAATCTTTTGAGAAAGTATTCAGATTTGAAAAGCCCGCCCGTGTAAGAAAAGACAAAGTTTTCTTCAAATTTTCCTTGCTTTTTGACGATTCCGATCATGCGCATCGCATTCTCGAGACCTTCTTTCAGTATCAAAAGAGGTAGTTCTTCTCCCTTTTTTGCCTCTTCAAAAATGAGACTTACGGCCGAAGATATCTTTGACTTATCGAAATTTCCTGAATAATAAAGGTATATAAGGTCTTCAACTCTTTCAAGTCCGAAAAACTCTGTCAACTTTTCTCCAAGGTGAATATATATTCCTCTGTCCCTGTAATCCAGAAGAGACTTTATTGTCCGGGTAACAAACCAGTATCCACCGCAATATTCATCAAAAGCATATCCCCATCCTCCGGCTCTATTTATCTCTCCATATTCATTTCTCGAGACGACTATTGATCCAGTCCCGGCTATAAAAAGGATGCCTGTTCCGCCGGTGGCACCCCACAAAGCAGCTATGCCATCATTTTGAATGAAGAAATTTTTTATTCCTATCTCTTTGAAAATTTTTTCTATTTGTTTTTTGTCTGCTTCCCTGTCAACGCCACTCAAGCCTGCACCAACGGCTTCAAAGGTATACCCTTCTGACACCTTTTTTATCCCGCGCGATATGATCTCTTTAACCTTCTCTACACCGACAAGATGGTAATTCGAAGGTTCTTCTATTAAAATAGACTTTATTATCCTTCCGTCGTACAGACAAAATTCTGTCTTCGATCCTCCTCCGTCTATTCCCACCGCTATCATCTTTTTACCTCCTTACGCTCTTATCCTTACCGTGAATTTGTATTTGTCCCCTCTGTAATAAGATTGAACGTATTCTATGCAATCACCGTTAGAAGTATAAGTATATCTATTTCTGAGCAAGATACAACTTCCATTTTGAATTCCAAGCAATTTGGCATTTTCGCCTCCTGCCTGGACAACCTCTATCGTTTCATCTGCATATTCGAGTTTCAAACCGGCATTTTCTCTGAAAAAAGTGTAAAGAGAGGATCTGGACATGTCCATATCGAGAATGTCTAAAAGTTTGAAATCGATCGATATGTTGACGTAAGTGAACTCTATCGCGTAAGGGATTCCGTCAAGTAACCTTAACCTGTTTAAAAATATAACCTTCGTACCCGCTTTGATTCTAAAGCGTTCTGCTATATTTTCGGGAACATTCACGAGTTTATTCGCAATTACAATTGAAGAAGGAGTATGGCCGAGCAATAAAGCCTCTTGGGTAAATCCGCGCAATTCGGAGAGATTTTGTACATTTTTACCTTCGGCTATTCTTGATCTTCTTCCCCTTTGCTTCTCTATTAGTCCATCTTCCAAGAGATTCTTTAAGGATTGCCTGACTGTTAGTCTGCTTACACCGTAAATCTTGGCGAGTTCTTCTTCTGGAGGAAGAGATTCGCCGGGTTTGAACTCTTTTTCTATTTTTTTCTTTAAATCCATATATATTTGATGGTAAATTGGAGTTGGATCTTTTCTGTCTATCTTCATATTACCACCTTCATGGTAATGAAATTTTACCGAGCAAAACCTTTGATCTGGCACCCGTAACTTTAGGATTGTTCGCAGATCTACCACAAAACAGTTCATTTGCCAAAATCGCAAAGGCCTTTGCCTCTCTCCACTGCCAGTCCTCTGCGATCTCGATGGGAATCTTTCCAAAGTATTTTCTTAAGGATTCCACAAGCGTCTTGTTCATGCACCCGCCGCCAGTTAAAATAACTCTGTCGAGTCCCTGAGGTATCACATACATTTTGTAAGATTCATATACGCTCCATGCCGTAAACTCAACAACCGTTCTCAAAATATCGGACGGATCGAGAGAAAGATCGGGAAGGTAATCTTCATTGTATACTTCCTTTCCGGTCGACTTTGGAGGTTTCCTCAAAAGATAATCTCTCTCTTTAGACTTAAGAAACTCTAAAAGCGATGTATTTACCTTTCCTTTTGACGATAAGATGCCATCCTTGTCGTAAGACTGGCCGAAATATCTTCTAACTACTAAATCTATTAAGGCATTAGCCGGTCCCGTATCAAAGGCTAAGATTTCTTCTTCATCTGCATCCTTTGGAATGTAGGTAAGATTTGAGATACCACCTAAATTGTTGAGGGATATCGATTCATTCTTGCTCGAGTAAAGTATGTAATCGGCATGAGGAACTAACGGTGCACCCTCTCCTCCGGCTTCGATATCTTTTATTCTGAAGTCCGAGACCGTTATGATACCAGATCTCATCGCTATTATGTCACCGTCGCCGATCTGGAGCGTACACGGATGAGACGATCTTCGAGGCGGATTGTGAAAAACAGTTTGACCATGGCTTGCTATCAGATCGATTTTTTCATCTCCAAGGAATTTTTTTGCACAATCTCCGAAAAATTCCCCCAGTTTGAAATCAAGCGCACATACCTCTCTCATCAAGGCATCTGCTTTCATAGAATCAAGAATTTCCTTTCTCAGATCATCCGGATAATCAAAATGTTCGGCTCTTTGTACGGTGCATTTTGTCGATCTGCCACATCCGCTAACTATTGTTAAAACCAGATCCAGACCATCGGCAGATGTTCCCGACATCATGCCGAGGATCTTCCTTTCAGACTTTTTTACAGTTTCCACAAGCAGATCTATCTCATTCACCCAAAGTCCCCCTATTTGCGATTATGTAATTGTGAATTAAAGGCCTGAACCTTATTATCTTGTCCTGGTTCTCTCTTCTCGAAATGTTTACCCTGTTTGTAAGGAGAATCACCGCTATGTCTATTTGCGGATCTATCCATATAGATGTACCCGTAAAGCCTGTGTGACCAAAGGCGTACTTTGTCATCAGATCACCGCAAGAGCACGCCAAACCCTTCATGTCCCAGCCCAAAGTCCTGCGATTTTGACCGTCGTTGAACGCCTCACACGTGAAAATATCTATCGCTTCTTTTGAAAAGATTTTTCGATTGCCGTGTTTGCCGTGATTAAGGTACATTCTGGCGTAATTGTAAAGATCCGCCACATTTGAAAACAATCCGGCATTTCCGCTTACACCACCCAAATAATAGGCAAGTTCATCGTCGACATCGCCGCACAAAGTTTTTCCATCTCTTTCAGAGGTCGGCGCTATCTTCCAGGTCTTTGGCGGTTTGAAGGTCGTGTGAATCATTCCGAGAGGCTCGAAGATTTCAGATCTTGTAAATTCATCGAATTTTCGATCCGTTACCCTTTCGACTATTTCCATCAAAGTTATAAAGTTGAGACAAGAGTAAAGGTACTTCGCCCCGACCGGATTTATTATTGCTGTGGAATTTATCACCTTCATCAACTCTTGGTCTCGAGTATATTTCCATCCTTCGGAATAAGATGGAAGTCCCGATGTGTGTGTGAGAAGATGAAAGATCCTTATTTCTTTTTTTTCGTCCGTTCTGAATTCGTCCAAAAACAAACTTACCGGATCGTAAAGCCTCAGTCTTCCCTCTTCGATCAATTTCATTACGGCAGGCGTTGTGGCAACAACCTTTGTCATTGATGCAACGTCGTAGATCGTATCATTTGAGACCGGTTCTTTTGAATCTTTTGATAAAGTGCCGTAGGATTTTTGAAAGATCACCTTTTCATGATCGCCTACAAGCAAAACTCCTCCCGGAAATGTGCCACTTTTTATTGCTTCATTGAAGATCTCGTCAATTCTTTTCATAATTTTACCGGGACCTTTCCAGTGAATTTTTCCCCACTTAAAACCATATCGGCAAAAGCCTTTTGGGAAACTTTGGAATAACTGTAAAGCGCAACTGAATTTCTGACACCCTCTATGACGCAATCGTATGGATTTCTAAGGGCAAGAATAAGGACACTTTGTTGTGCATTCACGACGGCATTTACCAATCTTTTCCATTCTTCTATCAAATGGGCGTTAAGTGTACCAATGATAATGACACCGCTAAAATTGCTAACTTTTTTTACCACCTCTTCTATCTCGGCTTCATTGGGCTTTGAAGAGACGTAAACACTTTCTATTGTTCTTCCTTTTTCTTTGAATATTCTTTCTATTTCAGAAATCCCGCCTTCTCTTTCTTCAACATTTGTAAGTGCGAGATCTTTTGGAAAGATCAAAAATACCCTTGAATTTGGAACCTTTTCTATCAGGCCATCCATGTTTCTCACAAGTGTTACGGATTTCTTCGCTATCTCATACGCGATATCCGCATTCTCTTTTGAGCCTATCTTGGAATCTATAACTATCTTCCCATCGAAAAGGCCAAGATTTTCTTTCATATTCAGTACACGTCTGACGGCGTCATTGAGCCTTTCAATTGGAATATCACCGAATTTAATCATTTGGATCAAAGTCTCAAATGCTCTCACCTGTTTTTCGAATGTATGACAGATCATGAGCATGTCTGCACCGGCCATCAAAGATCTCCACGCGGCCTCAGATGGCTCGAGATTTGCCGTTATTCCTCCCATTTCAAGATCGTCTGTAACGGTTACGCCATCGAAATTCATCTGGTTTTTGAGTAAATCCGTCATAACGCCATTTGAAAGCGTTGCCGGTAAATTTTCGCTTTCACAAAGTGCTGGGTAATAAACGTGGGATGGCATTATAGAATCAATACCGTCTCTTATGAGTTCTTTGAACGGATAAAGTTCTATTCTTACAAGTTCGTCTAATTCCCTATTTACAATTGGCATTTCAAAGTGTGCATCCTTTGCGCTGTGGCCTTTTCCCGGAAAATGTTTTGCGCACGCTGCAACATGGCCTTCGTGTAAGCCTCTGACGAATTCGGCCGCATATTTTGCAACGACTTTTGGATCGTCCGAATAACTTCTGACACCTATGCCGGGATTTTGGGGCAGATCATTTACATCCACAACCGGCGCAAGATTCCAGTTAATTCCTACGGCACGCATCTCTTTTGCCATTACAAGGCCGGCTAAATACGCGTTGTTTGGATCATTCGTCGCCGCCGTTGCCATATTGCCTGGAAAGACGGTGAATGGATCTGTCAGGCGCGTGACTATGCCACCTTCCTGATCGATCGCTATTGTTAGCGGAATTTTCGAAATGCGTTGCAATTGAGAGGTTAAATTTTTAACTTGATCTGGATCTTTTATATTCCTTTTGAAAAGAATGACATTTCCCAAATGGTAATCTCTTATCAGTTTTTGAATATTTTCAGATGGATTTGTACCATCGAAGCCGCATATCATTATCTGTCCTATTTTTTCCTCGTTACTCATCGATTTTAAAAGATTTTCAACTCTTTCTGACATATCGCACCTCTTTCCAAAGATATGGGGGATAACCCCCATATCTTATTTTAGATGAATATTCAAAAGAATGATCTCTCCACCCTGTCCATTTGTTGCGCCTCCGGCGCAGTATGGATTCGAATCTGAAGGCCATCCTACGAATCTTGCGGCGCTGAAGTTTGAAAAGTTCGTTCTGTTTGTAAGCGGAATGAAGGGCACGTCATCGAGAACTATTCTCTCGATCGTGTACATGGCCTGCTTTTGAAGCCTCATGTCGCTTGTGCTTGCATAGACCTCAAGTGCACTGGTTATCAAAGGATTTGTGTACCTTGAATAATCTGAAAGGGCTGACTCTCCTATCTTAGAGGCCGAAAAAGCGGGATTTAGCCTTTGATAGTACACGTAATATGGCGTTGGACCTGAAATTCCCCAGCATATGGCCATGTCGTATGTGCCACTCATCAAAGATGAAATGTAGGCCGACCACGGAGCCTGATCGATGATCGTGCTTATTCCGAGTTTCGAAAGATTTTCAGAGATTATCTGTGCCTGCGTTATGAAATCGGTCCATCCGGCACCGACAAGGATTTTAAATGTTGGCAGTACCTTTCCATTTGGATCTGTGAGTTGGCCTGCAGAATTCTTTTTAAATCCTATTGAGGTAAGCAATTCCTGGGCCTTTTGAGGATTGTAAGTGTTCAATTCGGACGCAAGAGGTGTTAGGGTCGGATCTAACCATTCGCCAATTTGGGCCGGAACAATGCCTGTTGGATTGGCGACGCCACCTATTCCAAAGTATGCTTTTTGTTCGAGATCGTTTTTGTCTATGGCAATTGAAATTGCCCTTCTAAAGGTCGGATTGTCAAATGGAGATTTTTGTGTGTTAAGGTAGAGCGCATTAAAGTTGTTGACGGGCCAGTAAATTTTGTTTGTTTGTGGATCTTTGTTTACCCATATATTCATTATGTCTGGAAAATACGAAGATCCCCAGTCCGCTTCATGCTTTAACATCATAAGAAGTGTTGTGTTATTCGAATTTACATTTTGTATCTCGACCTGATCAACGTAAGGTCTGCCACTCATCCAGTAATTTGGATTTTTGACTATGATAGTCGTTTGGTTATCTGGAGAATAACTTTTGAACAAAAATGGCCCTGTTCCAACTGGATCTGTGTTTGTAAATGTCGTTGGATCCTTTATATTTGACCATATATGTTCGGGGACTATGTATTGTCCTGCTATATTCACGAATAAAGGTGTATTTTGCTTGGAGAAATCAAATATAACCGTATCAGCGGACGCCTCCACACTTTTGAGGCCGGAATTTTTCCAAAGGCCACTCACATCAAATGATGGGTATTTTTTGATAAGGTTAAATGTAAAGGCCACATCATTTGCGGTAAATGGTGTTCCATCTGACCATTTGACGCCATTTCTTACTTTAACGATGAGTTTCAAATTGCTATCTTCCCATTTGTAATTGACACCCAAAAGGGGTGTTATCTCGCCACTTATCGCGTTGACGTAAAAAAGAGATTCGTAGATCTCGGGCACGATCGGCAATTGCGCTTGAGGAGACAGTGGATTGATGCTAAATGGAGTTTGCAATCCCGAATTCACAACAACGACAGTACCCCCATACTTGTAAGAAGAATTTGTCGGCATGATCCCGCCCGTTGTTTGGTTTAGCATCCAGTCCGAGGCAAAGATCGAAAGCGCCAGTAAAACTGTCAAAGCAAGGAAAGACACTTTTTTCATTTTCCATCCTCCTTAATTAGATTTTTGAAAAGAGATGACCTTTATCTTTGTTTCAAAATCATCGTAGTAGATATTTTCTTTCTCAGTTTCAATCTCCCCTTCTTGATTATCGTAAGGATCGGATCGCACAAAACGCTTTGGCGGATCGAAATCAACCATGAAATTATCATTTGCGATCATCCTGAAGGCGTCTAAATTTCCAAAATAAAAATCCCTTAATCTACCTTCCCTTGATCCTCCAAATGAAGGATCTACCGGGATCCAGCCGTAAGGTTTGACATAAAAGCGCGCCCAATCGTGAGGGCTTGCGTCTATTGGATTTATAAACCACCCAGATTCCCATCTTGAGGGTACACCACAACTTCTACACATCGTTATAAAGGTCAATGCCTGAACACCGCAATCACCCCTTAGATTCGATAATGCAAAATCAACGAAAGAAGTATCGTAGGTTGAATATGCGTGCATGTAAGAATATTTTATATTTTCAGTTATCCAATCGTAGATTTTTCTTGCCTTGAAATATGGATTTTCTTCTTTTCCGGTAATTTCAGAAACTATATTTTTGACGTAAGGACTAAAGACGATATGTGGCGGTACCTCTTTTAGGTACTTTGAAATGCGCGCATTTGAAATTTTAGATGGATCTACAACTGGAACTTGTTCTGTAATTGTGTATTCGAATCTAATTGTAAAGTGCGTGCCCATCTTCGGTTTGTCCTCCATGTACAAAGTTACGTTTTCGGAATCCGAAGATATTCTGTATTCGTGATCGCATTCGAGTAATTTTGCACTTTCGATTGGATATTCGACTCTCGGAAATGGAAGCCAGCACCTTAGTGTCTTTGCATCGAAGTCTCTTTTTAAAATCAGAGATACCTCTGCAACTACATTGTACTTTTGAGGTCTGTCTCCATCTAAAATTTCGATAATTCTTTTATTGACGATTTCTCTTACATTGCCCCTGGGATTTTCATACCTTTTCGCGTACGATTCATCTTTGAAGGCAAGATTTTGGATGAATCTCTTTTCAAAAAATCTATTTTTTTCGATCAAAATGTAATCTAACATGCCCATTTGAAGGAGAATATCGAATTCGTCCCGAGATCCATCTTTTATGGATTTTTCAAAGATAGACCTCGCCGTTTTCTCATCGTAGGGATAATTTTTGATAACTCTTTTTATCCTTTCGATTTCATATTCAAGCCTTTTTCTTAAAAGCGAAGGCAATTTTTTGGAAAGCCTTTCTTCTATTATTTTTCGGGCAATTTCAAAATTTCCTACATTTTCTTCGCGCCTTATCTCTTCTGGCAAAGGCACACTTAAAAATTCCATAAATCACCTTCCGTAAATGAAATAATTCGAAGCGATCTCTTCAAATGCTTTGACCTCTTCAATCCATAGGCTTGATAATTCCATTCCACTCTTTCCTTCGTCGATGCCTTTTCTGTATCTTTCATCGCCGATCAAAAGATCGAAGTGGTATCTTGAATCAAATTCCCACTTAAAATCTTCCGAATACAAATCTTTAAGAAGGCGAATGAAATCGAATGTTAACTCCAGAGGCCTTATTTTATTTCTGTCCGTCACGAAAAATTCGAGGCCGTTGCATCTTTTATCTTTGTGTTTTGAAATCAAAGGCACAAAGATCCTTTTTCTGAAATCAACGCCGGGATGTGGAACCTTTTTCATCTCATCGAATAGTCTATCGTCTATCCATGGCGCACCTATGTATTTAAAAGGATGAACGGTTCCTCTTCCGACCGAGACATTTACACCCTCAAGCAGGCAAAATCCTTCGTACAAAATCGTGTGCTCCAAAGCGGGAAGGTTTGGAGAGGGTGTATTCCAAAAAAGGCCTGTTTGATCGTAATACATGTCCCGAGTCCAGCCGTCCATCTTTACGATTTCAAGATCCACATTCATTTTGAAAAGATCGTTGTAATATTTTGCAAGTTCGCCAACTGTGAGGCCATATCTTAAAGGTAATCCATATCCTCCGACGAATGATTCTAAATCCCTTTTTATGACAGGTCCTTCGATCTTGCCCGAGAGAGGATTGGGTCTATCGAGTACTATGAACTTGATCCCACGTTTTCCACATGCTTCCATCATGTAGGCAAGTGTGTATATATAGGTATAAAACCTAAGGCCGACGTCTTGAATGTCATATATCACGACATCTATTCCGTCTAACATCTCGTCCGTCGGCTTTAGATTATTACCGTAGAGAGAATAAATTGGAATTTTATACCTTGGATCCACTTCATTCTCAACCTTTACACCATCGGCAGCAGCACCCCAGATACCATGCTCGGGGCCGAAGAGTTTGACAATCTTTATGCCCCTTTCGATCATT
Source organism: uncultured Mesoaciditoga sp. (assembly GCA_964433875.1). Lineage (GTDB taxonomy): Bacteria > Thermotogota > Thermotogae > Mesoaciditogales > Mesoaciditogaceae > Athalassotoga. The sequence goes on from CAYSSO010000023.1 coordinate 18,610, forward strand.
AAGTCGAGATCTATACTGAGATCGCCCGAAATTCCAGTCGAATTGGTAAGAAGGGCGACACGGGCACCTTTTAATTTTTGAATTTCAAGATTGTCTATTCCAATTTTTACTCTCATACCATCTCCTGACGACTTCCGAAATTCTTAAAGAAATTCTTTGTATTCAGATCTTTATTCACTTTCACCGGAAGCAACCTCTAAAATCGTTTTCTTTCCCGTTTCATTTCCCCATATAAACCAAACCACCGCTCCGGCAAGTCCTATTGCCCATACGAACAAATTGAAAAGCATATATTGAGAAAGATTCAAATTTTGTGTTAGGTAGATTGTAACAATGTAAAGCCCTATACTCACAAAACGCACTATGGCCGTATACGTTCCTCTAACTTTCGTTGGCCATACTTCACCCTTTAAAGTATCCTCTGTAAGATATCCTATGCCGTTAAAAGCATTCAAAATTATAAGTAAAACAAAGAAAAACATGAGTTCTTTTGACCATATTCCAACTGTTAAATATGCAATCAACGTCATGACAAATGTGCCGGCATATCCTATAAGCAAAAGATTTTTTCGGCTCCATCTGTCGGCGCCTAATCCCACAAAACCAATCCCAAATTCCGCTGCCATTGTGACCAAAATGATCCATGCCGTCGATGCCTTGAAATAACTTGGTCCCAACACGTAAGTGAGTAATCCAAAGCCGGCGGCACCGGCAAATGCGGTTGTGATCGTCGCAAAAAGTTTTACGAACATCGATACCGAATTTGTATGATTATCCGTTATCGATGACTTTATGATCTGCTGTCTTACATTGTATTCATCTTCACCGTAGTGCTCTTTTATTTCTTCTTTGGCCTGCTCACTTTTTCCCTTACTTTCAAGCCATCGGATGGATTCAGGCAACTTCGTTCTTGTGAAGAATAAAATCGCAAGGACGACCAAAAATGCGGCGGCGATCATTCCGCGCTGAAAAGCAACGGAACTGTAAGCGCTGGAAAGTGATACGATTGCAAGTAAAAGTCCTCCGACATTTATGAAGTTCAATTCCATAAACATAGCCTTACTTCTGTGCTTGTTAGGCATCATTTCGTGAGAGGCTACCATTATGGTATTCATCTCTCCACCTGCTGCAAAGAGCATTATGGCAAGAAAGATGAGAATCAAAGCATAAGAATAACTGAAGATCAATCCAATTGCTCCTATTGCGTAAAGAAACATCGTTAAATAAAACGTATTCTTTCGTCCAAAATGATCAGAAAGAGGACCTGCGAAGGCTATACCGATTATCAACCACAGTGGTGCCCATGACAGCAATAAAGACTGCAAAAATTTCGGCATTTCGACCCAGCCTGTCGCTATTGCCGCAAGACTGAAAATGTAATTTTCCAAAAGCATTCCAAGTGCAAATGACAAAAAAGCAAGCGTGTCCGTATGAGTCCAGTGTTCCTCTAATTTTTTAGAATTGTCATCTTTCATTTTAACCTCCTCAGATTAAAGGTAAGGAGTGTCCTTTCGGACACCCCAGATACATTATTTTAAATGTATGTTCAGCGCTTCTATATATCCATCGTAAGAACCTGGTTCTAATGAACTACTTGCCGAATAAAAAATTTTGTTAGAAGGGAAGCCTGTGAATTCTTTTGTGTTAAAAAACTGGAAACCTGTTGAATTCGTGAGCGTCACGAAAGGCATCTCTTCAAGTATTATTCTTTCAATCGTGTACATGGCCTGTTTTTGAAGTCTTAAATTTGTTGTCTGTGCATAAGTGGACAACGCTGCTGTTATCAAAGGATTTGTGTACCTTGTGTAACCAGCCCGAGCCGTTTCTCCAATCTTTGTAGCGGACAGTGTCGGATTGAATTCATCGTAATATATGTAATACGGAGCCGGTCCGTTAAGCCCCCACATGGCCATTTGATATGTCCCACTCATAAGACTTGAAATAAAACTGTTGTAAGTTTCCTGATCGACAACGACATTAAGTCCTATTTTCTGCAATTCAAGTGATATGACATTTGCCATTGTTATAAAATCAGTCCATCCTGAAACAACACTTAATTTCAACGATGGAAGTGTTTTTCCGTCAGGTCCAACAAGTTGGCCGGCAGAATTTTTTACGAAGCCGATAGATTCAAGCATTTTTTGGGCTTCCTGAGGATTGTAAGTGTTTAGACTTGAAGCAAGTGCCGTTAAAGTTGGATCTAACCATTCAGATTGTTGAGATGGAATTATTCCCGTTGGGTTCACGTTGTAACCACCTGCTCCAAAATAAGCCTTGTCTTCAAGATCTTTTTTGTTAATGGCAAGAGAAATGGCCCTTCTAAAAGTTGCATTGTTAAAAGGATATACTTGTGTGTTGAAAAACAGTGCATTTGCGCCTTCGGCTGGCCACCATATCTTGTTGTATTTTGGATCTTTTGCGATCCACGTTGTTTGTGGGTCGGGTGCATAGAATTCTCCCCACTGGGCATTCCCTTTGAGTAGTTCAAGGAAGGCAGATTGGTTTGTAAGCATGCTTTTGATGATCAACTCGTTTATATATGGTCTGCCTTTCATCCAATAGTTGGGATTTTTAACCACGACTTCTTCTCCATTGGATGGTGTATAACTTTTGAAAAGAAATGCTCCAGTTCCAACAGGATTTGGATTGGTGTAGGTTGAGGGATCCTTAATGTTTTCCCATATATGCTCAGGCACTATTGGTTGCATTGCTATGTAGAAAAATTGGGGTACGTTAGGGTTTGAAAATTTGAAGATCACCGTATTTGTTCCGCTTGCCTGCACACTTTGCAATCCTGAAACTTTAGACCATATTCCGCTGCTGTCTAAAGACGGATATTTTTTTAGAAGGTTAAAAGTAAAGGCCACGTCCGATGCACTGAAAGGTTTTCCATCAGACCATTTAACGCCACTTCTTGTTGTTACAACCAGATCAAGGTTGTTATTTGTCCATTCGTACTTGGTGCCGAGCAATCCAGTCACATCACCATTTGCCGTATTTACATAAAACAAAGGCTCGTATATCAATGGAGTTATCTGCAACGGAAATGGAGATAAAGGATTGAGATTGTAAGGCATCTCAGTGCCCTGTCCTTCTGCCAAAACGAGGGTACCTCCATACTTGACATTCGATCCCCAATTGACTATCGCAGGACCGTATTCTTGCAGATACGAATATCCTGCCGCGAAGATAGAGAGACTTAGCATGGATGCAATAATAATGAATAACAAAACTCTTTTCACTTGGAACACTCCTTTCTATTTCGAAAATTGGCTTTTTTATATTTCAATATATGCCCATTCCAGTATACTATGTTATCAAGAATTATTGACCGGGATTTCTTTTTTCTCATTAGAATACAAATGACATGCTACAAGAGCTCCTTCATGATCATTAAGCGGTGGTTCTGTTTTAGTGCATATTTCCATTGCAAAAGGACATCTCGTTCTGAATCTACATCCTGATGGGATATTGACAGGACTTGGTGGCTCACCTATTTTTATCTCTTTCTCAACATGTTCTGACTTAATTTCAACTACCGTAGACAGTAACAATTGTGTGTAAGGATGAAGCGGTTTATCTATTAATTTATCGGCATCGTTTATTTCGACAATCTTTCCTAAATACATAACGATTATTTTTTGTCCCATATACTTTGCAACCGAAATATTATGAGTTATAAAAATGTAAGTCAAATTATATTCTTTTTTTATATCTTGAAGTAAGTTTAAAACTTGAGATTGAACCGAAACATCTAAGGAAGAGGTTGGTTCGTCTAAAACCACTATTTTTGGTCTCATTGAAATTGCTCTTACGATCGATATTCTTTGTCTTTGACCACCACTGAATTCATGTGGATATCTGTATAAATATTCGCGTTTAAGTCCTACCTTTTCAAGAAGTTCTCCAAGATAATCAGATATCTCTTTTTTTGATCTAAAGGAACCCCTTATTTCAAGAGGTTCTTTTAAAGTGTCTATAATTTTCAATCTTGGATTAAGTGAAGAAAAAGGATCTTGAAAGATCATCTGGATACTTTGTCTTACATTTATTGGTAATTGTTTAGACATATCAAATGTTTTTTCACCAAAACTATAAAGTATTTGCCCTCTTGTAGGCTTTATAAGGCCAACTATTGATTTGCCCAAAGTCGTTTTTCCACTTCCACTTTCTCCAACCACAGAGAAATCCTCATTTTGATTTATTTTCAAGTTAACACCATCGACCGCTTTTATATAACCCACCGTTTGAAGAAAAATTCCACGTCTAATCGGAAAGTATACTTTTAAATTCTCAATATTTATGATAGGTTCATTCATAAGAATGCACCAAATTTCTATCAACGTTGGCAGCCCAGCAGGCTGCAAAATGCCCCTCGGTATATTCAAGAAGTTGTGGATCTTTTTCTTTACAAATATTCATTCTAATCGGGCAACGCGAGTAAAATCTACATCCTTCTCCTATCTCTTTCAATGACGGAACATTTCCGGGAATAGAATAAAGTTTTTCGGATTTATTAGTCTTAAGTGTTGGCACCGAAGAAATTAAACCTTTTGTATATGGATGAATAGAAGAAAAAATAACATCTTTGACAGTACCAACTTCGAATATTTTCCCGAGATATAAGACGATAATTCTGTTTGCCATTTTAGATATCACTCCGAGATCATGGGATATGAATAACATGGATAAATTTGATGTTTTTTGAATTCTTTTGATAAGATTTAAAACTTGCATTTGAATTGTAACATCAAGACCCGTTGTGGGTTCGTCTGCTATGATAAGTTCCGGATTTGTCAGTAAAGCAAGTGCTATCATCGCTCTTTGTATCATTCCACCACTATATTCATGTGGATATTGATAAAAACGTTTTTCTGATTCGGGTATTCCAACAAGTTTAAGCATCTCGACAGATCTTTTCTTTGCTTCCAATTTACTTACATTTTCGTGCTTAAATAAGACTTCAGAAAATTGAGTTCCAACAGTATAAAGTGGATCAAAAGCTGTCATCGGTTCCTGAAATATCATAGATATCTTTTTACCTCTTATCTCGTCCATTTCTTTTTCAGAAATTTTCAAAAGGTCTTTACCATTGAAAAAGATTTCTCCAGATATTTTTGCATTGGACGGAAGTAATCTCATTATAGATAAAGAAGTTATTGTTTTTCCGGATCCGGTTTCACCAACTATGCCAACTGTTTCCCCTTTGTCAACGTGAAAAGAGACATCATCTATTGCCAGTAAATTTTCGTTGCTTGTCTTAAAAACAATTTTAAGATTCTTAACATCAAGTAATGTCATATACAAGCACCTTACTTTCTCTCATATTGGTAAGGATCGAAAGCATCTCTTAGCGCGTCACCTACAAAAACAAATGATAGAACTGCAACTATTATGAATATCCCAGGGATCAAAAACCATGGATGAAGTTCTATTGATTCAAGGCTCTCAGCATCACTTAGCAATAGACCCCAACTTGTCATAGGCTCTTTTATTCCAAGTCCTAAAAAGCTCATAGCACTTTCAGCAAGAATCATACCGGGAATAGACAAAGTTGCAACGACTATAACGTAAGACATAATGTTAGGCAAAATGTGATGTATTATTATTTTCAATTTAGTTTGGCCGGCAAGTTTTGCCGCCGAAATAAAATCTTTTTCTTTTATGCTAAGAGTCATTCCCCTTATAACCCTTGCAAGACCTGTCCATCCCAAAATGGAAAGTACGGTTACTATTCCAAAGTAAACCCATGTTGATGGCCAACTTGGAGGAATTATCATGCTTAAGGCAAGCCATAAAGGTAAAGTCGGAAAAGACATTAAGACTTCTATAAGTCTTTGTACTATAAGATCGAAAGTTCCACCTATAAAGCCCGACAAAGAGCCTATTATTATTCCTATTGTAAAACTTATTGCTATACCAAGAAGACCCACTGTCAATGATACTTGTCCACCGACTATCGTTCGAGAAAAAAGATCGCGACCGTATTTATCAGTTCCAAAGAGTGCAAGCATTCCATGGGCATTAGGACTTATGCCAAATAAATGTATATTCGTTTTAAATAAGCCTAAAAACTTGTAATTTTCACCGTGTACAAACAGGTGTATTGGATATATCTCTTGCTTGTCGACAACGTATTCCATGGCATAAGTTACCGGATTTCTTTCCTCTTTTATTCCATAAATAAAAGGTATTATGTGAAAATGGCCTTCAGAATCAATCCAATGTATGGGAGTTGGAGGAAGATAAGTGTATTTTGAATGTAAATCTGTGAAATTATAAGGAGATATAAATTGGGCAAAAAGCGTCATTATATACATGATTATGAGTATTATCATTCCTGCCACGCCAAAAGGATTTTTTGTAAGAACTTTCCACATTCTTTGAAAATCGGTTTCTTCTTTGATTTCTTTATTCTTCACTTTCATGAATTTCACCTCAGGTGTACCTTATGCGAGGATCAACAAGGGCAAGTGCTATATCTGCAAGGAGATTTCCAATTTGAAGAAGTAAGGCAAGCAATAAAAGGTATGCCATAACAAGATACTGATCGTGATTAAGAAGGGCACTGTAAAAAAATGGGCCCATTGTCGGTATATTTAAAACTATGGAGGCAATTATCGTTGAACTAAAGACTCCGGGTAAAGACATCCCGGCAATTGTTATCAGAGGATTTATTGCGTTTTTGACGGCATGCTTCCATGTGACATTCTTCTCACCTATTCCACGAGCCCTTAATGAAAGAATCATGGGAGAATTCAATACATCCATCATGTTACCACGCATAATTCTCATAAGCCCTCCAATACCTCCGGCACCTATCGCTATCATTGGTATCCACAAGTGCTTAGAAAGATCTATAAATTTTCCCATCGACCATGGAGCGCCAATGTATTGGATAGAAAAGAGTCCTCCGACGGACTTGCTTCCAAGAGATAAAGCCAAATACATCAAAAGTAATGCAAGAAAAAAATCAGGTATTGACATGCCTATATATCCCAAAAATGTAGCCGTGTAATCTCCTACACCGTATCTATGACGTGCAGAATAAATCCCAAGCGGGATTGCGATAAGCCATGTAAATGCCATAGAAAGTAAAGAAACCGTTACAGTCCATCCCATATATCGCCATATAAGATCTGTTACAGGCATTTGATAAGCAAATGAGTATCCAAAATTACCATGAAAGATTATATTTCCGAGCCAGTAAAAATACTGATCTATAGCGGGTTTATCAAGTCCAAGTGTTTGCTTTAACATAATAACAGTTTGAGGAGAGACTCTGGCATTTTCAAGGTATTGACTAATATAACTTCCTGGCTGTAATTTTATAATTGTGAAACATATTACAGAGATTATAAACATCATTGGAATCATTATGAGTATTCTACGAATAATATACGAGAGCATTCTTTCACCTCTTTTCTAAAAGTTACAAGGGGCGAGTATATTAGTACCCGCCCCGTTAAAATTCATTTCAAAAATGTTGTGTAAGTTGTAAAGGCAAGTTGACCGTTTGGTGCTACAAAGAAGTTACCTATATTATTCTGTACAGCAATTAAAGTGTTTGGAACGGCAACAAATATGAATGGAATTTCAGTTGCGTAAATTTCTTCCCATTGGTAGTAATACTTCAATCTTTCTGCAAGTGTCATTTGAGCCTGACCTTGAGCAAAATCATTGTAAACGATCTTTTCCCACCACATCATGTGATCGAATAATGGTTGCTGGGTTTTTGAGTCCATAGTTGAAAGGTGCACTATATAAAGCGGATACCCCGGACTCCAAATAGGAGTTCTTAAGGCTGGATCTGGCTGATCTCCCCAACTTAATAAGGCTGCGTCAAAGTTTCCAGCCATCGCCATTTGGTATGCAACGCTTAAATCCAAAATTTGAAGATTAAGTTTTATTCCTATTTTTTGCAAATCTTTTTGGTATATAACCGCTATTCCTGACATTGTAGGACTGTTACTCCATGTAAGAAGATTGAATTCTACAGGTTTGCCGTCTGGGAATTGTCTTATTCCATTTGGTCCCATTTTGAGTCCAAGAGAATCGAGTATACCGTTTGCCGCTTCAAGGTTAAAGTTTCTCGCAAGTGATGATGCCTCTGGATCGTAAAAAACATTTCCAGGAAGAACTGCCGGTATATCACCTGTGAAATTTGCAAGTCCATTGTAAACTTCATTTATTATCTCATTTCTGTTTAAAGCATATTCCATTGCTTCTCTGAATTGTAAATTTCTAAATAACGATCTCAAATCAGGATTTTTAGCATCAAAATTAAAAGTTATAAACGGATGAGGAGTTGCCTGACCGCTTGAGAGTGTGTTATAAACACTGAATGGAGCACCGCTAACTTGTTTCTGCTTAAGATATGGGAATTGAGATGCACTTATTCCAAGCCAACTTATTTGTCCAGACTGGAACATCGCAAGTTGTGTTTGTGGATCTTTGACTATTAAAAAGTCTAATTCATTAAAGTATGGAAGTTGATTCCCGTACGGATCTACTTCCCAGAAATTCGGATTCCTTTTTAAGATAACTTCCTGACCTGGGATATACTTGTAAAGTACATAAGGCCCTGTCCCGACAATCTGGTCCGGAGGTGTATTCACAGTCCATGCCTGGTTGTAATATGACGGATCTGTAACCTTTGGGTTGTACTGCGGCAAGTAATTTTCGAGTATATGTTTAGGTAAAATAAGAGCCGGTTCAAGAACTGTGAAAAAAGCACCATATGGTTTCGGAAGCAGTGCGGCTACCGTGTAATTGTTAATTTTTACCCATTTAATAGGTGTACCATCAATTGTAAATCTATCCCATTCATTTCCCAATGCATGTTTGTTCATAACAACATCGTTAAATGTGAAAAGCACATCATCGGCTGTAAATGGAACTCCATCTGACCATAAAACGTGGCGAAGATGAAATATGACCTCTGTTCCTCCAGGAGAAACTTCCCAACTTGATGCCAATGCGGGTTCAACTTCATTGGTTATTGGATTTGCCTGAACAAGAGGACTAAAAAGTTGGCCATCAACGGTATAGGCTGCCGATGATAACGTTCCATAGTAATTCCACGATTGCGGTTCGGAACCCAGTACTAAATACAAAGTTCCTCCATATTTTCCCGGTCCTTGAAAGAGATTAGATGCTTCGGTAAAAGGATCCGGTGGTAAAGCTGCCAAAACAA
>CAYSSO010000024.1:0-10247 GCA_964433875.1 uncultured Mesoaciditoga sp.
ATATTCTCACCTCAAATGAATTATCGGCATAAAACTTGAAAAACTTTAGTCGTGTTTATGTTGTTGCTATCATACAACCATTGACAAACATTTCAAACTTATGTGAATTTAGGGCTCTGTGATAAATTGAGAAACTGACAATATTTGAAGAAACAGTGTGTTCGCAATTTCGCGATACTTAATGATGATATTCTATAAAATCCAAATAATCACGTGGGCTAAATTTTATATGTGGCTTAGATAACACAAGGACTTCTTTATCCCCACAGATAAGGATACCATCTTTCTCATACGCAAGCGATATGAAAGCATCATCATCTTCGGAGACACAATTTCAAAATCTATAGCATACAGTAAAACTTGAGTACATGTGTCTGATCCTGCCAAAATTAAGTGTGTAAAGTGTGCGTCAAGTTAATGGTTGGATCAGAAGAAATAAAGCTTTTCATCCTTGAAAGGATCTAATTTGGATGGCTTCATCTTATTCTCCTTTCCTTTTAAGATTTTACTCACAGTGTTTTCGTGACATTTAACCCTTTGTGCGATATCTCGATTCGAAAGACCTATTTCTTTTAAAAAACTCATTTCTTCTATTTGCTTTTGAGTTAGCGTCTGACCTCACTCCCTGCAGTAGTTAAAGTCAGTATGCCACATTTTTACCGTAAAAATTCTTACTTTTCGAACGTGAACGACAGGAATACAGCCTTTAATGCCCGTTAGTTTCTTGTAGAAGTAGGCAACAATTCCAAAAGCCTCTTTATCTTCATGAGTGTCGGGAGCAACAAGGACAATCTTGAGTTGTATGCTCCAAGCCACAACTATTGCCATTAGCACATGCCAATTCAGTTAAGTCTGTTCAGTGTACTTTGTCTAATCGTTCCTACTACTTTACACACACGGAGATAATTCTCACATTTCCAATCTAAGTTTTTTCTTCTCTTGAATATGGCACACCCAGTGCCGTTGGAGCCCCAAAGAGTTTTTTTATTCTGTTGCTCGAGGCGAAAAGCATTACAAACACCGTGAAGACGTATGGAAACATATTCATTATGTTGACCGGTATTGGAACCTGGAGTATTTGAAAACTGAATTGCAAGACGCTTATACCACCGAATGCGTAGGCTCCTATAATCGCTATGACAGGATCCCATATCGCGAATATAACAAGTGCGACGGCAATCCATCCACGGCCGGCCGTCATATTTTGAACCCACATAGGTGTATAAGCAAGAGAGATGTAAGCGCCAGCAAGGCCGCTAAAGAATCCACCTATTATAGTGTATATGTACCTTGTAAGAATAACATTTATGCCTCTTGCATCTGCCGCGTCAGGTGCTTCTCCAACGGCTCTCAAGTTCATTCCTGCGGTGGTTTTGTAAAGGAACCACCAGATCACCGGCACAGAGATATAGCCTATGTAAACGAGTACGTCTCTGTCAAAGACAACAGGCCCTACGTAGGGGATGTCTCCGAGAAAGGGTATTTTCAAATTTTGAAAACTATTTGCCTGCATTCCGACATAGGCATTGCCCCAAAAACCGCTCAGGCCCTGACCGAGAAAGACAAGCGCAAGACCACTTACGACCTGATTTATTCTCAAAGTTATCGACATAAAAGCATGAAGTGAGGCCATAAGACCGCCAACCAAGATGGCCGCAAGAACGGCAAGCCATAGATTTCCGGTGATATAGGATATGCTAAAGCCCGTAAAGGCACCCATCAGCATCATTCCTTCAATCCCGAGATTTAAAACTCCAGACCTTTCGGCAAGTATTTCTCCAAGCGTCGCAAAAAGTAGAGGCGTCCCCGCCCTTATGGCGCCAGATAAGGTCGATATAATGACATCATTCATGCTCTCACCACCTTTATCCTGTATCTCATGAACACTTCAGACGCAAGAAGAGAAAAGAGTAATATCCCGTTGAAGGCATTTATCAAAGAAGAAGGGATCTGCATAAAGAGTTGGAGTTGCTGGCTTCCGACAAGCAGTACGCCAAAGAAAAAGGATACGACGATCGTCGCAATCGGATCGAGACGGGCAAGCCATGCTATGATAACGGCCGTGTAGCCATAACCCGGAGAAAAATTAGGCTGTAGCCTGAAAAGTACGCCGCTCATTTCGGCCATTCCGCCGATTCCGGAGATCGCCCCGCCTATTATCATGACAAGAATTATAAGTTTCTTGACGTTTATGCCAGAATATTCGCCGGCGTGCAAATTATCGCCGGCAATCTCGAGATGGAAGCCGAATTTCGTGTACTTTACAAGATAAAGCACAAAAAATGCCATGATTATAGAGATTATTATGCCAAGGTTAAGCCCTCCGGACCCGTACTGTGGAAGAATTGCCGATTGAGGAAATTTTGCCGTTATCGGAAAGTTATAACTTCCAGGCCCTTTCCATGGACCGTAAGTAAGGTAATTGACCCAGTATATCGCGACGTAATTGAGCATTAAAGTACTCAATATTTCATTTACGCCGAGGTACGCTCTCATGACACCTGGAAGAAAGCCCCAAAGGGCTCCAAAGGCGGCTCCCAAGATCATGAGTAAGGGTATCATCACCCATGGATTGTGAATACTTGGAAAGAGGTACAAGGCACCCCATGTGGCCGCAAAGGCTCCCATTTGAAATTGCCCTTCTGCGCCTATATTCCACAACTTCATTTTAAAAGCGATTAAAACTCCAAGAGAGGTAAAGAGCAAAGGCATCATTGAGACAAGGCTCTGAATAAGGCCAGGGACTGTCCCAATCGACCACGAAACAAGTTGCCAGTAGGCGGTGAATGGATCGTCTCCGAGAGAAAGAATTATAAATCCAAGAAAGATAAGTGCTATCAAAATCGAAATCAGTGAAGATACAAATATAGAGATTTTTGAAGGTTTGGTACTTTTCTTTTCAAATTTTATCTTCATCTTTTCACACCTGCCATCATAAGCCCTATCTCTTCGATATGCGATTCATCGGGTTCGCTGTACCCGATTATCTGACCTTCGTAAAGGACACCAACCCGATCGGACAAATTGAAGATTTCATAAAGGTCCCCCGCTATCAAAAGTATCGCTGTACCCTTTTCTTTCTGAGCCAGCAAAATATTGTAAACGAATTCCTCCGCTCCGACATCGAGCCCTCTTGTTGGATGAACTGCTATTATAAGTTTTGGATCGCTTTTTATTTCTCTTGCAAGGACTACCTTTTGCATATTCCCGCCGGAAAGAAATTTGACTTCCTGATCGACGGAAGAGGTCGCTATCGAAAATTCTTTTACCAATTTTTCCGAGGGCAATCTCAATTTTTCTGGATCGAAAAAATACGGATTGAAGGAAAAGATCGGAGATGAAAAGGCCTTCATGAATAAGTTCTTGTACACAGACAATCCTCCGCACAGCGCATCTGCTTTTCTGTCCTGTGGAATGTACGCAACATGATTCTTTATCCTTTCAAGAACATCTCCTGACCTCACTTTCAAACCATTTATAAAGATATTGCCGGTGTAACTCCTCATTCCATAAATGGCTTCTCCCAACTCCCTTTGGCCATTTCCTTCGACACCGGCTATTCCAAGAATCTCTCCTCCTCTTACTTCTAAATTAATTCCTCTGACGGCTTCTATTCCTTTGTCTCCGATAACGTGTAGATTTTCTACCTTAAGAATTGGTTTTGAAGGATGGGACGGTTTTTTGTCTATTTTTAGAACGACGTCCCGACCGACCATCATTCTCGCAAGATCATTTTCATTTGACTCTGCCGTCTCGACAGTTCCAATAACCTTTCCATGTCTTAGAACCGTTACCCTGTCTGATATCTCCAAAACTTCCTTTAACTTATGGCTTATGAAGATAACTGACGCTCCATTTGCCGTCATTTCTTTTATGGTCTCGAAAAGGCCTTTCGCTTCCTGCGGGGTTAATATCGCTGTAGGCTCATCGAGTATCATTATTTTAGATTTAACATAGAGTAATTTTATGATCTCGACTCTTTGCTGTTCGCCGGCCGATAATTGCCATATCTTTGCGTCCGGATCTACGCTGATCTTGTATCTATCGGACAACTCGATGATCTTTTTTCTAACCCTTGAAAGATCCGGGATTATCCCCATTTCCTTAAGACCCAACGCAACATTCTGGACAACGCTAAATGAAGGAACAAGACTGAAATGCTGCTGGATCATTCCTATTCCGTTTTCTATCGCATCGCGCGGAGATGATATTTCTATCCGCTTTCCTTCTAAAAATATTTCACCGGCATCGGGCCTGTATATTCCATAAAGAATATTCATGAGCGTGGTCTTTCCGGCCCCATTCTCGCCAAGAAGGGCGTGGACCTCGCCCTTTTTAAGGTCAAAGTCCACGCTATTGTTTGCTATCAGGTTGGAGAAAGACTTAGAGATATTTTTGAGTTCGAGAATTTTTTCGGACATATCTTTACTTTTTAATGCTTCCTATTACGCCCTGGACAAACCACTGGATCGATAACAACTGATCTAAAGTGGCACGCTGTCCGGCCGGTATCATCAATTTTCCAGATTGATCGTATATTGGGCCCTCAAATGGATCGAAATTGCCGGACTTTATCTCATTTTCCATGGCGTTTACGAGTTTTTGAACCTGAGGCGGAACGAGGTTACTCATAGGGGCAAGTTCAACGAGGCCATCTGCCATGTCCCCATAATAGAAGGTTGGCTTCCACGTGCCATCGAGGACGGATTTAACGTTTGGAACGTAGAATGCAGCCCAGTTCCACACGGGAGCCGTCAAATAAGCATGCGGCCCAAACTGTCCCATATTTGGAGAATCGTATCCTATCGCATAGACGCCCTTTTCTTCGGCTGCCTGTATGGTTGCCGGCGAATCCTGATGCTGGGCAAGGACATCACAGCCAGCATTTATCAAACTCAATGCGGCCTCTTTCTCAGTCGGAGGATCGTACCATGTATATGTCCATACAACCTGAACTGTAGCGTAAGGATTGACAGATCTCACACCAAGGGTAAATGCGTCTATGCCTCTGACGACCTCAGGCGTCGGGTATGCGGCAACGTATCCTATTTTGTTCGTCTTTGTCATCGCACCGGCTATCAGTCCGGAAAGATATCTTGCCTGCTCCATGGCGCCGAAATATTCGCCGAGATTCGTCGATGTCGCGTATCCTGAGCACATTTCAAAGATGGTATTTGGAAATTCTTTTGCGGCCTGGATAACCTGATCCATGTAGCCGAAACTCGTTGCGTATATCAATTTGTATCCTTGAGATGCGAGAGCCCTTAAAACGCTAAGAGATTGAGAACCTTCCGGAACATTTTCTATGTATTTTATTTGCACTTTGTCTCCAAAGGCCTTTTGAATCGCAAGCACTCCACCGTCATAATGAGCCTGTGTCCAGCCGTTGTCGTTTATCGGTCCCACAAAGATGAAGGCTATCTTTAACGGAGCCGCAAATGAAAGGGTAAGTATTCCCGCCATCAAGATAACAAAAAGAAATTTACTTTTCATCTTCACTCCCCCTTATTTTGAAATACTTCCGATAACTCCTTTTACAAACCAATCCATTGAAAGCAAATCTTTATCTGATAAACTTTGACCTGCCGGAACCATCAATTTCCCAGATTGATCGTATATGGGACCTGAGAAAGGATTAAAAGAGTGAGTTTTTATGGCATTTTCCATTGCCATGACGAGATTTTTAACTTGAGGCGGAACGAGGTCGCTCATCGGGGCAAGGCCAACAACGCCGCTGTCAAGCCCTCCCCAGAAATTGTGCGTTTTCCACTTTCCATCCAGTATTGACTGTATATCCTCTTTGTAATATGTCCCCCAGTTAAAGACCGACGCAGTCAAAAAAGTTTTAGGAGCGTAAGAACTTTGATCCGTGTTGTATCCTATGCAATACACGCCCTTACTTTCTGCGGCCTGAAGTGGCGCTGGAGAATCAGTTTCAGATTTTATAACATCACATCCGGCGCTTATGAGAGAAAGGGCGGCTTCTTTTTCATTTGGAGGATTGTACCAGTCGTTGACCCATACAACCTGAACGGTGGCTTTTGGATTGACGCTTTGGACTCCGAGAGTAAAGGCATTTATTCCTCTTATAACCTCTGGAGTTGGAAAGGCCGCAACGTAGCCTATTTTATCGGTCTTTGTCATCGATCCCGCTATAAGACCGGTGAGGTACTCTGCCTCTTCAATCCTTCCGAAGTAAACTGCCATATTTGGTCCCGTAAGATATCCAGAGCAATTTTCAAAGATGACATTTGGGAAGAGTTTTGCAACTTCTGCGGTTTGATCCATGTAACTAAAACTCGTGGTGTATATGACGTTGTAACCATTCAGCGCCAATTGTTTTAAAACGTTGACTGCATTTGCCGTGGGAACACTTTCTATGTATGTTGTTTGAATCTTGTCTCCGAAATAATTTTGAACGTACAATCTGCCAAGATTTTGCGCATAAGTCCATCCGTCATCACCAACAGGTCCAACGTAAATGAAGGCAACCTTTAAAGGGGCAGCAAAGACATAGAGGCCAATTAGCATAGCCAAAAGCAGGAAAAGATATTTTTTCATAGTCCTTCCTCCTTAATTTAATTTGAAATCACCCGAAGGTGATTTATTTCTTTGTAGTCGGACAATTAAGGTTGTCCGGTAGAGACTTTCGAGCCTGATTCCCGAAATTATACAAAGTTAATCTTGTTTGACATTTATTGGAGGAATTATTTTTGAAGATTATATCACTTTATTTTAAAAAGTCAAAGTATTCTTTCCACATTAAAGGTGATGTTTTTAAAGGTTTGACTATAAAAAGTTTATTTGTGAAGATGTAGATATGCCTGTTTGATTCTGTTAAGAAACTTTGAATTTCGCTTAAATTAAAGATGTCATCTCCTAATTCTATCTTGTTTTTATCCATCCTCAAATTCGATCTTTTCTCATTTATCACGGCCTCATCCGCAAGAAGAATGTCTTTTGAAAAAGAAATTGAATCATGCAAATTTCTTACCTCTTCAACGGAAGGCTTTATCCATTTTGACCCGCAATTTTTGCATTCAAAACCATTTTTATACCCTTTAATGCTTTCGATAGTCTTGCAGTTGGGACACTGCCACAGATATCTTTCTATGCCGCTGTAATCTTTGTAAGTTCTGGACTTTAGGGTATCTAAAAATATAAAATCGAATGCCTCCCGGTAATTTTGAGGACTTACAGGATCGCCGATTTTAACCCTTACGATCCCCTTGTGTAATCGCTTTGCCCATCTTGGCCACAGAAGATGTATATTCTCTATTCTCACAGGCAGGATGGGATTGGGTGACATCTTTATGAGTTTTATAACTCCTTCCTGCACTTCAAGAGGCCTACCATCCCAATTCCTTTCCCCTTCGGGAAAGATGCCTATTATTCCGCCGCTCTTCATGGTTTTTGTGAATTTCATTATGGCATGTACATCTACTGTGTATCTCTTTATTGGAAAGATCCCGACGAGTTCGTAAAACCATGAAAATCCTTTGTAATGGGCACTTGTGATCGGAAATCTAACGTAAGAGTTAAGTATGTCTATCACGAAAAGTGGATCAGGATAAGAGGTATGGTTTGCGACAACCACGTAAGGGCCGTCAGGGATCTTTTCCTTTCCTTCCATTTCCACATCGTAGAAAAAAGGCACTATGAATTTTCCGATCAAAAACATGAAAGCATAAAGAAAAGGAGGTTCAACAACAGGATCGACCTTCCATTTTTTCAAAGGGAGGATCAAAGGAATTCTAATTTCTCTTGCATGAGGAAATTTTTGGAAAATCGATCTGGTCTCTAAGATGGCAAGTATCAAAATTATCATCAAGCCTGCAAGCCAAGCCCATAAGATGTGAAGATTAAACAACAGTGCTATTCCAAGGGCGTAAAGGAGGTATCCAAAATATATCGGATGCCTGCTCATCGAATAGGGACCGCATTTAACAAATCTTTTAGTTTCAATCTCTTTGAAAGGAGATCCATGGCCATCCAATATGAGATAAGCAGAGGAAAGCCCGGCCCAGAATACTCCAAATATAATAAAAAAGATTCCCCACCACATACTTTGTGAAGGCCACAAGGTAAATATGCCAACGATTCCAAATGGAATTAAAATCCAGTAAAGGACTATTTTAAGAAAGATTTTAAGATACATATATTCTCCTTTCGCCTTTTATTCTAACATACCATGCGCGTCTTGCGAACTCTGTTGAATTCGTAATTTTGATCTTCTTTGGTATATAATATCAATGAATGGTAATAAAAAAGTGGAGGTGTTTATCGCTGGAAACCATTTCAAGATTTAAGATACCAGAATCCATAAATATAGTCTCTTTTCTTGGAGAGTACGATTCCAACCTTAAGGCCATAAAAAAGTATTTTGATGTAGGCGTAACTTTGATGGATTCGGAATTGTGGATAAAGGGTGAAGAAGAAAAGGTAAAACACGTTAACGGTGTTTTAGAAAAGATGGTCAAAATAGTTTTAAAGGAAGGAAGTGTTGACATAAGAGATCTTTTAAATACAAAGGAGAGAACCTCTTCGAAAATAGAAGGAGTCGGCGTCTTTCCAAAGACAAAAGGTCAGCAAAAATATATAGACGCGATGAAAGAGAATGATATAGTCTTTTCTATAGGTCCTGCCGGAACGGGAAAAACCTACTTAGCCGTGGCAATGGCCGTCGAACAGCTCAGAAGTGGCCAGGTACAAAGAATAGTTCTCACAAGACCCGCAGTCGAGGCTGGAGAGAAATTGGGTTTTTTGCCCGGAGATATGATAGAGAAGGTTGATCCATATCTGAGACCTCTTTATGATGCACTTTTTGATATGATGAGCCCTGAAAGGTTCAATTACTACAGAGAGAAAGGCATAATCGAGGTTGCTCCTTTAGCGTACATGAGGGGAAGAACTTTAAACAATGCTTTCATGATTCTCGATGAGGCGCAAAATACAACGCACGGCCAGTTAAAGATGTTTTTGACAAGGATGGGTTTTGGATCAAAGGTCGTCGTTACCGGAGACATAACCCAGATAGATCTTGAAAACAAATCTGATTCGGGACTTTTAGAAGTTCAGAAGATACTGAAAGATATCAAAGGAGTCGCTTTCGTATATTTAGAAGAAGAGGATGTCGTAAGAAATCCAATAGTAAAGAGGATAATAAAGGCTTATGAATCTTTTGAAGAAAATTCAAAATAAGAAGTTTTACACGTATCTTTACTACATCGTCGCACCACTTGCAATGATAATTCTCGCGAATTTCTCCGTTCATCCGAGGATAGAATGGATAAGCGAGTATCTGATAATAGGAAGTGTAAATTTTCTCACCTTCAAGTGGATAAGCGATCATGTAAAGTTTTTTAAAATTCACGATCAATATTTCTGGACCTATGCGGCTTTAACATTGATAACAATCTTGTTTTTCCCACTGGGTGCGTACTTCTTTGGCCCTTATGGAGTACCTGTATGGCTTGGTGTCATACTTATAACTGCCTTGATGGGCGCCGAAAGTGGCATTGCCGCCGCATTTACACTTTCAACGGTCGCAACGGTTATCTCTTTTTACGATTTCAAAGTTTTTGCGATTTACATGATCAGTTCCGTTGGCGCTATATATCTCGTAAAAAATTTCAACAAGAGAACAGACATGACAAAGATGACCTTTTATTCGTCTGTGATAGGAATTGCCATTTTTCTGGTCATGAATATGAATTTGAACATCCTTAGCAAGGACATTATAATTCTTTTCTTTAATCCTTTCATCTCGATGATCCTGGCCTTCGGAATCATGCCTTACGTTGAATACGTCTCGAGGATATACTCGAACATCGGATTGCTCGAACTTGGAGGATTGAGCCATCCGCTTTTGAAGGAATTATCGATGCAGGCGCCTGGGACATATTTTCACAGCGTAGAACTTGCCAATATGTGCGAAATGGCCGCAAGCAGGATCAACGCGAATTACACTCTTGCGAGGGTTGGAGCTTACTTTCACGATATAGGAAAGATGAAAAGGCCTGAATTTTTTACCGAAAATCAAAAGGGCTACAATCCACATGACAAGATGTCACCTATAATGAATTATTTGGTCATCACCTCTCACGTTAAATACGGCGTGAAGATGGCTCAAGAATACAGACTTCCATTGCTTGTAGAAGACATAATAAGAGAACATCACGGCACAAGAATGGCATCTTTCTTCTACCAAAAAGCGCTCTCAGAGAATCTTAATGTCAGTCCAGACG
>CAYSSO010000024.1:10265-27271 GCA_964433875.1 uncultured Mesoaciditoga sp.
CAAAGCCACGCACAAAAGAGGCCGGCATCGTAATGCTTGCAGATTCTTGCGAGGCGACTTTCAAATCGATGAAAGAAATAAACCCATCAAAGATACAAAATGTAGTCGAAGAGATAGTCAATAGAGTATACAACGAAAGGCAACTTGACGATTCAGGACTATCCTTAAGAGACCTCGATGAAATATCTCAGGAGTTCTCGAAGATACTTTCGATGAGATTGAAAACGCGCATTTCCTATCCTTCAAAAGAAGAGGTCGAAAAGGTGATAAAAATTGCCAATTGAGATCTTCAACGAACAGGTGATCGATATAAACACCGACGTTATTAAATCGATTCTCGATGAGGTCTTAAAAAGAGAAAAAGAATATGGGATTGTAGTGCTTGCCTTTGTTGATGAAGAAGAAATAACAAGGCTTAACGCGTACAGAAATGCGAATGGGCCTACCGATGTGCTTTCTTTCAATTACGATCTTCCAAAATTAAAGGGAGAGGTCTACGTATGCCCTTCCTACGTTAGAGAGAATGCAAATGAATTCAAAGTCCCTTTCAACGAGGAGATACTCAGAGTCTGCATTCACGGCGTGCTGCACATTTGCGGCTACGATCATGAGGATGATGAAAGCAAGGCTAAAATAATGTTTGAAAAGCAGGAAGGTTATTTGTCAGATTTTTCAGAATCTTTGGACAAAATTTCTTGAATTGCCTGTGCGAGCGCTGCAAGTTCTTCTTCGGAAGGGTCTTGGCTTACCTGCTTAATTATTTTGTCCGGTTCCTGAACTACAACTGTTTGCTTTTCTTCTTTTTTCTCTTCTTTGCCTGCATTCAAGGCTTTCTTAAGGCGTTCCTCTATTTCTTCATCGCTTATTATATCTGTATCGTAAGAGAGAGCCTTCTGCTCATTTCCTATTATGATATCTTTCATTTCATCTTCAACGTTTTCTTCATTTTCTTCTACATTAAGAGAAGATGCCTTTACAATCTTTCTCTTTCTCCTAAAGATTATGTACAAAGTCGCTAAGGTTGAGATGCTTGCAAAAAGGATGATGAAGATGAGAAAAACTTGAATTATGGAAAGAGATTTTGGCTTTGGATTGCTTTGGTACGAAGAAAGCAACGGATTTCTTTCCCAGTGCGCTATTTGATTTATAAGATTGGCGTTATTCTCTATCGATGTGCCTTTAGCAGTCAAGAGGAAGTCTTCGGGAAGGTAGGCCTTGGCCGTTACCATATCTCCAGAATAGAGCGCGCTTAAGCCTATAAGAGTCTTTATATTCGAAGTGTTCTCGAGAGAAGGATCAAGCGTGAGGGCTTTTTTTAAATATTCCTCTGCCATTTTGTAATTTCCAACGTTAAAATACATTACCCCCTGGGAATAATAGATGTCCAAATTCTGGGCAAGGGATAGGATTGGAAAAGAAAGGAGAACAAATATAACGCTAATTTTGATAAATTTCAATTTCATAGGCACCTCCTTTCGCGGTGATTAAATAAAGGTAGGAATTATATGTGACGGCGTCTATTATCTGAGAATTCACAATCTGATACACCGGAATCCTTACACGATTTATCATATCGTAAAAGTTAAGTGTATGATCTCCGGTAACGATAAAATAATTTCCGTAAGGCAATATCTTACCGTTCCCAATATCCCCGTTGCCTATTATCTGGACACCTTTTTTCGTATCAACTGCAAGTAAGATGTAATTTGAGGAAAGCAAATATATCGTCTTTCCCGAAACAAAAGCCGAATTAAACGGAAAGAGCGTCTGATCTGCTTTCATTCCGATCTTTTTCATCAGATCATCTATCGGTTCAAAAAAAGTGGCCGTCATACTGTCAAGATTGTATAAGGATATGTAAGACGTCGATATTATCACAAAAGTGTTAATGGGCGCCATATACCACATGCGTCCGCTAATGCCCGGTAATGTCAGAAGTGTCTTACCATTTTCAGACAGAAAGGTCGAGGTGGCATTTTGTGAAAGGGTATAGATATTTTTATTCGCCACAAAGACATCTCTGTAATCGGCCGAGGTCAGAGTCCCTTCAAATGTTCCCATGGCGCCATCGAACTTCAAAATCTGCCAGTTATCTGTAATAAGATAAAGATTGCCATTGTAAAGATTCGAAAATCTTACATTTCCGGAATATATCTTCGCGCTTCCTCCGAGAGAAAGGTAATACACATCATTTGAAGAAATAATGTATGTCCCATTGGATGCCACTTCCAATTTGCCCGCCTTTGGCACAGAAACAGCATATATCTTTTTAAGAAAGGTCCCCGGCGAGGCTTTTTTGACTATGTAATCTCCCTCCGAAAGGTATTTGTAAGTCATAATGCGCGTGCTTACCGTTGAGATCTTCGTTGCCGTTGATTGAATGGTTTGAGGGAAATTGTCCGATTTGAAAGTTAACGTCGATGAAGTTGTCGTCGAAACAAGGCTTATGAGCAGTTTTACGACGTCTCTATGAGTAAAGATATCCGAAAAAGAATATGGGAATACCAACTTTTGATTTCCAAAGGCAGTTGCGCTTTTTGCGGAAACAAAACCATCTCCTAAATTAGTTACGAGTTCTGGAAAGGTAGAGGTAAGAGATCCGAAATTGTTATTCGAGATTCCAGGATTGGTCCCTGCTATAGTTATAAAATCTATTCCGGCCGGCACGGTCATTTTGTTCAATCTTTGTAAAAAAGATGAATTAGGTGAAAGATCTTTGGCAAAAAAGTTAAGGGTGTAAAGGTAAGAAATAGCCGTTGTGAGTATCCAAATTCGCGGCTTACAAATTCATCGCCGGCATTGTACAGATTGCTTATCGTGTAAGCCGAGGCAAGGTTTGTCCCTTCATTAGGCGTGTCAAAGAGTATAACTTTTTTAACATTCCCGACAGAAGGATTTGATTCAACGGCATACCGGGATATCAACCCACCGATGCCTTGGGCAAAGATGTAAGTCTTTCCTTGAAGCGTTCCAAGAAGAGAGGAAAGTAGATTACCAACGTACTGGGTATAACTGTCATATCCTGACGATCCAAAGTAAGCCATCATCTGAGAGGTGAATGAAGAATCCCGATATGTAGTCAAAGGATAAGAGAATAGATATACGTTGTAATTCGGAAAGTCCTGAACCCAGAAATTGAAGGAGAAATTTGGTAAGATGCCTGAAAAGTTCGCGTTTTCTCCAGGTACTATGACAATATTGCTCTGAAGATTCGAGACCTTGTTAAGAGGTATAAGACCGTAAGACACGTTGTACGTTTTTAGCCTCAACGCTATTATGCCCGGAAAATAAGTCATGGCCGTTAGATACGGCTTCCCATTTATCTCGCTTATTTGACCACCATACAAACTCTGGACAGTTCCATCTTGAAAGACCTCAAAAGCTTCGAGGTTGGATTGATTCAGCCCAAGATAATACTCGGAAGGGATCGGAAGAGAAATGATAACTGGCGATCGCGTCATCGAATTCGTGCCACTTTTCCATTTTAACATGTAAGGAGTGCCAACAAAACTCGATATAGCGGTAAGATTGGTGTACTGGGTAGAATCCTTTGTGATGGGAGAGATTACGGGATAATTTCCCGGATCAAATGTCCCGTTTTGAAAGGATATCTCGACGCTTTCGTTAGTTTGATGCTTTTGCGGCAAGGAGGAAAGAAAAAAAACAACGGCCAACAAAACGACGATAACTCCCGCAACAGATGAAAGGATAATCAGTCTTTTTTTTGAAGAAAAAACTTTCTTAAACAGATCAAGGATCTTCACCCAAGGATCTCCTTCACAGTTTTGTAAAGATGACCATTTCCCACTTTTGAAAGGATCTCTCCATGAAGATTATCGGCAAATTTTCGGGCTTCTTCAATACCCATGATCTTTACCAGGGTAGCCTTATTTTCCTCTACATCCTTTCGAGGCGTCTTTCCAATCTGATCAAAGGTTGCTGTAAGATCCATTATGTCGTCGATAATTTGAAAGTAGGTACCAAAACTGTATCCGGCCTCTGCATAAGAAGTTGGATCCTCTCCGGTCATAAGGGGTCCAAAGGAAAATGCAAAGGCAAAAAGAGATCCGGTCTTGCCTCTGTACATTTTAAGTATTTCTTCTCTCGTTGGAAGTTCACGATTTTTTGCCATGAGTATATCCATCGTTTCGCCATTTACAAGTTCTATGAGCGTCCTTGTGAAAGCCTTTATCACGTTGTTATTTTTGGATTCGGTGCATGTGTACCCCGCTATCGAAAAAAGCAGATCTCCGGCCATTATCGCAACGTCTTCTCCGAATTTCACGTGATTTGACGGCATCCCTCTTCTGTACGAATCGTTGTCGATCGCTGGCAGATCATCGTGGATCAAAGATCCAGCATGCATCATCTCGGTCGCGCACGCGACCTTCATCGCAATCTCTTCATCAACGTTAAAATCGCGGGCGCTCGCGAGAACGAACTTCGGCCTTAACCGTTTTCCCGGCAACTTCAAAGTATAGAGCGCCGCTTCTTGGAGCCGCGGGGATAAATTAAAATCTTTTACAATCTTTTCCATCATGAGGTCAATTTCCTTCGTGGCCTTCACCTTCGCCTTTCTCTTCATTTTCAAAATATTTTCTTATCTGATCTATATCGAGATGTTCTACAAAGTCTTTGAACTCTCTTTCTTCCGTTTGATCCTGATCCTCTATCCTTATGCCTCCTTCTGCTATTATCTTTTCGGTGGTAAAGATCGGTATCGATTTCTTTGTGGCAAGGACGATTCCATCTGAAGGCCTGCAATCTATTTCCTTTTTTTGATCATTTATTTTCAATATCAATTTTGCCCTGTAGGTATTGTTTTCCAAAGAATCTATGAATAATCTTTCGGGAATGGCACCAAAACTGTCTATTATATTTAACATGAGATCATGAGTCAAAGGTCTTGGAAACTCGGCCTTTTGAAGGGCGAGAGAAAGCGCAAATGCTTCACATGATCCTATCCATATTGGAAGGACAAGTGGAGAATTCGGTATCTCGAGAATAACAACAGGCGTGTTGTTACGCTTGTCAAATGCCAATCCTTTGACTTTCACTTCTTTCATTCAAATCACCTCCTTCGATCCTTTGCAACTCGGCCGTCATTTTTTCCTTTAAAAAATCCGCGATTTCTTTTGAACTCATCTTTTCGATCTCTTCAAATTTTATGATGGGCATTATGGAAAGATATACATCGGCTTTTTTTATGTACATCGAACCTTTCGGCATCGATCTCTCCGTTCCGGATATCACAATCGGAAGAATCGGAACTCTTGCTTTGGTTATTATCTTCATTGATCCTGCTTTAAATTCGTGTATTTTTCTGTCTGTGCTTCTCGTGCCTTCGGGAAAAATGGCTATAACCTGGCCTTCTTGGTGCATTTTTTTTATTATGTTATCTATGGCATGAACGGCATCTCGTGGATTTTCTCTGTCTATAAGTTCTCCTCCAAGCACTTTTAAGAACTTCCCAACTGTGAAAAAATTACCCAATTCCTTCTTGGCTATAAAACCGGTGTGTGGATTTACGTATCCCTGAATAAGAGTTATATCGAGCATGCTTCTGTGATTCGCAACTATTATGTATGGACCTTTTGGGGGTATATTTTCTTTTCCAAAGATATGAACCTTACTTCCCAGAAAGGAAAAGGATCTTCTTCCCCATCTTCCAACATGAAGATTTATGTATTTTTCCCTTTCTATGCCACTTCTTTTTTTGACTCCTCTGACAAAGAAAGGAGCATAAGCCATATAGAATAAAAATGCAATTATGGTAAAAAGATAACGAATAACTCCCATTTTTTCACCCTTTTAATTATACCATGAATGATTTTGCAGATAGACAAAGTTATTGAAAAAACAAACGGCAGGATAACCTGCCGGATCGATGATTTTATCTTAACTCAGATCAAAGACATGAGCCTTTCAAGAAAGGAGGGAAGAGCGAAGGCTGCATCGTGAATTTTACGATTGTAATATATCAATGTTCCATCGAGCGCTTTTATTCTTGATTCGTCTCCTTTGAATGAGGGATCAACATTTTTCGATGCGTAAACAAAGACCCAAAACCCGGAAGGATACATAGGAACAAAAGAGACATAAGGTTTAACGATCGGAAAGGCTTTCTTTATCTCTCTAAAACATCTTTCCATCTCTTTGGAATCGTAAACTGGATTTTCAGCCTGAACAGAGATCACTCCATTATCTTTAAGCGCTTCCCGGCAGGCCGAATAAAATTCTTCTGTGAAAAGAGAATTGCCGGCTCCTTTATATGGATCTGTCGAATCGACTATTATGACATCGTATTCGTTTTTCTTTCTGAATACGAAATTCTTCCCATCTTCGTTGTATATAGAAACGGCCGGATCCATGATTTTAGATGCAACAGAAGGAAAATATTCCTTGCAAGTTTTTATAACGTCAGGATCTATCTCTACAAGGTCGACTCTTTTGACCGTTTTGTGCTTTAAGACCTCTCTTACGGTACCGCCATCTCCTCCGCCGATGACAAGGACATTCTCGGGATTGGAATGTGAAAAGAGAGGGACATGGGCAATCATCTCATGATACGTGAATTCCCATCTCTCGTTAAGTTGGACCATTCCATCCATAACAAGCACCTTTCCAAGATCGGGCGTTGAGAATACGTCTATCTTTTGAATGGAACTTTGCTTTGAAAAGTCGATCTTGCTTAGACGGTATTTTGTGCTTACATTTCCTCCAGCCGTGAATTCCTCGAAAAAGAAAGGCAAATTTTCTTTAGCCAACTTTCACACCTTCCAATCCTTCGATTCCAATTTTATCGTATTCTCCTCTTTGAAGTTCTATGATCGATTCTCTTTGGGATTTCATAACATCTTTAAGATACTCAAAAGCCTTCCACGGATCAACGGAATCCCCACATGTGAATATATCAACGGCAGCATAACCATACTCCGGCCACGTATGAATTGACAGATGAGATTCTGCAATTACGACCACTCCACTGACTCCGTAAGGATCGAATCGGTGAAAAGTGGAGTTAACAATCGTAGAATTAGCCTTTCTTGCTGCAACTCTCATGTGTTCCTCGATGCCGGCTACATCGTCGAGAATGGATGGTTCACAACCATAAAGTTCTATAAGCAGATGTCTTCCAAGAGCCTTCATATGCGGCGCGCCTCCTTTTAATCTATAGTTATCCACAACAAAATAGCCTTCTTTGACTTTGAAACATTTCTTAACTGGTGTTTCCTGTCGGCTTTGTAATAAAAGCAATCCCCGCTTTTCAATTTGAATCTCACATCATCAAGCCATAGTTCAACGTTACCTTCTATAACATACCCGAATTCTTCCCCCTGATGATAATTCTCCGCAAGAGTTTCTCCTTCGGGCTTGATCACAACTATTTTTGGATCTATCTTTTTGTCCTCGACACCGGGTATCAAAAGCATGGATTTTATTCCTTCGGGTTCATCGTAAAGAGGCACCCTATCTTTTTTCGTGAAAACAACCTTTGATGGAACCTCTTCGGCAAAGAATTGTTTCAGACTTATTCCCAACACATTAAGGATCTGTTCTAAAGTTGCTATTGAAGGCGAAGTTTTGTCCCTCTCAAGCAAAGAAATAAATCCCTTTGTAAGGTCTGCCCTCTCGGCAAGTTCTTCTTGAGTGAATCCCCTTGAAAGTCTTAACCTTTTCAATTTTGCCCCTATTTCCATGTAAAACCTCTTTAATGATATTTTTTTGTTTAAAATATTAAACCACAAAAAACAGCAACTGTCAAGAAAAAATTTTCAATTCATTTCAAATAATTCCATTTTGTTGTGCACACAAATCTAATATAATTAAACAAATTGATTAGCAGCGTTAAACAGTATATCATTTTTATTTTTCAATGTCAATAGTTTGGGATAAAAAAACCGCCCGTTCTTCCGGGCGGTGGTGAGGAGGAAGCACTCAGACGGTGACGTTAACTATTAGAAGTATAACATATTCCATACCATTGTTTTCAAAATGTTCTCTAAAAATTCTTATTATTGTCACTTACCACTTTTCCCAGAAGTTGGGGGTGATAGTCTTTTTCAAAAGTATGTGAATTCCTATTCCTATAAGATAAGAGGCTATCAAGGCTACAAAGGTTTGATTGAGAGAGAATCTGCAGCCGAAGATTTGAAATATGCTTGTAAATAAAAAGGTTGAGAATATTATTCCACCTATGCCTATAAAGTTTCTTTTCGTCAATTCTCTTATACCTTCCACGGCAAAGAATATGGCAAATATTATTTCTACAATGAGCCGGAAGTTAAAATTAAAAATCCCTATTATCGAAAGAAATAGAAATAGCCCAACGATCAAAAGAAAAAGCGCGAATGCCTTCATATTCTCTCCTTTATCCACTTCTTTGAAAGACCCTTTCTTAAGGCCTCTCTTATATCATTCCCATCTTTTAAAATGACCCCCACGGAGTACGCCTGCTTTTTTGCCGCCCTTGTAAAGGTGGAGGTAGAAACAACCACCGCATACTTTAGGCGTGGAAAGCCATTACTTTTCCAATACTCCATGCCGGTAAATACTTCTTGAATAGCTTTATTTGTCACCCCATTCGCGTAATTTTTGGCCTGAACTGCTATCCTGTTATCGAGTATCAGATCAACGCCAAAATCCGACGCGTTTGTATTGGACGTTGGCTTTTTGACATTCCAGCCGCTTTGAGCAAAAAAAGTCTCCAAAAACTTCTCAAATTCCTTTCCATCACCATTTCCCGCAACTACTTCAAACCATTCTCTTAATCTCTTCAAATTCTTACTTTTTTTGTAAGAATAGGAAATGACGTAAGCAAAAAAAATCACCAAGACGAAGAGTATCAAAAACAAAATCGCATAAATTCCAAAGCCATCCAAACCGAATAACCTCTCTTTGGGATAACCTCGCGTTATGATATAATGCTTCAGATAACCATTAACATTTTACCACAACTTGTTAAGAAAAGGGGTGATCTTTTGACTTCCGGGGTTTTCATGGACGTCATCAAGCAGGGCATCTTTCTCTTTTTAATCGTGGTAAGTCCTGCTCTCATAGTAAGTCTTGTGGTGGGCCTTGTCATAAGTATCTTTCAGGCGATAACCCAAATAAATGAACAAACCCTTACTTTCGTTCCAAAGATACTCGCAGTCTTTTTTACCATAGCCTTAACAGGTTCGTGGATGTTTCAAAAAGTCATAGACTACACTATTACACTATGGACCCAGTATTTATCGATGATATAAATTTATGAGTCTCGATTTGTTTTTTGAAACAAAATTCCTTGTCTGGATAATGATCCTGACAAGGCTTGTTGGTTTGTTTTTCTTTTCTCCATTTTTAGGTGCGTCTTTTATACCAAGAAGTGTCAAAATTTTGATAATTCTCATACTTTCGTGGATATTGACACCTTATTCCAGCGCCGTTGTTTACCTTTCGACCCCTGTTGGTGTAATAGCGTGGATGATCTTTGTGAATTTCACGATAGGAATGGCAATAGGACTTTTTGCCACAATCTTTTTCGATGCCGTTCAACTCGCGGGCCAGATTTACGGCTATCAAATAGGATTTGCCGTCGCTAACGTGCTTGATCCTCAAAGCGATCAGCAGGTACCAATTCTGGGTCAACTAATGTACCTTATAGCTGCATACCTTTTTGTCTCAATCGAAGGACCGGGTATTTTGATAAATGCTTTAACATCCTCCCTTCAAATGATTCCCGTTAACACGCTTTACATTGGAACCTCTTTTGTGCCAACTTTTTGGAAAGAGGTCGGCACTATTTTTTCTGTTGGGATGCAAATAGGCTTTCCGATAATAGCCTTTATGATAATGGTTACTTTATTGCTCGGAATTATGGCAAAGGTTATGCCGCAGATGAACATTTTCATGGTGGGACTGCCACTTAACATACTCGTAGGCCTTTTGATGTTTTCCGTTTTGATTCCGATCTGGTTTACAGTCTTTGGAGATATTTTAAGTCAACTTTCGACAAAGTTAATGGTTTTAATTTCGGAGATGTGACATGTACATAGATCTCGGCCTCTTTGCAGATCCAGAAAAGACCGAACGGGCAACCCCACATCGCAGACAAAAGGCAAGAGAAGAAGGACAGGTTGCCCAGTCTAAAGATCTTAATTCCGCCACAGCGCTTTTGGCGGTATCGGCCGTTGTTTATTTCACTTTCAGTAAACTTTATTATCAATGGGGGCATCTCTTCTTTACCTTTACAAATGCCTTCGGTACGGATGGAAACCTTTCCATAACTCAGGCAATGGGATACCTAACGGAGGCTTTTTCGATAGCGCTTGGATGGCTTGCACTTGTTATGTTGGCGGGCATCGTGGGGGCGGCGATACCATCTTTGCTTCAGACGAGATTTGCCTTTTCGATGAAGGGAATCATTCCAGATCTTAACAAATTGAATCCCGTTGAAGGCATAAAAAGGATGTTTTCTTTGAGATCCGTTTTTGAATTCATCAAATCGATCGTCAAGATAACGATAATAGGTTATATCGGTTATATAACCATAATTGCCGGATGGAATCAATATCTCATGACATCTCAAGAAAGCCTTTTAGACTCATCTGTTATAATAGGTAATATGATCTTCCAGTTAATCATGAAGGTAGGCCTTGCGTTGCTTGTGATAGGAATTCTTGATATCTTCTACCAAAGATGGGAATATGAAAGGTCTTTGAGAATGACAAAAAAAGAAGTAAAAGACGAAATGAAGGATTATGAAGGGAATCCATTGGTAAAGAGAAAGCAACGCGAAAAAATGATCATGATAGCAAGAAGCAGAATGATGCAAAATATCAAAAACGCAGATGTGATAGTTACAAACCCCACCCATATAGCCGTTGCACTTGAGTATAAAGACGATATGGATGCTCCGAAGGTTATCGCGAAGGGAGCGGGAGAGGTTGCCGAGAGAATAAAGGAAATAGGTTCAAATTACGGAATACCAATAATAGAAAATCCACCTCTTGCCCGCGAACTTTTCAAAAGCGTTGAAATAGGAGATGAAATACCATCGAGATTGTACAGAGCCGTTGCAGAGTTGCTTGTCACAGTTTACAAAATGAAAAACGCGGTGTGATATGATGCTCAGATACAGCGCTTTTATCGTGGCAATAGGAGTACTTTTCATAGTACTTCTTATGATCTTGCCTTTAAATGGTTTTATGCTTGATCTTTTACAGATACTCGATATAACGATCTCTTCTATCGTTTTAATGGACGCGATGTTTATAAAGAGAGCCATAGATCTATCTTCTTTTCCAACTCTTGTGCTTGTAATGACTTTGTTCAGAATAGCGCTTAACGTGGCCGCAACAAGGATGATACTGCTCGAAGGAAAGAATTTCCCGGGTCATGTAATACTTGCCTTCGGAAATTTCGTCGTGGGTGGAAATTACATAGTTGGTATAGTTGTTTTCTTCATAATAGTTATAGTCCAATATATCGTTATAACCCGCGGAACTGAAAGAATCTCGGAAGTCGCTGCCCGTTTTACGCTTGATGCAATGCCCGGAAAGCAGATGGCAATAGATGCAGATTATAATGCCGGCGTGATAACAGAGAGTGAGGCGAAAAAGAGGAGAGATGAGGTAAGAAGAGAGGCGGACTTTTACGGCGCGATGGATGGAGCGTCCAAATTCGTGCGCGGGGACGCGATATCAAGCATAGTCATAGTCTTTATAAACATAATAGGCGGCCTTATAATAGGAATGCTCATGCAACATATGAACATAACCGATGCAGCCCAAACATATACTCTTCTTACGGTCGGAGATGGACTTGTCGAACAGATCCCTGCCCTTTTGATGTCTGTTGCGAGTGGAATAATAGTCTCGAGAGCGGCCTCTACACACGCGCTTGGAGAGGATGTCATCAAAGAACTTGGATCTGAGCCAAGAATCTTGATGATCGTCGGCGTGATAATCGCCTTACTCGGAATTTTTACGCCGCTTCCAAAATTCTCAACGATTCTAATAGGAGGTATCTTCATATTTTTTGGAGTTTTTGCAAGAAATTCGATGCCTGTTCCAGAAAAAGAGACCGCAAGCGGGCCATCTGCAACTTCAAAAGTATCCCCATCTTCGGATGTCAGCGATATAATAAATACAGACACGGCAGAAATAGAGATAGGCTACAGCCTTATTCCGCTTGCAGATAAATCTCAAGGCGGCGATCTGCTCGATAGGGTAACCATGGTTAGAAAGCAAATAGCCTATGAACTCGGTCTCATGGTAAGTCCAATTAGGGTAAGGGATAGTGTGCTCTTAAAACCAAATGAGTACGTAATAAAGATCTTAGGTGCGGAAGTCTCGAGATTCGAACTTTTTCCAAACAAATTACTCGCCATAAATTCATCGATGGTCGAGACAAAGATAGAAGGAATTCAGACAAGAGAGCCTGCCTTTGGCCTTGAGGCCTTCTGGATAAATGAAGATCAAAGAGAAAGGGCAAGAGGTCTTGGATATACCGTTGTCGACGCTCCAAGCGTTTTTGCAACGCATCTTATGGAAGTTTTGAGAAGTCACGCATCCGAATTGCTTGGAAGGCGGGAAATGGAACTTTTGCTGGACGGTATGAGGCAAAAAATGCCCTCTCTTGTTAACGAATTGATTCCTTCGGTTATGAAGGAGTATACTGTTAGAAATGTCCTGAAGAAATTTTTAAAGGAAAGAATTTCGATAAGAAATCTACCGGTGATCTTTGAAGCGTTGCTCGAGCATGGCGACAAAAGCAACAATGTACCAGAACTTTATGCCATAGCAAGGAGTGCCATGAAAAGGCAGATAACTGAATCTGCCAAGTCAGAAGACGGATATATACATGCGATAACACTGTCGCAAAATCTTGAAGAAAAATTAAGTGAAACGCTATCTATTTCGGGAGAAAATAAAGTTTTAAATGTCAATCCGGAATTGATGTCTAAAATAATAGACAAGATATCCATTTCAATGAAAAAGGTTATGGAAAAGAGAAATACACCGGTTATACTATGCTCTTCATCGATACGTGAGGCACTCTTCAATTACATCTCGAGGATTTTACCCAAGGTATCGGTAGTCGCTTACGGAGGAATTACCGATGACGCAAGGTTGAAAATAGAAGATATGATAAACATCGGAGGTTAGGTATGGAGTTGAAAAAATACACCGCCCAGACTATGGCAGAGGCGATGATAAAGATAAAAGAAGAACTCGGAGAAGATGCAATAATAGTCCAAACAAGAAAGGTAAAGCGCGGCAGTTTTCTTGGCATAGGCGGAAAAACTTACGTGGAAGTTATGGCAATAAAGGACGATCAAAAGATCGTGAGGGAGGAAAAAAGGATTCCGTCCCAAAAGACAATAGAAGAAGAGATCGCGGAAATAAAGATGAGCATAAAAGGAGTTAGCGAAAAGATATCCGAAGTTAGGATGTCAGGACTCTTCCCAGAGCCTTTTGAAGATTTGCGTACTCGCCTCATAGAACTTGGAATGAACGCCTCCGAATCTTTCTCCATAATAAACGATTTGACTAAAAAGATGACGGTCGAAGATGCAAAGGATAAGCAAAAGATAGAATTTGCGATCCGCCAGTTATTCGATAATTTTGTGAAAACACAGAAGGTAAATTTTTCAACTGGCCAGAAGGCCATTTTCATAGGACCAACGGGAGTTGGAAAGACCACCACTATAGCAAAGATCGCGGCAAAATTGGGTCTTAAAGACAAAATGCCTTTGCTGATATTGAGTTTTGACACGTATCGAATCGCTGCCGCCCAGCAAATGAAGACATATGCCGATATCATGCATATACCATTCGATGTTATCTACACGCCTGATCAGGCTATGGAGATAATTTCTGCGACCCCAAACAGGATAATCCTTATCGATACGGCAGGAAGAGGGCAGTTCGATGAACTTAAGATATCGGAGATAGAAACCTATGTAAAAACGATAAAGCCCGAATTTGTTTTTCTCGTCATAGACGCAACAAAGAAAAGAATGGATGTGGAAGAGAATATAAAGCATTTTTCTCCCGTCGGAATAACACATGTGGTGCTTACCAAAATAGATGAGACTATTTCTATTTTTGGACCGCTCATGGCAATTCGGAATTCAAAACCTGTCGCCTTTATCACAAATGGTCAAAGTGTACCGGGAGATATAATTTCTGCGCCGGACTTTGACTTTGAAGATTTCATCGTGAAAGAGGTTGTTAGCCGGTGAGAGATCAGGCTTCTGAATTGAGAGATCAGGTGCATCTTGCACGTATAATAACAACGGTGTCCGGTAAGGGTGGTGTTGGAAAATCCATCACGACCATTAACCTTGCAGTTGCGCTTTCGAGTATGGGAAAGAGAGTACTTGTCTTCGACATGGATGTTGGATTTGCAAATTTAAACATACTTGGAGGCATAGAATCTCGAAAAACGCTGAAAGATTTCTTTGGGGGCCTTAAATTAAAGGACATCATAGAAAAAACGAAATACGGATTTTGGCTTCTAAACGGTGGAAATAGCGCAAATGATTTTTACGCCTTTCAATTTGGAGAAAGAGAGAGACTTTTCTCTGAATTTTACGAATTCGTAAGCGATGTCGATTACATTCTTTTCGATACAGGCGCGGGATATTCAAAACTTTTAGACGATGTGTACACGGCTTCCGACGACTTCATTCTCGTCATAACTCCGGAGCCTACGGCTATAATGGATGGATATACCTTTGTAAAATTACTTTCGATGAAGAAGCCAGATGGAAGGTTTTTCTTGGTGGTCAATATGGTAAATGATCTTTCCGAAGGAAGAAATATAATAGAAAGGTTTGAAGATGTAGCGCAGCGCTTTTCATCTTTGAGATTTGAAAAGGGCTTTTCGATTCTTAACGATCCTCAAGTCAAAAGGTCTGTAAGAGAACAGGTTCCATTTGTCATCTCTTACAAAAATATTCAGCCTTCCCTTGCCATCCTCGGTCTTTCTTCTTTTATAAATGGTAAGGTGGATCAAGTTCAGGATCGGAGAACCTTCGTGGACAAAATAAAGAGTATATTTGGACTGAGGAGATAAGATGCCATTCTTCTCCGAAGAGATAGGAATAGACAAGATAAAGCCAGGCCTGCCTTTAAAGATAGAGATAAGTTCAACACCTGAATTTTCAGGGGGAGAATTCAAATCCACCATCGCGGATGTCGAGGGAGATATAATAAAGGCCGGAATGGCATCTTTGAAGGGAAGATTTATTCCATTGCCCGTAGGGATGATAGCGAGATTGCTCGTGACAGATCAAAGTTCTATTTACGTGCTCTACGCTACAGTCATTGAAAATACCGAAGAAAATAAGATGCC
Organism: uncultured Mesoaciditoga sp.; assembly: GCA_964433875.1. Taxonomy (GTDB): domain Bacteria; phylum Thermotogota; class Thermotogae; order Mesoaciditogales; family Mesoaciditogaceae; genus Athalassotoga. Next base: position 25,611 of record CAYSSO010000024.1, read on the forward strand.
AATAACCATATTCAAAATAAGAAGCAAGATAAGAAGAATACAAAGAAGAAGGTTTATCAGAATAGAGTTCGTTACAAAAGGAACTCTTAAAGTTGCCGGAACAGAAGAAATTTTCGATTTCATGACAAAGGACATAAGTGCGGGTGGGTCAAGGATTTTAACACCGGCGCGTATAGAAACAGGACAGATTATCTATTTGAATTTAAAACTCGATGAGGAACTCAAATTTGAAAATATTCAATCTCAAATCGTGCGCAGCATTGAAAGCGAATCCTCAGAATTGAGAGAATATGGAATTATGTTTTTGAATTTACCGGCCTCTGTTGAAGACAAAATAACTCGTTTTGTTTTTAAACTCGAATTGAAGTTAAAAGGAGGAAAAACAGATTGAAGTGGAAAGATTTGGTTAACCCAATGCAAATGGATGTGCTAAAGGAAATAGGAAATATAGGAGCCGGAAATGCGGCAACTTCTCTGTCCACGATGATAAGCAAGGAAGTTGAGATAGATGTTCCGACTGTAAAACTCGTAGATCTTTCTGAAATTTATGAATACCTCAAAAATCCGGAAGAAATTGTCGCATCTACGATAGTTGGAATAAAGGGAGAAGCGCCTGGAAAGATGCTAATGAATTTTGATTCTGATTCTACCAAACATCTTATAGAATTGCTTACAGGCCAAAGACCAGAAGATCTTACCAATATGAATGAGATGGAAAGATCCGTTGTCTCGGAGATTGGAAACATAATATGCTCGACGTATGTTATATCTTTGTCGAATTTCACATCGCTTTTTCTTGAAACGGAAGTTCCAATTCTTCTTGTGGACATGTTTGCCGCCATAATCTCGGAAACGTCTATAATGGCGTCAAAAGATTACGATGATGTTTTGATGATAGAAACGATTCTAAAGGTTCATAACGGCCAGAAGTTGAATGGCTTTTTGACGATGTTTCCTGAACCGGGAAGTTTAGATGTGATCTTTAAAAAACTTGGCCTGAGTTGATGAAATATGGAAGAAAAATTAATAATAGGTATAGGAGAATTCAAAGTCGCAAAAAATCCGACTATCCTTGTAACTTTGGGACTTGGATCATGTGTTGGCGTATGCCTTAGAGACAAAAGATCCCACGTTGGCGGAATGATCCACGTCATGTTACCGGAATTGAAGGATCAGAGTGGGAATCCAAGCAAGTATGCCGAACCCGGTATAAGATTTATGGTAAATGAGATGGTCAAAATGGGCGCAAATGTTAAAGACATGGAGGCCAAGATAGCCGGAGGCGCTTCTATGTTTGAATCGAAGGGTTTTGAGATAGGAAAAAAGAACGTAGAGAAAATAAAAGATGTCTTGAGAGATTTGGGAATAAGGATTCTGGCCGAAGACACGGGTGGAAACAGGGCAAGAAGCATAGAGTACAAAATAGAGGATGGAACTTTGATGATAAAAAAGGTTGGCGGGAAGGAGAGCATTGAAATCATCCAGATATAGAAGTTTTTTCTACCTGTTTCTGATCTTTTCAGCCTTTTTCTTTTTGATAAATATACTCGGAGGATGGGATATAATTGGATCGACTATACGATCTATAGTCTCCGCCATTATCATCACATTTCTAATTTATATTGTGTATAAGGTTCTGTTTGAGAGAAAGGGTGGATTGA
>CAYSSO010000025.1:0-4980 GCA_964433875.1 uncultured Mesoaciditoga sp.
GATTGAAATTGTAAAAAGACACCTAAAAAGTCAAGAGGTTAATGGGACATATTCTTCGCCTGTTTTCAGAATATGAAAGATTATCTCAAGTGCCTTTCTCGCAACTGCAACCAAAGCCAATCTTGGATTCTTTCCCCTCTCCCTTAACCTTTTGTAAAAATCTCTGAATCTTTTGTCATACCTAACCAACCTTACCGCCAGAAAATACAAAGTGTCATTTACGTTCGAAAATGTGAAGAAATTACGTTTGAAAATGTGGATTTTTTACGGTGATTTTGTGAAGGTAATAATGAAACTATTTATCATATACAACACCTTCTTTCTCTTCACTTATTTTTACTCCGATTAGACCTGTTTTCTGTTTTTCCTTCAATCTGTAACTCTTCCCCCGTATGTTTATTATTGTTGAGTGGTGAACTAATCTGTCAAGCACTGCTGAGGCTATTACTTCATCTGTGAATATCTTATTCCATTCATTGAAGCTCCTGTTAGATGTCACTATTATGCTGCTGTGCTCGTACTTACTTTCAACAAGTTCAAAGAGCAACTTGGCCCCCTGAATATCTAAGGGAAGATATCCCAATTCGTCTATTATGAGAAGGTCTAAACTCTTGTAGAATCTTAATAACCTTTCATATGTCATATTGCTGAATGCCTGCTTCATCTTTTCAATCAATTTTATTGAATTTATGAAATAAACTTTTTTACCTTCCTCTATTGCCTTCATCCCTATCCCGACCGCAAGGTGGGTCTTACCAACACCAGGAGGCCCTAAAAAGATTATATTTTCTTTCTCATACATGAATCTTAATGTTTCAAGTTCTTTTATTTGTTTTTTGTCTATGCTTGGCTGGAACGTAAAATCGAAGTCTTCTATCTTTTTTGAGAACGGTAACCCAGAATATTTCAATCGTGAATTGTATCTCTTTTCATCGTTGGCCTGTTTTTGGGCTTTTAGAAGCCTCTCAATTAAGCCCAAAACATCTTCATCTTTTTCCCATCTTTGCATTTCTGCATCTAACACATTTTCCATGCCATCGAGTTTCAAATCTTTCATTGTTTCATGAATATTTTCATAACCCATCTGGGATCATCTCTTCGTATTCATTCAATGATCTGACTTCAACGTCAATCTTCAAACGCTCTGAATTTATCTTCTTGTCATTGTAATAAATCTCAATCAATCCACCTTTTTCTTCTAAATTGATTTGCTTGTTTGCATATTCGATTCCAATTGAGTAAGATTTGTTCTTGTATATTACATCCCCTTTTTCCGTAACTTTTCTTGTATTGAGGTATCGGATGGGATATAATCTTGTCAATGGATGTAAATGAGCCTTTTCCCTCTTGAATCTTTCGAGAGGGATTTCTTTCAGTTCAGAGTGCACGCGCCTGTTCGCTTCTTCAAGCCATTCAGATTTCCTCCTCTCAAGTTCTGAAATACTTGAATACTCTTTGGCATATAAAAGATTATTCCTAATAAATGGCACTATTCTTTCAACTTTACCTTTTGCTTGAGGATTGTAAGGCCTGTGCGTTATGACTTTGAATCCGTAAAAATTTGCAAAATCCATGAATTTCTCGTTATACTCTTTTCCTTTTTTTAGTTCTTTCACAACGGTCTTCATGTTGTCGTACAATCCTTCAGAACAATATCCTCCAAAATACTCAAATGCATTGTTATGACATTCCAATAGCGTTGAAAGTTTTTCATCCTTGACGAAATCAAAGTAAAACATTCTCGAATATCCAAGTACCATGACAAAATACTTAATTGAAACGCTTTCTCCGGATATAATAGTTTTACCCTCTCCCCAATCAACCTGAAACTGTTCACCCGGAAGAGTTTCAAATCTCTTATACTCCTCAAACGGTTCAGGTCTTATTGAACGAATATAATCGTAAAGAATGGTGGGCTTGCCTGTGTATCCCATTTGAATTATTTCCTTAAAAAGTATTGCTGAAGTTATCTTGGGATACTTGTTGATTCTCTCTTTTAAATATCCTTTGAAAGGATCTAATTTGGATGGTTTCATCTTATTCTCCTTTACTTTTAAGATTTTACTTACAGTGTTTTCGTGACATTTAACCCTTTGTGCGATATCTCGATTCGAAAGACCGACTTCTTTTAAAAGGCTTATTTCTTCTATTTGTTTTTGAGTTAGCATCTGACTTTACCTCCTGTATTAGTTAAAGTCAGTATGCCACATTTTTACCGTAAAAATTCTAACTTTTCGAACGTAAACGACACCATATCGCTATTTTCAATATTGTTTTCTGTGTGTGTAATCACATCAACCAGTCTCAATTGTGTATTTCGGGGCTGAATCAGTTAGTTCATCGCTTTCGGCCCATCACTTTGTTCGCCTACGCTTAAAACATTCAGTTACCTGAATATCTCCAAGGCTAACTACGAAACTGCTGGTTGGGCATTATTTCGATGGGACTTCCACCCATTAGAGTTAACACAATTTCTCAACCGCACACACCCTATATTATATACACACTTTATATACACACCCGATTCATTGTATGATAGAATTAAGTTAATATCCTTTTCAGATTTAGGAGACGATTGGATGGAATCGAGAAAATTTGAGAAACTCTTTAGCGCTCTTTCGAGCCCATTGAGATTTCAGATGGTATTACTTATGGCCAAAAGGCCTTTTTGCGTTTATGAATTCGAGAGCCTCTTTGATGCAACTCAACCTGTGATTTCTCGGAATAATAAGAATTTTCAAAGGTATGCCGCAGAATAATTCTGTTAAAATTTTTTTGTTTATTGCCTTTTGTCTTCCTCTTTCGATATCTATCTTTGGATCTCAGAATTTAGATCTTTCGATTCTGAAGATGGTAAATAGGACTTCACAACCGATATTCGATATCCCCAAGGCTGTGATATCTTCTGATTACTTTGCAGGAATTTTAGGACTGTCTTCCATACTCATAAACCCAGATCAGACGCTTATTACCTTTGGCGTCACGCTTGGAGAGGTTGAGATCCTCAAAAATCTCTTTCAAAGGCCGCGTCCATTTCAAACCTACGATTGGGTTATAAAGAGGGCAGATGTCTCCGGATATTCGATGCCTTCGGGACATTCCGCTATGGCATTTGAATCCGCTTACATATGGAGCGAGTACTTCCCGCAACTTTCTCCTTTATTTTATTCTATTGCAACGTATGTGGCGATTTCGAGAGTCTATTACGGTGTACATTATCCATCTGATGTGATAATCGGAGGAATTATCGGTTATTTGACTGCCTTTACTATTTCCAAGAACTTCAAAAATTACCCGGTCATCCAATTCTCATACGCTTTTTAAATGCAAAAAATTGCACCATGCAATTTTTTGCATTTATACCTACCCCGATTTAGGCGATGATATATGAATTATTTGCATTTTCAGGTTTTGGCACGAACAATGCTAAAATAATATTGAAAGGGAGGAGCACGATGATGGAAAATACATTTTCTGTAATGTCGCAACGCCTAAAGTCCTCGATAATAAGGGAACTTCTAAGAGATACAGGAGAGGTTTCTCTAATCTCATTCGGCGGTGGTGCGCCTGACCCCGAAACATTCGATAGAGAGACACTCGCAGAGATTTCAAAGGAAGTAATTTTAAAGGAATACGTATTCGCCCTTCAATATGGTCCTACAGAAGGAGATTCGATTTTAAAAGACGAGTATATAAAGATCTTGAAAGAGAGAAACGGCATTGATAATCTCAAAAGAGAAAATATGCTCATAACAACGGGATCACAGCAGGCTCTTGATTTGGTGGGAAGGATCCTTCTCGATACAGATTCATACGTTATCGTAGGGCATCCAGTTTATCTTGGAGCGATTAGCGCTTTTAGAGCCTATGGTCCCAAATTCATACCGGTAGAGATAGAAGAAGATGGTTTTAACGTAAATCAAATTGAAGAAGAGATTAAAAAGATCGATCAAAAAGGAGAATTGAAAAAATTAAAATTCATTTATGCAGTGCCAAATTTTGACAATCCGTCCGGTGTCACTCTAAGTTTTGAGAAGAGAAAGGCTCTTTCCGAACTCGCAATAAAGTACAACATTTTAATCGTCGAAGACGATCCTTATGGAGAATTGAGATATGAAGGAGAAAGGATTCCAAGCATTTACAAGATAGCCGAAGGGCATAACGTCGTGCTCTTGAACACTTTAAGCAAAGTAATGAGTCCTGGTCTTCGAATAGGACTTATAGTGAGCGATCAAAAATTTGTCTCAAAAGCGGCGCTTGCAAAACAAGGCGTGGATCTTTGTACTCCAGGCCTTACTCAAAGAATAGCCGCAAGGTACCTTCAAAAGGGTACGATCTTCGAAAGAATAAATGAAACGATCAAGATCTACAGAAGCAAAAAGAATAAAATGCTCAACGCGCTTGAAAAATATGTGAAATTAGACGGCGCAAAATGGACAAAACCGGCAGGAGGTCTATTCATATGGCTTGAACTGCCTAAAAAATTTGACACAATGGAAATGTTCGAGAAAGCCAAAAAGGCTGGTGTTGCTTACATTCCTGGTGCCGCATTCTACGTTGATGATAGAAAAAGTTCTGAGATGAGACTTTCTTTCTGTCTGCCGTCTGAAGATGAAATAGAAGAGGGTATAAAGAGAATAGGACATTTGATCGACACTTACAGGTGATGACAGTGCACAGAATTTTGGTTATAAATTGCGGATCGACATCGACAAAAGTTGCCATCTTTGAAAATGAGAAATGTTTATTTGAAAAGGAATTGTCACACGATATCGAAACGCTTTCTAAATTTAGAAGTGTCAGGGATCAATTGAGTTATAGAAAGGCGAATGTGATCTCATTCCTTAAAGAATCCGGGTTTGATATAAAAGACATAAGCGCAATTTCTTGCAGGGGTGGCCTCATAGGTCCTGTTGAAAGCGGTACTTATGTCGTAGATGAAAATATGGTTGAAGCCCTTAGAAATTCAAAAGTGGATCA
>CAYSSO010000025.1:4990-25866 GCA_964433875.1 uncultured Mesoaciditoga sp.
GCTTCCAATCTTTCTGGGCTTATAGGTTATGCGCTTTCTGAGGGAAGGATTCCGGTCTACACCACCGATCCCGTTTCAGTTGATGAATTCGAGGATATCGCAAGAATTTCTGGCCTTCCAGATCTGGAAAGAAAAAGTTATTCTCACGCACTTAACATGAAAATGGTAGGTCGTATGGCCGCAAAGGAACTTGGAAAAGATTATGAAGAATGCAATTTTGTCATAGTTCACCTTGGAGGAGGCATCTCTGTTGCGGCTCACAAGCACGGGCGTATGGTGGACGTAAACAACGCAAATGATGAAGGACCATTTAGCCCTGAAAGATCCGGAGAATTGCCAGTTGGCGATATTGTTAAAATCGCCTATTCTGGAAAATACACAAAAGATGAATTGAAAAAAAGGTACGTTGGTCGCGGCGGTCTTGTATCTTATATTTCTACAAATGATTTAAGAATCGCTCTTAAGATGGCAAAATCCGATCCACAAGTCGATCTCATAGTTAAGGCTATGACTTACCAGATATCAAAAAGCATCTCAGAGATGGCGACAGTCCTTGACGGCGATGTCGATGCGATAGTTTTAACCGGAGGTATGTCTTACAGTAATGAATTTGTTGATATGATAAAGATGTACGTTTCAAAGATTTCTCTTGTTCTTGTTATACCAGGTGGGCATGAAATGGAAGCACTCGCGATGGGGACGCTTAGAGTTTTAGAAGGAAAAGAAAAAGCAAAATTTTACAACCAAAGGAGTGTGAAATTAAATGAGAAAGCTGTCTGAACTCGTTGAAAAAGCAAAAAATCTCGACAAAAAGATGAGGATCTCCGTTGCGGTGGCTCAGGATGAGGTTGTTCTCGAGGCCGTTGAAGATGCGAGAAAAAACGGCATAATCGATGCAACGTTTGTTGGCGATCAAAAAGAAATAGAAAAGATCGCAAAGAAATTAAACATCGATCTTTCAAATTACGAAGTCATCGATGAGCCAGAAGAGTTAGAGGCAACAAAAAAGGCTGTGGAACTTGTCCATACCTATCACTGCGATCTTTTGATGAAGGGGAAAGTCCATACTGCAGATTTACTTCACGCAGTACTTGACAAGAATTTCAACTTGAGAACTGGAAAGACGATGAATCATGTGGGTGTCTTTGAAGTACCTTCTTACGACAGGCTGCTTATAATCACCGATGCAGCGATGGTTATAGCGCCAACGCTTGAACAGAAGATAGACTCGATATACAATGCGACCAAGGTCGCCCACGTAATAGGTATTGACCTTCCAAAGGTTGCCATACTCGGAGCCGTCGAAACCGTGAGTCCGGCGATGCCGGCAACTTTAGACGCAGCCCTTATCGCGAAAATGTATGACAGAAAACAGATCACCGGCGCTATAGTTGATGGTCCTTTCGCGCTCGATAATGCCGTAAGCGAAGAGGCGGCAAAGCACAAAGGAATCGGAGGTCCCGTTGCAGGCCATGCCGACATTTTACTCGTTCCCGACATAGAGGCGGGAAATATACTGTACAAAGGACTTATTTTCATCGCAAAGGGGAAACTTGCCGGCACAATAGTCGGTGCAAGAGTCCCTATCGTTCTTACTTCTCGCGCCGACGATGCAGAAACAAGGCTTTATTCCATAGCGCTTAGCGCATTGCTTGCAAAGGTGGGATAAGATGTTAAAGATCCTTGCCGTTAATCCAGGATCTACCTCTACAAAGATCGCCATTTTTGACAATGAAGAGGAAATAAAATCTCAAACAATTTATCATTCTGCAGAAGAGTTGAAGAATTTCAAAAATATTGCGGATCAATACGCTTTTAGACTTGAAAAGATAATGGATTTTCTGCATGAATCCAATCATTCCCTTTCGGATTTTGCCGCTTTTGTTGGAAGAGGTGGACTGATTAAGCCCGTGCAAGGAGGAACTTATTTTGTAAATGAGGCAATGGTTCAAGAATTAAGAGTCGCAAAGTACGGAGAACATGCTTCAAATCTTGGCGCACTTATTGTTCATGAATTTTCAAAGTTAACTGGTAAGCCGGCTTTTATAGTGGATCCAGTTGTCGTCGATGAGATGGACGATATTGCAAAAATATCCGGTCATCCCGATTTTCAACGGAGATCCATTTTTCATGCGTTAAATCAAAAGGCTGTGGCAAGAAAGGCCGCCGCAATCCTTGAAAAAAGATACGAAGAGTGCAACTTCATAGTTGCACATATGGGCGGTGGAGTATCGGTAGGAGCACATAAAAAAGGGCGTGTTGTCGATGTCAACAACGCCTTAGACGGTGATGGACCTTTTAGTCCTGAAAGGAGTGGAACCTTGCCACTGACGGGACTTATAGATCTATGTTACAGTGGCAGGTACTCCTTTGAGGAAATGAAAAAAAAGATAAAAGGAGAAGGCGGTCTTGTTGCCCACCTTGGAACAAATAACGCAGTTGAAGTTCAAAAGATGATAGATAACGGTGATAAACATGCCGAACTTATTTACCATGCCATGGCATACCAGATATCAAAATGGATTGGAAGGATGGTTGTGCCTCTCGAGGGAAATGTTGATGCGATTATTCTTACCGGTGGCATGGCTTACGATTCGAAGTACATGATCAGATGGATAAAAGAAAAGGTTTCTTACATAGCGCCAATTATGGTTTTTCCCGGCGGACGGGAAGAAGAGGCTCTCGCGTTAGGCGCATTGAGAATTTTAAGAGGAGAGGAGAAGGCTAAAAATTACATTTGATCCTTACACGGATTCACGCGTTCTTGTATACGTTGGAATGTTTGGAAGCGGTAAAACGGAACTTTCTATAAACACTGCCATAGCCCTTAGAAGAACTTCTGATAAGGTTGCACTCATAGACATAGACATAATAAGTCCTTATTTCAGAAGTAGAGATGAAAAGTCATTTCTTGAGAATATGAACATAAAGGTTGTAACTGTCCCAGAAAGATACATGCACGCGGATTTGCCAATAATACCTCCGGAGGTTGGAGGATATATTTCGAATAAGGATTTTTTGACGGTTGTCGATGTAGGCGGAAATGAGGACGGAGCGATTGTACTTGGCTCTCTAAATCACTTTCTTGAAAATGTTGATAAAAAGATCTTATTCGTTGTAAATGTTTTTAGGCCTTTTAGTTCAACGGAAGAAGAGATCGCGAGAAATATAGTAAAGATCTCCCGTGTGGCTAGAAGCAAGATAGATTACCTTGTCAACAATTCGAATATAGGCCCAGAAACCACGGCCGGGGATATAAAAACTGGCGAGGAGATAGTGTTAAAAGTTTCAAAAATGACAGAGATTCCTGTTGCTTTTACATCCATAGATGAAGGCATAGATTATAAGGGTAAGTTGCCGATCTTCAGAATAAAAAGGTTCATGAAAAATTCATGGTGAGGAGTGATGAATTTGGCAAAAAAAGGATATGTGGAGATCAATTCAGATAGATGCAAAGGATGTGGACTGTGCATAAATGCATGTCCCCAGCATGTTCTGAGATTTTCGGATAAATTCAATGATAAAGGATACCATTATGCGGAACTTTACGATCCAGAGGATAAATGCCCAGGATGCGCTTTTTGTTATTACATGTGTCCAGACGTGTGCATAACGGTCCACAGAGTTGTCGAGGAGCGTGTTTGAAAATGAAGATGCTTATGAAGGGAACGGAAGCGATAGCAGAGGCGGCCATAAGGGCAGGATGTAGACTTTATTTCGGATATCCGATAACTCCGCAAAGTGAGTTAACGGAGTATATGGCCAAAAGGATGCCCGAGGTCAAAGGCGTCTTTTTGCAGTCCGAAAGTGAGGTTGCGACTGTTAACATGTTGTATGGCGCTGCATGCACCGGCAGAAGAGTTATGACCTCGACCTCTTCTCCTGGATTTAGCCTGATGCAGGAGGGCATTTCTTACATGGCCGGAGCAGAATTGCCAGCAGTCTTCATAAATGTCATGCGTGGCGGACCGGGACTTGGAGACATTCAGCCATCCCAGAGTGATTATTTCCAGTCAACAAAGGGCGGAGGTCATGGAGATTACAGGATGATTGTCCTTGCCCCTCACACTCTTCAGGAAGCGGCCAACATAATGGGAGAAGCCTTTGATCTTGCATTTAAATACAGAATGCTTGTAACTATCCTTGTGGATGGCATGATAGGTCAGATGATGGAACCTGTTGAACTTCCCGAATGGAAAAATATAGATGAATTCACAGAGCCAGACTGGGCGCTCACAGGTGCAAAAGGTAGAAGGCCACGAAAGGTAACCTCTTTCGATCTTGATCCTTATGAACTTGAAAAGATGAATTTAAGATATCAGGCAACCTACAAAAAAGTGTCAGAGAATGAGGTAAGATATGAAGAATTCAAAGTTGAGGATGCGAACATAATCGTGGTCGCTTACGGTACAATGGCAAGGATTGTCAAAACCGTTGCCGATACGGCTCGTAAGGAAGGTATAAATGTCGGTCTTTTCAGGCCTATAACCTTGTGGCCCTTCCCTTATGAAAGGCTGTCTAAGATCGCAGAAAATGTAAAACACATTTTAACTGTAGAGATGAGTTATGGCCAGATGTTTGAAGATGTAAAACTTGCCGTCAATGGAAAGACCAATGTTGAATTTTATGGCAGGAGCGCCGGCGTTGTGCCGACGCCAATGGAAGTCCTTGACGCCATAAAAAAGATCGCGAGGTGAAAAAATGGCAACTGTAGATAAAGTAGTGGCCCAGATGCCAAAGTCTTTGAGTAAGATCGAATTCAGTTATTGTCCAGGATGCCATCACGGGATAGTACATAGAATTATCGCCGAGGTTATAGATGAACTTGGAATAGCAGAAAAAACCTTGATGGTTGCGCCGGTCGGATGTTCTGTCTTCGCGTACAACTTTTTCGATCTCGATGGCACCGTCGCGGCCCATGGAAGAGCCCCGGCCGTTGCCACTGGAATGAAAAGAGCGCTTCCTGACAGAATTGTCTTTACTTATCAGGGAGACGGAGATCTCGCATCGATAGGAACGGCCGAGATAGTTCATGCCGCAAATAGAGGAGAGAATATAACGACGATCTTCATAAACAACGCAGTCTATGGAATGACTGGAGGCCAGATGGCACCAACAACACTTCTCGGTCAGAAAACCACAACCTCTCCATACGGCAGAGAGCCAAGGGCGAATGGATATCCAATAAGAATGAGCGAAATGCTTGCAACTCTTGAAGGTTCGGCTTACATAGAAAGAACGATGGTGACAACGCCTCAAAATGTTATAAAGACGAAGGCCGCGATAAAAAAGGCCTTTCAGGCTCAAATAAAGGGTTTGGGTTTTTCAATGGTAGAGGTTTTATCGACATGCCCGACGAACTGGGGGATGAATCCAATCGAGGCCATGAAATGGCTCGAAGAGAATATGACAAAAACCTTCCCTCTCGGAGTTTTTGTAGACAAAACGAAGGGAATGATACAATGATAAAATCCATCATAATAGCAGGTTTCGGCGGTCAAGGTGTAATGCTTATGGGAAAGATAATCGCCGAATCGGCGATGTTAGATGGTCTGAATGTAACATGGCTCCCGTCTTATGGTCCGGAAATGCGTGGAGGGACGGCTAACTGCACCGTGATCGTTGGCGATGAACCTATAGGATCTCCGGTTGTAGATACACCTGATGTGGTTATAGCGATGAATATCCCTTCGATGATCAAATTCGAAGAAATTCTTAAAAAAGACGGAATAATGATCCTCAATTCTTCCGTAATAGATAGGGAGCCTTCAAGAAAAGACATAAAAGTTTACAAAATAGACGCGAATAAAATAGCGGACACTATAGGAAATTCAAAGGTTTTAAACATGGTAACGCTTGGCGCATTTGCAAAAGTTACAGGTCTTGTTAAACTGGAAATGATTGGAAAGGCACTCGAAGAGACCTTCGCCGGGAAGAATAAAAAGTTAGTAGATCTAAATTTAGAAGCCGTCAGGCAGGGAATGGATTCCGTTCTCTAAAAGATATTTTGCGGGTTCCTCCATTGACCAGATTTTCAGGTTCAAAGCGGCCTGATTTATCAGCATCGCGTATCCGTTGATAGTTCTAAGTCCCTTTTCGGTAGCCTCCTTTAGGAATCTGGTCATTGGAGGGTTGTACACAAGATCGTAAACAACGCAATCCTTTGAAAATTTCGAAAAATCTACCTCCGGCATACTGTTTATGTCCGGATACATTCCAAGCGGGGTAGCATTTACGATTATAGAGACTGATCCGGGATCTGGCTCTTCTAAATTAACATCAAAGAGCTTTTTAAACTCCATTGCTTTCTGTAAATTCCTGCTTTTGAGATATATTTTCATTTTCATCTTTTTAAATGCAAAGCATACGGCCCTCGCTGCCCCTCCAGAGCCTATAACAAATGCGATCTTCCCAAGATCAATTCCATTAAGGCTTTCTTTGAAACCTTGCCAGTCGGTGTTGGCACCGTTGAAGTTCGAGACAACATTGACGGCTCCCATTTCTTTTGCGTCATCTGACAGAGATTTAAGATAAGGAATGATCATCTCTTTGTATGGAACCGTCACATTCAATCCTTGAAAATCTCTTATCACATTCTCGACATCCGAAAATTTATCTCTTGGTATTTCTATCTTCTCGTATGTCGCATCTATTCCGAATTTCTTAAAAAGAGCGTTGTATATAAATGGTGAAAATGTGTGATCAAGATGTTCGCCGATTATCCCATATCTGAACATTTTAACTCCTCTGAAATCTTTTTCAACTCTTCGATGATTTCATCCAAAAATTGGGAAATATTCTTTGGATTGTACCTTTTAAAACTTTCTTCAAGCAAAGGATTTTGTTTTGATAACCTTGTCATTGAAGCATAACCGGGACCTGACAATGCCTCGTAAGGAGTCCCGATGGATTTAATGGCCTTCGAAACGAAGTAAAGGCCCTGACTTGTACGGGCAAGGGCTCTGTCATGGTATTCTGCATCTACAACGACGGGTTTTGATCCGAGAATCCCGACGAATTTTACAGCAGCGTCTATCTTAGAGTTTGGCGTTTTAACGAGCGCAAAAGGCCTTCCTTCAAAAAGATCGACATCCCAAGAATCTTTTCCCGTCCTTTCATTCCCCGCTATTGGATGGCCACCTACAAAATTCAGACCTATTTCAATTGCTTTTTTGACGAGAGGAACTTTAACTGAGGCGGTATCGAGGTAAAAATTGTCCTTAGGCAGGCTTTCCATCATCTTCAATATAACGTCTGGATAAAGTGCAAGCACCACTATATCGTATCCATGGCCCGAAAAAGGCGTACATCTTCCTCCAAGAGAATTTGCGAGGTCACAATTCGTATCGAAAAGATCTGGAGTATATCCGTACTTTCTAAGCCTTAAGGCCATAGATCCGCCTATCTGTCCGAGTCCAACTATCGCGATCCTCATTTTTGAGTCTCCATTATGTACTCTACACCGAGAATGTATCCGTACCACCCAAGGCCAGAAATAACGCCATCGCATACTCGAGAGATAACGCTTTTCGATCTGAACTCTTCCCTTTTAAAGATGTTCGAAAGATGTACCTCAACTTTTGGCCCCTTAAAGGTCTCAAGCGCATCGTGAATCGCATAACTGTAATGGGCGTAGGCACCTGGATTTATGACAATTCCATCTTCATTAGATAGGCTCTGGATGTAATCGACGATCTCTCCTTCATGATTCGACTGGAAGAATTCAACCTCTAAACTGTGTGAATCTGACCATGCTTTTATCTTTTTGATTATCTCGGCATAAGAAAGAGAACCATAAATGGATGGATCTCTCTTTCCGACCATATTCAAATTAGGCCCATTTATAACGTGTATTTTCACTTAACATCATCTCTCAAGATCTCGGCTCCATTTTCGTAAACATGCTTTACCTCTTCCTTTTCAACGAGAAGCATTACCCTTATTACCATATCATAGGCACCGTCTACTTTCGCTTCCTGAAGACACATCAATGGAAGATCGTGGCCAGATTTTCTAAAAACCGTTGCCGGATTCAAAGTGTTAATTCCTTCTGTTATGCTGAAGATCACCGAAATGACATCTTTGTCCGTTATTCCATTTACCTCGTATATTTTATCCATCAACTGGATCGTGCTCTTTTCTATTTCGTAAGGAGAGTCCTCCTTTACAAATATTGCTCCTCTTATCGCTTTCAATTTAGACCTCCATCAATCGATCAAAAAATAATCCACCATGTCTCCTTCTTTTAAAATCTCAGTTCCCGGATAAATTATAAAAAACGCATTGGCATTCGCAAGTGATGTGAAATCTCCAGATCCATTGTACTTTATCGGCATTACATTTCCATTTTTTGCGTAACATGGAACAAAATCCGTTCTATTGCCATGTTTTTCAAATATACCGGTAAATCTGCCTTTCAAAATTGTCTTTTTGATCTCATCCGATCCGGTAAGTTTTTCAACAAATGGAATGACAGATACAAGAAATGAAAGATAAGTCGAGACCGGATTTCCGGGAAGACCGAAGATCCATTTATTTTCAAACCTTGCGATGATGGTAGGTGCGCCGGGCTTTATCGCAAGTTTATCTACGAGAATTTGCGCATTTAAATCTTCAAGCGTCTTCATTGTTAAATCCTTATCACCTACCGAAGATCCACCGGTTATAAGTAATATATCACATCTGGCTATGCCATCTCTAATCCTTGATCTTATCTCTTCCTCGTCGTCCTTAGAAATACCAAGATCGAAGAAATCCTGATGGATTCGGGATATTTGAGCCATAAGAGAATACTTTGAAGAGTTTCTTATCTGGCCATAACCTATCTCTTCATCGATGTCCACAAGTTCATCGCCAGTCGATAAGATACCAATTCTCAATTTTCTCTTTACCCTTATGTACCTTATCCCCAAAGAGGCGATTAAATTGATCCTGTTAGACGTTACAACGCTTCCTTTTTTAAGGGCGATCTCGCCTTGTTTTAAATCCTCACCCTTTATCGCTATGTTTGCAAATTGCGAAACAGGTTTTTGGATCTTGACCTTTTTTCCGTCAATTTTGCATGATTCGATCTCGACGACGGTGTCACACGGATCGGGAACGGCGCCGCCTGTCATTATTCTTACGCATTCTCCCCTCTTAAGTTCTACATCGATCGGATGGCCGGCGAGAATCTCTTCCCTCACTGTTAAGGTCTTTGATTCATCAAGATCAGCGTAACGAAATGCAAAGCCATCCATCGCGGCCCTGTTGTAGGGCGGAAAATCGTATTTTGAAAAAATATCGGTAGATAATATCCTACCTACCGAGTTTTCTATTCTTGCATCCTCATCTTCCAATATCTCATCTACTGAATCTAACAAAGTCAAAAGTTCATCGAGTGTTTTCATCTAAATCCCTTCTTTCAGGCATATTTCCCTTTAAAATGGTAATTCCCAGCGGAAGTACATCCATTACAACTTCAAGATCTTCTTTGACTCCGTTGGGATTTCCGGGCAGATTTATTATAAGACTTTTTCCCCTTATTCCCGCAACTCCCCTCGAAAGAATGGATTTTTTAGTCTTCGAAAAGAAGGTCGAAACTCTCATTATCTCAGGAATCCCAGGCACCTCTTTTTCTATGACTGCAAGAGTTGCTTCCGGAGTCACATCTCTCGGAGAAAAGCCAGTTCCACCGGCGGTGATCACAAGATCGACATTGAAATGATCGCAAAATTCCACGATCTTTTGAGATATAAGAGATTCCTCGTCTGGCACGATTTCATGTACAACTACCTCTCCGATCCTCGAGAGCATTTCCTTTATCGCGGGAAAGTTCTCATCCTTCATCTCGCCTTTATAGCATCTATCGCTTACAGTTAAAATGCCTATTTTCAAAAATCTTTCCATATCTTCCTTACTCCGCTTGAAAGCCTTACAGGATAATATTTTATCTCAACGCCAAAATTATTTTGATAATCTTTCGCAATCTCTTTCAAATCATTTCTTATGTCCCTTCTGGAAAGCGCTATTATACTCCCCCCAAAGCCACCGCCAATCATGCGCGATCCATAAACGCCGTTGATTTTGTTTATGTTATCGACAAGAAAGTCAATCTCGACAGTCGATACTTCAAAAAGGTCTCTCAAACTTGCATGCGAGGCTTTTACAAGTCTTCCAACCTCATCCCAGTTTTGATGAGATATTGCCTTTATTACCTTTAAAACCCTTTCATTTTCTTCAACAACGTGCTTTGCCCTCTTGTACAGATTATAATTACCAAACAAATGTTTTTTTGATTCAAGGAGTTCCTTTTTTACGTCCTTGAATTGAAGTCCGAGTATTTTCGATGCCTCCTCGCATTCATTTCTTCTTGTGTTGTAATCACCGCTTGAAAGTTTATGTTTTATTCCCGAATCCACCACTGTGATCCTTGGAAATCCCTTTGCGTAAATATATTCGTACCTTCCGCTCGAAGCGTCGATCAAAATGAAGAAGTCTCTCTTTGCAAGTGCAACGGTATATTGATCCATTATTCCGCAATTTACCCCGACAAATTCATTTTCCGCTTCGTGCGCTATCTGGGCTATCCTTTCTCTGTCGAGGTTAATATTTTCTACCTTAGAAATAGCGTAAATCAGCCCGACCATCAAAGATGCAGAACTCGAAAGTCCCGCTCCTATCGGGAGGGTACTTGAGATCTCTATTTTGAAAGGCCTTATCTGCTTTTTGATATTTTTCTCAAGATGAAAGATGGCACCCTTTACATAATTGGCCCATTCCTCTTTCTCTTTTTTCTCATTTAAAGAGAATTCAACTCTTTCTTTCAAATTAACGCTATACGCCTCAAAATGATCTGACTCTTCAAGAGTTATGTAAGTGTATTTGTCTATCGCCGCAGGAAGGACAAATCCACCGTTGTAATCGGTGTGTTCTCCTATTAAATTTATCCGTCCGGGCGATTTGAATCTGTATCTCAAAGATATCATCTCCTATACCGAATAAGATGCATTTCTCAAAGATTTGGCCGCTTCAGAAGGCGTAAGCGGGTTTATAAATGCCCATGTACCAGTCTCCACGCTTGCCATCCATTTAACGTTAACTTTGTCTCTTTTTGGCGGATTGAACTCTATATGAAAATGAAAATCTTTAATCTGAGGATTAACAGGTCCCTGGAAGATCTCCATCATGTACGGAAATTCCTGATCGAAGAGTGAATCGTACTTCGAAGTCACGACTTTAAGCGCAATTGCGAGATCGAATTTTTCTTTTGAAGTCATTTCCGTAAAAAAGGAGATGTGTCTGCGAGGATAAATGTGGACCTCGTAAGGGAATCTCGCGAAGTAAGGTACAAGCGCCACGAAATCTTCTCCATCGTAGATGATATTTTCGTCTTTTTCTTGCTTTATTATATCGCATATCGCACACTGACCCTTTGATTTGTACTTTGAAATTGCATCTATCTTTGCCTGAATTCTTTTGGGAAGAAATGGAAAAGCGTACAGTTGACCGTGAGGATGGATCTGTGAGGCTCCAACCTCCTTTCCGCGATTTTCAAATGGAAAGATATACTTTATCTTTTCATATTTCATAAGATCCCGGGTTCTATCTTCCCAGACGTAGATGAGTTTTTCTATCTGCCCAAATGGCATTCTCGAAAGAGAAGAATTGTGATCAGAGGTAAACATTATAACCTCGCACTTACCGTATGATGGGGCATTCTCAAAAAAATCATTCTTTTGTACCTCTGGCGGATCGAGTTTTAAGGATGGGTATCTATTATCAAATGCCGTGAGATCGTAATCATGTTTCATTTCAAGAACGCCCGGGCAAAGAGGACATGCCTCTTTTCTGGGCAAGACAGGTCTTTTTTGCGTCTCAGACGATATTATTATCCATTCATCAGTTATTGGATTATATCTTAACTCCATCATAATCATCACCCCAGTAATAATGGATATCTCTGCAATCATCTTCTTTTTCGTCATCACGCCTTAAATGCCTCTTTCCCCTGTGAAGCACAATTTCGATAGACCTCGGATTTATTTTAAGATTTTCACCTACACTTTTCATCGAAGGATAAGAGATGAAAAATTCATCTTCTTTTTTTTCGATTATATTTTTGTAACTTGAAAGATTCTCCTCCCAAATTTGATCGGAAAGATTGACGAAGGATATGATATCGCCATTCTTTGAATTCTTCGTTGTGATGACGTATCTTTCACCGTCGACGAATTTGACATCGGAATGCCCATTTCTGAAATTAAGAGCATTCATCAAAAGATGTTTATCCTCATTTGTTAACTCTCCGAGGAAATCACTTTCGAGAAACTGACCATTCAAAAGGGCAGAAACAAAAAGATTTACCATTTTTTCATTCTTTGAAAGTTTAGTTTTCTGAGACCTTGCCATAACGCAGTCTGGATCATTCACCCACCATCCATTCATGAAATTCCTTGTCAATGCATTTCTTATTGAATACTTTGCAGATGGAGCGCCAATGTCCATTCCCTTCCATTCGGGAGCCGTATCGGCTCCGATGCGCATGGAATTAACGTAACCTATAGAAGGCAAAAGCGGAGCGCCGCAACCGAGTATGTGATTCTCTCCAATTGATTCGGCAATTGCCTTCATCCCTCTAATGTAAGATTCGACCGGACTCAGGTTTGATTTTCTTTTTCCAGAAACCATACCGGCAAAGAGAAAATCTATCTTGAAAAATTCATATCCATAACCCTTTAGAGTTGAAAATAAATTCTTTAGCCATTCAATTACGTCATCATTCGAAAGATCGAGCGCGTATATCTTTTTGTTCCAGTTCTCATACGCAACAACATAATTCTCGTTATCATCTTTTACAAGATAATCCGGATGCAATCTGAATAATTCAGAACTTTCCGATACGCTAAAGGGCGCCGTCCATATGCCTGCCTTCATACCCTTTTCTTTTATTCTGTGCGCCAAAAATTCAAGGCCATCTGGAAATTTCGAATTCGTCTTAAGCCAGTCTCCTATGTCTGCCTCGTAACCATCGTCTAATTGGAAGACTTCGTAATTTAAACTCGCATTTTCAAGTTCTTTTAGGAAGGTTTCTTGAGATATATCAAGGTAGTAACTGTACCACGATTCCCATCCAAAAAGCGCGGAGTACGGTCTTGGTTTGTTTTCCTTTAACACTTCCAAAGAATAATCTCTTAGCGCGTTCTCGATCGTATCGAATTCACTTACCCACAATCTTTCGATCTTGATCCTCTCGTGCGGCGACAATATCTTTCCTATATAAACCTTCACATCGATCTTTCCATCTTGCCATTTGAAATAAGGATGTGACAGCCTTGAAGATAAAAACCCTGCAAATTCACGATCGGTTGCGACGAAATAATCAGAAACTATACCGTCTTTGAATTCCCATGGAACAGGAGAAATTCCAAAATTCAATTGAATATTTGAAGAATTCAACAAATTAGACACTTCGTAAGGATTCACAAATGTACATGGTCCCCAGGACTGAAAATTGTTCATAAAAATTTTGTCGCTCGCATCGATCTCGCCTATCTTTATCTCTCCGAGAAATTTTGGAATATCTAAAAGATTTTTTATTTCTATCTCTATTAGATAACCATGAGATTTCGAAAGAGAAAAATTCAGTTCGATGTCCCCAATAATCTCTCTACCACTCGCTTTCAAAGGCTGGCCGTTTATTCTCAAGAAACTCACCTCTTCTGCAATTTGATGGGTTTGAATTTGAAAGTGTAAAGATAAACTCTGTTAGCGTAAAGCGTAAAATCAGGGTGAGTCCTTGCACCCCAACTGTTGTCTCCACCAACGCCCATTTGAGCGTAATTTACATGCAAAAAGATCTCCTTTCTCTCTGGCAATTCAAATGGATGTTTGGCATTCTCTAAATCATCGATCGAATGGTGCAAAGCGCTGAATTCGAAATAAGGATTCCCTATGAATGTAATACCCTCTTCGTCAGAATCTGTTAGAGTAACCCATCTTACATCTGTTCTATTACCCATCTCTGATGGCCTTATGTAATTGACAAAGAATTCACTGACATCCATCTTGTAAAGATCAACACGAGCAGATTTCTTTCTGTCCCAATAATTCTCGTGCGGACCGCGCCCAAACCACGTTACCTTTTCAAATCCAGAATTTAAAATGAATTCCATTCCAATAACTGGAATTTCGGGAAGATCTTCTCCTGGAACCAACTGGAAAGAAAGATTTACAGAACAAGACGTATCGATATCGTAAGAGATCGAACAAATAGAAGGATCTGGCGTTGGAACTTTGAAAGTTGTCATTACTTTGACGCCTTCGGCAGATCTGCTCCACTTGAAGTCGATAAGTTTAAGATTTTGCGCATCTTTCCAAACCTTTAGCCTTTCTTCCATCTTATTTCCACGATCGTTGTCCGTTGGCGCCCTCCAAAAAATTGGTCTGACGTTAGAGATAACCTCTTTTGTGCCTGACTTTAAGGACTTTATGAATCCGGATTTCTTATCAAACAAGATAAGAAAATCATCGGCTGTTATTATCAGATCAGAAGAATCTTCAATTTTAAGTTCTCTTGGGGCACTCTTTTGAATGTCCAATTTGCAAGATTCGAATGGAATTTTGAACTGTTCATAAGATATTTCATAATTTTTGTCTGCCCATTTTTTAGCCTCTTTGAGTTTGAATGAGAATTCTATGAAATATTCGCAATCGTGACGAGGTACTGTGTGTCCTATTGGTATTTTGACCCTTTTACTCTCCAAAGGATCCAAATCGAGTTCCATCTTTCCGAAATTTATAATTTCATTATTTTCCTTTAAAAACCATTGAAAATCGAATACCTTTAGATTTGTAAAAAGATATTCGTTGGAAAATTCAAACTCCCCATTCAGGATATCAACAGGCCTTGCGAGAATATTCCTATACACGTATTTTACCTCGTAGGCCTGCGGCTTCAGAGTTCTGTCCGCGAGTACGATACCATTTGCACAGAAATTTCCGTCATTCGGGTTATCTCCCCAGTCACCGCCATACGCAAGGTATTCACCCTTTCCGTCTGGCCTTTTTTCGTATATGGCCTGATCTACCCAATCCCAGATGAATCCTCCCTGCAATTTTGGGTACTTTCTGAATAAATCCCAATATTTGTAAAGATTTCCGTTGCTGTTTCCCATAGCATGAGCGTATTCGCAAAGAATGTAGGGTTTTTTGTTTTCTGATTTTGCATACTCTTCAACTCTTTCGATGGACGAATACATTTCACTCGTAATGTCCGCAACCGAACTGTCTCCCTCATAATGGACAAATCTTGTTGAATCTCTCATGTGGACCCAATCTGACATAAGCCTGAAATTCGTTCCGTGACCTGCTTCATTTCCCAAAGACCATATCAAGACGGATGGATGGTTTTTATCCCTTTCGACCATACTCTGAACCCTATCAAGACAAGCATTTGTCCACTGTGGATCGCTTGCCGGTACCCTGTCTCTAACCCCGTGAGTTTCGAGATTCGTTTCATCTATCACATAAAGGCCGTACTCATCGCACAGGTCTAACCACAGAGGATCGTTGGGATAATGGGAGGTCCTAACTGCGTTTATGTTAAGTTGTTTCATCAAAGTTATGTCCTTTATCATGGTCTCGGCCGGCACATGCTTCCCCCATCGTGGATCGAATTCGTGCCTGTTTACGCCTTTAAACTTTATCGCTTTTCCATTTATAGTCATAAGGCCATTTTTCATCTCGAATTTTCTAAACCCTATCTTACATCCTTCGGCTTCAATAACATTTCCACGATGATCTTTCAGAGTTAGAATAAGCGTATAAAGGTAGGGATATTCAGCGGACCACTTTTTGGGTTTAACCTCTCCGGATATCGATGCAACGCTTTCGTCCTTTGACGAAAATCTCTTCTTTACTGTATCTGAAAAGATGAGATTGCCGTTGTCATCGTAAAGATAGGCCTCTACCGAAAAGATGCTCTTCACATCTTGAGAATACTTCTTGGCGTTCACATTTATCTTTAATTTCGCGCGTTCGTAACGATCGTCAAGGTCCGTTATAACTTCAAAGTCGCGCATGTGAACCTTTGGCGTTGAGTAAACAAAGACGTCTCTTACAATCCCACTTAGCCTTATCATATCTTGATCCTCGAGCCAACTGCCCGTACACCATCTGTAAACCTCGACGGCAAGATCATTCTTTCCGGCCTTCACATACTTTGTTATGTCAAATTCAGCAGGTGTAAAACTGCCTTCACTGTATCCGACAAACCTTCCATTGACCCAGATGTAAAAGGCCGATTCAACTCCTTGAAAGGAAATAAAGATCTCTCTATTTTGCCAGTCCTTTGGGATTGTGAAGACTGTCTTGTAAGATCCTACTGGATTGTAAATTGTCGGTGCGTTCGGTGGTTCTGGATTTTCATATCCAGTCCATGGATAAATTATATTCGTGTAAATTGGATAATCATAACCTTGAATCTGCCATTCGCCGGGTACATTTATCTCATCCCATTCACTTACATCGTAAGACTTTTTATAAAAATCAATGGGTCTTTCCGAAGGATTTTTGGAAAGATGGAATTTCCATTTTCCATTCAATAATTTCAGATATTTAGAATCAACACGAATTCCACGCTTCTGGGCCGGCTTTTGCAAATCTTCAAACGCACTTTTGGGATCCGGATAGGGCACCAAAGTTGCATGCGCATCTTCTCTGTTAATACGAAATAATTCAGGATTGTCTTTCCATTCATTACGATTTTTCATAATATTCCCAACTCCCAATAATAATTTGAAAAAAACCAAGGGAGAGGAATTGCCCTCTCCCTCATATTATCTCACTTTAAATGTACATTTAGAACGATCGCAAGCGCATCTGCCCAATCGATATTTCCAGCGCCAGCGTAAGGATTTTCTGCAGAAGGCCATCCAACAAGTGTTCTTTCACTGTATTCCATGAAATCCGTTCTATTTGTCAAAACTATAAATGGAACGTCCTGCAAAACGATTCTTTCTATCGTTGCTATTGCCTGTTTCTGAAGAGACAGATCGCTTGTCTGGGCATAGGTTTGCAAAGCGTCAGTTATAAGAGGATTTGTATACCTTGACCAGCCAGAACTTGCATTTTGTCCAATTGTAGTCGCAGAGAAAGCCGGGTTGAATTCGTAATAGTAAAGGTAATAAGGAGTCGGCCCCGATCCGGTTCCCCACGAAATTACCATTTCGTACGTTCCGGTCATAACGCTGGAGATATACGTATCCCACGGCTCTTGATCTGTAACTGTTGTTATACCAAGTTGGGCAAGATCGCTGGATATTATCTGGGCCATCGTTATGAAATCGCCCCAGCCGGCCCCAACAAGAATCTTAAACGTCGGAAGGGGTTTACCATCAGGACCACAAAGTTGTCCTTGAGCGTTTTTAGTGAATCCCGCAGCGGCAAGGATCTTTTGAGCCTCTGGAATGTTGAAAGAGTTAAGAGATGATGCAAGTTCAGTCAGCGTTGGATCAAGCCATTCGGCCTGTTGAGCGGGGATTATTCCCGTCGGGCTTTGATTGTATCCACCTGTACCAAAGTATGCTTTATCTTCGAGCGCTTTTCTGTCTATTGCCATAGAGATAGCCCTTCTGAAGGCAACGTTGTTGAATGGGTACTTCTGCGTGTTCAGATAAAGGATATTTGAGTTCGAAGTTGGCCACCAGAATTTATTCGTGGCTGGATTTCTGTTGTACCAAAGTGTGTAAGGATCTATTCCGCTTCCGTAATATGACCAATCAGCATCTCCTCTTAACAAATATTGCAAAGGTTGTCCGCCTATCAAAGATCTCACTTCTATTTTGTCTATGAAAGGTCTATTTCCAAATTCAGGCGTGTTCATGAAGAAATTTGGATTCTTGACAAGTTCAAATGTGTAATTGGCGGAATTGTAACTACCTTTCACATATAAGAATGGCCCCGCAACGACTGGATCCTGATTAAGGAATTTCGTAGGATCCGTTATAGATGACCAGATATGCTCGGGAACTATTGGGATCTGAGCTATTTGTGTTAAGAGTGGGGTGTTTGGCTTTGAGAATGTAAAGACAACCGTATCACCCGAGGCGACCACACTTTGAAGATTGGAAATACTTGACCATATACCGTTTGTGTCAAGTGCTGGATACTTCTTCAAATAATTGAAAGTGAAGGCGACATCCTCAGGCGTGAAAGGCTGTCCGTCAGACCATGTAATACCCTTTCTAATAGTAATCGTCAGTTTCAAGTTGTTGTCAGACCATGAGTAGTTAGTTCCGAAAAATGGAGTCATTGCACCGGTATAAGGCTGAACCAAGAAAAGTGTTCCGTACATTATAGGTCCAACGCCGAGTGACTGTCCAGATGGCTGGAATGGATTCAAGTTGAACGCAACAGGGCCCCATGTCGTAACAACCCTTAGGGTTCCGCCATGCTTAACATTGGGTACGGCTGGAAAGATATTCGCGAATTCCTGTGCAAATGCCAAACTAACCATTAGCATCGCACCTACAAGTACAAAAGCAAGAACTTTCTTCATTCTACTTCTCCCTCCTTTATGGTTTCGCAATCGATTGCAAAACCGATTTAAACGATGATTTTATCATTATCCCTTTATTGCACCAGAACTTAAGCCAGATTGCCAATATCTCCTGAGAAATATAAATGCAAGTATTAAAGGTACTATTGATATTAAAATGCCCATGTTTATGGCTCCGTATGGAGGAGCACCTCTCCCAACACTTGTTGTGGTTATCGATGTCCACACTTGTAAGCCTAAAGTTAGAGGGTAAAGATTTGATTTGCTTATAACGACAAGAGGCAAAAAGAAATTATTCCATGTATTGACAAAACTGAAAAGCGCTACAGTTGCAAGGCCGCCTCTTACAAGAGGCAATCCGATTCTAAAAAATATTGCGAAATCAGATGCACCGTCTACATGCGCTGCATCTATGAGTTCATTTGGAAACTCCTTCATCCAAAAAATTCTCATCAAATAAACAGTGAATGGATTTACAAGAGACGGCAATATAACGGCCCAGTAAGTGTTTATCAAATTTAGACCGTGCATTAAGAGGTAAATTGGCAAAACAAGAGCGGTAGTTGGAACCATTATAGTTCCAAGAATGATGTAAAAGAGTACATTTTTACCTTTAAAGTTATACTTAGAAAAAGCAAATCCAGCCATCGCAGATATCAAAGTCGTTCCAGCACTGACACTTCCAGCGTATATCAATGAGTTCAAAAACCATCTCCATAAAATAGCATTATCATAAGAAGAGACAACTTTGAGATTACTTAAGAAATTAAAAGGAGATGCAAACCAAAGAGGATTTGTACTGAAAAGTTGAGAATCGCTTTTGGTGGAAGCAACGATTATCCAAAAGAATGGCAGAAGAAAATAAACACTTGCCACAAACATTAAAGTCATTATTATTACGGTAGAAGGTGAATAAAGAGATTTTTTCATGTTCATTTTTATTCCTCCTTAAATCCTGCAAAGCGCATGAAAATCATAGAAATTGCGAATGTGACAAGTGCAAGCACTATTGCCATTGCCGCTGCAAAGTTGAAATTGCCATAACTGAAGGCGGTCGTGTATATGTAGAGATTTGGTGTGAAATGAGTGGAAACGTAGGTCATACTTTGGAGTACATATGGTTCATTGAAAATCTGAAACGTTCCTATGACTGTAAAGACAATTGTAAGAATGAGAGATGGAACGATCAAAGGCAATTTTATGTATCTTATGACATCAAAATTCCTTGCTCCATCTATTTTTGCTGACTCGTAAAGTTCTCTCGGTATAGATTGCAATCCCGAATAAAGGATTATCATGTTGTATCCAACCCATTCCCATGTCACGATGTTCATTATGGACCAGAACAAAGATCCGCTTGCAAGGAAATTCGGATGCAATCCAAAAAGACCAAATATAGATTGAAATGGACTTAAAGATTTTGAATACATAAATCCCCACAAAATACCACTTATAACGGTTGGGATTGCAAATGGTATATAGTACACAAGCCTGAAGAAACCTCTGAAATGATTTTGCTCATTGTCTATGTAGAGCGCAAACAAAAGGGCAAGACCTATCATTATTGACCCTTGTATCAGGAAAAACTCGCCCATTGTAAGGATCGAAGAAAGAAAGCCATTGTCTGTAAAAGCCTTGACATAATTTTCTAATCCAACAAAAGTTGGAGGTCTTAAGCCATACTTGTGAAAGAGACTTATGTAAAATCCGTAAATAAGAGGTGCCACATAAAATAAGGCAAATAAGACCAGGAAAGGAGAGAGGAACACAAAAGGCATATATTTTCCAGATCTGAACTTTGTTTTCATGGCATTCTCCTTTCCAAATTATCTTACTTTACATTAAAACCTTGGCTCTTTGCGTAATTCAAAGAAGCATTCTGCAATTGATCGAATGCCTGTGTCCATGTTATCTTTCCACTTATAGCGTCATTAATATCCTTAGAAGATTCTGTGTAAATATAGTTAAGCCATGGCGCCCACGCAAAGTCGGTGTTGACAGCTTTCGACGCATCAAAAGAAAATTGATTTACATCCTGTCCTCCGAAGAACTGATCGATTGCAGTCGATGTATCATGAAGCGCTGGCGCTTCAAGGCCTGCATATGATGCTGGGAAAAGGCCCCCATATTGGTTATTCAGTACACATGCTTCTTCGTTTGTATTAAGCCAGAGCGCAAATATGAAAGCGGCCTGCGGATGTTTAGACTGAATTGTTACGGCATCTGTAGATCCACCCCAGTTGCCACTTGTGAAAGGCATGCCAGGCCATTGTGGAAGCGGAGCAATCCTCCAATTTCCAGCGTTTGAAGAACTTAAGTTCTGCGCTAAAAGTGCTGG
>CAYSSO010000025.1:25960-26728 GCA_964433875.1 uncultured Mesoaciditoga sp.
TTGTTAACAAGATTTCCCCAGAAATTCACAACCTTTAAAGTTGTTGGACTATTTATAGTCTGAACCCATGTATTTCCCTGAAGTTCCCACCAATGACCCCCGGCAGCCCATACCAAACCTATTAACCACGATATGTTACCCGTTCCGCCGGCATCAAAATTACCTAACACAACTTTACCGTTTGATGCTTCGTAAAGTTTTTGCGCATCGGCAGCGTATTCATCCCATGTCTTTGGAACTGTTAGACCGTATTTGTCGAAAATAGCTTTGTTGTAAGCAAAGGAATATGGGCCTGTATCCTGTGGAATGGCATAAACCGCATTGCCCTGGGAAACTTGCTTCCATGTCCATGGTACAAAGAGAGATTTGTAGTTATTTGCGCCATATTTGCTTAGGTCAACAAGGCCTCCATAAGAAATAAATGTTGGCAACATTTGATATTCTATTTGAACAACATCTGGCGCACCTGATCCTGCCGTAAGGGCGGTCAACAGTTTGTTGTACTCAGCCTGGCCAGTTCCAACATTTGTCCAGTTGATTTTTATATTGGGATACGCCTTTTCGAATAACGCTATTGCATGATCTAAACCCGGTACCCACGACCAAAATGTAAGCGTTACTGTCGGACCGTTGTATGCCGGAAGTTGAACTGTACCGGCAAAAGCAACGATACTTAGCAAAAGCAATGAAATCAAAAGAACTGGAATAACAAATCTTTTCATATCACCCTCTCCTTTCAAAAATTTAGTAAAACTTTAATCACATTTT
>CAYSSO010000026.1:0-20420 GCA_964433875.1 uncultured Mesoaciditoga sp.
CCTTTTAGCGCACCAAGTTCGGCACCTTCTATGTCCATTTTTATGAAGTCGACGTGATCTAATTTTTGATCTTCTACAAATTTGTCTATTGTCGTAACCTTTACCCTTTCATCTCCACTCAAAGATAAAGATCCACTCCCACCTGCACCCTTCATCGATAGAATAATTTCTTTATCGCTTAATGCCATCTTTACAGGAAAAATATTTTGAACATTGTTTTGCTTTACATTCTCTTCAAGAATTTTAAAATTATTGCTTGAAGGCTCAAAAGCATAAACTTTCCCTTCAATTCCGACATATTTTCTAAACCAAAACGCTGTATCTCCAACATAAGCACCAATATCTAAAACAATATCTCCTTTTGATGGCTCAACTATAGTTGGAATTCTATACTGTTCTATAAGAAACGCCTCAGAAATAATGCCTGGACTCTCTACTTTAATTTTAAATCCGTCTATTTCTGCGTAAAAATCCTTGAATTTTATCGATTTTGATAATTTTTCAGATTGCTCTTTTGTTATTCTTGGAGTAAACAATTCGTAAGCAGCATTTTCATCTAAAAATGCGTAAACGACTCTGTACTTTACAAACCAGTCATATTCTCGTTTTGAATTTTCATCTTCGAGCATATCGTAGAATCGATCAAAGGAATCAGGATTTCTAACTGCGAGATTGTAGAATTCCATGCAACTTTTCTTATCAAAGTAAGAATAAGCAAATTTTGAAGATGATTTCCATTGTTTGGATTTAACTACATGCACATCAAATTTTTCGGTGAATTTGTTTATGTTGGTTCGACGAACTAATTTGAACGGTTTGTAATCTGACATTTGTTTATCGTTTTCTTTTTCGAGATATTCATAAATCTTGGACAATGCTTCATCGATTAAATCTTTCGTGTGAGACAAGAGAACCCCCCCTTCTTGGCGTATAGTCTATGGCACATAGCGTATAGCAAATAGTAAAAAAGAGATTAGAGATCAAACTTTAAAGATCGAAAACTATGCCAAATAGAGATTAGACTTTAGAGATTAGGCAACTTTAAAGATAACATAATGATTTTATCACATTTTTTGATAAAATCAAGTTGATCGGCATTGTTGTTAAGGAATATGCGGTTAAAAGTTTGGATCAGTTGACTAAGATTCGATGATTGCGGGCGAGTTTACCAAATATAACAAAAAACTCCTCTTTTCGAGGAGTTTCTGGCAGCCCTACGGGGAATCGAACCCCGGTCTTCTGGCTGAGAACCAGACGGACTAGCCACTATCCGATAGGGCCAAAAATATGATATCATAGTTATGTGTTTCTTTCAAAATAAAAGCATGTTAAAATTCGTTTGAGGAGGGGAGTAAGATGAAAAGAGCATTTTTTCTTACACTCGCGATAATATCCGTGCTTGTTATGTCATTGTATGCCAACGCGAGCGTGCAGGATATAATCATAACCCCGACCCAGCCTTCTTCTTTGACTATAAATGTATGGACAGACAGACCCGCAGGAGCCACATATTACCCGGGCGATAGTATTCACATATATTTTAAGACCTCTCAAAACGCGTATGTCACAATATACGATTACACGACTGACGGAAATGTAAGGGTTATCTTTCCAAACTTTTTTCAGCGCGATAACTTCGTAAGAGGCGGTATGGTCTACGTTATACCCAATCCGAATTACGACTACAATCTTACAGTCTCGGGCCCCAATGGCCGTGAGATAATAGAAGCGATAGCGTCAACGACTCCGCTTGTCCAACCACCACTTCCGTCGAACAAGGCCTTCGGAGTGATTCCAGAAGGACCCAATTATTTGCAAAAGTTGAAACTCGATATAACGGGAAAGAATGTGGCCGTGGGTGTGACTTACTTTTACGTGGGCTTTGTCCCTTCTACCGGTATAGTCCACTTCGAATCCCAGCCTGCCGGTGCAACGCTTTACGTTGATGGCATCTACGAAGGGATAACGCCTCTCGATTTACAACTTGCCGAGGGAGAACATCTCGCAGTTTTCTGGTACAATAACACAAATATTTCAAAGACTTTTCATGTCGATCCCAACACTTACAACACGGTGCGCGTCTCATTTTACCCCCAGCAAAGTTCTAATTTCAACATCAATTTCAACACATCACCGTCCGGAGCGATGATCTTTGTCAACGGAAGGATGTTAGGAATCTCTCCATGCGTTGTGAATTTAGCGGCGGGAACTTATCAGGTGACAATAATAAAGCCAGACTATTCGACGATCGTCACGCAGATCTCTGTGAGTCGGGATCAAAATTTCAATTTTAATCTATACAAATTGAATTTTTAGAGTATACGTAAAAGAGGAGGAAGCGTATGAGAGATTACAGAGAAATACCTATATGGAAGGATGTAAGCAAGGATCAGTGGAATGACTGGCACTGGCAGATCGCAAACAGGATAATGGATGCGGACAAACTTTCACAGGTAATTCCTTTAGACGATGACGAAAAAAGGGCGATAACTACAAGCCTCAAACATTTAAGGATGGCAATAACGCCTTACTACGCAACGCTTATAAATATCGACGATCCAAAGGATCCGATAAGAAAACAGGCTGTTCCGACTATGAATGAACTTTACAAAGCGCCGAATGAGAGCAGAGATCCTTTGTTTGAGGATGTCGATTCCCCAGTCTACGGTCTTACGCACAGATATCCCGATCGTGTGCTCGCCCTTGTGACGGATCAGTGCTCGATGTATTGCAGGCATTGCACTCGAAGAAGGAAGGCGGGAGAGACGGATATGCCGATGCCTCTCGACAAGATAGATGCGATGGCGGAATATGTCTCTTCCCATCCGGAAATAAGAGATGTGCTTTTGTCAGGCGGGGATCCATTCACGCTGTCGACCGAAAGACTTGAGTTGATAATAAAGAAGTTTAGAGCGATCAAACATGTCGAGATCGTCAGAATAGGAACGAGGACTCCTGTCGTCATGCCTCAAAGGATCACAGACGAACTTGTCGATATGCTCAAAAAATACCATCCTATCTGGGTGAACGTGCATTTTAACCATCCAAACGAGATAACTCCGGACTCCGAAAGGGCTCTCGCCAAACTTGCAGATGCGGGAATCCCTCTCGGAAATCAATCCGTGCTTTTGAGAGGGGTCAATGACTGTCCTCAGGTCATGAAAAAACTCGTTCATCTTCTCGTCAAAAACCGTGTAAGGCCCTATTACATTTATCAATGCGATCTCTCCGAAGGCCTTTCTCACTTTCGCACCTCTGTGGCGCGCGGCATAGAGATAATAGAGTATCTAAGAGGACACACATCCGGCTTTGCGGTTCCGACATATGTCATAGACGCGCCCGGCGGAGGCGGAAAGATACCAATCGAGCCGCAATATCTCATCTCGATGGGAGCGGGAAAGGTTGTGCTGAGAAATTACGAAGGCGGGATCTTTACCTATGAAGAGCCCGACGATTACAAGCCTTCGTGCGATCAAAATTACATAGACAAAACCGAGCAAAGCACAGTGGGAATTTCGGGCCTGCTTGAAGGGGCGCACAAATTTTTAATTCCATACGGCAATGAAAGGAGAAAGCGGATAAATCTTTGGAAGAGATCAAAGACAAAGAAAGAGTCTTAAGAGAGATCGAAAAGTACAAAAAAATAGCGGTCATAGGCCTTGCCAAAAATGTCGGCAAGACGACAGTTGTCAATTATCTTGCCGACAACCTTTCTAACGTGTGTGTGTTGACGATAGGAAGAGATGGCGAGGAGAGGGATGTGCTCTACGGGACAAAAAAGCCTCCGGTGATCTTGAAGAAGGGAAATTTCGCCGTGATCCCTTACGAATTTGTGGGAGGAAATCTCGAGATAATCGATACATTCGATCTCGTAGCCGGGAAATTTGCCCTTGTGATGGCAAGGATAGATACCCAGATTCAGGTCGCGCGAATTGGCGGCTTTGATTTCACAAATGATATGGCCGATTACCTTCTCGAGTTCTGCGATAAGGTTATAATAGATGGCGCATTCGGAAGAATGGGCATCGCGCCGTACATGGATACGAATATAATCGTTTGCGGGACGGCCGCGGGTGATCTCAAATCAAATGCGAGAAAGATAAAGAAGTTAATGGCAAAGAAGGTTGATCCCGAGATCGAAGAGAAGATCCTTCCTCATCAAGATTCTATCGTTTTAATCGGAAAGGAGGATAGAATCTTCGATCCCGATCTTATTGAAGAAGCAGTTAAAGCCTCTGCCAACGCCGATTTTGTCTATATTCCGCGCGTTATCGATCAGTTTACATTTTCGCGCGTAAAGTCTTCTCTCGTCGTTCCTTCGGCCGATTTTGTGCTGGGAGATGGGGATTTTTTCGTGCTCAAAAAGATAAATATCTCGGCGATAGCGGTTAATTCGGTCTCTTCAAGAGATGAGGCGCCTTCGATTTTGATAGATGGACTAAAAAGCATTTTCGATGATATAATTATCTTTGATGTGCTTTACGATCCTTAAGGAGGTCTCAAAATGGAATTCATTCTCAACAGGGAAATACTCTCTTCTCATTTGGATTCTTTATCCAGAGCAGTTGCTTCAAGACCCATAAGACCTATCCTCAATGGCGTTCACTTCGATCTAAAGGATGGACTGACTCTTACCGCCACCGACATGGAATTTACCGTCAGATCGAAGATCCCGGAGGTAAAAGGAGATAAATCCTTTGTGGTAGACGCAAAGACGGTAAATGAGATAGTAAAGAGCCTTCCAGACAAAGAGGTAAAGTTTTCGATAGACGGACAGAAACTCGAAATTCTTTCGGGAAAGAGCAAGTTCCAAATTTTCATCCAGGATGGTGCCGAGTTCCCAGATGTTAAGGTCCCGTCCGATGGCATTGAATTTTCGATGAAAAGGGCGCAACTTTATTCAATGCTTGAAAGGGTTGCATTCAGCGCGGCCACAGATGAGAATATGAAAAATCTTAACGGCGTTTACATAGAGATTGAGAATGGAATTTCAAGGGCCGTTGCCGTTGACGGCTTTAGGATGGCTTTGGTTGAGGGAAAGATAGACGAGAAGATAAACATAAACTTCCTGCTTTCTTTGAGGGCCGTCAAAGAACTTTTGAGGGTTTTGTCTTTGACAAATGTCGAAAATGTGAATTTGAAATTCGAAAACAGGCAGATTTCATTCGAGTTCGACAACATGATCTTCATATGCAAGATCGTCGATGCAGAATTTCCAAATTACAAAAGAGTCATCCCCGACGAGTTCAAAACGAAGATCGTAGTTGATAGAAATGAGTTAAAATCGGCCGTAAGGCGTGTCAGCATAATAACGAGAAGCGGATCGGAGACCATAAAGTTTAACATAGAAAAAGACAAGATGAAGATCTCCTCGAAAAGCGCCGATTTGGGAGAGGCCGAGGAGGTTGTCGATATTCAGATGGAGGGAGAGCCTATAATGATAGCCTTTAATCCAAATTTCATTCTCGATGCTTTGAATCACACGGACGAGGACAAAATACAACTTAGTTTTGTAGATTCAAACAAACCCCTTATGATCGACACGGTAGATCTTAAGGGTTATTTCTTTATAATCATGCCGGTGAGATTGTAATGAGGGCCGGTATAGGGTACGACACTCACAGATTCGTAGACGGAAACAAGGTTATCCTCGGAGGAGTTGAGATTCCTTATATAAAAAGGCTTGAAGGTCATAGCGACGCCGATGTGGTCATTCACGCGATAGCAGACGCTATCCTTGGCGCGAGCGGCCTGGGAGACATAGGGATCCACTTCCCTCCTTCAGATCCGAGATACAAAGGAATCTCCTCTTTGGTTATACTCGAAAAGGTCAAGAATATGATACTCAAAGAGAACCTATCGATAGAATATATAGACGTTATGGTCATGCTCGAAGAGCCCAAGATCTCCCCTTACATAGAAGAGATGAAGAAAAAGATATCTCAGACTTTAAACGTTAATTTCTCGAGAATAAGCATAAAGGCGACGACAAATGAAGGAATGGGCTTTATAGGAAGAAAAGAAGGCGCATCGGCGATGGCCATCTGTCTTTTGAAAGAACCAGCATGAATTTTATAGGGAATATAACGATAGGTCAGTTTATACCCAAAAATTCCATCCTCCATTCGGCCGACCCAAGAAGCAAATTGATTTTCATGATCATCTTCATAGTGGCGATTTTTTTGTCCACGAATTTTTACCAGTACGCCATTTTGTCTCTCTTCGTGATCTCTTTAATGCTTTTAAGCAAGATATCCCCGCTTTATTATCTCAAAGGCGTCAGGTCTCTTTGGATTTTAATAGTTCTGACGGCGATCTTTCAAATTTTTTCGGGAGGAGGCAATGTGATTCTTTCTCTCGGCCCTTTGAGGATAACGGATATGGCGATATACAACACGATCTTTATAGTCTTAAGGCTTGTTCTCATAATAGTTGCCGCCTCCTTGTTGACCTTTACGACCTCCCCCATCCAGATCGCTGACGGAATAGAAGGACTTATGAGGATCTTTAGATTCCCCCGCGAATGGTCCCACGACTTTTCAATGATGATGAGTATAGCCTTTAGATTTATTCCTGTGCTTTCGATGGAGGCAGATCACATAATAAGGGCCCAACTCTCGAGAGGCGCAACCTTTGATAGAGGTGGACTTATCCAGAGAGCGAAGGGAATGATACCTTTGATAGTTCCGCTTTTTGTCGGATCTATGAAGATGGCAGACGATCTTGCCATAGCGATGGAGGCGAGATGTTACAGAGGGTATGAGGGGAGAACTAAGTTCAGAGAGATGCATTTCAGAAAAAGGGATTATTTTATAATGGGATTTGGTTTGTTCATCGTTATCTCTATTTTGGCCGTTAGGATGTGAAAGAATGAGAGCAGAGGTTTTGCTTTTGCCGTCTAAACCGCGACTTGATTCTTACGATCTTGTCATAATAATAGACACTTTGAGAGCGACGACGGTTATTTCAAGGGCAATCTACAAAGGGGCGATGGGCGTCTATCCGGCAATTTCGATTCCAAAGGCGAGAAGTTTGAAAAAGATCATTCCGAACGCCGTCCTTGCGGGCGAGAGGAAGGCTTTCAAGATAAAAGGCTTCGATCTTGGAAATTCTCCGTCTGAATTCACCCAAGAAAGTGTCGGAGGAAAAAATGTTATAATCACCACAACAAATGGAACAAAGGCCGTTGAAAAGTACAATGGTTACGGAGCGGTTGTCGCAATGGCACTTTCAAATCTCAAGGCGGTGTACGAGTATTCTAAAAATTTTAACAATTTGCTCATCGTCTGTGCGGGAAGCCACGGAGAGGTTTCCCTCGAGGATACATACACGGCCGGAAGGTTTTTGAGCCTTTTTGACATGATAGGACTCAATGACGGCGGAATACTTGCCCGCGAGATCGCACGTGAGGATCCGTCAAAGATTTTGAAGATCTCCCGCCACGGCAGGTATCTTTCAGAGATAGGAATGTATTTGGATATAGAAGAATCTTTAGTTGAAAATGATGTTGTGCCGATTTTGAAAACCGATCTTAACAACATAAAATTTTTTGGAGGTGCAAGGTGAAGCGCGCGATCGTATTTCTGACAGTTTTATCGATTTGTACGGCTTTTTTTGCTTTTGGATCTCCCATAATAGGTGGATTTTCAGTCGATACACCCTTTTTGCCCCTTTCAATCCAGCCTTATTCTTTGTATTATTATCCCGGCATAAGGTATGAAGGCGGGTACGGAACAGGAAATGGAATTGAAGGAGGATTTGGATTTACAATACCGATTCCATGGATGAATTTCTCACAGTTACCCATATCCAAAAGCGATCTCCCAATTGCGATTTCAATCGCGAAAGCAGAAAGCGCATTTCAAAATTACTCTCTTTCATCTTCTGGAGCCCAGGGATTGATGCAGTTTATGCCATCGACAGCCCCGGCCTTTGGAGTTCAAAATCCTTACGATCCATTCCAAAGCGTTACCGGAGCGCTTAACTACATAAAGATGTATCAAAAGCAATTCAACTCGCTTCAACTTGCGATAGCCGCCTACAACGCAGGGCCCGGGGCCGTTTCGTATTACGGAGGAGTCCCGCCTTATCCCGAAACTCAAACTTACGTTGATAGAGTGATGCAATATCTTTCCCAGTACACTTCTACGCCATCGTATCCGGATATCTACGCCAGAATTGGCGCTTTCGTTGAATACAAAAATTCTCTTTCTGGAAATCTTGGCAATTTAACAATGGGCCTGTCTTATCCTCTTCCTCCCGGTCAAATCGATATCTGTCCGGAGGTGAGCCTTAATTCGACCTCTGTGAACCTTTCGTGGATATGGAGGATAACGCTCGGAAATAATCTTTATCTTGCCTTTAACCATTCGAATACGGTCTTTTCTTTCACCCAGGCCGCACCTTCCCCTTCCATTGACGAGGTCGAGATCTCGGGTACATTTGGGCCTGCAACCGTGATAGTTGGAGATTACAAAGACGGCCTTGCCGGATCTCTTATTCTAAACATGTGGGATCAAAGGATCTTTGGATCTATTTCGCAATCGAGCCAGATAAATTACGGCGTTTCCTTCCATCTTTTCAAAATCTATCTTAACTTGTGGGCGCAAAATTTTTCTTCTTCAACCTCTTACAATTTCTCTTTGACTGGAAGATGGTAGAGAATGTATTACAAGGTGTCGAGGGATCCGCTTTACTCTGAAATTTTCATGTATCCTCTCGAAATTTTGGCAACAGACACGCCTATAGTCCAAAGGCTTAGATACCTTTCCCAACTTGTCGGCTCTCAGATGAGTTATCCGTCTGCAACCCACACGAGATTTTCACACTCTTTAGGCGTTATGCATGTTTCCGGCCTCTATGCCTCCCACCTTTTTGGAAATGATTCTCCTCAATATAAACTCGCAAGACTTGCGGGCCTGCTTCACGATGTGGGGCATGGCCCATTTAGCCACCAGTTCGATGAGGTCGTCTATGACTTTTTCGGGTACAAAGAAGGCCATGACGAGTTTAGAGAAAAATTATTGACAAAAAAGATGCCTCAAATGATGAAAGCACTTTACGACAATTCCCGCGAGCCTTTCAAAAAAAGCATTATGGAAGAAATCGAGAGTATCTTCGGCCAGATTCCAGATGATCCTTTCGGCGATCTTATGAAGGCCGTCAATGAGGTCTTTGAGGGAGAAAAAACTGGAAGTCCTATCTTTAACATCGTCCAAGGGCCTCTCGGCGCGGACAGAATGGATTTTGTCCTAAGAGACGCGTATTTTAGCGGTGTTAGGTATTACGGTACCGTTCCAATGGACAGAATAATAAGAAATTCGGCCATATTAAAAAAGAATGGAAATGATGTGCTCTCTTACAACGTAAAGACAATCGACGATATGTACACCGTACTTTTTGGAAGGTTTATGATGTACAAAAATGTTTATTTTCACAAAACCTCAAGGGCCGTCGACATGATGATTCAGGATTTGCTGAGATATTCAATAAGGCCTTTGAATCTCGGCGCGTATCTCGAAGACCTTGATGAATTCATCAAACTCACAGATGATTTTGTCATCCACAGGATAGAGTTCCTCCACGATTTTGAAAGGGTTAAAGATGAAGAGGTTGATCGTGCATACGAAATAATAAAAAGATTGAAAAGCAGAGATCTGTGGAAACTCGTCGTCGAGATACCCTACACGACCACCGGAATAGATCCGGGAAGTATATCCAAATCTCTCGGCGAGGATATACTCAAAAAGATGAAGAAAAGAATAAAAGAGGTTATAGACAGTGGAAAGGCCGAAGATGCGG
This sequence comes from uncultured Mesoaciditoga sp., assembly GCA_964433875.1. Lineage (GTDB taxonomy): Bacteria > Thermotogota > Thermotogae > Mesoaciditogales > Mesoaciditogaceae > Athalassotoga. The sequence continues at coordinate 9,802 of CAYSSO010000026.1, forward strand.
AGATTTTAAATGAGATTTTGAAAGAATTCGATAATATCTTCGTGATAGACACACCCTACAAATTGACTCTCTTTTATCCAGACGAGTTTTTATCGACGAAGGTATATATCCACGATGGAGATAATCTCATGACCTTTGACGAGTTTGAGAAAACCCACCCCACATACACGATGATGTTTGACAAGATGCTTCAACTTGTCAGGATTTACGCAAAAAAAGATGTGAGAGAATACCTGCAAAAATACAATCTCGTTCCGAAGGACACCCTCGATATAACAACAAGATGGTGATCATCTGATTATCGTTGAGGTGCCCGAAGGCGTGAAGGTCGCGTCTATTTCAAGGCCTTCGAGCGCTAAACTTCTCGGGAAGGCTACGAATTTTTCTATATTCCTTACGTATATATCTGTCAGGACTATGCTTGGAGAACTTATTATCTTTACGACCTTGACATTTCCATCTGTCTGGATTTCAACGACGCCTTTGACCGTTCCTTCAAGCGTGTAAGCGATCTCGGTTGGCAATTTCTTAAGTTCGTTTATGTAATCTCTGCGCATTCCATCGACGAGGGACTGAAAGTTCGGTATGCTCTGTATGTTGACAAGGGTATAAGACGGCAGCGATGGAATGCTTAACTCCTTTGAAGGCTGCGCCGTTATGGCAGGAGGAACGTAAGCCTGTGTTGGGGATGGCTTTGGGGTCACGATCTGGGGTATCACGGGCTGTGGCTTTGGCTGTGAAGGCTGGATTTGATTTATCGCCGCTACGAGCGTTGAAGGAGGGGCGGGTGTCACGCTTACAACCATAGGAGAGATAGGAGTTACGGGCTTTGCAATGACGGCAAATTGGACTGTCGTTTTGATGGGCGAATAGGATACGACCTGCGGCTTTGGTGGCACGGGTAAAATAGACGATATGCTTGCAAGGATTATCAAAATGGATAGGATGGCGAGTATAGCCGCGACTGTCGTGTATTTCATAGGCTCATCCCTTTACTTCTGACCAACTACGAGATCCACGGTAGGTATGCCACTTCTTCTGACGAGATCCATTATCTGGACTATCGTGCCGTAAGGCACAGATTTATCGGCGGCGAGTTTTATCTCGGATGGCGTGCCGTACTGGTTTATGTAAGATGAAATCGCAGATTGAAGATCTGATATTTGAATTTGCTTTGTCCCTACGAAGAGTTCTCCGGCCGAATTTATCGTCAAAAAGAAACCTTTCTCGGCGTTGGTCGCCGGGATAGTTGTTATCGCCGATGGCAAATTTATACCCATCTCACCGAAGGAAGAAGATGGAATAAGAGAGGCCGTCGCAGATCCGAGCGCGAGGAACATTATAAGTATAAAAGTTATACTCAAAAGAGATACGAGTTCGATCCCTATCCAGAAAAAAACTTCCGTATCTCTTTTTTTCATTACTGGACCTCCTCGATGGGCAACAATTTCAATTTCATCGCAATCGCTCGTACCTCATCAGTCGTCGATTCTACGAGCCTGTCTTCAATCTCTCTGAGCACTGCCATAAGGATAAGTAAAGGTATGGCAACGGCAAGGCCTCCAACGGTTGTGTAGAGCGCTAAAGAAATGCCGCTCGAGAAGATAGAAGGAAGGGACTGGACGTTGGTAGTGTTTATCGTGCCGATCTTCCCAAATACCTGCATCATTCCTATAACAGTTCCGAGAAATCCAAGTAATGGCGCAAGGGCCGCGACGATATTTATGTACCTGTAATTTCTTTCGAGTTTTAATGCCTCTTCTTCTACTATATCTTTGAGGCTGTTGTCAAAGGAGTCTATCTTTTGCTGATCGTAGTATTCAAAAGCCTTAAGCATAACGGAAGAAAAGATGTTAGATGACGATCTGCAGTGCTGTTTTGCCGCAGTTATGTTCTTCTGGGCAATTGCATTCCTGACTTTGACCATAGTGGCCCTCATATCATTCCTTTCTTTCAAAAGGACAAAGAGCCTTTCGAAAAAGAAAAAAAGTCCTATAAGGCCAAGAATTATTATTACAATCAAAACGGATCCTCCACCATGAACGAAATCTCCCAAAGACATCTTTTTATCCTCCTTCTAAAACTTTTCTTCCTTTTTTGAAAACAGTCGAAACGCTAAAATTCCCATCGATCAAAACTAAATCTGCCGCATAACCTGGAAGGATTCTTCCGATCGGGCCACCTTTTACGATTTTGGAGGGATTAAAAGCAGAGATCTCTGAAAGTTCATTCAAAGAAAGGCCGAGTTCTTCAAGGTTTTTCAATCCTTCATTGTATTTTAAAACGCTTCCCGCCAAAGATCCGTTAGACAGGCGGGCCGCCTTTCCCGATACCGTGACCTTTAGCCCTCCAAGATCGTACTCGCCATCTTTTAAACCCGTAGCCCTCATTGCATCGGTTATGGCTATTATACGATCATGTGGATGAAATTTCAAAATAAAAGAAAGCATGTCTTTGTTTAGGTGAATTCCGTCTGGAATTATTTCAAGATCGATGTCTTCTTTTGAAAGGCCGGCGCCGACAAGGCCTATCTCTCTGTGATGAAGAGGCGTCATCGCGTTGCAAAAGTGAGTCATGTGTTTTACGCCGAGGTTGTAAAACTTCTGAAATTGTTCATAAGTCGAATCTGAATGGCCCACCGACACGGTTATGCCTTTAGATTGAAGATAGAGTATTGAATCTTCATCGCACTCTTCGGGAGCGATCGTGATGACTTTAACGAGATCTTCATTTCCTTCTATGATTTTTTTCAGGTTATCGACTGTCCCTTTAAGAATGAAGGATGGATTTTGGGCTCCTATGTGTTTAGGAGAGATAAATGGTCCTTCAAGGTGGATTCCTTCGAACGGGGTAAATGAATTCGATGATCTTCTCTTTCTTATCATTTCGATGGAATGATTTATTTTATCAATGGGGGCCGTAAGCGTCGTGGCAAGTACAGATGTCACTCCCATTGAGAAAAAATGCCTCTCGAGGGCATCAAAATCTATCGAGTCGTCCATGAAATCGTATCCGACACCGCCGTGGACATGGGTATCAACGAAGCCTGGCATGAGTATGAATTTGGCCTTCCCTGACATCGAGCCGTAAGAATTTATTTTATCGCCGAACTCTATCCATCCATTTTCTATCGTGAAGAAGGGATCGACTATCTTTACATTCTCTATTCTCAACTTTCTCTCCTGCTTTTAAGTCTTTTCATTCTGAAAAAATCGTCTCTTTCGGTCTCTTCAAGATATGATTCTATGAATTTGACGGTCTCTTGATATCTCGGTATCAAAACGTATTCGAGAGAGTTAACTCTTCTTTGGGTTCTCTTTATCTCGATGGCTAACCTGTAAACTCCCGTCTCAACTTCGGCAAGTTTTGCCGAAAGGGCAAGCACTTCCATGAATTTTTTTCTTGCAATGTCTAATTTGGCATTTGTCATTGCATATCCGTAAGCGGGATTGAACTGTGGCTCAACGTTCCCGACCTCTGGGACCTCGACTCCCATAACGCTTCTGAGGCGTATTTCAAGGGATCTGAACTCTTCAACTCCCAACCCTATTTCCTGTACATTCTCTATTCCAAAGTACAAATTTGCTTCCATTAACGCCTCGTAAGCCTCTTTGAAAAGCGCCTCAGTCCTCGACTGGACATCGCGTGCTTCATCTATCAATTTCATCAACTCGCGTATAAGGACATTTCTCTTTTTGTCGAGCAAAACATACCCTTCCCGCGCCAAAGAAAGGGCACGTTTTGTCTCGATCAATTTGCTCTTTGTCGGAGAAACTTGGGCCATCTTATATCTCCTTTATTTCTTTGTAATGATCTGCTATTTCTTTCTCGCTTACACGCGTCAATTCAATCTTCGGCAGGTAGCCAAGCAACTTCCATCCCAGATCTAAGGTCTCTTCTATCGATCTGTCCTCATCTTCTCCCTGATTTATGAATTCATTCTCAAACGCTTCGCCGAATCTTAGGTATCTTCGATCCGAATCGGTCAATTCTTCCTCTCCTATTATCGAGGCAAGCGCCTTTACCTCTTGAACCCTGCTGTAAGAGGCGAATAACTGGCTTGATACGTGCGGATGATCCTCTCTTGTATAGCCCTTTCCGATGCCATCCTTCATAAGCCTTGAAAGGGATTGCAAGACGCCTATTGGCGGGTATATGCCCTTTCTGTTGAGATCTCTGTTGAGAACAATCTGGCCTTCGGTTATGTATCCTGTCAGATCCGGGATTGGATGCGTTATGTCATCGTTGGGCATCGAAAGTATTGGAATCTGGGTTATCGAGCCATTTTTGTCCTTTATCATTCCGGCCCTTTCGTATATACTCGCAAGGTCGCTGTAAAGATAACCCGGGTATCCTTTTCTCGATGGGACCTCACCGCGCGCAGTAGCAAGTTCTCTTAAAGCCTCACAGTAATTTGTCATATCGGTAAGCAAGACCAAAACGTGAAGGTTTTTGTCAAAGGCAAGGTATTCGGCGGCAGTCAAAGCAACTCTCGGGGTTGCTATCCTTTCAATTGCCGGGTCATCTGCAAGGTTCAGAAACATTATCGTGTTCTTTATGGCACCGGACTGCTCGAGGCTTTCCCTTATGAAATTGGCCTCATCATGCTTTATTCCCATCGCGGCAAAGACTATGGCAAAATTTCCAGCCTCTTCGCCCTTCAACTTTGCCTGTTTTGTTATCTGGACCGCTATCCTGTTGTGAGGAAGCCCATTTCCGGAGAAGATGGGAAGTTTCTGCCCTCTTATAAGAGTCATAAGCGCGTCTATTGCAGAGATGCCGGTTTGTATGAAATTTCTCGGATACATACGGGACGCCGGATTTATAGGAGAACCATTTATATCGCGGCTCTCTCCGCTTAAAATATCCGGCCCCCTGTCTATGGGCTCTCCGATACCGTTGAATGTCCTTCCGAGCATTTCGTCTGAAACCTTTACCATTAAAGGCCTTCCGAGAAATTTAACGCGTGTCTTATCCACGGTCAGGCCGCTCGTTCCCTCGAAGACCTGGATCATGGCGATCTTGTCGCTTATTTGAACGACCTGACCAAGCCTTCTTTGATTTTCCGTTATTATTTCGACGACCTCGTTGTATCCAACGCCCTTTGGATTTTCAACGAATACAAGAGGTCCGTTTATTTGAGAAAGTCCAACATATTCTTTTGATGGCATATTCAAGCCTCCGCAGTTACTTGGTATTTCTTGTCGAGTTGATCGAAGAATTCATCGAGTTTTTTGCCGATCTTATCGAATTCACCCAATTGATCGCTTTTAACATTTTCCTTCATTCTCATAAGCGTGTTGACTATATCTTCATTGAGAACCTCGGAGACGGCCACTCCCTTTGAAACGAGTTTTGAAGCCCTGTCTGCGTAATGAAGAATTGTTTTAAGCATCGCGTCCTGCTTTTTGAGCGGACAGTTACTGTCGACATCGCTGAACGCGTCTTGCTGGAGATAGCCCACCTTTATTATATTCGCAACTCTAACTGTCAATTTCTGATTGTCAGGAAGGACATCCTCACCGACAAGTTTTATTATCTGCTGAAGATTATCATCTTCTGTGAGGATCTGCATTATGCGATCGCGCATTTTGTAAAAGTTTGGATCGACATTTTTGGATATCCACTCCTTCAATTCAACCGCGTACTCGCTGTAACTGTCGAGCCAGTTTATCGAAGGGTGATGTCTTGCGTTGGCAAGTTGTCTGTCCAGTTCCCAGAAACATCTTATAAATCTCTTTGTACCGGTCGTAACAGGCTCTGAAAAATCTCCTCCAGGAGGAGAAACCGCCCCTATGACTGAGACGGAACCGATCCTCTCTTCATTTCCTATTGTCTTTACCCTTCCTGCCCTTTCGTAAAACTCTCCTATTCGGGAGGCAAGGTAGGGTGGAAAGCCTTCTTCGGCCGGCATTTCTTCGAGTCTTCCGGATATCTCTCTTAACGCTTCGGCCCATCGGGAAGTTGAATCGGCCATCAAAGCGACATTGTATCCCATGTCTCTGAAATATTCAGCCATGGTTATTCCGGTGTATATCGAAGCCTCGCGGGCAGAGACGGGCATATTTGAAGTATTCGCTATGAGGATAGTTCTTTCCATCAAAGGCCTTCCATTTCTCGGATCTATCAGTTGTGGGAATTCCTCAAGCACTTCGGTCATTTCATTCCCGCGCTCTCCACATCCTATGTAAATTATGACATCGGCGTCTGACCATTTTGCCAGTTGGTGCTGGACAACGGTCTTTCCCGTTCCAAATCCTCCAGGAATTGCGGCAGTTCCACCTTTGCTTATCGGAAAGAGTGTGTCTATGACTCTTATACCCGTCACAAGAGGTTCCCTTGGAGCGAGTCTTTCCGAATAAGGCCTTGGAATTCTTACCGGCCATCTCTGGTAGAGTTTTATTTCCTCTTCTCCATTCTCAGTTTGGACAGTCATAAGGACTGTATCAACGGTGTATTTACCGAAAGATTTGACATTTTTTGCAATCCCCGAGATATTGGGCGGAACCATTATTTTGTGAACCACAGATTCTGTTTCTTTAACCGTCGCGATTACCTGACCGCCAACAATTCTGTCTCCGTCCTTGATCTTTTCCATCTGGACATTCCATGATTTCTTCATATCTATTGGATCTGCGAATACGCCTCTTTTCATGAAATCTCCAGATGCGGCTTTCAAAACATCGAGCGGTCTTTGTATCCCATCGAAGACCGATCCGATAAGACCTGGCCCGAGGGTCACGGAAAGCAAATTACCAGTTCCGAGCACTTCCTCGCCCGGTTTTAGATTGGTAGTCTCTTCGTAGACTTGAATAGTCGCGCTGTCACCTTCAAGGCTTATTATTTCTCCGGTCAGTTTCATCTCTCCGACAAAGACCATCTCATGCATCATGAAGCCTGTCATATTTCTTGCCTTTACAACAGGGCCATTTATCGAATAAAGTATTCCTTTTCTGTCCATTGTGATCACCTAACCTTTAATCTGGCAAATAATTCCGAAAGACACTCTTGTCTGAGTTCTTCTACCTTGTTCTCGAGTGAGTTTTCGACGATTGATTTTCCATCCTTTGAAAGTAAGATAACGCCACCCGCTATTTTTGCGTCTTCGTCTGAAACCGTTATATTCAGACCTGGAAATTTTTTGATCATCTGCGAGGCGAGTTCTTTGTCTTCTTTTCTGACCTTGACGATCACTTCTTTTGCATCGAGCACTTTTATGGCGTCTTCGAGGAATTTGTAAAACAAATCGGAATAAGCAGAGGTACGAGGAATTTCGAAGATCTTCTCTTTGAGAAGGCCCATGGCATCTTCCATTATGTCTTTTTGACCTTCTATGAGGATTCTTGAAACCTTCGATTCGGCCTGAGAAAATTCAGATCTTTCTATCTCTTTTATTTGCTTTTTGGCCGATTCTATTATTTGATTGTACTCCTCTGTCGCACGCTCTTGGTATGCTTTTCTTATTTCATCTGCCCTTTTCTCGGCATCCTTTAAAATTGAACCGGCATCTTCTTCCGCTTTGTTCTTGACGTAACTTTTTAATGCCTCAATCTTTTTTTCGACGTTCATCCTACCTTCACCCCGATCGCCTCCTGAACGTATTTTGTCAAAAAGTCTTTCGATCTTCTACTACCATGTCTATCGGGGATAACCGTCACTATTGGAAGGGTTCTTGATTTGCGCAATTTATCGAGTTCTTCAGGGATCATTTCGGATATTTTTTCGGTGATCAAAAGCACGCCTATATCTTTGTCTTTTCTGACCTCGGAGATCTTGGAAATGATCTCATTTTTTTCGTGTAATACCACGCCATTTATTCCGGCCAGCCTCATTCCGGTGTAGGTATCGATGTTATCGCTTATGAGAAAGAATTTCACCTTATCACCTCTTTAAAAACACAGCCAGCGTAGGGACTCGAACCCTAAACCTACTCATTACGAATGAGTTGCTCTACCGGTTGAGCTACGCTGGCAAATGCACAAAATAGATTATATCATAAAAGGCCATATCAGGCAAGGCTATCTGACCTGAGATTTTTACCACTCGGAACTTCCTTGACTTTCATCTCTTCCATGTTCAAAAAATTGCCGATAGACGCATTTTTCCCGATTTTTACGTTGTCTCCGACAACAACGCATTCTCCTATAACACTTATTCCAGAATTGTATATGTTAGGATACTTTTCATTTGGGGCATTCTCTCCAATTCCTATCTGACAGTTATTTCCTATCACGACATTCTCGCTTACTATCGCGTTTTCGATAAGACAATTTTCACCTATTTTGACATTTGTCATTATCACGGAATTTTTGACATAGGATCCGCGTCCGAGAGTTACACCCTGAAAAAGTACAGAACTTTCCGTCGTCCCGTTCACGATGCATCCTTCGCTCGTTAAAGAATTAAGCACCTTTGCGTCAGGCCCAAAGAATGCCGGTGGCATCTCCGCGCTGTGCGTGTAAAATCTCCAATTCGGATCGTAAAGATTCAAAGCCGGCATAGACCTCGTAAGGTCTATATTTGCCTCCCAAAAAGCGTCTATCGTCCCTACGTCCCTCCAGTATCCTTCGAATTCGTAAGCGTAAATGGCCTTTTGAGAGACAAGATTTGGCATTATATCCTTTCCAAAATCATGCGAAGAACTTTCATCCTTTGAGTCTTTTATGAGAATCTCTCTTAACAAAGGCCAGTTGAATATGTATATCCCCATCGAGGCGAGTTGAGATCTCGGCTTTTTTGGCTTTTCTTCGAACTCTTTTACTCTCGATATGTTATCCGTTATAACCGTTCCAAACCTGTGAGCCTCCGAAAGCGACACTCTTATGCACGAAATCGTCGCATCTGCACCTTTTGAGATGTGAAAATCAAGCATCTCATTGTAATCCATCGAATAGACGTGATCTCCTGAAAGTATCAGAACGTACTTTGGAGAGAACTGATCTATGAAGTCTATATTTTGCGCAACTGCATGTGCCGTTCCCTTGTACCATTCTCCTTCTGTGGAAGCAGCGTATGGCGAGAGAATGAAAAGCCCCCCCGTTTTTCTGTCCATGTCCCAATCTCTTCCAACGCCCAAATGCGTGCTTAAAACTCTTGGCCTGTATTGGGTGAGGACGCCAACAGTGTATATAGAAGAGTTCACACAATTCGAGAGGGTAAAATCTATGATCCTGTACTTTCCTCCAAATGGAACTGCGGGCTTGACCACATTTTCGGTAAGAACTCCCAACCTTGTGCCTTGACCTCCCGCAAGTATCATCGCCACAATTTCATTCATATTATCACACCCCTCTCAAACAACCTGCCATTTTTCAAAAATAAGGGGTTCTTCATATCCGACATAGGATTTTTCACTTCTTATGGTGACATTTTTGTCGAGGATGCAGTTAACTACCTTTGCCCCCTCTTCTATGACAGATCCCTCCATGATAACGGAATCTTCAACGTATGCGCCGGCCTTGACGTTAACATTTCTGAAAAGCACACTATTCGTAACTCTCCCAGATATTATACATCCATCCGCGATTATCGAATTTGTCACCGATCCAGTTGATGTGATCTTCGGAGGAGCGAGATCCTTGAGTTTTGTGTATATCTTTCTTTGCGGAGAGAAGAGTTCATTCAAAATATCTGGATTGAGCATGTCCATATTGACCTTTTTGTACTCTGTAAGGGACTTTTTTATATTTCTCCAGTATCCAGAGAATTCGTAAGACATGATGTTAAGGTTATTGATGTTCGGAATGATTATGTCTTTTACAAGATCATACTTTCCGTTTGGCACGGTTGAGTAAAGAAGGTCCATCATCAATTTTTTGTTCATGAAATAAACACCCAAATTCAGCATATCTCCTGGATTTTCTTTGTCTTTTTCGACAAAATAAGTTATCCTATTATTTTCATTGACCTTAATCGTACCGTACATAGCGGGATCGTATCCGAAAGAAGATTTTGTCAAGATCGTTATATCGGCAGCGGTGGCCATGTGATATTTAAAAAGCGGGGTGAAATCTATGTTGTATATGTGATCTCCTGATCCTATCAAAACGTAATCCTCTTCTCCTCTTCTTAAAACCGTTATGTTCTGGTGGATCGCATCTGCTGTCCCTCTGTACCATAACTGACTTGTTTCGCTCACGTAGGGTTGAAGAATGTAAAGCCCGCCATTTTTCCTGTCAAGATCCCATTCCCTTCCGGAACCGAGATGGTCCATAAGGCTTCGAGGATTGTACTGGGTAAGTACGCCGATCTTCCTTATTCCGGCCCTTACCATATTCGAGAGCGTGAAATCGATGGCGCGATACTTACCGGCAACTGGAACGGCCGCAGAGGCCCTTCTGTTTGTCAATTTCCCAAGGTTTTCTCCCTTTTGACCGGCGAGGATCAATCCGAGAACCTTCAAAAGATACACCCCCTCTCAAAGAATATCCGGGTAAAGCGGGAATTTTTTGCATAATACCTCAACGCGCTCCTTGGCGACGCGCTTATTCTGATCGGAAGGATTATGAATTACAGATGCGATTATGTCCGCTATTTCCTCCATTTCATTCTCTTTCATCCCGCGGGTGGTAACGGCCGGCGTTCCTATTCTTATTCCACTCGTTATCGTTGGCGGCCGC
>CAYSSO010000026.1:20430-26728 GCA_964433875.1 uncultured Mesoaciditoga sp.
GGTGGTCTTTGCTCTCTTGGAATCGTGTTTTTGTTGACAGTTATACCAATCTCACCGAGTAAGTTCTCTACCTCTTTACCGGTGAGGCCTGTATCGACAAGATCAACAAGCATAAGATGTGTGTCTGTACCACCAGAGACGATCCTTATCTTTCTTTCGGAAAGGGCCTTCGAAAGATGGGCCGCATTTTTGACTATTTGTTTTTGATAATCTTTGAATTGCTGCGTCATTGCTTCCTTAAAGCAGACGGCTTTGGCCGCTATTATATGCATTAACGGCCCTCCCTGCGTACCAGGGAAGATCGTTTTGTCTATCTGCTTTCCGAAATCTTTTTTGGCAAGTATCAATCCACCACGGGGACCTCTTAAGGTTTTATGCGTTGTTGATGTAACTACATGGGCGTATTCGACAGGATTTGGATGAATCTTTGCCGCAACAAGACCGGCAAAATGCGCCATGTCGACGACAAGGTATGCTCCCACTTCGTCGGCAATTTCTTTGAAACGCTTGAAATCTATAATTCTTGGGTACGCGCTACCGCCGGTTATTATTATCTTTGGTTTATTCTCAATAGCGAGGGCTCTAACCTGATCGTAATCTATCGTCTCGGTATCTGGATTAAGACCGTATGGAATTACTTTGTAAAGTTTCCCCGAAAAGTTAACGGGCGATCCGTGAGTAAGATGGCCACCCTGAGTCAAAGAAAGTCCCATTATAACGCTGCCTGGATCTGCGAGAGACATGTAAGCGGCCATATTTGCCTGAGAGCCAGAATGAGGTTGGACATTCGCGTATTCGGCATCGAACAACTCACACGCCCTGTCTCTGGCTAAATTCTCGGCGATATCGACGATTTCGCATCCGCCGTAATACCTCTTTCCGGGATACCCTTCGGCGTATTTATTGGTAAGCACGCTTCCCATAGCCTGCAAAACGGCCTTTGAGACGAAATTTTCAGAGGCTATAAGTTCAAGTCCATTTCTTTGCCTTTCGAGTTCTTTGTGAATAACATCGTAAATTTCTGGATCGACGCTCTTTACCTCTTCCCACATGTCCTTCATTTTAATGCCTCCTCACTTTAACTGGTACTGTTCCATTTTGTAAAAAAGAGTTCTTAAACTTATTCCTAAACTCTTCGCCGTCTCTTTTCTATTTCCGTTATTCGCCTTTAGAGATTCCTCTATCAAACTCTTTTCGTAGGCGGCAAGAGCTTTCTTCAATCCATCATGCTTTAGAGGCCCTTTGTAGGTGCCCGAATATGGAGGAAGAGAAGAAAGTTTTATCTCTCTTTCGCTTATATCCATATTTATCATGGCGCGGGCTATGAAATTTTCAAGTTCTCTAACATTTCCCGGCCACGGAAGGCTCTTTATAACCCTTAGCGCATCATGTGAAATGCCGTTAACAGCCCTTCCATATTCCTGATTTAACTTTCTTATTATGTACCTGACAAGAGGCTCTATGTCTTCTGCTCTCTCTCTTAAGGGTGGAATGTATATCGGCACAACATTTATCCTGTAATAAAGGTCTGGTATAAACTTTCCCGCCTTTACCATCTCTTCAAGATCTATGTTGGTGGCAGATATAATTCTCACGTCAAGACGCTTTGTCTTTGAACTGCCGAGTTTTGTTATCTCCATTTCCTGTAAGAATCTCAAAAACTTAGATTGAACTGTCAATTCCATTTTGCCTATCTCGTCCAAAAACAAAGTACCTCCATTTGCCTCTTCAAGCAGTCCTATTCTTCCACCCTTTCGGGCTCCCGTAAAGGCACCTTCTTCGTATCCAAAAAGTTCCGATTCGAGAATACCTTCGGGGAGAGCGGCACAGTTGACACTGACGAATGGATTATTCCTTCTGTCGCTTGCGTTATGGATCGCGTGGGCAAAAAGTTCCTTTCCCGTTCCAGATTCCCCTCTTAAAAGCACAGTGGCCTTTGTTGGCGCAACCTTTTTTGCCTGCGTTATGGCTATCTGCATGGCGCGCCCATTTCCTATTATATCATCAAAGGTGTACTTTGCCTTAAGCCTTCTTAACATTCTATTCGCTTCTTCGAGTTCACGGCTCAATGAGAGTATCTTTGAAACATCGTGAATGACTCCAACACTTCCGACGAACCTATCATCGACAAAAAGCGGGGTTACGTCAACGATGACATCCTTTTTCATCGGGCCAACCTTTAGCCTGTGCCCCAAAATCGGCCTCTTCTCCTTTGCAACCATCATATGAACGCTCTCGCCTTCGGCTATATCTATCGTTGCCGGCTTTCCTATAACCTCATCTTCGTTGAAGCCTGTCAATTTGGTGTATTCACGGTTTACCATGACAACACGTCCATCTTTATCAGCGACACTTATCGCGTCGTCTGTCGATTCTATTATTTTTTCGAGCATTAAGCGGATGCGCCTTAGATCTGTAACCTCTTCGGCCATTTTCTGAATTTCTGTGATGTCCCTAAAGACGGCAATAGCGCCTTTTAGATTTCCTTGATCGTCTAAAAGGGGTATTCGAGAGGTTATTATCTTGGTTTTTCCTATGTTTTGGACTTGATCTATCTCTGGCTTTTTGCTTTCGACGACATTTTGAAGTCTTGTGTTTGGCACTACATCTACAACATTTTTCCCGACATAATCGATAGCCTCTATTTGAAGAATCTGACGTGCCGCTTTGTTTATGAAAATAACTTCGGCCCTTGAATTTACCATTATAACTCCTTCGATCATAGAATCGAGGGCATGTTCGTAATATTCGTATTTTGAATCAATCAAGGTATTCTCCAAATCCATCACGCGCTCCCCATGCGAGTTTTTGGTTCACTATTTTGAAGAAGTCTTTTGAATAACCGCAGATAAAATTAACATGCTTTTCCGTTCCCGTGATTTCAAAGGCCTCTGTGCCCTTGTATTGATTTATTATATCTCCGTCTGAGAGTACAAAGTAACTTTCTTCGTTTCTCGGATTGATCTTTATTTCTATTTTTCTTTCGGCTGAGACTATGACGGGTGTTTTCAAAAGCGTATGAGCCATCATTGGAACTATCGAGAGGACTGATGCCTTTGGATCGATGATTGGACCGCCCGCTGAGAGGTTGTAAGCGGTTGATCCGGTCGGGGTTGAGACGAGTATTCCGTCACAAATTATAGATCCCATCACTACACCATCTATACTTACGGTGGCACTTATCAAGTGCGAATGAATATCGCGCTGGATCACAAAATCGTTGAGGAATAAATGCTTTCCGAATCCACCAGAGACCATTGAAAGGTTTCTTTTCATAACGTAAAAATTTCCATTGAAGATGTCTTTTAAAAATGTGTCGATATCTTTGAAATCGTAAGGACTCAAAAAGCCCAGATGACCGAAGTTTATTCCTACGATTAAAGGATTCTTGTCCACAACGCTTTTTGAATATCTCAGAACAGTTCCATCACCACCGAGGATGAAGACCAAAGAATTGGAGGTGATCGATTCTTTCTCAAATATTGGAAATTTTTTTTCGATTCTTTCTCTAAGCGCCCTTGCGGCCTTTACGGCATCGGCATTCTTTTCATTCGCAAGGATCGCTATTCCATCGAAACTCATCTTCTTAACACCACGCTGAGATCAAAAAGAGAGTTAACGACAAATAACTGGATGAAGATGAGAATAAGAAAAACGACGAATGGCGTAAAGTCTATGTATCCAAATGGGTGTATCCATCTTCTAAATGGCCTTAGGATCGGATCAGATATTTCATCAAAGATCCTTCTTAAGGGAAAACCATAAGGAAGTATGAAACTCAGAATCCCGTCTATTATTAGGACGATCATGAAAAAGATGACAACTATGTTCAAAATAACCGCTATAGCGTAAATGAGATTGGCAATGGCAAACATCGTTCACATCCTTTCAAATCAAAGATTCTTCTAAAACCGAATACCCTTTTTGGGTCATAATCCTTCCCCTCGAAGTTCTTGCTATGAACCCTCCCTGAAGCAAAAAAGGTTCGTAGACTTCGCTAATGGTCTCTGCCTCTATGCCAACGCTTGCCGCCAATGCGTTGAGGCCTACCGGGCCACCTCTGTAATCGTGCGCTATCTTTGAGAGTATTTTTATGTCCATTTCGTCAAGACCATTTTTGTCTATCTGCATCGACTCAAAGGCCTCCTCGATGATTTCGGAATCGAGCACGTCCTTCCCCTTTACAGTTGCAAAATCCCTTATTCTCTTGACAAATCTATTCATAACCCTTGGCGTTCCCCTTGCCCTTTTTGCAATCTCGATAGCACCTTTATCGTCTATCTTCACGCCGAGCAACTGGGCCGTCCTTTTTCCTATCCGTGCGAGTTCTTCTATCGTGTAAAAGTCCATCTCGAAGATCATTCCAAACCTGTTTCTTAAAGGGGAAGTAAGCAGACCGCTACGCGTTGTTGCGCCAACGAGCGTGAAAGGACTTACTGAAAGCCTTACGCTTCTCGCGCCCGGGCCCTTTCCAACTATAACATCTATTTGAAAATCTTCCATTGCAGAGTAGAGTACCTCTTCGACCGGGTGCGGCAATCTGTGTATCTCGTCTATGAAGAGCACATCCTTTGAATTTAAAGAGGTGAGTATGGCGGCGAGATCACCCTGTCTTTCTATAACGGGTCCGCTTGTCATGCGCAAATTTCCCCCGACTTCATTTGCAATTATCATAGCGAGCGTTGTTTTCCCAAGTCCTGCCGGGCCGGCAAGGAGAATGTGATCAAGCACCTCTCCTCTCATTGAAGAGGCTTTTATGGCCACTTCGAGCCTTGACTTTATCTTATTCTGTCCTATGTAATCGTCTAATTTGGAAGGTCTCAGAGAGATGAGAGAATCATCTTCTTTTTGTGGCTCTGAAGAAAGTAATCTTGCCATTTCAACCTCACGGGTGAATTCTGTATATCGTTCTTGCGAACGGTATCGCTTCTCTTATATGCTCAAGTTTGCAAATCCACGCGACAAGTCTTTCGATGCCCATTCCAAATCCGCTGTGCGGAACGCTACCGTACTTTCTAAGATCTATGTACCAGTCATAAGATTCGGCCGGCAAATTGAATTCTTTTATTCTTTCCATAAGTAGATCAGGATCATTTATACGCTCGGAAGCCCCTATTATCTCTCCATACCCTTCTGGCGCGAGCATATCATCGCAAAGCACAACTTCAGGCCTTTGCGGATCCGGCTGCATATAAAATGCCTTTATATTTCTTGGATAATTGTATACCATAACGGGTCTGTCAAATTCCTCGCTTATGGCTGTTTCTTCGTCTCCACCTATATCGTCTCCCCATTTTATGTCAAATCCCTTTTTCTGGAGCAATTTCACTCCTTCATCGTAAGAGATTCTTGGAAATGGCATCTGAACCTTTTCGAGAGGTTTCGTGTCCCTTTCGAGGGCTTTTAGATGATCGCCGGCCCTTTCAAGAACACGCCCAACCACGTAAGATACGAGTTCCTCTTGAAGGTGCATATTATCGCTCGAGGTGTAATAGGCGACTTCGGCTTCATTCATCCAGAACTCGGTTAGATGCCTTCTCGTTTTTGATTTCTCTGCCCTAAAGGTAGGCCCGAGATTATAGACCTTTCCGAAAGCCATTGCGGCCGCCTCGAGATATAACTGCCCGGTCTGGGTCAAATATGCCTTTCCAAGATCGAAATAATCAATGTTAAACAATTCTCCGGCCGACTCTCCGATAGCGCCAGTCAAAATAGGCGTATCTATAAGAATAAAGTCGTTATTTCTGTAAAATTCCCTTACGGCCCATATAACTTCGTTTCTAACGTGGAGAATGTGAAACTGCCTTTGAGATCTAAGCCACAGATGTCGATTGCTCATGAGAAAGTCTATTCCATGTTCTTTCTTCGAGATCGGATAATCCTCTGATGGTATCTGATATATCTTTATGCCATCAACATCTATCTCGTATCCATACGGAGATCTTTCGTCCTTTCTTACCCTTCCCTTTACGCTAAGACTTGATTCTATTCTGAGATTTTCTGCGAGATCGAAAGTTTCGCCCAAGGTGCTTTTTTCCACTATCCCTTGGACAAATCCGGTACCATCTCTTATCTGCAAGAAGTGAATTTTACCACTCGATCTTTTGTTAAAAAGCCATCCTTTAATCTCAACATGCTCTCCGACATGATCCTTTAGATCTTTAATGTATATCCACTGATCTGACAAGATCATCACCTCTCCTTTATTTTATTTTATCACATCGAATTATTATTCTAATCTACGGTGTGCATATAATATAGGGGTGTAAGTAAGGAAGAAGAATGAAAGGAGGGAAAA
>CAYSSO010000027.1:0-25064 GCA_964433875.1 uncultured Mesoaciditoga sp.
GTTTGGGACGGCTTTAATTTTTTGGGAGGTGAATATTGATGAAGAAAATCGCGATCTTTACCATCGTAACTTTGATGGCGATTGTAGGATTTTCAGAAACTCTGACCATTTATACCTACAGTAGTTTTATCTCAGGAATAGGAAATGAGATAAAACCTATCTTCGAGAAGATGTACAATTGCGATATCAAATTTGTATCAATGAGTAGCGGGAGTCTTGTAGGCAGATTAATTCTTGAAAAATCAAATCCAAAAGCGGACGTTGTCATTGGCCTGTCTCAAAGTCAGATTCCGGAAGTACTCGATCAAAATCTACTCATCCCTTACAAGCCAACTGACATCGCAAGTGTCGTGAATAAATCATTTTTGATAGACCCGCTCTACAGGGTTATTCCTTTTGATTACGGCGCTCTCGCCATAGATTACAGCAAAAGTCTTAAAGATCCTCCAAAAACTTTTGATGAACTTTTAAGTCCCAAGTATGCGCACATGCTTGTAATAGAGGATCCGCGAACCTCTACAACTGGTCTTGATTTCCTGCTTTGGACCATAGGTATATACGGAAATAAATGGCAAGATTACTGGCAAAAACTTATGCCAACCATAAAAACCATAACGAGCGGATGGGATACGGCATTTCAGATGATCGAAAATGGAGAGGCCAAAATGATGGTAAGTTTTGCAACTGATGAAGCCTACAACTACTATTATTACAACGGTTCGGATATAGGAGTTATCATTCCAAATGATGAAGCGTATGTCATGGTAGAGTACGCGGGGATAGTTGAGGGTACAAAACATCTTTCTCTTGCGCAAAAATTCATCGATTTTGTACTTTCAAAAGATTTTCAAAGCGCAGTTCCACTTAATCAATGGATGTATCCGGTAACAGATGTACCTCTTCCCAAAGTATTCATCGATCATGCTCCTGCGATAACAAAGACTGTGACTATACCAATGGAAGAGATAAAGACTTCGCTTTCAAAATGGATAAACGAATGGACGCAGATAATAATTAAATGAAAAGAAGGTATGTCCTTTCACTTTTGCCCGCCGCGATCTTCACGGCGGTCTTTTACCTTTTACCGATTATAATTTTATTTGTCTATACCTACAAAACAGGAACCTCTGTTTTCAATTCGCTTAACCTTCGAATATTCGAATTCACGCTTTATCAGGCCCTTCTTTCGACCTTGATGTCTTTTGCAATGGGTCTTCCTGGCGCTTATCTCTTAGGAAGAACCCGTTTTAGATTCAAAGGAATATTTGCGGCGCTTTCAACGGTACCATTTGTAATGCCTTCAATTTCGATGACTCTTGGATTTATCTCCTTTTTTGGACATAACGGTATATTCAATTCATACTTTCTTTGGCCAATCTTTCATGTAAGGTTTGAGCCGCTCTTTACCCTTCTCGGAGTTATGATGGGAAATGCCTTTTACAATTTTCCTCTTACAATGATGATAGTCGGAAGTGCGATCTCAAATCTCGATCCCGTTTACGCCGAAGCGGCGAGAATAGACGGGGCTTCTAAATTCAAAAGTTTCTTATTTATAGAATTTCCAATCATATTGCCTTCGGTAGTGAGTGCTTTGATTTTGACCTTCATATATTGTTTTACTTCCTTTGCCGTTGTCCTTGTCATAGGGGGTGCACAATTTTCAACGATTGAAGTCCAGATATACATGTACCTAACGACGCTCGTCGATTTTAGAGGAGCGATGGATTTAACGATCTTACAGATAACTTTGATAGGATCGGTAGTTTCTGTCTTAGGTATTTTAAGAAAAAGGGCGGGAATATTTTCGCAGGAAGTTTCACATTCGAATTCCAAATTTCCACGGTGGGGATTTCTCTATTTAGCGGGAGTAACCGTCTTCGTTTTCGGACCGATAATCTCGCAGGTATTTGCCGGTTTTTGGAACTTTCAAAATTCAACATTTACGCTCGAGTGGATAGAACACCTCTTCTCTGGAAAGATGAATCCTTATATAGGAAATTCCGTTATTGCCGCGATCTTGTGGACCGGCATTTTTTCATTATCATCGGCATTTCTAACGGTAATCCTTTCGATAACTTCATCTTATGCCGTTAACAAGATAAAAAGCGAACTTTTTGATATAATCTTTACCTCTTCTCTTGCAATCTCTCCCGTGATACTCGCATTTGGATATTTGGTACTTCAAAATTGGATCCCTATCAATTTTCCATCTGAGATCATTCCAATATACACGATACTTTCATTTCCAATAGGCTTCCAAATCTTTTTGTCCGGCTGGCAGAGATTTCCAAAAGAGATAGATGAAGCCGCTTCCGTAGATGGAGCAAATTGGTTTCAGAGGTTAACAATGATAAGAATTCCGATTTTAAAGCCACAGGTAATATCTACCTTCTTTTTTGCATTTGCAATTTCAATGGGTGAGATGAGCGCGACGATGGTGCTTTATAATCCAGAATTTCCAACCATCTCGATAAGCGCTTACAGGCTATTTTCATCAATGCATGTGCCAGAGGCTCAAGCGCTTGGTTCGATTCTCACAATTGCAACCTTTGTCATTTTTTACATTCTTGAAAGACCACTCTTTAGAGAAAACCAATAAGCACATTTACAGCAATTTTTAAGTGTTTAAAGCAATAAAATGTGATTAAAGGTTTCTATCTTCAATTTTTGCAAATTATCTTAAATTTGCTTTGAATTTTTGTTTTTAACATTTTTGTTGTATGATCTTATTTGTGGGAAAGGAGAGAAGATGATGATAATAGAAGAGTGGATGAAAAAAGACTTTGCCATGGTTGATAAAAATGCTTCTGTTGGTGACGTTAAAAAGATCTTAAGGAAGTACAGATCAAATTGTTGCATAGTTGCAACGCAAAAAAGATTTGAAGGCATTGTAAGATCTGAAGAGATTCTTGGAATAAATGATTCGTTGCCCGCTTCAAATTACATTCTCAAAATTCCTTATACTTTGAGTCCACAGGACACTCTTGATGAAGCGGCCGTTTTTTTTCTTGAATCTGATTTTGAATTACTCCCGGTTATTTCTGAAGATGAAATTGTAGGAGTCATATCTATCTTCGACATTCTTGATGCTTTTACCCAGATGGCCGGATTCGGTGAAGGCGGAATAAGACTTGAGGTGGAACTTAAAGACACGCCGGGATCTCTAAAGCATGTACTCGATGTGCTCTACCTTCATTCGATGAATGTTTTGTCGGTTCTCATCTATCCCGCAAAGAATATAGGAGAAAGAGTCGCGATAATAAGGGTTGAGGGGAAAAATGCAAAGGAACTTTCAAAGATTTTGGATGTAAACGAGATAACTTACAATTCAATAATAAAAGAAGAAAAAATATGAAAGGAATGATAAAAAGTGAAGGTTGCTTTTGTGTCTTTTGAAGTTTATCCACTTGCCAAGGTTGGAGGTCTTGCAGATGTGGCCGGATCTCTTCCAAAGGCCCTGACATCCAAGGGTGTGGATGTCGAAATTTTCATGCCATACCACAAAGTTGTTAAGAAGAACATCGAGAAATTCAACCTGCAATTAGAAAAAGTCTTTGATCAATTTGACACAGGACTTAATACAGATCAAAAGGCATCTCTGTTTAGAACCAACTTACCCGGTACAAGTATACCTGTCTACCTCATATCAAATGATTACTATTTTTCTTCTGAAGAGGTTTACGGATCGCCAGATGGTGGCCAGCAGGCTATCTTCTTTACCAAGGCAGTTATAGAGTCGATAAAAAGAATGGGCGCACATTTCGACGTAATACATTCCAATGACTGGCAGACCGGATTGCTTCCCGTTTACCTGAAGAGTTTATACAGAGACGATCCGATCTTTTCGAACACTTCGACAGTTTACACGATTCACAATCTTGGATACCAGGGCCTTTTCGATAAATCCTATCTCGACTTTGCGAGATTGCCGGATTATCTTTACAACATGGACGGGATAGAGTTTTACGGAAAGATAAATTTCATGAAGGGTGGCATCTTATTTTCCAACATAGTGAATACCGTAAGCCCAACGTACGCCGAAGAGATAAAAACCCCAGAATACGGCGAAAAACTCGAAGGAGTCTTACAACTTAGAAAGGATGTGCTCTACGGAGTCCTTAACGGCATAGATTATGTAGAAAATGATCCAAAAACTGACAAACGCATACCATACAATTACGATTTGAATTCTCTCGATGGAAAGAAAAAGAACAAGTTATACCTTCAAAAAGAGATGGGACTGAAAGAAAGCGAAAAGAAACCCGTGATAGGTCTGGTAAGCAGACTTTTCGATCAAAAGGGCCTTGATTTGGTCGATGACATAATGAAATACGTCGTCGCTTCCTGTGATATAAACTTCATTCTGCTTGGAACTGGAGAGCCCAAATACGAAAAGGCCTTCTTGGATCTTTCAAAGGAATTCCCGCAAAAGGTTGCCGTTAAGATCGGATTTGACATAAATCTTGCCCAGAGAATATACGCCGGATCTGACTTTTTCCTTATGCCATCCAGATATGAACCGTGCGGTCTTGGCCAAATGTACAGCCTTAGGTATGGTACAATACCGATAGTAAGGTACACAGGAGGACTTGCAGACACCGTTAAAGAATTCGACGGGAAATCTGGAAATGGATTTGGATTCAAAAATTACGATCCTGCCCATCTTTTGAAGGCTATTGCCAGGGCCCTGTACTATTATAACGTTGATGATTACATGGTTACGCTTATAAAAAACGCGATGAGTATGGATCTTTCTTGGGAAAGATCTGCCTCGGAGTACATTAAACTCTACGAACTTTCAAAAGCAAGGTGATAAAATGCCGGAATTAAGGAAAGATATCATAACAAAAAGTTGGGTCATAATCTCGACGGAAAGATCAA
This sequence comes from uncultured Mesoaciditoga sp., assembly GCA_964433875.1. Lineage (GTDB taxonomy): Bacteria > Thermotogota > Thermotogae > Mesoaciditogales > Mesoaciditogaceae > Athalassotoga. The sequence goes on from CAYSSO010000027.1 coordinate 4,882, forward strand.
AAAGGCCGCACGATTTTGCCAAACCTCCTGTAGAAAAGGTCTCGAAATTTTGCCCTTTTGATCCTGGAAATGAATCGACAACCCCTCCGGAAATAATGGCATTCAGGCCCGCAAATACTGAGCCAAATACTCCCGGCTGGTGGATAAGGGTCGTACCAAACAAATTTCCGGCGCTCGATCCAAAGATTCAACCTGTAAGGCTCGGCCATGGTATATACGATTCTATGTCAGGCTTTGGCGCCCACGAGATAGTCATAGAAACGCCCGATCACAATGCGACTCTTGCCACTCTTGAATACAAACAGGTTCAGGAAGTCATATGGGCTTACGTTGAAAGGTATAAGGCGATATTCAAAGACCCGAATATAAAGTACGTTTTAATCTTTAAAAACTACGGTGCAGATGCCGGTGCATCTTTGGAACATTCACATTCCCAGATAATAGCAACCCCCATCCTTCCAAGTCTTGTCCTTCAAGAGATGGAAGGATCAAAGGAGTATTATGAATTTCGTGAAAGATGTGTGTACTGCGATGTAATTCAGGAAGAAAAGATGGAAAATACGCGTATAATAGAGGAAAATGACGATTTTCTCGCCTTTGCACCGTATGCTTCTCGCGCGCCATTTGAGACATGGATTCTTCCCAAGGTCCATCAATATGACTTTGGAGAGATAGATGAGCCCCATGTTAAGAGTTTTGCCGCCATACTCAAAAATGTCCTTTTAAAAATGAAGATAGCCCTCGATGATCCTCCGTACAATTTCATGATTCACACCGGAACTCCGCGTGGGGACGGAAAAGAATATTATCATTGGCATCTTGAAATAGTTCCAAGACTTACAAAACTCGCCGGCTTCGAATGGGGATCCGGATTTTACATAAATCCCACCCTGCCCGAAGAAGCCGCAAAGTATCTAAGAGATGTAAAGATTTGAGAGATATAAAGATTGTAAAGTTAAGATCAACCGTTTCCGTTAGCGTAACGGGAACGGTTTGTCAACTTAATTGCAAGCATTGCGGTCGCCATTACCTTGAAGGAATGATTCCGATAAACAAAATAGATGAAATACCCCCGTCTGCTAAAAGTCTTCTTGTGAGCGGGGGATCAAAAATAAACGGAGAGGTCCCACTTTCCGAACATAAAGATGAAATAGAATCTCTAAAGAAAAGATTCAAATTGAATTTTCACACAGGCCTTATTCACGACGACATTTCCATATTAAAACTCGCTGATGCCATCTCCTTCGATTTTGTTGGTGATGATGACGTTATAAAAAGAGTTTACAATCTCAATGCGACGGTTAAAGATTATGTAAGATCTATCGAAATATTGATGAAGATAACGGATAAGGTCTATCCCCACATAACAGTAGGCCTTGATTGTGGCAGAATTGGTCATGAATACAAAGCCATCGATATACTTTCACATTATGATTTCAAAAAAATAGTCTTTCTCGTCTTCATTCCAACACCTCATACCCTATTCGAAAAATGCCAGCCTCCGAAAATAGAGGAGATAAAGTCAGTCTTTGATTACGCAAGAGAAAAATTCAAGTGCGAGTTGAATCTTGGATGTATGTATCCAAAGGGTGATCTTCGCGACAGAATTGCGGAATTGGCAGTTGAAAGTGGTTTTAATACCCTAACTCAGGTATCTGAATTGATGATCGATCTTCTTCAAAAAAGAGGATTTAATCTTATTTTTCAAGACGAATGCTGCATTTTTTGAAAAAATAATCCTTTGATCTGGTAAAATCATGATGAGGTGATCTCGTGGAGGATGTCTTCAAAAAACTTGAAGAAGCCGTCGATCAACTTTTAAGTGAAAGAGAAAATTTATTCAAAGATATTCAAAATCTGAATTTCGAGATTGAAAGCCTCAAAGCAGAGAATAACGAATTAAAAGAGATGTTAAATGCACAAAGCGTCAGAGTCGAAGTTCTGATCAAGAAACTTCAAAATATTCTCAATTTAAATAAAAAGGAGAGTGTTATCTCTGATGAAGAGGACAATAACCTTTGAACTTGGAAATAAGAGTTACAAATTTGAAACCGGCGATCCGCAAAATCAAATCGATGAGATTTTAAACGAGATCAAGATGAACTTTGCAAGTCATTCACAGGAAATACAAAAATACGGAAATGAATATTTCTTTTTGATGATGCTTCTTAACACGCTCGAGGAAAATCTTACACTAAAAAAGCAGATAGCCGAACTTACAGAAAAGATAGAGAAAGGAAAGAAAATTGGCGTCTGAATTTGTCCTGATCTCTGGAATGTCTGGGGCTGGTAAGACAACGGCACTCGGTGCTTTGGAAGATGCCGGATATTTTTGTATGGATAATGTTCCGCCCGGCCTTATCGTTGGTATGCTGTCTTTGATGGAATCCTCTCTTGACGGCAAGAAGATAGCCGCAATAGTCGATGTCCGGGCCGGCAGGATGCTTGGAGAGATAAAAAGCGTGATAGAAAGCCTAAGATCAAAAGGAATAACGATAAAAATAATATTTCTCGATGCCAAAGATGACGTGCTCATAAACCGTTACAATCTCACGAGAAGACGCCATCCACTCGCGGAAAAAGACGATCAGCAAATAGAGAAACTTCTAAAGCAGGAGAGAGAACTTCTGCGCGATATAAGAGAAATAGCCGATTATGTCGTTGATACCTCGCTTATGAACACGCACCAGTTGAGAAGCGAGATAATAGCCCTTACCGAAGGAAAGTACGAAAGAGTTTTGAAGATCTTTCTTGAATCTTTTGGCTTTAAATATGGTCTGCCGCTTGGAGCAGATTTCATCTTCGATGCAAGATTTCTGCCAAATCCTTACTACATTGAGTCTTTGAGTTTGAAAACCGGAAATGATCCAGAAGTCATAGAATACCTTGAAAAATTCGACGTTGTAAAGGAATACACGGAAAAGATAACTGAGATAATAAAAATAGCGATAAAAAATTATTCGAGAGAAGGAAAGAGTGTGATACACATTGGCATCGGGTGTAGCGGTGGGAGGCATAGATCTGTTTATTTGGTCAATCAAATTGCCAAAATTCTTGAAAAAGAGGTAGAGATTCGTGTCTCCCACAGAGACATCCAGAGGTGAAAAAAATTGAAAATCGTGGCATTTGGAGGAGGAACAGGACTTTCAACATTGCTAAGAGGTTTAAAAAAATTTGAGAAGGTAGAGATAACAGCCGTCGTGACGGTCATGGACGATGGCGGAAGTTCTGGCATCATAAGAGAAGAGTTCGGAATCCTTCCTCCTGGCGATATAAGAAATAACATCGTCGCTCTTGCTCAAGACGAATCTTTGATGGCCCAAATAATGGCGTACAGATTTCTGGAAGGAACAAGGTTTAAAGATCAAAGCCTCGGCAATCTTATAATAGCCGCGCTTACAAAGATAAATGGAAGTTTTCCTGCTGCGATAGAAAACATATCTTCAATTCTCGCGATAAAGGGGAAGGTGCTTCCGGTGACCGAAGAATCTGTTCAACTTGTCGCACAGATGTCGGATGGAAGCATTGTTACTGGCGAGAGCAATATAACAAAGAAAAATGGAAAGATAAAAGAAATAGGTCTTAGCAAGCCTGCAAGGCCTTTTCCAAAGGTAATAGAAGAGATTTCAAAATCCGATATAGTGATAATCGGACCTGGAAGTCTTTTTACAAGTATAATCCCAAATCTTCTCGTCGATTCGATACCTGAAATTCTTAAAACGAAGCCAAAGATACTCGTTGCGAATTTAATGACCCAGCCCGGCGAAACAACTGGAATGAACGCAGAAGAACATTTAAGCATCGTTGAAAGATATCTTAAATCCGAAATTGACAAAGTTATAGTCAACTCGCAACCGATCCCGCAGGATGTGCTCGAGAGGTATGAAAGGGAAGGCTCAAGGCAGGTCTTATGCGAAAGTGAAAATTCAAAGTTTGTGAGGTTTCCGATGGTAAAGATCGTAATAGACAAGATGGACGGCCAAAGAAAGATAAGGCACGATCCAGACAAACTTGCAAAAGCAGTTATGCAAACTATCTCAATGATAATGGGTGGTAAAATTGGAATTTAGCATCCAAGTAAAGGAAGAACTTTATCGTGTTCCAATAGATGAAAGACTTGCCTGCGCTGAACTGGCAGGCTTTTTAAAATTCAAAGGAAACATAGAAATAGGAAGGGATACTTACCTTCTCATAACGCTCAAAGATCCTTCATCTGTCAGAAGGATAAAATTTCTTCTGAAAAAAGTGGGAGAGAATAAAAATTCTGTTTTTTACAGAAAAAATAGCAGGTTGAATGCGGGAAATATTTTCGAGATAAAGATGTACGTCGATGACATAAAAGAGTTCATATCCAAAATAGGCCTTGATTTGACCGGAAAGTTACACGACGAATTTTTTAGAGATCCGGCAGTGCTTGGAGCTTTTTTGAGGGGTGCTTTTATATCGTCCGGGTATATAGCCGATCCTTCAAAATACCATCACTTAGAAATTTACAGTAGGGATCTCGAAATTATAAGATGGTTAAAATCGAAACTTGAGAATATCGTTGGAATGGTGGGTTTTATCGTGGATGTAAGGTACGGTTACAGGTTTTACGTAAAAAACGGAGAAACGATAAACGAATTTCTAAACTTCATAGGAGCCATAGAATCTTCGAGATTATTCTCTTCCATAATGTCATCGAAAAAGGTAAGTTCGGATATAACCCGAAGTATGAACTTCATAGATGCCAATTCAAAGAGAAGTGGTAATGCGAGTTGGAAGCAGATAAACGCAATAAAATTCGTTTCAGATCGGATAGGACTTGAAAACTTCCCGGAGGATGTGCAGAAGATAGCCAAATTCCGTCTCGAACATCCAGAATTATCTTTAAGCGAGATTGGAAAGATGTTCGATCCACCTCTTTCAAAATCCGTCGTCTACAGAAGACTATTCAAAATAATTCAAATCGCGGAACGGCAACAATGATATCATTAAGTGTTAATTTTTTATCTATTGATTTTAACATTCAGCAATGGTAGGATAATCCCAAAAGGAGAAAAGATTATGAATTTATGGTCTGAATTAAATCTCAACAGAAAGCATGATAAGTATCTGCCCGGTGAAGGAGCGGATATTTGATCGTGCTTTAATCAAATAGATAGCTAATTCACCGGGCCACATCTGAAAGATGTGGCCCTTTTAATTTGGAGGTGCTTTATGGAAGTAAAAGAAAAGATAAGCGCAGAAGAATCTGACAGGAAATTGAAAAAAGTATTAACTTTCCAGGATTTATTCTTTCTTTCTATGGGCGGGATAATAGGTTCTGGATGGTTACTTGGAGTTGCGGCAGGTGCCGGAACGGCAGGACCTGCCTCTGTACTTTCATGGATAATTGGCGGTGTAATAGTGCTTTTTATCGCTCTGACTCTTGCCGAAGTGGCCGGATCGATACCCAAAAGCGGGGCAATAGTGAGATATCCGCACTTGAGTTATGGAAGTTACACCGGCTTTATCTTTGGATGGGCTTACCTGATAGGCGCGATAACAACTCCGACGATAGAGGCCGAAGCGGTTTTGAATTACGTTTCAACTTATGTGTCGGGATTGTTCAGAACCGTTAACAATGTGGCAGTTCTCACGCCATTTGGAATTTTAATCGGAATATTTCTGATCATGGGCTTCTTCCTTTTAAACTGGTTCGGAATAAAATTCCTTGGAAGGTTCAACAGCATCGCCACATGGTGGAAATTAATCCTTCCTGTTCTTACATTTGTCTTTTTGCTTTTCATGTTTAACAGTTCTAACTTCGTCTCTTATAATGGTTTTGCTCCTATGGGGATCGGAAGTATCTTTTATGCCATCCCGGCAGCCGGAATAATCTTTTCCTACCTCGGATTCAGACAAGCCGTTGAATTTGGAGGAGAGGCAAAAAACCCGCAAAGAGATATACCAAAAGCCACAATTTTATCGATAATTGCGGCTATAGCGCTTTATTCCTTGCTTCAAGTAGCCTTCATAGGAGCGATAAAATGGCCTGCCGGAATTAACTGGACAAATCTGACATCGAGCGATCTCGGAACTTCTCCATTTTTCACAGAATTAAAGTACAGTGGAATAGCGTTATTTGCGGCATTCGCAGAACTTTTACTGATAGACGCGTGGATCTCCCCAAGCGGAACTGGCTGGATATATCTTGGAACAAGTTCAAGGGTGCTTTATGGAATGGCAGCAGATGGATATCTACCTTCTTCGCTTTTAAAATTGCACAGAAAAACCAAGGTTCCTTATTTTGCACTTATCGTGTCCACCGTTATAGGCGTCTTTTTCTTTTTACCATTTCCTTCATGGTATCTTTTCGTCGGATTTTCGACAAGCGCAACTGTGCTAACGTATATCATAAGCCCAATAGCCTTGCAGATATTCAGAAAAAATGCGCCCGAAATCAAAAGGCCATTCAAACTTTCGTACGCTTCGATAATATCTCCGATAGCCTTTGTCGGAGGTGCCATGATAGTTTACTGGTCTGGAATTACGACGCTTACCATGATAATCTACGCAACATTCGTTGGAATACCGATCTTTTATATCACCTATGTGCCAAACAAATTAAAAATATCAAAAAGTTTTTCCTACACAGTGGCCTTCATAGAGTTCATCACATCAATCTCATCAATAATCTTAAATTACATGTACGTTTTGTATCCTCCATCGGATGAGTCGATGATCGTAAAAAATCTCGTCTTTATGACAACTTCGATAGCGTCTTTTGCCGTCTTTTTAGTATCGACATGGCTTACCTCTAAAAAGATGGAAAGAGATAAAGTTATATTCACAAGCGCTTACTGGCTTTTCGCTCTTCTATTTTCAACGCTTCTTGTCTCTTATTTCGGAAGTTTTGGAATAGACACGGTAATTTCATTTCCATGGGACACGCTTCTTATGATTCCCATTTACACGGTGATATATTTCTTTGCCGTTAGGGCTGGATACAAAACTGAGGACCTTCAGAAAATAATAGAGGAACAGTACGAATTACCAATGTTACCGGAGATCAAAAATGGGAAAGACTAAAGAGACGAAATATGTGGTATAATGTAGTTGCTATCGAATACCATTTTCAAAGGAGGTAGTAAAATGAAACAGATGACTTCTGATTTTTTGAAGGCCGCTTTTGCAGGTGAATCTCAAGCACACATGAGATACGCGATCTTTGCCGAAGAAGCAGAAAAGAAGGGACTTAAAAAACTGGCAAATCTCTTCAAGGCGATCTCTTATGCCGAGTATGTTCATGCTAAAAACCATTACAATGCTTTAAAGATGATCGGCGATCCCGCTTTTAACATCCAGCAATGCATCGACGGTGAAAATTTTGAAGTTGAAGAAATGTATCCGGTCTACAACAATACGGCAAAGTTTCAGGGTGAAAAGGAAGCCGAAAGGACAACGCACTTTGCTCTTGAGGCTGAAAAGATTCACAGAGAAATGTACAAAAACGCCAAAAAACTCGCTGCGGAGGGCAAAGATTACACCGCCGACAAGATCTACATTTGCCCGGTCTGCGGATACACAGTTGAAGGTGTTCCTCCCGAGAAATGTCCTATCTGCGGAGCGCCCAAGAGCGCTTTCGTGGAATTTAAAGCATAAAATTTGCGCGCCTATGGCGCGCTTGCCATGAAAGAAATATTTGAATCTGTAAAAAAAGAAATTGAAAGAGGCTCCCTTTGGAAAGTGATGGGGCGGATCGATAAAGTTGTTGGATTAACAATAGAATCGATAGGCCCCAATGTTTCTATGGGGGAACTTTGTGAGATAGACGCAAATGGTCAGAAGGTTTTGGCAGAGGTTGTTGGATTCAAAGAAAACAAGATAATATTAATGCCGCTCGGCGATATAGAAGGTCTCACAGTAGGAAGTACTATCACCGGAAGCGGCGATAAACTCTTTGTGCCTGTCGGCGAGGTCATGTTAGGCAGGATAATAGATGGCCTTGGAAATCCAATAGACGATAAGCCTCTTCTTGCTTACAAACGCTATCCCCTTAATTCTCCTCCTCCAAACCCAATAAAAAGGAAGATGATAAATGAACCTTTTCCTGTTGGCATAAAAGCCATAGATGCGTTTTTGACCATCGGAAGGGGGCAAAGGATAGGCATATTTTCAGGTAGTGGCGTTGGTAAATCAACCTTAATGGGCATGATAGCAAGAAATTGTGTGTCCGATGTCAACGTGATATGTTTGGTTGGAGAGAGGGGCCGTGAGGTAAGAGAATTCATAGAAAGAGATTTGGGCGATGCCATCTCAAGATCCGTTGTTGTTGTTTCAACAAGCGATAAACCTGCGCTTGTAAGGGTTAAGGCTATCTTCACCGCTACTGCAATAGCAGAGTATTTCAGAGACCTCGGGAAGAATGTTTTGTTGATGGTAGATTCACTTACAAGATTTGCCCTTGCGCAAAGAGAGGTTGGACTTGCGATAGGTGAGCCACCAACTACAAGAGGATACCCTCCAAGCGTTTTCGCGATCTTTCCAAAGATTCTCGAGAGAGCGGGCAATTCTGATAGAGGATCTATAACCGGCATATACACAGTCCTCGTGGAGGGAGACGATTTGAATGAACCGGTAAGTGACACTGCGCGTGGAATTTTAGATGGGCATATAGTCCTTTCAAGAGAACTGGCAAATGCAAATCATTACCCTGCGATAGATGTCTTAAAGAGTATAAGCAGGGTCATGCCGTATGTTGTTGACAGAGATCTTATTGCTTATACAGGCATTGCAAGGGATCTTATGTCAACCTATGCCTCTGTCAAAGACATGATAAGCGTTGGAGCGTACAAGATCGGAACAGATCCAAAGATAGACAGATCAATAAAGTTTCAGGATAAAATAGAATCATTCTTAAAACAATCAGTTGAAGAAAAGCCTAATTTTGAAGAGATACAAAGGAAGATCAAAGAAATAGTCGATTCTACCTCTTGATCTTCAAGACAAGGTAAAGCGTCCACAAAGAAGAAAGCGCCGCTATCAAAAAGATAATCCTGTAAGCATCTACAACGAATATATTCAGATTGAATTTTAAAGATGCAAATGCGAGAAATAAAAGACCGGATATGAGATTACCTCCAAAAGATGCAAGATTCGTCACACTTGCGTATATTGAAAAGGCTTCGGTCTTTCCAAAGTTAGGTACTATTTCCATCAAAAAGTTGAATGAGATAAGGCCCGTTCCAGCCGTTGCTATTATTCCTATTGCCATTTGAAATGGAATCATGTAATATATGGACGGGATTGCAAATACCCATCCGAATGTCAAAAGGGTCTGAACTGTGAGCGTCAGTTTGAGTATTCTTAAATTTCCATATCTGTCTCCGAGTCTTCCCCATATTGGTTGAAAGATTGTGGCCGCAACCGTAGAGGCTACTGTGAGTATACCGAGCATGGCATAGTCGTATTTAAAAACTTCTATCATCAAAACAGTTGCGTAAGGGCCGACAAGGTTCATCGTGAAGATCCACAAAGACAAAGTTATAAGGTAAGACCTGTAAAGAGACGGAATTTTGAGGACTTCAAAAATAGCAGAGGAATTTATAACCGGTACATTGAGCCCTGGTTCTTCGTCCTGAAGTTTAAGTGAATACCAATCTAAAGTGCCAAAAATAGATCCTACCAAGAAAATCACGAAAAAAGCCAAAAATCCCTTTCCAAGCGTGTCGAGCAGGTAACCTGCGATAAGTAAAGAGGGAATCGCGACGAGGCCCGTTATAAAATTTCTTATGCCAAAGTACCTTCCCCTTATTGAAGGATCGACTACCTCAGACATCCACGTCTGCCATGGGGACCCGACAACGGAGGTCAAGACTTCGATAAAGAAGAAGATCAAAAGAGCTGCCCATACTTTTATTCCTTGTGGTAAAAAATAGGTAAGAGCGATCAAAAAAAAGATTGGCCTTGAAATCGAGACCAGGGAAAGTATAAATCTTTTTTTGCTCGTGAATCGTCGGGCGAGCATTAAGGAAATTGGTTGAATAACGCTTGCAAGAGGTATAAATGAAGAATAAATAGACATTATAAAAGGGCTTGCACCAAGCCAGAGAAAGAAACCAACTAAATACGAATTTCCTCCGAATCCACCTGTAAAAGCGCCCCATACCGTTGCAAAAGATCCTTCAACGATAGAAATAAACCTTGCGTGTTTCTTTTGAGAGGGGGTTAACATTTATCAGATTTGAATCTCCTTCAACTGTTGCTGGACTTTTAAAACATTGTCTATCACATCTTTTACAGTGATAACGATTTTTAACAATTCTTCTATTCTTGCTTTTGTATCTTCAAGTTCTCCCATTCCTTTGTCTACGGCATTTGCTATCTCGCCGGTTCTCGATCTTACGTCCATTATGAATTTTTCATTTTCGTTGAGTACATTCATTATGTTATCGAGAGAAGATTTAAGGGCCTTGAAGATGGCCATCTTTTGAATGTTCTTCATAGAAAGTTCTACCTTCTTGGAAAGGTCCGTGACGAGTTTGGATATCTCTTTGGAAGTTCTATCTGTTTCGGCGGAAAGATTCTGTATTTCTGTTGCAACAACTGCAAATCCCTTTCCGGCTTCTCCGGCCCGAGCCGCTTCAATGCTTGCGTTAAGAGAAAGTATTGAAGTTTCGTGTGCGATGTCGAGTATATCGTCAGCCATTTTAGATATCTTCGAAAACTCTGAGAGAGACTGCGTTGTTGAATTTATTGTCTCGACTATATCCTTGTCAAGGGCATCGAGACTTGTACCTGCCTCCTGCAGTTGTTCGCGCACATTTTTATTGCTTTCTATTATCTGATCGAGATTTGACTTTGCCATTTCATCCATTTTTCTTACCATGTTAAAAATATCATCTATTATTTTTATCGTCTTTTGAATCGAATCAGTTGACTGTTCAGCCGAATCCTGAATATTTTTGACTCTTCTTCCTATTACCTCGTCAAGATTGGATGTAAAGGATGAAATTATATTTTCATGGTAAAGCCCTACGGCGGTTTTTTTTATCGAACTTTTCAAATTCTCGATCTCTAAATCTTTATTTTCTCTAACTTCTTTCTTTTGATCGATTGCCTCTTTATCCTCTCTTTTAAAGAAGGCCACTTTTCTCACCTGCCATAGAGTTCATCTATCGAATCGCTACCGCACTTAAGGTCATATAGCCAATCTAAGAATTTTTTCACATTTTCTCCTCTAAAGATAGCGCCATGCTGCGGGGCTATTATCTGAACGTCATACTTTTTGACGGTATCGACCCATTTTTTACAGAACTGATTTGAGGCCATATACCTTTTGTGGAAACCTTCCATGAATTTTTTATGTTCATCGAAGTTTTCAACGAATGGATATCTTTTGCCTTCCGGAAAGACAGCCGCTCCTATGTCTCCGGAGAAAAGTATTTTCGAGACCGGATCGTAAAGATTAAATTGCCCGGGTGAATGAAGAAAATGCGCTGGAATAAGGATAAAAGATCTTCCAGAGGAAAGCCTTATCTCTCCTCCTTTGTCCGGAATTGGTTCTATCCTCGAAAGATTGTAAACGCCAAAATGTGGCAAAAATCTTGTCCAAAGGCCAGATATATGTACTCTTGCATTTGGAGCAGCAGAAAGCCAAAGGGAAACTCCGGATGAAACATCAGGATCTTGGTGGGAAAAGAATATGTGCTTTATCTTGTCGACATCTAAAATTTCCGAGACATTTGCAAGGACACGCGGAAAAACGTGAACGCCTCCCGGATCGAGTAGAGTACCTTCATTTCCATCAATGACAAAATACTGGTTTGTCTGTACAACTCCTCCTTCTTCCTTTTCTTCCCAGCCAAGAAAGAAAAATTTATGATTTTCGCTTTCGTATATCGCGGTTGTCTTTACAGTACTGCCCATTAGCACACCCCCAATGATAAGAAATCTCGATATCAGATCCTCGCTTCGTTGAAGAAGATACCCTGAATCCTTCCATGATAAGCAAAATTCGGCAAACCAAATTAAATATATTATACCAAAACAAGATCAAAAATGAATAAAAAAAGCCGCACTTATGTGCGGCTTTTTGAATTGAATTCGCGTTATGGATATATACCGCGTAACTTCGTTGCGTTCGCAACTTTGCTTATTGCGAGTATATACGCGCCTGTTCTCATATCTGTTTTGTACTGCTCCATTGTCTTGATGATATCTGCAAATGAACTTTTCATGACCTTTGCAAGGGCTTTTCTTACATCTTCGAGATCCCAAAAATAAGAATAAAGTCCCTGGACCCATTCAAAGTAAGAAACAACAACACCGCCGGAATTGGTAAGAAAATCAGGAATTATACTTATGCCTTTCTTTCGCAAAATCTCGTCTGCTTCTGGAGTTATAGGATTATTTGCCGCTTCTATAACAAGTTTCGCTCTTACTTTATCCGCGTTTTTCTCAGTTATAGATCTTTCGAGGGCCGCAGGAATGAGTATTTCAACGTTAAGAGCGAGTAATTCGTCATTCGAAATTATCTTTCCACCGTTGAAACCCTTCAAATCTTTATGGGTTGTAACGTAATCAAAGGCTTCTTTAACATTTATGCCTTCCGGATTGTAATAGGATCCGGTTATATCTCCTATTGCAACGACCTTTGCTCCGTATTCAGTTCCAAGTATCAATGCTGTATAGGATCCGACATTTCCAAAGCCCTGGATCGCGACAGTCCTGCCTTTTACCCCTCCACCGGTAAGAAAATATTTGCACGCCTCATCTGCAACTATTGCGACACCGCGACCTGTCGCTTCATTTCTTCCGAGAGATCCTCCGAGTTCAATTGGCTTTCCAGTTACAATGCCAAGTTCGGATCTTCCAACGTTCATAGAGTAAGTATCCATGTACCATGCCATTATCTTGGCATTCGTATTCACATCGGGAGCAGGTATGTCCGTCTCCGTTCCTATGAAAGGCGCTATTTCAGAAAAAAACCTTCTCGAAAGTCTTTCGAGTTCTCCTTCTGAGAGTTCATTTGGATTTACTCTTACTCCGCCTTTAGCGCCTCCATAAGGAATACCCGCAATAGCGCATTTCCATGTCATAAGGAAGGAAAGAGTTTTTATTTCGTCGGCGTTAACATTTTGATGGTACCTTATTCCACCCTTGGCAGGACCACGGGCTATGTTGTGCTGGAAGCGGTAGCCGGTAAAAACACGTATAGAACCGTCGTCCATCTTAACCGGGAAATTAACAGTTATCTCCCTTTTGTGGCTTTTTAATACCTGCCTCATTCCATCATCAAGATTCATCAAATCTGCCGCCCTATCAAACTGCTTGAGGGCATCTGCGAACAGACTTCCGCCATTCCCATTTTCCATCTGAATGACCTCCTCTAATTAGATGCTTTGTAGCATCGTATCAATTTTATATCTTTTGACATGAAAAGATTAGACATCTAACAAAGAACACAGTTTGCGATATTAATTAAATTTTAATTAAATAGACATACAAAGTCATTGATAGTTAATTAAAGCGACATTATAAAATGATCAATCCCTTTTCCAAAAGATATAAGATGATCTTTTCGGTAGATTCTTCCACAGATTCAATCGATGTGTCCACGGTTATTTCCGGATTTTCAGGCTCCTCATATGGATCATCGATTCCGGTAAAGTTCGAAATCTCACCATTCAACGCCTTTCTGTACAATCCCTTTGGGTCTCTTTGTATCAAAACTTCAATCGGACATTTGACGAATACCTCTATGAAATTAACACATTTTTGCCTTACCTCGTTTCTTACGTCCCTGTATGGAGAGATAAAAGCGCACAGGGTAGGTATTCCGTTATCGCTAAGCAATTTCGCAACGAATCCCACGCGTCTTATGTTCTCATCTCTGTCCGCCTTCGAAAATCCAAGATCTCTCGTTAGTTCTTTTCTGACGATATCTCCATCAAGGCGCTGGACGTGAGGAATTCCCATACTTTTAAGTTTATCTTCGATCGATTTTGAGAGCGTTGTCTTTCCAGATCCTGAAAGTCCTGTAAACCACAAAACGAATCCATATTTTACTTCAGCCAATTTGACAGATCCCTTCCGATCAAATCCTGCGTTTTGAGAATATCCGTTTTATAAAATTCAATCAAGGAGATTTTCGTACTTTCAAGCATCTTAGGCCTTTCAACTTCTTTAGCCCTTATCTTTTCAAAAAAACCAACGACCTTTATTCCTTTTTTAGGGAAAAGGTAATTTACACCTCTTTCAAGAAAACTTCCCAGAGTGTTTAGATGCCTTGAAACTTTGGCGTATATTTTCTTCTTTGGAATGCCTGAAACATTGTATTTAACGGTTGTATCGGGAATGAAACTTTCGTCGACTTCTAAAAATCGAAATATATCTCTAACTACTTCTAAAGCCTTTTTTTCAAGATCTTCGGTCAGGAATATTTTGACATCTGAAAAATTGTCGAGATAATCTTTCACCTGTTCATAGTACAGACCCACATCCTTATAATACCACATGAATTCCCAATTTTCCATCATCCGTTGTTTTTCCGCCTCGAGTCCTTCCTCAAATGAAAGGTATTCTCTTCCATCCCTTACAAGATGGGTGTAGGCCGAAAATGCCCGGTAGACGGGATTTCTTAGTATTATTATTATTTTTGGGTTTCCAAGATATTTTTTTATCTGCGGTATGGCATCTTTGTGGTAATAAAGGTTATCAACGCTTGCCTCTCCTATCGCCTTTCTTTGAGGAGTGGCCCATCTGAACAATTTTTTATACCCGTCAAAGGTTTTGATTATGTGCTTTTCAACCAAATTATCTCCTATGCCTCTGAGTGGAAAGTTCAAAAACTGGGCTGTGAAGAATTTAGGCTCTTTAACTGGAGAGATATAGATTTCAGGATGCTGTTTTAGATAGTAACTTAAGGATGTCGTTCCCGCCTTGGCGGCACCGACTATTAAAAAATTGGGAAGTTTATCTTCTCTTGCCATAATACTCTACAAGTATCTTTGAAATTTCAGGCCTTGTAAATGTCTCCGGAAGCATCTCCCCGCGTGAAAGGTATTCACGAACTTTTGTTCCGCTTAAATAGATGCGAAATTCTTCAGAGTGTGGGCATGTCTTGCTGGTTGCCATAGACTGGCATTTGGTGCAATAAAAGGCATTTTCGAATTTTAAAGGAATTATTCCAATCTCTTTTTCATCAAAAAGATCGAAGATCTTTTGGGCATCGTAAGTTCCGTAATAATTTCCGACGCCGGCATGATCGCGACCAACTATAAAATGGGTGCATCCATAATTTTTTCTGCATATGGCGTGAAAGACGGCCTCTTTAGGTCCGGCGTAATACATGTTAGCCGTGAAGATCCCGAGGATTACTCTTGATTTTGGGTAATAATTTTCAACCATGACCTCATACGTTTTCATTCTTATCTCTGCGGGCAGATCATCCGATTTTGTCTCGCCAACGAGAGGGTTCAAAAAAAGGCCATCACATATCTCGAGGGCGGATTTTTGTATGTATTCGTGAGATCTATGGACAGGATTCCTTGTCTGAAAAGCCACAATGCTCTTCCACCCTCTCTCATCAAACAATTTTCTGGTCTCAGCCGGATCGATCATGTACTTCGAAAGTGTACCGTGATCTATCCTCTTTAACAACTTTATCTTTCCAGCGATCAAAAAGTCGCTCTCTTTTGAAAGTCTTTCGACTCCGGGATGTTTGAGGTCTTCTGTTCCAAATACCCTAAGGGCTTCTTTCGATTTATTCCGAAGAAACTTGTCTTCCAAATTCATCAAAGCGTAAGGATTCCCGTCATTATCACAAATTAAAATCTCCTGTCCAACCTTTAACTTCCCGAATATCTCTTCTTCGATCGGCAAGGTTATTGGTATCGTCCATATTACACCAGAAGATAATCTCATATTATCGAGGACATTCGAGTAATCTTGTTCATTCATAAACCCTTCGAGAGGGCTAAAGACCCCTATCGCTATATTCTCTAAATCCTTTAATTTGTAATCGCTTACCTTCATTCTAAAAAGAGACCTATTCAGAATTTGATCTCTTTCTTGATCTGTTGCCACAAGATTGACAAGTCTACCTCCGTGCGGCGGTATCATAAATCCTCCATTTCTCTGAAATTTAGAATGATCACAAGTTCATCTTGAGAATTATATCATACTTATCATCTCCAATCGCTATTTACAGGAATTCCAAACCTGTCGCCGGGAAAAAGTTTTCATTTTTTGAATACACAATAGATGTAGCATGTTATCACAGGTTGTAAAGAGTAAAGATTAAAGCATGTTTTTTAGGTATTTTTCTAAGGTTACCGTATCCCTGTATTCGTTAAATTGCCTTTCGTATTTCAAACTCTTTGGAATAAACTCTTCCATCTTTTTTAGATCTTCTGCAGATGTTAAAGGGGGATACATTGTTGTTCTTATCAGATTTCCCTTGAATTCTTTCAGGATATTCAATGTCTGGTTTAATTTGATACAGTCGCCGTTAAAACTTTTGTATTTTTCGCATGTTGCTTTCAAGTCAAGTGCTATTATGTCCACCGTATCGATGACTTTCTCCAAAATATTGGGAAAGTGTCCGTTTGTATCGAGTTTTACTAAAAGCCCCATATTTTTAATCTGCCTTATGAAATCTGGTAAATCTTCCTGCATTGTGGGTTCACCGCCAGTTATTACAACGGCCTCAATCTTATCTTTACGCTTTTTCAAGAAGGAGAAAATATCACTTTCAGGTATGTAATCGCCTTTAAAGAATACCAATTCGGGGTTATGACAGTAAGGACATCTCAAATTGCAAAAAGGGCAGAACAGAACGCTTGCTATCTTGCCAGGATAGTCTATGAAACTGGCTTTTTGAATTGCGGCAATATTCATATTTTATACTCCATGCGTTGTTTGAATTCTTCTTTTTTACCATTGTTCCAGTTTTTAACCGGTCTGTAATATCCAACAACTCGAGAATACACTTCCGTTTCATCTCCACAAATTGGACATTTGAAATGTTCTCCGGCTATATAGCCATGCGTTTTACAAATTGAAAAGGTTGGTGTAATCGTCATGTAAGGAATGGGATAGTTTTCGAATGCTTTTTTGATAAATGTCTTCAACGAATCTTCATCAGGCTTTTCCTGCAAAAATATGTGTACAACGGTACCGGACGTGTATAAAACTTGTAAAGGAGATTGATGTTCAAGTACCTCAAAGGGATCGTCCGTGTAATTTACAGGCAAAAATGTGGAATTTGTGTAGTATGGTTCACTTTCCCCAGAGGTTATAATATCAGGGTATAGTTGTTTGTCTTTGTAAGCGAGCCTGTATGATGCACCTTCTGCTGGTGTTGCCTCAAGATTGTAGAGATTACCTGTTTCTTCTTGATATTTTTTAAGTATTTCTCTTGTAAATTCAAGCGTCTCTATTGCAAAAGTTTGTCCTTCTTTAGTCTCGATGCCTTTGCCCATGAAATTTAACAAAGACTCGTGCATTCCTACAATGCCTATTGTAGAAAAGTGATTGTTAAAATGTCCAAGATAGGCTAAAGTATATGGCATAAGGCCATTTTCTAAGTTTTTAGTTACCACCTCACGTTTGATTTCAAGGGAGGTTTTAGCTATATCCATCATGCGCTTTAAGTTTTTGAAATATTCATCTTTTGTCTTTGACAAATATCCTATGCGTGGAAGATTTATTGTAACGACACCAATTGATCCTGTTTTGTCGTTTGCGCCAAAAAGACCTCCTCCTCTGTTTCTAAGTTCTCTTAAATCCAACTGTAGTCTGCAGCACATACTTCTTACATCACCAGGATTTAAACGGCTTGAGACAAAATTCTGGAAGTAGGGTAATCCGTATTTGGCTGTAGCTTTAAGCAGTAAATCGATATTTTCCCCTTCCCAGTTAAAATCCTTTGTTATGTTGTATGTAGGTATTGGAAAAGAGAATATCCTGCCTTGAGCGTCGCCTTCAAGCATCGTTTCCAAAAATGCCCTGTTTATTATATCCATTTCCTTTTGGTAGTCACCGTATACACCTACCGATTCACCGCCTACTATGGCAGGCTTATTTTTTAGATCGTTAGGGACAGTCCAATCAAATGTAAAATTAATAAATGGTGCCTGAGAGCCCCATCTGCTTGGCACATTCATAGCAAATACCATCTGCTGTATAAGTTGCTTTACTTCTTCGTAATCGAGATTGTCTGCTCTTACGAAAGGAGCAAGTAATGTGTCAACCGAATTAAATGCCTGAGCACCTGCAAATTCCATCTGCATAACGCCAAGAAAATTCACCATCTGACCGGTTATCGATGACAAATGTCTGGCAGGCTTTGTTGTAATTTTCCCTTCTACACCTCCAAAACCTCTTAAGATCAGATCCATAAGTGACCATCCGGCACAGTATGCGACGATACCATGAGATAGATCATGTATATGGATATCTCCATTCAAGTGAGCTGTCGAGACTTCCTGAGGGTAAATATTATTCAAAATATAGTTTGAAAGAGTGCTCCCTGCCAAGTGAAGATAAAGTCCAGCATAACTGAAAGATGTATTTGCATTTTCTTTTACACGCCAGTCTGTTTGATTCATGTATGCGTTAACTACCTTATCAACACTGAAAGAAATTTTTTGCCCTTCAGCGTGATCACCTTTATAACTTGGAATATCAGATTTCTTTAAGTGAACATTGAGATACCTCATAACTTTTACCTCCTTATTATTAAATTTTTAAGGGTAAATCAAATCTGGAGCGTCTCCTCCACTTGCATTTATTTTGTAAGTGTTTGGAAGTATCGTCCTTGCCCTTTCAACACATTCTGAAACCTCTCCGTCAAGATTTTTCTCCACTTCCGCATCTATCCTGAACCTCATTTCAGGATTTATTTCCTTGAGAAATCTCGCTATTTTCATTATTTCTTCACATTCGACCAATCCTTTAGAATAAACGCTTTCTGCCACGATTTTATTGCTTGCACCGAATTTCCTGAAATTTTCGATTACCTTCTCGTTGGAATGACCTGTCAAATTGACATGAACGCCTTTATCAAATGCCTTCAGACTCATCGTAAATCCATCCGCAAGTTTGAAGATCTCATCGTCGATGTGCTCTGCATTCGTTATAATCCAACTCTTAATGCCTTGATTTTTCGTTGCAATCAAAAGAGATCTCAACTGCGGATCTAAGGTCGGTTCTCCACCACCCATAAATAACATTTTTATCTTGTTATTCTTCAATATCTTGATTGCTTGATCGATCTCGAGGAAATCTATCTCGTTTTTTCTCCATCTCTCTTCGAGTTCATCTTTAACATTTTGAGGAAGGCATAAGTTCCACTTTTCCTTTTTCCATACACAGTAAACACACTCCCAGTCACATCCCCAAAATGTCGCGTAAGCACTTTGATCCTTGAATTTCACGATTTGATATATCCTCATCGCACCACTTCCAGATCGAATTTCAGGTAATGGTATTTCTCGCTTTCTTGAATCTCTTCTGCCTTCAATCTCATTTCTTTCTCAAAGATCGGACAATCCAGCACAACGGTGTGAAATTCTCCACCCTCTCCGGCAGGATCTATTGATGGGTTCTCTTTTACGAACTTATCGACATCTTTTGAGTTTTTAAAAGTGTAGCCCAGCCATTCCTTGGATAGTTTTGTTTTGTCAACGGCGATAATAGAGTATACGAATCCATTATCGATCATCTTGAATACAAGAGAGAGAGGATCTTTTTTCCACAAAGGCTCAATTGCCTTCACATTAGCATCTTTGGCTATTTGTCCGATCCACTTTAGATGATCTTCGAGATAAATATCCCCGCCAACTATTCCTAAAACACCAAGGGATTTTATGAATTCAGAGAGTTTTTCCTTGCTTGCCATATCAAAAAGTAAAATTTCTTTGTCCATGTTCTGTGCTATCTTGTAAATCGCAGAAAGATTCTCGTAATGCGGCGAGATTCCGATAGTCGTTTTGAGTGTTATCAAGTACTTGACATCGCATTCTCTCTGTGCAAGGTATAGGGCATAGATTCCGTCTTTCCCTCCAGAAAATAAAGCGGCGTATCCCATATTGACCTCCTAAAAAATAAAAGCCGACAAAATGTCGGCCGATCTCCCTTTTCATCATGCCAATACTTCCACGAGTTTTTTCCAACAGGCAGGTCTTCTGGCTCCCGGCCCAGATCTGCGCCTT
>CAYSSO010000028.1:0-16824 GCA_964433875.1 uncultured Mesoaciditoga sp.
CCACTTTATCTCTCCTGATCCCCCTTAGAGAGTATGTGGAATGGTTTTTATCTAATGAAAACATTTACATAAAATAATAGCATAATTTATTTGACCAAAAAAATTTGTAAAATAAAAATTAATAGTTATAATCCTTATAATCGTCAAATTAATTCCATTTTTCTCTTATTTTCTCATTATATCTAATTTTTAGTCGTAAAATCTTTTATTTTCAAATCCACAATAATCAAAAATTGGACTCGCCCCTTGAAATACCTTATGTGAAAAAAATGCGAAAAATAGTGATGGCATGCCTATCTTTGGTACTTGATTTTGCCGTTATGGGATGCCGTATCCAAGAATCGCAAGGTAAAATAAGTGTTTTAAAGAGAAATTATCATAAAAGAAACATCAATGTTTTTTCTGACTATCATATTTATGTGATATAATTATTAAGATTGAGTTTTATCACTTCTGTATAATCCCGAGAATACGGCTCGGGAGTCTCTACCAGGCAACCATGAATTGCCTGACTACAGAAAGCGATCACAAGATCACTTTTTGTAGAAGTGATCTTTTTTATTTTATATCTTAAGGAGGTATTTTATGGCTAAGTCAAAGGTAAACTTGTCCGGTCAATACACTCTTGACTGGAATCCGGGAAAGATAACAACGACAAAATATGTGCTTTACGCAGTCCAGATTGCCGTTGTTATACTGCTTTCGTGGCTTGGTGCCGTTGCAACACCTGTTGTGGGGCCTGGAATAGGCTTTCTTTACTGGGCTTATCCTTTCTTTGTCGTATTCACCCTTTGGTGGGGTATGTGGGGCATCCTCGGCGCATGGATAGGAAGCGTTGTGGGTGCTGGACTTTTGACAGGCCTTCCAATAATTCCATCGTTACTTTTCAGCGTAGGAGATTTTGTACCGGCACTTTTGATCTTCCTGCTTTATCGTGGTTACCTGATCAAAAAGGGTATTGATCCATTTGGAAGGGATATTTTCACAAATGGTTGGGCGACCTTTTGGTTTATCTTCTGGGTAATGGGCATTACAAACATATTTGGTGGACTTTGGGGCGTATGGGTTTTAACGGTCCTTGGTTTCGTTCCAGTTAAAGCTTACTGGCTTGGAGCATCTTTGTGGATCATAGGAGATGCAATAGTACTTTTGCTTATGCCATTTTTGAGTAAATACCTGACTCCCATTGTCGAAAGGTACGGTCTTTTAAACAAGGGATGGATTTCGTGATTGAAGAAATGGAAAGAGTAAACAGAAGTGGAGAAAAAAAGTACATAAAAACACTTCTATTTTCAGCAAAAGAGGGGTCGATCTTTACAAAGATAAACGCTCTTGTAAAATTTGGTATCCTCATAATCCTTTCCCTTGCGGTTATAAGGATGATGACGGAAAAGACACCAGATCTTCTCTTTGCGATAGCAATACTTTTGATAGTGATTTCATTTATGGAAAATGCAAAGGTATTACGATTTATGATCAAAACATATCTTGTCATACTTCCGATAGCGCTTGTCATAATGCTCATTTGGTGGCTTATCTTTAATCAGGTCGGAAGTAAAGTTTTATTCTCGCTTCTGCCTTACGGGATACCCTTTAGAATTACCACTCTTTCCCTCGAGATCGGGATAACCAAGATCACCGGATATGCATCTATGGCCCTGTTGACACTTTTAGTTATAATGACAACGAGAGATTCAGACATAATAGATGCTTTAAGCGCTTTGAAAGTACCATTTAAAATATCCTTTTTTACCTCAATGATTTTGAGAAGTTTTCATGTAATGCAAAGTGACTTTGAATCTATAAGACATGCCCAGTTTGCAAGGGGAGCAAGTATAGGCTCTGGAAAAAGTATAGTCAAAAATGCGAAGAATTTCATTTCTCTATCTATTCCACTGACTGCCGCAATGATAAAGAGGTCTGTCGATATGGCGATCGCTCTTGAATCGAGAGGATTTGGTAATCTAAAGCGCGTAACTCCCGTAAAGGTTGATACCTTCCACGCAATAGACTGGATCTTCATCGCCATTTCAATTTTGATACTGATAATCTCCTATCAGGTTAACTTCGTCCTCCTTTTGGGCTTTATGAGGTGATTTTATGAATGTGATATCGGTAAAGGATTTCTACTGGAAATATCCTAATTTTGCCGGAGTCGAGAGTGATTTTGCGCTAAAAAATGTGAATTTAGATGTCAAAGAAGGGGAATTTCTCGGTATAACGGGACCAAGCGGCTCCGGAAAGACAACCCTTTGTTTTGCGATAATGGGCCTTATACCGCATCATATGCAAATAAATGAGAGAGAGCCAAAATCTTACATGAATGGATCGGTAAAAGTATTCAACGAAGTGGTAAGTGCCATCGAAGAAAGAGATGGAAAAAGCATTTTGATCGGAAAGGGGGTTATGTCGGACAAAATAGGTCTTGTCATGCAAGATCCTGAAAGCCAATTTTTAACGATGAGTGTAAAACACGAACTCTCTCTCGGCCTTCGGCTAATGGGACTCAACCTACAAGAAATAGAAGAAAGAATAAAGGAAGCCTTAAGGTACGTGGGAATGGAAGACATATATGAAATATCTGACAAGATCCACCCCGCCGAATTATCCGGAGGACAAAAGCAAAGGCTGATAATAGCGAGTTTTATTGCCATGAGACCAAAGATTTTGATCCTCGATGAGCCAACTTCTGATCTCGATCCTGCTGGAAAGATCGAAGTTATAGAAACAATTCAGAGATTGAAAAAAGAGGGAAATTTAACCGTCATTCTTGTTGAACACAATCCTGAATTGATGCAAGAATTTGCAGATAGAATAATAGTCCTTAACGACGGAGAAATAGTCGCCGAAGGTGTTCCGAATGAGATATATTCAAATATAGACATAGTAAAAAAATACAATGTTTATACTCCCGAGATTTCAGAACTAAAAATCGACAACGGCAAAAGACTCACGAACATAAAGGATTTCATCTCGAAGTTCCAAAATTTAAAATTTGAAAGTCCAAAAAGGCAGTACTTGCAATTGGCATCTGAGCCTATCTTAGAGGTGAAAAATTTGGATTTTTCATATGAAGATGGGACTCATGCACTCAAAGGAATCTCTTTTGAGGTGAAGAAAGGCGAATTCGTCGCCTTAATAGGCCAAAATGGATCTGGAAAGAGCACTCTTTCGAAGATTCTTTCCGGAATAGAGAGAAATTTCAAGGGAAATGTGAAAATAGCAAAACTCGATCTGCGTGATCCAAAAAACAAAAGACTTATACCGTACCATGTTGGTTATGTTTTTCAGAATCCAGATCATCAAATTTTCAACAGAAGCGTTTACAATGAGGTAGCCTACGGTCTAAAAAATATGGGCCTTTCTCCATCAATTATAGACGAAAAAGTTAAAAGCGTTTTGAAAAGCGTTGGCCTTATCGACAAGATAGATGAAGATCCCCTATTTCTCGGAAGAGGTCAGAAGAGAAGGTTAGGCGTTGCAAGTGTTCTTGCAATGCATCCAGAAGTAATAATAGTCGATGAACCAACGACCGGACAAGATTACGGAATGTCGAGGGAAATAATGGAACTCTTAAAAAGATTAAACAACGATGGTACTACGATCATTGTCATCTCGCACGATATGCGCCTTGTCGCAGAATTTTGCCCGCGATCCATAGTTTTGAATCAAGGGAAGATCCTCTACGATGGACCCACTTTTGAACTTTTCAAGAACAGATCTATTCTCAGCAAAGCATCTCTAAGACCGCCACAGATCGTTCGCCTTTCGGAGGAAATGATCAGATTGGGGATGGCAGATGACATCTTTTTGACTGTTGACGAGATGAACGACGCAATTGCCAAAACTTTCGTTTAAGTCCTGACGATCATCTTTAGGTACTTTATAGCATCAGTCGCACTCTTTGCGTAGAAGTCGGCGCCGAGATCCCTTGCAAGTGATTCATTTAAAGAGGCTCCTCCAACGACAACAGGCACGTTGAGGTGCTTCTTTTTCATTTCATTGACAACCTCTTTTATTCTTGGGGCAGTTGTTGTCATCATGGCAGACAAACCGACCATAACAGGATTTTCTTTTTCGATGGCCTCGATAATTCTTTCAGATGGTACATCTCTTCCGAGATCTATAACTTTGTAGCCTGCACTTTTGACTATCGTCGCCACTATGTTCTTGCCTATGTCGTGCACATCTCCCTTTACAGTTGCTATTACGAATTTTCCAGCGTCTCCGCCGGATGGAATTAACTTTTGTACCTTTTCAAAGGCTTTTTGGGCCGTTTGCGCGGCAAGGATTAACTGGGGAAGAAATATCTTGCCACTTCCATAGAGATCTCCAACCTTATCCATAACCGGTTTTAGATGATTTTCTATTATATAAATGGGATCTTCTACTTTGATTAGATCATCGACAACTTTCATTAATTTGTCTTCTGCTCCGGTAAGGACGAAATTTAACACTTCATCCGATCCCTGAACCTTTTCTATTTCGATCTGGGATCTTTTT
Organism: uncultured Mesoaciditoga sp.; assembly: GCA_964433875.1. GTDB lineage: Bacteria > Thermotogota > Thermotogae > Mesoaciditogales > Mesoaciditogaceae > Athalassotoga. The sequence goes on from CAYSSO010000028.1 coordinate 4,504, forward strand.
GTCAGTAATAATGACGCCTTCATACTGCCCACGACGATGTCGTCAAGCGGATTCATTATCGCAGCGCTTAAACCGTTCGCAATGGACATCGCTAAAAATGCACCATTTATGTAAGATCTATCAGGCATTCCGAAAGAAATGTTTGAAAGGCCAAAGGCGCTCTTTAGTCCCATTGAATCGAGATAATTTATGGCCTTTAATGTTTCCCTTGCGTCGGATCCTGCGCCTATTGCAAGAACTATCGGATCAAAAATCAGTTGATCCTTCGTAAGTCCTATGCTTTCTGCCATTGTGACTGCGTACTCTATCGATCTTTTTCTCTCTTCAAAGTTCTCGGGCACCTTCTCTCCCATAGAAAGCGTTATCAGTATGCCCCCGTATTTTTTAACAAGACTTGCTTTCTTTATAAATTCTTCTTCAGTCGCTCTTGCCGAATTGACAAGGGGCCGTCCCGGATACCTTTTCATGACAAATTCGAGAAACTCGTAAGTTTGGATGTCAAGAGAAAGCGGAACGCCAATCTTGTAAGAAAGGGCAGCAACACTTTTGGACATGAAATCCTTTGATACAGTCTGTTCAACTCCAAAATTGACATCGAGTGCGTGGGCGCCGTGATCGACCTGTTCTCGTGCTTGATCTATTAAGTAATCTATATCTTCATCCTTAATGGCCTGGGAAAGTTTCTTCTTTCCAGCGGGATTTAACCTTTCTCCTATCACCACAAATCTGTCAAAGTTGACAATTGAAGAAGGAGAAGAAATGGCAAAGATTTTTTTATTTTCTCTGTCAATTGGCCCTCTTTTCCCTATCACGGTGGATATCTTTCTTGTATGTAAAGGATTTGAACCGCAGCAGGATCCTATTATATTGGCTCCAGCCTCCCAATAAGAATCGATATGAACGGCGAACTCTTCCGGGGTTACGGGATACTCGATCTTCTCGCCTGTAAGAATCGGAGAGCCGGCATCTGGCTCGACAGTTAAGGATTTGTGCGTGTATTTTGAAAGTTCTTCGAAGATAGGAAGCATCTCCTCAGGGCCAAGAGAACAATTAATTCCTATAGCATCGACGTCTAAATCGTCAAATGTGATCGCAAAGTTGACCGGATCCGTTCCCGTTAGCGTACGCCCGCTCTTTTCAAAGGTAAGATGTGCTATAAGAAATATATCCGAGGATATGTCTCTGACGGCCATATAGGCGGCCTTCAATTCGAGAATATCGGTAAAGGTTTCAAGTATTATAGCATCGACACCTTCTTCTATGAGAATAGAGGCCGTTTTTTGAAAATTATCGTAATATTCGTCAAAGGTCCTTTCTCCCAAAGGATATGGAAGATCTCCGGTTGGGCCAATGTCTCCAAATATGAGGGCATTTCCCGGGATGCTTTTGGCTATTCTTACTGCATCCCTTACTATCTTTTCGTGGTAGGATTCAAGTCCAATTTTAGACAGTTTTATTGGGTTCGCGCCAAAAGTCGATGTAAGAATGGCATTGGATCCGGCATTCACATATTCTTCGTGCAATTTTTTTATCGCCTCGGGATTTGACAAAACGATCTCTTCTGGGCTTTCTTTGAAACCTCTTCTCATTAACTCCGTTCCATAAGCGCCATCTAAGATCAAAACTCGCTCCTTCAAAATCTTGCTTAATTCGCTTCTTTTCAATTAGACCACCCTATAAATGCAGATATAGTCTTTCTCGGCAAAAAAATAAAAGAATCCGGATCTATCCTCACAGATATCGCTTTCCCAAATTCAGAAGCAAACCATTTATTCAAAGCGATTGGAAGATCGACATAACCCGGCGCTATCCTTGCACTTCCCTTAAGAGATTTTGATGATCTCAAAGACGCATCGAACTTTCTCGCCACATACTCTACAAATTCGGATCCTATCGAATCAAGCATGAACGATCTCAAATCATCTCCGATCTCATGAAAATGAGAGATTTCTTCATCTATTCTATCTCCGAGAGTCACTAGCATCGCAGTTATTTCAACACTTTTTCCAAGTTGGGACCTTGCAAGATTTCCCGTTATCCTTACATTATCTATTAAGATCTCTTCGTTGTCGATCGAAGGGGTGAAATCATCAAAAGCGATAAGAGGTTTTGATATTTTCAAAAGTAAAGAGATAAGTTCCTCGTAAATGGATCTAAACTCATTTGGAATATCTCCAAGGCCTTTAAATCCCATTCTCGCAGCGATGGCTCTTCGGGGAATATCAACTTCTTGAGGAGGAATTTCTATTACTTTCATCCTATCCTTACCTTTTTCCCGATTTTGGCCGATTCGTACCAAGCATCGACTATTTTCATATCCTCGAATGCTTCCCACCCGTCTGTTGCGGGTTTGGTGTGATTTTTGATGGCTCTTTCCATGTCTTCGACCTCAAGAACGTAAGGATTCTTATCGATAGAATCCCTTAACTGAAAGGTTCCGTTCTTTGCAACTATTACCCGTCCCATGTAATCCTGAAATAGCGTATCCATGACATACATCATGCCTTTGTCTCCACGAAATTCAAAAGATACGCTCTGGTAGGTGTTGAAACTTGCATCCACAAGCGCTATACTTCCATTCGAAAATTTCATAATGCTTGCCGCATTTTGGTCAACAGCGTAGTTCAAATTATCGTTAATTGATTCCAGTTCAACGACATTGGCTCCAAGCATGAATCTCAGAGTATTTATAAGATGAATTCCTATGTCCATTATTGCTCCACCACCGCTTAAGGATGGATCGTATCTCCATTTATTTCTTTCGGTGTTAACAAAAGAAAATGAAGACTTAATTATGCCTATATCACCGAGTTCACGAGAGTTAAGAATGTTTTTTGCAAGGATATTGTAACTGTTGAACCTTCCCATATGGGCAACTCCAAATGTTATACCGGCTTTATCGCAAAACTCTGCCATCTCGTAAGCCTCTTTTGCATTCATTCCTACCGGCTTTTCACAAAAGACATTTATTCCGAGTTTGGCACATTCTATAGTCTGGCTCTTGTGAAGAGAGTTTGGCGTTGCTATGTAGGCCACGTCCACATTCCTTAGATCTGCTATTTTTGTGACGGCCCTTACACCCTCTATCTTAACCGTCTCGGGATGGGAAGTAACAACGCTTTCAAGTACGCTGCCTGCCTCCTTCAAGGCCGGTAAAAACCTGTTCTTTGATATGCTTCCGAATCCAACAATTGCCCATCTCATGAGATCGCTTCCTTTCTGAATAAATTATACTATCTTTTCCTTCAAAAATTAAACCCTCATTTTGTAATGATATTTAAATTATGATTTAAAAATGTTATAATTAATTCTTGTAATCTTTTATTTTAAAGATAAATAAAACTCATTTTAAAAATAGCGGGAGGCGATTTTTATTAAGGGAATCGATTTTTCCATGGAAGATATATTCGATGGACTAAATTTTTTTATTTCTAATTACAGACCTAAGACCTTCAATTACGATGCCATCAAGGTTATTTCTTCAAAGAATTATTTTATCAAAGATCAGTCATACAATATCATCAAATTACAGATCAAATCGAGAATTTACGATCCCTTAGAATTTGAATTCCTTTGCCTGAATCCAGATAATGGGATTTACAAATGGATGGGAAAGAATTATTATTCTCCATTTGTGCTTATCGAAAAGCCTGAAAAATTAGATGAAAAAATAAAAAACATGGATCTAAAAGATTTTTTTATCATTCCGGGATATTTTCTGGACAAGGCCGTTCAGATAATGACATCTTACGACAATGTGCTTCAATTCAAAAATGAGCCGGAACTTTTTAAATATATGCTCTCGGCAAATTTAAGCACGGTAAACGTTGGAACAAAAATTTACAAAATAAGTTCCGAATCGAAAAGATTCATAAGAGTACCATCCCTTTTTGAACTCGACGGATCAAATGTGCTTCTAAAGATTTCCAATACGAGAAAGGTAGTGTACCACGGAAGTGTAGTTACAGACACGATGAGATATCCCCACAAATCACATCTTGGAAAGATAGATCTGCTCGAAAGCCCCGAGTCAGAGGAAATAGGACTTTCTTTATTTTTATCTCTCGGTGCACAATACAATGCAAAAAAACTAACTATAGAATCAAATAATAAAGATTCCCGTGATTTTTTCAGCTATTCGACTTTACTTGTTCCGTTTTTAACGTACAATGATACACCGAGGGCAATGATGGGTGGGAAAAATCTAAAACAGGCTATCAGGGTTGTTGGCAGCGAAAAGCCCATCGTTAAAACTGGCTTAGAGGATCAAATTGGCTTCGACTTGGGAGTAAACGCCTTTGTTGGATACGCGCTCTTTGATGGCCTTAATTTTGAAGATGGAATAGTTGCCTCAAAGTCCTTTTCTCAAAAGATGAAAATAGAATCGAAAGAGGAGTTGAAAATAGAAGATGAAGTTCCTCTCCCTATCGATTACGAAATAATTCAGTTTGGCAGAAGTGCAAAGAAATTCATCATACAGTCAAAAGATCAAAGCGGAAAATCGGTCAAAGTTGTTTATGAGTTTGTCAAAACAAAAAATGTTGTACATGGCGATCTTTATTTGAAAAGGAAAGTATTCCTCGATGAAAATGAATATGTAAATAAGTCTTTTTTCTTCAAAGAAAGATACGCGTATGATTTAGACATAACAAAAGATTGCTTTGAAATAGAAAATATAACTCCTCCATTTGTCAAGAAAGACGGGTCAATTTCTGTCAGTCATCTAACGATAAGAATACCCGCTAAAGTTGAAAAACCACTTGAGGTCGGAGACAAAATAACCGGTAGATACGGAAATAAGGGAACCATTTCAAGAATACTCGAAGATGAAGAAATGCCTTATGTTGAGATAGATGGCAAGAAAAAGATTCTTGATCTTATTCTCAGTCCATTTGGAATAATCACGAGGATGAATCTCGGCCAACTGGTAGAGACTCAAGGATCCCTTGTCAATCTCACAGATGGAAGCGTCGATTCAAAAATCGATCCTGACAAACTGATCTCACAACTTAAAACTTTGGGTAGCGATGAAAATGGAAAATTTCCGCTGCACATTACAATCAATGGAAAAGAAACGATCTTTAATGCCGTTGTCGGATACCAGTACTTTGTCCGCTTAGATCACTGTGTAAGGGACAAACTTCACGTCATCGGACACACAAAACATATTTCAAAAATAACATTTCAGCCTTACAAGGGACGTAAAAACGACGGTGGCCAAAGAATTGGGGAGATGGAATTTTGGACCTTATTCGATCATAAGGCTATTCCGATAATACAACTTTTTGCAAAAACAAACCTTGACAGATGGAAAGAATACCATAAATATATGAACTCTTTCAACACGCTTTTAAAAGCATACCATAAATTCACGATAGAGCCTTTAGAAGAAGATGGAAAACTCTTTGTTAAAAAATCAGACGGTTCAAAGTATGAAGAAAACGATGAAGTTCTGGATATGATAAAAGATAGAAAGGGTCAAATTGATTTCCATAAAGAAACGAAATTCTTGATATCGAAGGATGGATTCCCACGAATGGCGATGCTTGGAAGAAGGATTCATTATTCCGGACGCGCAACGATAGTGCCTGCAACGGACATAGACGTAGATCATGTATATCTCCCCGTCGACTTTGCCCTTGAATGGTTTGATCTTAAATTTGAAGATAAAAGATCCGTCCTCGAAGGAGACATAACCAAAAGAAAAGAATTCGCTGATATCGCCAATACTTATTGCAAATTAAACGAAACCATGGTACTTCTAAATCGCCAGCCCTCTCTTCATCTTCACAGCATACAGGCTTTTTATCCAATCTTCTGGGAAAATTATGCCATAGGTCTTCCGATAATGGTTTGCGAAGGGTTTGGAGCCGATTTTGATGGTGATACCATGGCCGTGTACTATCCTTCCGATCAGGGTGAAAAGATCAAATCAACGATGAAAAATATGACGCCTTCAAAACATCTTTTTAAAATCGGCAATAGAGATCTGTCTATCTCAATCTCGCAGGATATAACCTACGGAAATTATTTGAAAGATAAGAATTCTAATCTTTCCGAAAAAATAAGGGAAATAATCATATCAGAAAAAGATGTAGCCGAGAGACTTCTCGACGTACAAAAAGAAATGCTTGAAATATCGACATCTCAAAATCTAAGCGTATCATTCATCGAAGCAAGAAATGGCACCGGAGATATCAAAAAGATTGAAGAGTCGAAAGCAAGGGGAAAGGATGAAAACTTTAAATCTATTTACGGAGAGATAAGGATAGGAGATAAAAATATAGGGAATTTCTCCAACGGGATTCCTCTCAAGTTTTACATAGGAAATAACATTGAGGATTTCGACAGTTGCCTTGCCGTGAGGGGGAGAAAATCAATGCTTGATAAAAAGTTGCATGTTGCCGAAGCCGGATATTTCACAAGAAAGATGGTCGAATTTTTATATCCTCTTAGAATCTCTTCACATGATTGCGGCACAAATGAAGGGGTTGAATTCACAAAAGCAGATATTGAAAAATTAAGCGAAAAATACGATATAGAAAGAATCATAAATGGAAGGTACATAAAGTTCAGAGAAAATGAAGAATGGATGATCGTCAACTTCGACAACATAAAAGAGATGAAGATCAAGGCCATGGATGGTTTTATACTCAGAAGCCCTGTAACGTGCAAATCAGAAAACGGTCCGTGTGAAAAATGTTGCGGCATAAATCCTTCCACCACAAACGAAACATTCAAAGTCGGAGAATTCATAGGCGTGATATCGGGACACACGATAGGAGAGCGCGGCACTCAGTTGTCGATGAAGACCTTCCAAACGAGTAAGTCGGATTTCAAAATGTCTGCGGTGTCGAGCAGGTTTTTCAGAAGAGTGGAAAAAAGTTTTGTCGATTATCTTGTAAATCTTGCAAATGAAGATTTGATAAAGTTGATGACCGGTAATGATTCAGACAAAAAGGAATGGCTTTTAAAGACAATAGATGTATCATCTATCTACCTTGAAATACTTTTTATGCACATGAAGAATCACAAAATAGAGACGGAAGGTCAGATGAAGAAATACCTTACAGACCTTAAAAAATATGGCTTCTTCTCTTCTTTGAGTTTCGAAAATCCCCCGAGCAAGAAAGAAAGAGGTATAAAGCAAAGTAATATAGCAAAAGAATTCGAGAAGATCGATCGAATCGAAGAGAGATCTCCGAAGGCCGTTTATGCACTTTTACCGGACAAAGTGGAGGCGATCTTAAATGGAAAAGAATAAAATTAGACAATCACAAAAAGAAAAAGCAAAAAACGAGTTTTCAAGAAAAGATCTAAAAAAGGCTTCGCCCTTGGATGCCTCGATTTCATATAAAGATTTAGAGGAGCCAGAAGAAGAATTGGAAGATCGATATGAAATAGAAGATGAAAATGACGATCAAAGCCCAAAAGACGCGTCCATCAATCTCGATACTTCGAGTATAGAATTGCCCAAATATCCTCCAAAAGTAAAAACAGTACTTTTACTTTTGAGAAATGCAAATTTCAAAGTCCTTCATTACAACTTTAAAGGTTATGTCTATGATAAAGAAACATCCTACTTCAAACACAACAGTTTTGATAACTTTTCGAAAGCCGCATTGGTAATCGAAAGTTACGCAAATGGATTTTACGACTTTGAAAATCCGCGCAGAGAAGATTTTTACGAACGGTTTAAATCCGAAATGCTTTTGAAGGTAAATGAGAATTTCACCGACAGCAAAAACAAAACCAACAGACATTTTCTCAGTTATTACATAAGATTTTGGGACGGTGTTGATGTTAAAATTTCTGCTCTGACTTTTAACGGCAAACCAAATGCCAAAATTCTTGCGATGACAGTTTTCAGAATAGGAATAGGTAAATCCAAAAAACTAAAAGATGATTTTACAATGTTATCTAAATATTTTAGCGAAGATCGTCTTAGAAAGACAAACCATGTAATTGAAGTTTTGAATGAAATTCTAAAATCATCGGGCGATAAAACATTTACCGAAGACACTTTTTTTGAAAGTTTGAACGCAAATGATGAATTCAAAAATATACTCAAGCATTTTGGTGGTAAAAATGAATAAACTTAATGTCTTTTACGTCAGGCATGGTCAATCAAACTATGCCGTAGAAGAACTCATAAGTATGATTTTGAACAACAAATCGGATATAAAAGATAAAGTGGAATTTCGGCCTGTAGACGAATTCCCGTCTGAATTCGATAAAAATGACATAGTTATAGTAAAAGAAGCAGACGATGAAACAGATAAGATCATGAACAAGATATACCTTGTCGATGGTGAATTGAATGAAAGGGCAGTTGTTAATGCTCAGCAAAGATCTTACGTTTACGCCATCTTCGATGTAACAAGATTTTACGACAAAAGAAAAGAATATTCTGAGATAGCAAGGTTCGAAGATGTATTAAAAAGGCTTATCCGCGATAAATTAAGCACAAGAGTTCTTGAATCGGAGATGTCCAAACCGGTAAACTGGAAAATAGATCTTTCGAACTATTCCAAAGAGAAATTCATATCCATGTTCTCCGATGAAAATATGCGCGCGGTCATCTTCAAAGCCAACAGAATCGTTGAATCATTAAAATCTACGTCAAAACAATTTCAAAAATTCAGGAAAGATGTTGAGATCAAAATAAATGAATTAAAAAAATTTGAAAACTCCGGTATTCAAGAACTAAGCAAAGTTCAAGAAATTTTTGGAACAATAAACGATAAATCTAAAGAGCTTTCAATTGGGAAATTGCCTTCCGTATTGATAACTGGACCTACGGGAAGCGGAAAAACACTCTTTGCAAAATACATAGCACGCAAATTTTTAGAAAATGACTTTGAAGGTCACTTTGCAAAAGTTACCCTTGTCAACATTTCCGAGACAATAGTCGATTCGGAACTCTTCGGTACCTTCCCCGGATCTTTTACAGGGAGCCTTTACAAGATGGGGAAATTTCTTTCGAACGCGGGCGGGGTTATCTTTTTGGACGAAATAGGAGAAATAAGCGAAAAGGTTCAGGCGAAACTTTTAACGTATTTAGATGATATGAAAGTGACGATAGATGGTTATTCCGATCCGCGTGGCTTAAGAGTGCCGGTGATGATCATAGCGGCGACGAATAAAGATATCAAAAGAGAAATAGAGATAGGAAATTTCAGAAGAGATCTTTTTGAAAGATTCGATTATTCTATTAGAATACCGTCTTTGAAAGAGAGAAAAAGTGATTTCAGATACATTCTGAGTTTTGTCCTTCAGGATCAGTTAATGTCCCTCCAAAAAGAAAAAGAGATCAAAAGAATAAGTTTAAAGGCGATAGAAAAACTTGAAAGGTACGATTATCCGGGAAATTTCAGAGAACTCGAAAGCCTTGTCAAAGAGGCAATAATGAACGCGTACATGGATGGACGTGATTGCATACTTGAGAAAGATTTTGAAATAGTGTGATTATAAAATTTGAAATCACAACGGAGGTGGAGAATGACTCAAGACACTAAAGAGATTGAAAAAAAGTATTCTCTCGAAGATCGCGAAAAGATCGAACGTTTGAAGCGCAACAGCATTAAAAAGACGGGGATAATTCAATGGTACGAAGAGACAGAAAACCCTCAAAAACGTATAAGGCTAACTATCTCTTACGACGAAGTGATAGGTCATACACATGTCTGGGAAAAAGCAACCAAAAAACTCACGGATAATCCAGAGGAAAGATTCGAAACAGAAGATTTTCTGGATCCACGAAAAGATATAAATCTATCTGATTTAGAAAACAAGAAAAACGTTGTAAAGATAAGATACTTAATCAAAGAAAACCCGGAAATAGTTCTTGATGAATTTTTGGAAATAGACAACAAGGATATTTTTAAACCAAAAAATGATGATCCAGGATTGTATTACCTTGAAATCGAAACCAAAGAAAATAAAGATGATTCATATTTCGAGAATGAATTAAAAAGTATCGGACTTGAAATAACAGATGTCAGGGATTTGACGAAGGAAAGATCATATCAAAACTTTTACAAGGCCAAAAAACGAGAAATAAAGCCTCTTAGGATTATCGAATATGTCCAGAATAGACTCATAGGGCCTGTGACTGTCATTTTGACCCAAGGAACAAAAAAAGAAGAAGATTTCAAGAAATCTTTAGAAAGATTACTGAATTCGAGAAAATACGAAGAATTTACAGGAGAGATAGATGCTTTGTACCTTTTCATAAAAAGTGGATTTGAAGTGGAAAAAGTGCATTTTCTTGTCTTCCCACCTTTTGAAAATGGTAAAGACTATCCTCGTTATTATAATCTTCTTAAAGAAGCGGTAAATAAAATATTTGGATTAGAATGCTCTTATTCACCGATAAATTATGATTCTTTAGATCAAGATTCTGCTTACCAATCTCTTCGTGAAATATTCGATACTGTCTCAAAAGTCGCAGATGATAATAAAAATGGTCGAAATACGTTGATCGACTTAACCGGAGGGCAGAAATATCCGGGGATAGAACTTGCCATTTACAGCCTTTTTAACAAAAAAGCATTTTATTACAAGCAGAAAAATCAGAGAACCGATGGTACCAGCGAACAGGAAATGGTTCAGTTAAAGTTCCCGCCTCTCCCTATTGGATGGAACAATGAGACCATTGACGATTACAGCCCATATTTCGATTTAATATCTTCAAAGGTCCAAAATGGAGAAATTATAAATTACGATATTTTTGTGATTTTGCCAGAACTTTTAAAGGAACTTTTTTCCATTTCTCCAGAAGGACAACTTATAACTGTTCCAATATTGAATGAGATAAAAACGAATTACGACAATGCCCGTAAATTACCATTTGGCCACGGAAGAAATTTCATAGATCTTATAAGAGACGAGAAGATGATAAACTTCGTCAATGAAAAAATTCCGCTCTGGAGTTTAAGATGGATAGGAGATCTGATTCCCGAGACTGTCGAGCACTCCCAAAGGCACAGCAAAAGACTTATGGAATTCGGATTCAGCCTTGTAAGAATTATGGGAGAAAAAAATTTCTTGAACGGAATTGATCCTGATCTTCGAAAAGAATTTTATTTCATACTTGCTGTCGCTATGAATATTCATGATCTTGGCCATACAGTTCTCAATTACACAACAGATGATGGAATAGAATTTTGCATCGATGGGCTTCCGAGCGTCGTAAGAGATTTGCACAGTGAATTGAGTTATCAGTTGATAGAAAATGAAAATCTTTTGGATGGGATAGAAAAAATAGATGAAGACAAAGAAAAAATCGAAAAACTTAAGAAGGCCATAATGTACGTAAGCAAATACCACAGGCAGTACCTTCCCATAGGCGAAAATGAAAATCCTTCTTCCAAAAAATTCACGGAAAATCTCAAGATGAAGATAAAATCTCTCGAGGCAAGATTGAATGAAGACGAATTGTTTAAAGATTCCAAAGAATGGAAAAAGATGATAATGCTTGCGGCAAGATGGCTTAAGTTCATAGACTCGACGGATGTCCAGTCAGACAGAACCGTCATGGATGAATACACTCAAATAAGAGTGCAGAGAACAAAAGACGAAATAGAAAGTTTGTGCTATGACTTTCTTGCAAATAATTCGATGCTTTCCAAATTGGATATGGCCGAAAAAATATTAAGAACGCTCAAATATCTTAATGCACAAAATTGGAAGGCTCTGGATAGTGTCGCATGCGAAATAGAAGATTTAGTCTACAAAGAAATAAGATCGAAACTTGAAAATGCCACAGATAAAAAAGTGATTTTCATAGATGAATACATAAAGAAGGCCGACAGAATAGCCTTCAAATCAAGACAATTTCAGCATTTCGAAAAGCATCAGGCTGTAAAAAGTATAATGCCAGAATTTTACAATCCAAAAGAAAAAACGCTTTACATCAAAATATATCCTGAAAAGAAAGTGCCAGAAGAAAGGGTAGAAGATATAAAAAAAGATATAAATGATGAATTTAAAAAATCTGGTCTTGCATTTACCAATGAAAAACTGGAAAGTTTGAAGATAGAGTCATAAAGTGTGATTAATGAATTTGAAAGGGGGTAAAGATGAGTATCTTCGATGAAGAGAAATTAAAACTCGTTTCTGGTAAAGATGAACTTTCAATTTTATCCTACGACGTGAATTCAATTCAAAGGTACATCTTCCAGTCATCTAACATTAAAGCGATTATGGGATCAAGCAAGATGATCGATGAATTCGACAAAGAGATAGAAAATACAAAAGACCTTTACGTCGTAACGGCTGTCGGCGGTACAGGCATGGTGATAGTACCTTCAGATCGGG
>CAYSSO010000028.1:16834-24669 GCA_964433875.1 uncultured Mesoaciditoga sp.
AAGTAGAGATAAAAGAGATGATAAAAAGCAAATTCTACAAAATAGTCCCGGGCGGCGAGATAACCATCTCTTCGGTGAGATTTAAAAGAGAAGAGTTAATAGATGGAATTAAAAACGAAAAGAATTATAAAGTTCCAGCAGATATTGCAGGGATTAAATTTGAAAATATGGACGGAAAAAATTCTTACAGTGATATCTTTAAAATTCTCTCTTCTGAAATGCAAAGACAAAAATCTTTGAATAATCCCAAGGCGCCTCTCTTTGAAGACGTACAGCGCTGCGAATTGTGCGGTGTGATGCCGGCATCTACCACCTACCATTTTGCGGATGGAAATCTTCATATATGTAACGCCTGCGAACTCAAAATCGAAAAAGGCAAAAAAGAGATCCAAGAAAAAGATTACGCAGAAGAACTTGCGGATATATATTTATCTGAAATGGATAGAAACTGGATAGGATTTATAAAGGTGGACATAAATAACCTTGGAAATCTTTACTCCAAAATCAAAACTTCCCAGGAATTCGAAGATACAAGTAAAAAAATAGAAGGAATAGTCAAAAATTCTGTTAATAAAGTGGTAAATGATTTCAATTTGAAAAAGAAATACCTCGTTCCGATCCATGGAGGAGACGATCTTTTCATGATTGTGCCCGCGTCAAAAGTTACCGATATATTTAAAACTCTTTCGTCTTACCTTTCGTCTCTTGGACAGATGAACCTTTCGTTTTCTGCGGGAATAGGAATATCTAACGTAAAGATGCCGATCAAGTTCATTTTCGAGTCGGCAGAAGCGCTTATCTCGTCTGCCAAAAAATCCGCTTATGCATCGAACAAGAATGACAATTTTGTTGCCTTCAAAGTCATATCTTCAAATTCGATAGATCCGGTGATAGAAGAGGTGCTATACGAGGATGAAAAAACCAAAAATATCTACAAACTTGGATTTGGAATGAGCCTTTCTCAATTTTTCGACGATTTGGCTTTCGTTGAGAAATTAAAAAATCAGAAATTGATTTCATTCTTACAGAAGACCTATTCATGTGTAAAGGACAGATACGAAGTGGCGGGTTTAAATGTGAATTATTTCTTTGTAAGAAGCAGAATGGAAAAAGTCATAGAGGATCCAATTCAATATTTCAACAAATTTGCCTTGACCGAAGTTACATCAAAAGCAGACGGGAAAAAAGTGTATGAATCCAAAATACCTTATTTACTCGAAATTTCAAGGCTTTGGGGGTGAATAATGAAGATAAAAATCTCGATAAAACTTCTATCTCCTCTTCTAATAGGCTCATCCGAAGAAATTTATGGAATAGCAAAATCTCAGTTGACCTACAACAACGTGGCCATAATAACCGGATCCGAATTGAAGGGAAATTTCAGATACATTTTTAAGACGATACCTTCTCTAAATAAATTCGAAGTACCCCTTTTTGGAGATTCAAATAGAGCCGGCAAACTCTTGTTTGAAACTTTGCAATTAGAAAATCCCTCTTACGTAGAAAGGATGGGCGTATCAATAGACAGAAATCTCAAAGTATCTGCCAATGAAAAGTTGTTCACCGTAAGGGCTCTAAATCATTTTGACAGATCATTTGAGGGATACATAAAAGTGAACGGAGAACTTTCAGAATCTGAAAAATCATCTTTGATAACGGCGTCAAAACTTATAGATAAAATAGGTTCTATGAAATCGAGAGGTTTCGGAAAGGTGAAGATAGATCTCGATTTTGTCGAAGATCAAAATGCCATTCCCGAGGAGATAGAAGAAGGAATTTATGAAATGATCTTCAAAGTAAAGAGCCCGATTATCCTTACGGCAGAGATGGCAAAGACGTACCTTTACACATCGAGAACTTTCGTAAGCGGAGAAACTTTAAAGGGATCATACGCTGAATTTTTCGACAAGAACTCTGATGCTTTTAAGCAGATTTTCAATTACGGAAGAGTCCATTTCCCTTTCCTTTATCCATCTCTAAATAACAAATCTCTATTCCCATCGCCTCAAACTCTTTTTACGCAAAAACATTCTAACGGTGAGATGATCTACGATATCACGCTTGGAAAATACATCGAAAGACTTTTTGCAGAAAAGGGATTAAGGTATGTCTTGACCGACAAGACCATAAAAGATGGAAAAGAAATAAGGATTGAGCCGGCAAAAGGATACTTTGATCCTGAAAAAAGCACGCTTTACAGTCTCATCTTACAGAAGTTCTTTTCGACTCAAATCGAAATAGATCCATTTACGAAGACCGCAAAAAGTGGAATCTTAAGAAGTTATGATGCTTTTTATCCAGATTACCTCGGAGGATATTTAAAAGTGAATTCTCAAAACAAAGATTTGGTAAAAGAAATAATAAAACAAAAAGAAATTCAAATAGGCAACTCAAGAACGCGCGGCTTTGGACATTTGGAACTCGATTCAATCCATAAGATTAACGATGATTTTTATTTCAGTCTCGAGAGCGCAAATAATGCTTTCAAAGAAATCGTTGATAGGATAAATCAAATGAACGGGACAAAAGATTTTGAAATAAAAAATACGATTGTTCCGGTAGTTTTGACATCCGATCTGATTGAAAAAGATTTTGAAAATCTTCTTGGCGAAGGATTCAACTTAAAGATGGCATTCACAAGAAGACAGAATATATCGGGCTATAGCACATATTCAAAATCGAATAAAACCCTTTACAATTCAATAGTCGCAGGAAGCGTTTTCGTATTCGAAAGTGATAAAGATCTAAAGTCTGTCTCCCAGATCCTCTCTCAAAAAAGATACGAAGGACTTGGGTATTTAACGGAATCTGGTTTTGGGGATTTTTCTGTTTATGTTCCTTTAAAAGAGGTCCAAAGGAGGAGATTGCAATGAAACTGAGCGCAGAGGAAAAATCAAAATTAATAAAGATTTCAAGTGAACTTTTAGAAAATTATAGATCGCCACGCAACTCACAAATAAGAAAATATGCAAGTCTTGCCATGCAGGCCGATTGTTACGATGAGTTTGAAAATTACATGAAATACCAGATTGGAAGGTCGGATCAGGATCAATTACAGTTTTTAAACAAAACTTTGGAAAAAGTAATGGAGATAAAAAACTCAGAGTCAGATGATTCAAGATGTCTTTTGAAGATCGCATACCTTTTCGGAGTAATGGCAAGGGAAAAACAATACAAAGAAAAAATTGAAAGAGGAGATAGAAGATGAAAACATTTGAGAAAGTCTACAACCTCTATGATTTTTCTTTGAAAATAAAATTAGAAACCCCGCTTCACGTAGGAAGCAGTTCCGAAGGAATATCGCCTCTTGAGGTCGATAATTCGGTAATCAGAATTAACGATGTACCGTTTATTCCTGGCTCTTCTATAAAAGGAGTCTTCAGAAGCACTCTCGAATTTTTTCTCAGATCGATAAATGAAAAATTAGCCTGCGATGTTGTTGGAGAAAAACCTTGTATAGACATAAGAGATGAGAAGTTCAAGAAAATGAATACGGAAGAAAAAATAAGATACATCGACGAAAAAGCCTGCGAAGTTTGTAAATTGTTTGGATCTAATTTCATAGCGTCAAAGGTGGAATTCGAAGATGCCTATGCCAATAAAGAAATTACAGTGTCTAACAGAGATGGCGTTGCCATAAGGCGCGACTCGGAAAGCGCAGCGAATGAGAGAAAATACGATTATGAAGTTATAAATCCGGGAACGATTTTTGAGACCCATATAATTGCCAGAAATCTCGAAGATCATGAAGTTGGATACATACTTTCCATCATCGATCTTGTGAATGAAGGATATGCAAAGTTCGGAGGTAAAAAATCCGCAGGCCTTGGAAAGGTAAGGATAGATTTTGAAATTTTAAAGGCAGATCTTTCACAAATCGATGGTGGATTTAAAAAAATGCATGTTGATGGATCAATTTATCGGAAAGCCTTCAAAAGTAGATTGGAGGAGATTGCAAATGTTCGATAAATTACTTAATTTTCACAGATTCGATCTCAAAATAACGCCGCAAACTGCGTTTTTGATAAGATCTGGCAACGATGACATAGAGCCCAACAAAATAGATATGGAATTTGTAAGGGTAGAAACACCTTATGGAAGAACTGTTCACATACCCGGAAGTTCTTTGAAAGGGCCATTCAGAAATCACGTAGGAACTCTACTTAAAGGAATAGGAAAAAATGTTTGCCTTTTAGAAAGAGGAAATGATTGTAAAGAAAAATTGAATAAAAGCTCGCCTGCTCTTGAAAATTACAATAAAGCTTGCTACGCATGTAGAATGTTTGGATCTACCGAATTTGCATCGATAGTGAGATTTGAAGATTTCTTCCCTTACAGGTTGAATGATACGCCGGAACAAAAAGAAAGATCCATCAAGTCTATAGAAAAATACTCTTACGTAAGACATGGTGTGAAGATAGACAGAAAAACAGGCTCTGCGTCACGTAATGCGCTTTTTGATGCCGAAGCGATAGTTGGCGGAGAATTCTTTGGCACGCTTGTGATGAAAAATCCGGAAATGTGGCAGGTTGCAATGATCTTCAAGGCCATAGAAGACATAAATTTAGGCCTTCAAAAAATCGGCGGAATGAAGTCGAGGGGGTTTGGCAAGGTAAAGATAGACATAGAAAGTATTAACGTAGAAACCTTTTCAGACAAGATAACATTCTTTGATTTGAAAAATGGCACTTCATCACTTCAATTGCCGGTAAAGCCTTCCGATGGTTTATTTTCAAAATCTTACAAATTCACAGGTCAACAGATAGAAGATTATAAAATGATGATCTACAAAAACTTGAAGGACTGGTAGATATGGCTTACATCATCTACGATGTCCATGAAGGATTAAAACTTGAAGAATTGGACACTCAAAGCGCTTTTGAATTATTCGAAGATTTCAAAGAGACATTTGGAAAAAATTTTTATTTCAGAATCTTTTGCCAGGATTTTGATTACATCTTTGATAGAGGAATCGAATACAAAGACGAGACAAAAGCCCAGGCCGATGGTCAGATATATATCTTAGATGGAAAATACAAAGTCTCCTGCCAGTTCAAAATGTGGCCAAGATATATCGAGGTGATAAACAATGGCTGAGGTGGGTTACTTCAACGTTAATCTTCTTCCAAGGAAAACCTACGTTAAATTGGAAGATTTTTCGATGATAGATTCTGCTAACAAACTAAGCGGAATAATAAAGGCAAGCGTTAAGTCCTGTGCTCCGATTGCCTTCTCATCTGGAGAATTTTACTCAAAAGAAGGGAAAGTCTTTTACCCTCTCAAAAGAGAGAATGGGAAAATAGTAATTCCGGGATCTTCTATCAAAGGCACTATAAGAACCTATGCAGAGGCACTATCCTATTCCTGTCATCTTGACAGACCATGCGGTGAAGAAAGAGATGGACTTTGCATCGATTGTTCCATGTTTGGTACCTCAGGCAGAGGATTCAGCACTATGGGCAAGGTACATTTTAACGATGTCTTCATCGATTCAAATGTAAAAATAAAAGATGTTGGTATGTCACCTCAGTTTCCAGGTAAAGGAAATCAGATAAAATTGTATTCCCACAAATTTAAAGAAAATGGACAAAAAGTTTTCTCTTACGAGACTATAGATGCCAGAAATGTATTTGAATTTGAGATTCAGTTTCACGGAATGGATAAAGAAGAACTTGGCCTCCTTGTCCTTGCGATGGGATGCGGCAAAGATAATTCTTTTGGAGTCAAATTCGGCCATGGGAAAAATGAAGGATACGGTTCGGCGAAGATCGAGATAAAAGAATTGTGGATAAGACCCAAAGAAATATTCAGACAAATAGAACAAAAAGATGTTTCCTTCTTGAAAGAATGTTCAGATGAATATTTAAAAAGCGTTGGCCAGGATGTTTTGCAAAATTTAGACCGGATAAAGTCAGACTGGAGTGATGCCTTCAATGGATAAATGTGAGATCTTAAAAGAAGTAAATGAATGGTCTAAAGACACTATCAAGAAAAATCCGTATATTTTAAACAATTTAAAAAGCGCTTCAAAACGGGCCGCAAGCCTTATAAAAAATATCGGCATGGAAAAATATCTTTCACTTGACGGGGTCTACGAAAAAGCCTTAAGAGAAAATGAGGTGGAAGGCTTCAAGGTTATTATTAACCTGGTCAAGGCAAAAAGAGAAAATAAATACACCGAAGACGACATCTTGCTTTTTCTTGGGTATCTGTCAAGGGAATTAACATTTTATGAAAGTTCAAAAGATCAAAAAGAGACAAGAAAAGATTACAAGCAGGATTATAGAAAGGAATCTAAGAAAGAGTACCGCAAAAATGATTCGAATACAAAATCATTGACTTCGAATCCTTTTGCAAATTTGCAAGATATGCTCGATAAAAAAGAGGGGAAGTGATTTAATGTTCAGGCAGCGCGTTATATGTACTGTCGGAAGAAGTTTACTTACGAACTTTGAAAAGGAAGATCCAAATCTTAAGACTGCCTTTTCAAAAGAGCCTATCGTAAAAAG
The DNA here is from genome assembly GCA_964433875.1 of uncultured Mesoaciditoga sp. Classification (GTDB taxonomy): domain Bacteria; phylum Thermotogota; class Thermotogae; order Mesoaciditogales; family Mesoaciditogaceae; genus Athalassotoga. The sequence goes on from CAYSSO010000028.1 coordinate 23,344, forward strand.
GCTTATCTCGGAAGATCCATCTCAAAAGATATGCGGAGCGGAAATAAACTCTACCTACAGCATAGTAAAACAGGGATTCATTCACGACAAATACGATATTTTTCTGCTCATCTCAGATACCGAAGACGGGCGTAAGACAGGAGAAATTTTGAAAGATTACTTTGAAAATGAAAAATCGCCTCTTAAATTCAGTAACGTGTACATTAAAGAAATAAAGGGTCTTACCGGAGCAGAAAGATTCGAATTTAGAAATAAAGGCCTTAAAGAAATTGCAAATACCCTTGTCGATCTTTCTACTCAATCCCCGGAGACGACCATAATAAACGCAACAGGAGGATACAAAGCGCAGATATCATTTGCAACTCTTATAGGCCAGATACTTAAAATTCCTGTCTATTACATGTTTGAAGGATTCAACGAGATAATAGAACTTCCTCCTATGCCTGTGTCGTTTGATTACAGCTTTTGGATGAAAAATTATGATTTGCTCGAAAGCCTTGAAAGACTTGAAGCAACCGAAGAAATGGTAAAATCTGCAGACCCTCAATTAAAAGTTCTATTTGACTTTGAAAAGGGCGGTAATGAAAAGATATACGGTCTTAGCCCGATGGGAGTTATTTTCCACAAAAGTTTTAAGGAACTTTTTAAAACCGATACAAACAATCTTCCCGCCAAACGCACATCTGATCCTAAATACATCTCAAGTTCGAATGAGCCGAATTCTTCAAGATTTGACGAAAAGTACGGGATATCAAAAAAACTTCTTGATATTCCATACATAAAAGAATTAAGGTGCTCCTATTACAATCCCAACAGCGATTACAAAGCAAAGGTAAACGTCAAAGGTGATGATTTCGAAATATATTTCACAAAAAATGGCGAATCAATAGGCTTTATCGCAAAAACAACGGCAAAGACGGAAAACCAAAAAGTTGCTTTAAAAATTCACATAGAAGAGGCAATGAAAAGGTGGTGATAAGATGAAAAGTTACGAATGCGAAGTTATAAGCCCAATGTTTGCCCACGGCTCCGATCCAAATGTCTTTGAATTGAGGGCTACGGAAATAAAGGGCGGATTAAGGTTCTGGTTTAGGACGGCGCTTTCTTCAAAACTCAAAGACAACATCCCAGCACTTAAATTCATAGAATCGTACATCTTCGGGGACACATCCAAAAAATCTAAAGTCATAATCTCTGTCGACTCAAACCTTTCTTCCAAATCAAATCCAATTCGGGGTCAAAGTTTTAGAATGCGTTTCCCGATCGATCCAATAAAATACATTGCCTTTGGAATGTACGAAACTTCAAAAATCAATAAAGAAAAAA
>CAYSSO010000029.1:0-21918 GCA_964433875.1 uncultured Mesoaciditoga sp.
GCCTTTCCATCCTTGCCCTTGCGGGCGGTTTTCGTTTCTATGGCCCTTTTCAGGGATCACTCCCTCCGGGCGTTACCCGGCACCCTGCCCTGTGAAGTCCGGACTTTCCTCGGTAATACCGCGATCATCCGTTCCATTTCCTCTCATTTAAAAAAACTCTCTTTTTTTAAAATTTCCATAAAGACCGGATCGTTATGAAACAAAGTCAAGGGCGTTACTGAAACGTAATTCTGTTCAACGGCGTGGTAATCTGCTTGAACGTCTTTATCATCTTCGACTATCTCGCCTATCATCCAGTAATAGGTGTTTCCGAATGGATCCTGCCTCGCCTCAAAGAAATCTTTGAATCTTCTTTTTGATTGATGCGTCAATTTAAATCCTTTGATATCGTCGTAATCGATGGCCGGAACGTTAACATTTATAGCGGAGAACTTTGGAAAGGTTTCTAATTTTATGTGATTTATGATTTCGATCACGGCCTTCGTTGCGGACAAAAAGTTTGGATTGTTATTCGAACAACTCGAGACCGCTATCGAAGGTATTTCCATTAGCGCACCTTCCAGGGCCCCCGAAACAGTTCCGGAATACATCACATCTGTGCCAAGATTTGCGCCTTTATTTACACCGCTTACGACGAGATCAACTTTTTTGTCCTTTAAAATAGCCTGCACTCCAAGTTTGACGCAATCGGCAGGTGTACCATTGACGGCATACCCAAAAAATTGATTGCCGAACTTAACCTCTTTGGCCCACAAAGGATTTCTTATCGTTATTGCATGACCAGTTGCACTCCTTTCTATGTCGGGAGCGACAACATGAACTTCGGCGATTTCAGATAATTTTGTGGCCAAAGTTATTATTCCCTCTGACATTATACCATCATCATTGGTTATAAGTATTACCATCTAATCACCTCCAAAATTTGTTCATCTATTGTACAACAAAAAACCCCCTTTTAACAAGGGGGATGCCCGTGGCGCGCCTGACAGGAGTTGAACCCGCAACTTTCGGATCCGAAGTCCGACGCTCTATCCAATTGAGCTACAGGCGCAATTTGGGGTGGCTGGTGGGGCTTGAACCCACAACATTCGGATCCACAGTCCGACACTCTACCAATTGAGCTACAGCCACCGCGCTATGGCGCGCCCAGCAGGAATTGAACCTGCAACCTACGGATTAGAAGTCCGTTGCTCTATCCAATTGAGCTATGGGCGCTTACATTTGAAATTATATCATATCATTTTTTATGATTACAAGTTCAATTTGAACTTCTCTGTAAAATCTTTTGAAACAATTCCATCTATTTCGAAGGTCGTTAATTTTGAGTTTACCTCATTTATGGGGATTCCAAGATAGGCTGAGATCTCTTCCGAATTCTTTGGACCACCCTTTAAAAAATTCAGGATCGGATCTTCTGGAATAGAGAGTTTGACGCTTACATAACCAAACTCTTCAAGCACATCTTCGGCAGAGGTCACGCACTTCGCGCCATGCTTTATAAGGTTTATCGTTCCTTCGCTCGTGGGAGAGAAAATAGACCCTGGCACGGCAAAAATTTCACGCCCTTCTTCAAGGCCAAAGCGCGCTGTTATCAAAGATCCGCTTTTGGATGATGCTTCAACCACTATTATTCCCATCGATAATCCGGCGATTATTCTATTTCTCTTCGGGAAGGTCCATTTCGCTGGCATCGTACCGAGAGGGAACTCGCTTACCAGACATCCATTTTCCATGACCTTCTGAAAAACGATATCTTTTGATCTGGGGTATACGATATCAATCCCTGTTCCAAGAACCCCGATCGTCAGACCGTACTTTGAAGCCTCTTCGTGTGCTACAGAATCTATGCCATGGGCAAGACCGCTAACTATCACGACGCCGGATCTGGAAAGTTCGGCCGATAGTTTTGCCGCGGCATTTTTTCCGTAAGATGTGGCCATACGGGACCCGACAATGGCTATTGAAAATTTTCCCAGTGCGTCTATTCTCTTTCCTTTAACGTAGATCAATAACGGCGGATCTTTTATCTGGGCAAGAGATGACGGGTATCTTTCATCTTCTATCGAGATTAGTTCTATTCCAAGATCCTCACATCTTTTTATCTCATCTCTTACATCTTTTGAGTCCGGCGATCTGTTCAAAATCTTCGAAAGAGCCTCTTCTAATCTCATAATATCCCCCTGTAATTCTGCATTTTTCTCATCGGATCGAATTATGCTGATTTTGATCCGATTATACCTAATATACCAAAACAGGTTCAAAAGTATGATATAATTTTTTAAGATTCCGATGTGTGGTGATCTGAGTGGGAAAAGTCAAAAGCCCGGAACTCGTGAATTTGGTTTGCGTGATTTTCGGTAACGATATAAATTACAGAATAAAAGATCTCACAGAAGTACTTGAAAAGAATTTTGGCAAGATCGATTTCGTGTCTAAGCCGCTGGATTTTTCTGCTTTTACTTCCTATTATGAAGAAGAAATGGGGAATCCTCTAAAAAGCAGAATTATCAGTTTTGAGCCTTTGATCCATCCATTTGAACTTGCAGACATAAAGTCGATCACAAATAAAATAGAAATGGACTTTTCAATTGAAGGCAGGAGAACATTTAACATAGATGCTGGATATATTCATCACAGTCAGTTTGTTCTGGCTTCAACGAAATCTTGGGGAAGCAGGATTTACCTTAAAAATGGAATTTATGCCGAAATAACGCTTCTCTTTTTGAACGGCCATTTTCGTCCCTGGGAGATGACCTATCCCAATTATAGAACACCTGAATACATCGGAGAACTTGAAAAGATAAGGGATATATACATGGAAAAAAAGAGAGCGTTAAAAAGGTTATGAAAGTATGGATAGATGTATTAGGATGCCCAAAAAACGAGGCTGATTCAGATGCGCTTAAGGCCATACTTGTAAAGAAAGGTCATGAAATAGTAAAAGATTTGGATGATGCCGATGTTGCAATACTTAACACATGCGCTTTTGTATCAGATGCAAAAAAAGAATCTGTAGATGAGATATTAGATCTTGTCAATTACAAAAATCAAAGAGATATCAAAGTAATAGTTCATGGATGTCTAACGCAACGTTATTTTAAAGAGATAAAAAAGGAAATAGGCGAAATCGATGCTGTCCTTGGTGTTGTTCCACCATTGAAGATCGCGCAGGCCGTAGAAAATCTTGAAGATTTTAACGGTACGCCTCAGCCTGTTTACGAATTTCTCGGAAGGACTATCGATGAAAAACCGTACGCTTACGTGAAGATAGGCGACGGTTGCGATAGAAAATGCGCGTTTTGCGCCATTCCCTTGATAAAAGGTCCCCTAAAAAACAGAGAGTACAATGATATTCTCGAAGAGATAAACTTTCTTGTTCGGAATGGAAAGAAAGAGATAATCATTGTCTCCCAGGATTCGACGAGTTATACTTATGACGGCAAAAGTTTCATAGACCTTTTAAGATCAATAGACGGTATAGATGGGGACTTCTGGATAAGACTTTTGTACCTTTATCCGGACGGCATTGATGAAGATTTGGTTATGACGGTTGCGAACTCCAAAAAGATACTCCATTACTTTGATATGCCTCTTCAACATGCATCACCCAAAATTTTGAAGTTGATGAGAAGAAATCCGGACATCGAATCGGTCAAACGCAAGATCTCCTTTATAAGATCGAAAATTCCGGATACCGTTTTTAGAACCTCTTTCATAGTTGGCTTTCCTCAAGAGGAGGAGGCTGATTTTGAAGAGTTAATTCGATTCATCGATGAGATGAAGTTTGACAGAGTCGGCGCCTTTATTTATTCCGATGAAGAAGGCACCGAATCTTACAATCTAAGTCCAAAAGTTAAAAGCGGTGTCGCAAGGTCAAGGTTTAACAAACTGTTAGAGAGGCAACAAGAGATAAGTTTGGAGAGAAATAAAAAATTAGTTGGCATAAGCCTTAAAACTCTTGTTGAAGGTTTTGAAAATGGAATGTATTTTGGCCGAACCTACATGGATGCACCAGAAATAGATGGCATGGTCTACATTCCTGCTTCGAAACCCGTTAAAGTTGGAAGTTTTGTAAATGTAAAGGTCAGATCTTTCGAGTTTTACGATCTGGAAGGAGATCTGCAATGAGAATAACGATTGCGACAAGGCTAACGTTGCTGAGAATTTTCTTCGTAGTTCCTTTTATGGTCTTTGCACTCATAACTAAGACCGATACGTCTTTGGCAGCCTTTATAATTTTTATAGCCGCCTCGGTAACGGATTTTTTGGATGGAAGAGCTGCGAGATCGATGAATGAAGTTACAACACTCGGAAAGTTTTTTGATCAGATGGCCGATAAAATTCTTGTAGACGCAGCCTTTTTGGTTTTTCTCCAACTTGGATATGTCCAAAGTTGGTTTGTCATAACCGTTATCGCAAGAGATTCTGCGATCAGTGGACTGCGCATGATAGCGGCATCAAAGGGGAATGTGATAGCGGCAAGTTGGTGGGGAAAGTTCAAGACAACATCGCAGATGATCTTCATAATTTTTGTGTTATTTTACAGAATAACGCCTGTTTTTGGATGGACTTTGAATGTTGTTTTGATGTGGGTGGCACTTGTCATGACCGTTATTTCTGGCATCGAGTATTTCGTTAAAAACTGGGAGGCACTAAAAGATTGAGAACCTTCATGGCCATTAGGGCGAATGATAAAGTTGAAAATGAAATTGTCAAGATTCAGAAATTTCTTATGGACAAAGAATTTTTTGGCACATGGCCAAGAAAAGAAAATGCCCATCTGACTCTCTTCTTTTTCGGCGATATAGACGAAAAGAAGATGGAGAAGATAGAAGGCATTATGGATGATGTATCGAAGGATTTCAAACCATTCTCTCTCGAATTCAATGGCATTGGGATTTTCCCTCCAAAGGGACTTCCGCGAGTTTTGTGGATGAGAGGGATTGGCAAGGAGGTATCCGAACTTTATTCTTCTCTGAATGAAAGACTGAAAAAGATAGGTTTTTCATTTGGTACAGAATTCACGCCTCACCTTACGATTGGAAGGTTGAAAAGCGTTCCGAAAGACTGGAATGAAACGATTTCTAAAATCGAGTACGATCCGTTAAGAATTGAATGTAAGGATATCGAGTTATTTTCTTCAACTCTGACGCCTAAGGGCTCGATATACAATTCAATTCACAAAAGTGAATTTGGAGGTTAAAAGATGAGTGAAGATTTAAGTGGAAAGGAAAAGGCTCTTGAGAGCGCTATAAAACAAATAGAAAGAGATTTTGGGAAAGGTTCTATAATGATCCTCGGTCAGGAAGAAATAGTTAAAAACATAGAGACAATCCCATCCGGATCTCTTTCTCTCGATATAGCCCTTGGAGTTGGTGGATATCCGCGCGGAAGGGTAATAGAGATTTACGGTCCCGAATCAAGCGGGAAGACGACGCTCACATTGCACGCTCTCGCTCAGGCGCAAAAACTCGGTGGTATAGTCGCCTTTATAGACGTCGAACACGCGCTTGATCCCGCCTATGCCCAAAATCTTGGAGTAGATGTAAGCAAACTTGTCATCTCCCAGCCGGATAGCGGTGAGCAGGCTCTCGAGATCGTTGACACGCTTGTCAGATCAAATGCCGTTGATATGGTCGTCGTCGACTCCGTTGCCGCTTTGACGCCGCGGGCCGAGGTGGAAGGAGCCATGGGTGATTCTCAAATAGGCCTTCAGGCCCGTTTGATGTCTCAAGCCTTAAGAAAATTAACTTCGAATGTCAGCAAATCGAGATCGATTGTGATATTCACAAACCAGATAAGGATGAAGATAGGCATAATGTTTGGAAATCCAGAGACTACTTCTGGGGGAAATGCGCTCAAATTTTACGCGACGATAAGGTTGGACATAAGGCGCGGGGAACCTATAAAAGAAGGAGAAAAGATAATAGGCAACGAAACAAGGGTAAAGGTTGTCAAAAATAAAGTTGCCCCGCCATTCAAAGAGGCACATTTCGACATAATATACGGAAAGGGAATAGTGAGAGAAAATGAACTCGTCGATCTTGGAGTCAGCGAAGGAATAATATCCAAAAAGGGATCATGGTTTAGCTACACCACTCTCGATGGAAAGGAACTAAGCATCGGGCAGGGTAAAAACAATGTTGTTCAATATCTAACGGAGAACAAAAATATCGCTGACGAAGTAGAGAAAAGGATAAGAGAAGCGCACGGACTTTTGAAAGAAAAGAAAGATGGAGAAGGAAAGGAATCTTGAAAATGCGAGGAAGGATGCCTTTAGACTTATAAAAATAAGGGCTCGTTCCGAGTACGAACTTTACACAAGACTTAAAGAAAAGGGTTATTCTGAAGATATTTTAGATCAATTGATAGATGAACTCAAAAAGAAAGGGTTTTTGGATGATCTGAAATTCGCAAAACTTTTTGCTTTAGATCAAATTGAATTGAAGTTCAAAGGACCCAGATACATAGAATACGAATTGAAAAATTTTGGTGTAGAAGAGGAGATCATCGCAAGTGTTATAAGGGAAATCTCAGATTCTGATTTCAAAGAGATATTTAAGCGCTTTAAAAAAGCGCACAAAGCTGACAGTGAAGATAAGATCTTTGAAAAATTGATCAAAAGGGGATTCGATCCTTACACGGTGAAAAAGACATTGCGTGAGATCTCCAAAGAAACGGAGGTGTGATGATGGACAATTTGGTTTTGATAATAATTTTAGTGCCAAGCGTCGTTTTGGCAGTTATAATTGGATATTACTTTGGAAAGTCAAAGATCCTTAAAGATCAAAAAATCGCGAAGCAGGATGCGGAAAGTATAATCAAAAATGCCCAGGAAGAGGCACAAAAGATAAAGAAAGAGATGATAATAGAAGCAAAGCAAGAGATATCAATAGCACGCGAGAATTTCGCAAAAGATGTAAAAAAGCAGCAGGACGATCTTAAAGTAATTGAAGACAGGCTTGCAAAACGTGAAGAAGCGATAGTCAAAAGAGAAGAATCTATCTCGAAAAAGGAAGAAAAAATCGAAGAGATCAGGATGGGCCTTGAAAAAGAGAAAGAAAGAATATCTCAACTCGTAAAGGAAGAGGAGGAGAAGTTACATGAAGTGGCCTCTCTTACCCAGGAACAGGCGAGGCAACTTGTCATGGATATGGCAAGAGAGGAGATGGAAAAAAGCCTTGCAAAGATGTACTCAGAAATAAAGGAGAAATATGCCGAAGACGCAGAAAATGAGGCCAAATGGGTTATAAGTACGGCCGTTCAAAGGTACGCGAGCAATTACGTAGGCGATATAACGGTCTCCTCAGTTGAATTGCCAAACGATGATATGAAAGGAAGAATAATAGGAAGAGAAGGCCGAAATATAAGGGCATTTGAAAATCTTACCGGAGTTGACATAATAATAGACGATACTCCAGAGAGCGTTGTCCTTTCGTGCTTTGATCCACTCAGACGCGAAATAGCGAAGATGACGCTCGAGAAATTGATAGAAGATGGAAGAATCCATCCGGCAATGATAGAAGAGTTTTACGATAAGTCGAAAAAAGAGATAGAGAAGATAATACACGATGAAGGCCAAAAAGCTATACTGACCGTTGGGATATCCAACATGCATCCTGAACTTATAAAATTGCTCGGACGTCTGAAGTTCAGAACGAGTTTTGGCCAGAATGTACTCTACCATTCAATAGAAGTTGCCCAAATTGCCGCCATGATGGCCGAGGAGATAGGTCTCGACGTTGAAAAGATCAAAAGAGGTGCTCTACTTCATGACATAGGAAAGGCCGTCGATCATGAGGTTCAAGGTACACACGCGATGATAGGCGGAGAACTGGCACGAAGGTATAGAGAAAAAGAAAGCGTTGTTAACATGATCCAAGCCCATCACGAAGAGGTGCCCTTCCAGACGCCCGAGGCCGTTCTCGTTGCGGCGGCGGATTCGATAAGTGCATCGAGGCCAGGTGCGAGAAGGGAAAGTATAGAGATATACATAAAGAGACTTCAAAAACTTGAAGAGATAGCCACTTCTCACAAGATGCGATTCAGGCGGGCCGTGAAATAAGGATAATAGTTGAGCCGGACAAAATAGACGATCAACTTGCCGATAAAATGGCTTACGATATAGCAAAAGAAATAGAAGCCTCACTTGAGTATCCGGGCCAGATAAAGGTTGTTGTCATAAGAGAAAAAAGAAGCGTCGAATATGCAAAATAAAGTGGAGGATGAATTTTGAGAAAAGGCGCCATTCTGCTCAAAATCGTTATTGTGGTTATTGCGGCTGTGGTAGGGCTTTTGGCCGTATTTTACGTTAACGGTTATTTTTCCGTATGGTCTTCAAATTTAAAGGTTGATAAAGTCGTTGTGAATGTTACAGTCGATCCTTCTGGCCTTGCGCACATTGCCGAGAGCGATTACTACACCTTTGTAAAGCCCTATCACGGATTGGCGCCTTACACTCAATTTCCATCTGGCCTTTCCATGAGCAATTTTAAACTTTCCGTTGAAGGTGCGACAATTTATAAAACGGAAGGGAATGTCGATCCAAGTGGTTTTGATCTGCTCATTTATCTTAACAATGGTTACACCGTTCCAAAGCCCGGCGGAGACAAAGTGATTATGAATCTTTCCTACGATGTAAAGGGAGGATTTCAAACAGGTCAGGACTTTTCTCAATTCTTTTACAAGTTTTGGGGTAAGGGAACGCCTTCGTGGGTACCGCTTCTTACCGTCCATTATACCTTCCCCGCCACCTTTGATATCAGAAAGATATTTGCTCATCCTTTAGATGTGCCTCACCAAGTAGAATTTGATGGAAAAAATTCTTTCACAATAACCTATCACAACATACCGCCTAATACCTACGCCGAGGCAAGGATTGTCTTTCCCTTGATCCATCCGCAATATGTCTCTCCACTTTCGATGAATCTTAAAGAAGTTGAAAATATAGAAAATGGATATTCTTCAGGAGTACTTGAATGGTGGATATGGATAATCGTCTTGGTGATTTTAATCCCTGTGATACCTTTTGTGTTCAAGAGACTCTTTGGAACAGAACCCAAGGTTGAGATTGCCGAATACGAAAGAGAGATTCCATACAACGATCCTCCAGAACTGGTCAATTCCATCGTTAAAAGAATTATATCGGAACCAGACTCAGATGGTTTTGCCGCGGCAGTCTTGAATTTGGTGGATAAGGGATACCTTCAGTTCGAAGAAAATGGATCCTTTAAAGTCCTTAACGGAAATAAGATTTTGAGCGAGAGTGAAAAGGTTTTGTTTAGCGATGTTATAAAGCCTTTTTCTGTAGATGGAATATTCGATCCAAGATCTGTTGGAGAGTCTTTGAGATCCGATTTTCAAAAGGCTCAAAAGTTCAATTCCGCATTTACGAATTGGAAGTTTAAAGTCTCGACAGATGCAGAAAAAAGGAATTATTTGATCACTTACGGAAACACGATAACAAAGGTGGTAACTTTTTTTGCTTTGGTACTGCTGCCATTGATTCTGGTTTTTGTGAATATATATCAAGGAAGGGCATATCCTGAAATACTTTTCTTTATGACATGGGTTACATTCGCAGACTGGACGGGGGCATGGATAATCTTTGCTCTTCCAAAAGATATCTTTGGAAGATGGACAAGAGAGGGTAGAACTTATTACCTAAGGTGGAAAAGGTTTGAAAGGTATCTTACAGATTATTCTTTGATAAAGGAAAAACCGCCAGAGTCACTTCTTATATGGAAAGAGTATCTCATTTATGGAACTGCTCTCGGGATTGCAAAACATGTCATAAGGGCGATAAAGGAAGTAAATCCACCTGATATAGAAACAGATCCTTTCTTCCCCGCCTTCACTGCCATGATATGGTACGATTCTTTGATATTTCTTCCTCAGGCAGCCCTTTTTGGCAGCGCCCAGCAGGTTGGAGGAAATATTGGGGGAAATTTCGGAGGCGGAAACTTTGGTGGCAATGTGGGAGGAGGATTTGGCGGTGGAGGAAGAGGAGGTTTTTGATGAACTACATACTCGTAGTTGGTGCTGGTCTTGGTGGGGCCACTGCAGCAAGACTCCTTGCCGAGGCTAATTACAGGGTATTTGTGATCGAGAAACTGGCCTACATTGGTGGCCACAGCCATGATGAGATAAATGAAGATGGAATTTTGATACATACCTATGGCCCTCACATCTTTCACACCAAAAGAAAGAATGTCTTTGATTTTTTAAGCCGTTTTACGCAATGGCATTATTACCAGCACAGGGTCTTAAGTTATGTCGATGGCATGTACGTTCCATTTCCGATAAATCTTGATACTATCTCGCAAATCTTTGGGATAAAACTTGAAAGTGAAATGATGGTCCAAGAATTTCTTAAAAGAGAGGTTGCGAACTCTCAATTTTCAAATCCACCTTTGAACTTTGAAGATGCCGTTGTTTCCCAAATTGGAAGAAGGCTTTACGAGAAGTTTTACATGAATTACACAAAAAAGCAGTGGAATATGGAACCATCAAAACTTTCCGCGGAAGTTGCAAAACGAATTCCCGTTAGATTTAACAGAGACGGAAGATATTTCTCAGATCAGTATCAGGGATTGCCCCTTCATGGATACACGAAGATGATCGAAAGGATGCTGGATCATCCAAAAATATCGGTTGTAACCAATTGCGATTATTTTGAATTGAGATCTGCGCTTAAGCCCGTTTCAACCTTTTACACGGGCCGGCTCGATGATTTCTTTGACAGAATGTACGGTGAACTTGAGTACAGGTCTTTAAGGCTTGAATTTAGAACGTACCAAAAAGAATTCTTTCAGAGCGCGGGCGTGATCAATTATCCAAACGATTACGATTGGACAAGGATAACTGAATTCAAATACATGACGGGACAAAGATCAGATTTGACAACGGTTTGTTACGAATACCCTCTTGACAAGGGAGAGCCATACTACATCGTCATGGACGAGAAAAATATGCAAAGAAGGAATTTGTACATTCAGAAGGCGGAAAAGATCGAGAGTACCGGTGAATTTTTATTCATCGGAAGGCTTGCAGAATACAGATATTACAACATGGATGAAGTCGTTGAAAGGGCCATTGAAAAAACAAACGAATGGTTAAGGAGGCATTTATGAGAACTGTGAATTTGAAAAACAAAGGAAGAATTTTCACCGTTGTAAACAGTGCTGGGAAGGATACGCCTGTTGTCGTTATGTTCCACGGTTTTACCGGAAATCATATTGAGGCTCATTTCATCTTTGCGAGGCTTTCTAAGGCGCTTGAAAAGGTTGGAATATCTTCTGTGAGATTCGACTTTAGAGGATCTGGAAATAGCGATCTCCCATTTGAAAAGATGACTCTCTCGACTGAAATATCCGATGCCCTGAAAGTTGCGGAATATACAAAGCGCAACTTTAATAACTCTCTCGGGATTTTGGGGCTTTCTATGGGAGGAACGATAGCATTGCTCACATTAAGCCAGATCAATCCCGACGCTTTGTGTTTGTGGGCTCCGGCCGCAAAGAACAAAGAGGTCTTTTCCAAGGGTATACCCTCGCTTCCTCCGGATTTGAATTTGTTCGATGTGGGTGGAATAAGGGTCTCGAAAGAATTCGCAAAAGAGGTGCTTTCATTTGATGCTTTCTCGGAGGCCAAAAAATACAAAAAGCCAGCCCTCATAATTCATGGAACATCCGATCAGGCAGTGCCATTTGAGCACAGCAAAGAACTCGTAAAGGAGTTCAGAAAAGGAAATCTAATTGAGATAGAAGGATCGGACCATGTCTTTTCTTCTTACGAGTGGTCGGAACGAGTTATAGAAGAAACCGTTAAATTTTTTGAGAAACATCTGTGAGAAGGCAAAGCCTTCTCACACATTTACAAAGTGTAAAAATACGCTTTGGAAGTCTCCCTTTAATTCGGGCAATAAAAGGCCTGCAAATTGCAGTTCATCTCCGCCATATATCTCTGAGGTGCCGTCGAGTTTGTATCTTTTTTGAGTTGAGATGCCCTTTATCTTTAGCCTTCTTTGCTTCACATTCGGCTCGCCGAGAATCTTGAAATAATAGATCAAAAACTCGTCACGTTTTTCATCTGTTATGATCCATGCAACTTCATTACTTTCAAAAAATAACCTGTAAAAATTTCCAAACTGGATGAGTTTTCTGAACTTCTTGTAATCGTTTATGTAATCTCTTATTTTACTCTTTTCTTCTTCCGAAAGTTTTGTAAGATCAAGTTCGAAACCCATATTCGCGCTCATCGCAACATGAGCCCTTATGTCGATGGATGTGATCCTTCCCACCTGGTGATTAGGAATGGCCGAGACATGGCTTCCCATCATAACCGGAGGATACACGTAACTTGTGCCATACTGGATCTTTAATCTTTCGATCGCATCGGTATCATCGCTTGTCCACGCCTGAGGCATATAATAAAACATGCCGGGATCAAACCTTCCTCCGCCTCCGGCACAACTTTCGAAAAGAATGTCTGGAAATTGAGAGGTTATTTTTTCAAGGATCTCGTAAAGGCCGAGTATATACCTGTGTGATACCTCCCTTTGCCTTTCGGCGGGAAGAAGTGCGGATCCAGTATCGGTCATATTCCTGTTCATGTCCCACTTTACATAACTTATATTCGCGCTTTTTAAAAGATTTGAAATCGTTTCAAAGATATATTCTCTTACATCCTTTCTTGAAAGATCGAGAATGAGTTGATTCCTGCTTAAATGTCTTTCTCTCCCATCAACGTGAAGGCACCAATCTGGATGGGCACGGTAGAGATCGCTATCTGGAGAGATCATCTCGGGCTCTATCCATAGACCGAATTTGAGGCCGAGATCATTTATCTTTTTTGCAAGGCCATTCAGACCTTCCGGTAACTTTTCTTTGTTTACATACCAATCTCCTAAAGAGGAATTATCAGAATTCCTTCTTCCAAACCATCCGTCATCTAAAACGAACAATTCTATCCCCAAAGATTTAGCCACTTTTGCTATCTCGAGAAGTTTTTCTTCGTTGAAGTCAAAATATGTTGCCTCCCAGTTGTTAACGAGAATAGGCCTTTCGGCAAGTTTATGCCTGCCGCGTGCGAGTTTGTGCATGTAGAGTTTATGGTAAATTTCGGACATCCCGTTAAATCCATTATCCGAATAAACCATCACGCATTCGGGAGTTTGAAAGGTTTCACCTTTTTTCAAAATCCATGAAAAATCAAATGGGTTTATCCCCATCAAGACCCTTGTGTCTCTGTACTGATTAACCTCAATCTCTCCGATAAAGTTTCCACTGTAGACAAGGCTAAAGCCATAGACCTCTCCATTCCATTCATCTGCATCTTTCCTCGCAAGAGCCAAAAATGGGTTTTGCTGGTGGCTGCTTGCGCCCCTTCTGCTTTCTATCGATTGAATTCCGGGCTTTATTTCTCTCTTTATAACATACCTTTCTCTTGCCCATGCTCCAGAGAGTTGGAACATGTCAAAGTTATCATCTTCAAAGTCAACGCTTGTACTTAAAGCCCTTAAAATCTTTATCTCTTCTCCATAATTGACGAATTTAGCGCTTCTTGTGATTGCCTGAAAATCTTCAAAAACAGAGTAGAATAAAATAACCTCAAAATTTCCAATCTCGTCTTTTAGATGAATCTCTAAGGTTTCGGCCTCATCTTCTTTATCGACATAAGTTGAAGGAAGGCCTTCTAATTTTGGCTTTCCCGAATATATTCTGTGAGAAGAATATCTTAAATCTGAAACGGTAGATCCATCCTTGAATTGTACCTGATAGGCCGGACTTCTAAAATCTGTTGTTCCGTAGGAAGGGTATTCCTGCGGAATGATGTCGAGGGACAGATTTGGGCCGTAGGCTCTTTTGTAAAGATCCGAAATATGGCGGACATTTAAATTTTTGATACGTTTTCCAAAATAGGCGTGACACAACCTTTTATGTTCGTCTATGTAGATAGTGTATTGAAGATCCTTTGATAAAAGATCGAAAGAGAAAGAATTTTCGTTGAAAGAAATTGACATAAAAATTCTCCTTAATTCAAATTTTGGACATTTCCCATTGCAAGATGAAAGGTCTCATCTCTGCATTCGTGGCCGCATCGTGGAGTGGATCATCTTCGGGTACATTCATAAGCAGCATATTTGAAACCTTCGTCCTTTCCTGAATAGAGGCGAGTAGATTCACAAAAAATTGATTGAACTCGTCTTTGCTTTTTGGAGCCGCATCTATTATGAATGCTCCATTTTCATTTACTCCCCAGACGACATATCCCTTTCTTTCTCCATTTTCAATGACAAAATCGTGGTTGTATCTATCATCTGATAATTTCAAAGTCATTGCTTCTCTCTGCCAATTCGGACGGCGCCAACTTTTTTCGTTCTGGATAGCCTCATTGTAAATCTCTCCTACCGTTGCCGCTTCAAACTTGTAAATCGGAGCGCTCATTATCTTATCCGTGTAAAAAGATCTCAAAGTCCTTCTAACTACAAAGCCGTATTTGTCGTAAAACTTTGCGGCCCTGTCGCCGACGGCAACTTCTAAGATCACCTCTTTGATACCTTTCCATTTTAACTGTTCGAGAGAGTAAAGCAGTAAAGCACCCCCGACGCCTCTTTCTCTGAAATATTTTCTTACTCCAAAGGCGTCTATCCTACCGCGCGGTGCCCTTATTGCGTTTATTGAGAATCCAACAATTTCACCATCTACGATCATCAAAAAAGAGTCTTCCAAAGAAATAGAATTTTCCTTCATATCGAGTTGAAAGGAAAGGACATCCCATTTTATCGGTATGACGTAATCTGAAAAAACTTCATTTACAAGATTTACAATTTTGTTTAAAGGAATATCGGATATCTTTTTAAATTCAATCATTTTCTTTCTCCTCTTTATTTTTAACCTCTTTATCTGTTTTTTCCGGAAGGTTCCATATTTCAAAATGCCCAGAAGAACTTTGAGAAAAATTTTTTAACCAAAATACCTTTTTTCCAAGATCTACCCTCCACATTTTATAATTAATTTGCATGATTTCCTCCCATTTTTCAGATCATTTGAATTTCTGCCACCTTCCCACGACAACTCCGATCAAAGATCTGGCGATTGTCTCTGGATTTACTATGAGAGGTTTATACTTTGCGTTATCGGGCTTTAATATAACCAGGTCATCTTGAAAATAAATTCGATATATTCCCACTCTGTCTACCTCAAGCCACACAATAAGATCACCCTCTAAAGCGGGACCTTTTCTCACAAGCGCTATATCATCTTTGGAAAGTGCTGGTTCGGCAGAGTCGTCCGGTACAACTATACCATAATTGCATCCGGCCCACGTCGGTAATTTAAGATACTCAACTGGTTTTTCGAGAGAATCGACAAAGAAAATTGGTATTGTCTCAAGTGGATACTCGGCAGCCGTTGAATCACTTTCTAAAGATGCACCCAAGATGTAATCTACGCTTACACCGAATATTTTGGCAATCTTTTTTAACGTTTCCAAATCGGGATCATTTCTTCCGCTTTCGTAGGCAGAAATGGTTTTATCACTCAGCCCAATCAAATTCGCAAGATTTTTTTGGCTCATTCCGTGCTGGGTTCTAAGTTCTTTGAGTCGCGAAGAAAAGGCAGAATTCATTTTATCACCCTATGTTATTCTACAATAAATAGACAATAAAGTCAATTATTCTTGTTTTTATAGATAAAAAATGTTATACTATGATGCGTAGATATTATATTATCTATTATTAAAAGACATAGGGGGAAATTTATGATAAATTTTATAGAATCAAAGATCGTAGATTATCTTCCATTTTGTAAAACGGAAGAAGAGATAATCAGAAATATTTCATCTTCATTTCCAGTACATCTATTTCTGTCCAAAGATGGCCATCTATTTTCACCTGAAATAAGGATTGCCCTTTGTGATCTTGTAGATAAAGGAGAGATATGCATTAATAACAACATGATCATTTTGAAAAGTTATATCACAAGTAGGTGATTATTAACTTACAGTTAACTTTTTATTTTTTTATATGATATAATTATTAACAAATCCAAAACTTTTGAAGGGAGGAACATTCAGATGGAAGAACTGTATGAATCTGCTTTGAGAAAATTCCGAAAAGCAGCGGTTATGATGAATTTGGATCCAAACATGCAGAAAATCCTTGAGCATCCAAAGCGTCAACTGATAGTGGAATTTCCGGTTGTCATGGATAACGGTTTGGTTGAAATTTTTACAGGTTACAGAGTCCAACACAACGTTACCCTTGGCCCGGCAAAAGGCGGCATAAGGTATCATAAAGATGTAAATCTCGATGAAGTTAAAACACTTGCATTTTGGATGTCCTTCAAATGTGCCGTGATGGGTTTGCCCTATGGAGGAGCAAAAGGCGGAGTGAGACTCGATCCATCCAAATACTCTATAAAAGAGATCGAGAGAATCTCGCGCAGATATTTTTCAGAAATCTCTATCATAATCGGACCAGATCGTGATATACCGGCACCGGACGTAAACACAAACTCTGATATTATGTCTTGGTATATGGATACGTATTCGATGCATGCCGGATACTCTGTTTTGGAGGTAGTCACCGGAAAACCAATAGGCCTTGGTGGTTCAGAGGGTAGAACCGAAGCAACGGGAAGAGGAGTGGCAAAGGTTACAGAACTCGCCCTTCAAAAAAGAAATCAAAAGATATCCGGATCAAAAATTGCCATAGAAGGTTTTGGAAATGTTGGACAATACTCAGCATTGATACTTTCAAAAGAAAAAAATGCCAAAATAGTAGCCCTAAGCGATAGCAAGGGAGGGATATACAATCCGAAAGGCTTTGACATAGATGATGTCATCAATTACAAAAAATCTTATGGAACGCTTTCAAATTACCCAAATTCTGAAAATATAAGTAATAATGAAATGAAAACGTTAGAAGTAGACGTTTTTATTCCAGCAGCGCTTGAAAACTCAATAACGGATGAAACGGCCAAAAAAATGAAAGCCAAAATAATAGTAGAGGGAGCAAATGGTCCTGTAACCGATACGGCAGATGAAATTTTGAAACAAAAGGATATTTTAGTTGTCCCTGACATACTTGCAAATGCCGGAGGCGTTACGGTTTCATACTTTGAGTGGGTTCAGGATCTTCAATCCTTCTTTTGGAAAAAAGAACAAGTGAACTCAACACTTGAGGAAATGATGGAAAGATCTTTCAACGAGATATGGGATGTAAAGGAAAGATATTCAACAGATATGAGAACTGCTGCCTACATTCTCGCAACTCAAAAAATAGCCTTTGGAATTAAGAAAAGAGGTATATATCCGTAAATCAATATTTGAAAATTTTTACTGGGGCCCGTTGGGCCTCTTATTTTTTGTTAAGATGTTGGGATGGCAGGTAGCACATTGCAAATAAGAGATAAAAACTTTTGTTTAATAAATATATCTAATACCAATCAAGAGTTTTTTCTTTTAAATTAAAGATATCATTTGAAATTTCAATGTAATTATCTCTAAATATCTAAAATCAAATATAAATACTCATAAAGGTCTAAAAAAGCCTTTGACATTATTTGAAATGTTAGTTATTATTTAGTTAATCGTTTTCTAAATATTTTCGAATATGGAGGAAATCATGGAGAAGATAAAAGTTGGAATCATAACCTTTTCAGACGGCCGACCTAAGGTAAATTCAGATCTTCTTGAGATAAACAAGCATTTTCAAAGCGAACTTTCAAAGGCGCTCGAATCGACAAATGAAATCGAGGTTGTCGAGGCAAAAGAGATCGTCTCAAAACCGTCCATGGCCAAATCTGAAGGTTTAAGAATGAAAAACGCAGGAGTCCATCTGACGATCTTCAATTACGCTGTCTGGGCCTTCCCACATTTTTCCGTCATAGCATCTAAATTTGCACCAGGTCCATTTTTGCTCTTTGGAAATGTTAACCCCCAATATCCGGGAATGGTTGGCATGCTTGCCGCGGCCGGTGCTTTGGATCAAACCGGAATCATTCACAAAAGGGTGTGGGGCGATATAAGGGATCAAAAAGTCTTAAAGCAAGTGCTTTCTTTCATTCGTGCCGCTTACGCATTTAACTCATTGAGAGGTCAGAGGTACGGAATAATTGGCGGAAGACCTATGGGTATGTACACGGCCGTTCCGAATGTCGATCTGTGGAACTCTATATTTGGAATAGACATCGAGCATATCGATCAATATGATGTCGTAAGATTGTCAGCCGAGATACCCGAATCGCGTGCGCAGTCAGGCCTTAAATGGCTTGAATCTCACGTTAAAAAAATTCACTACGATGGAAAGCAATTAACGCCTGAGAAATTGAAATTGCAGATCAAAAGTTATCATGCAATCCAAAAAATAATAAAGGACAACGAATTAGATTTTGCAGGGATAAAGGCCCAGCCAGAATTGACGGACAACTTTGCCACGATGGACGTTGCAGAAGCCTTCATGAACGATCCTTACGATTGGGAAGGCGCACACGAGCCATTTGTTTTCGCAACAGAGGCAGATTCAGATGGGGCCCTGACCATGCAAATCTTTAAATTGCTTGCAAAAACGCCGGTTTTGTTTGCAGACGTTCGCCATTACGACAAAGAGGACAACTTCTTTGATCTTTGCAATTCTGGCGAGCACGCAACCTACTTTGCAGGGAGGTCATTTAATCCCGAAGAAAATCTCAAGAAAGTAGAACTCTATCCGGAAGGCTTTTACTTTCCTGCAGGAGGTGCTTCCGTAAGACACATTGCCGCACCAGGTCATGTTACGCTTGCACGATTGACGAGAAAGAACGGAAAATACTGGATGGCGATCTTGCCTGCGGAATTTTTGGACTTCGGAGAAAAAAAGAACGAAGAAAAGGCAAAGGCAACCCAGATTGAGTGGCCACATGCCTTTGCAAGGTTAGAAGTCAGTGCGGACGAATTTCTCTCGACGTACGATTCAAATCACACTCACGGCGTTTACGGCGATTGGGTAGACGAACTTGTGGATTTTTGCAAAATAGCGGGAATTGAATACAAGGTTTATAAATAGATATCTGACCCTCAAGGGTCAAAATTTCAGGAGGTGTTTAAGTATGAAGAAGTGGAAGATCCTGTTGTTAAGTTTTCTAATAGGAGGGTTATTGCTTATAGGTGTAACATCTTTTGCCGAAACAAAACCTGTCAAAGATATCTCTATATTTTATATTGTTAAAGCAAGCAACTCATTTTACTGGCAAATAGTTATGAATGGTGCGCAACTTGCAGCGAAGGATTTAGGTGTTAAGATTACATTCCAAGAAGCATTGGCTGAATCGGACGTTGCCAAGCAAGTCTCTATATTAAATGACGCTATAGCTCTTCATCCGGATGCAATTATAATAGCACCAACTGTTGCTGACGCACTGGTACCTGGAATTGAACAGGCAATGAGTCAGGGAATCAAAGTTATATTAATAGATTCCGCAGCAAATACTCAGGACTATGTCAGTTTCCTTTCAACTAACAATGTAGAAGCGGGAAAAGCCTTAGCAAAGGTATTTGTTGATCTTATAAAGGCAAAATTTGGAAAGGCCCAGGGAAATATTGCATATATGACGTCAATGGCGGGAGTTGGTTCGCTTTCTCAAAGAGACCAGGGATTCTTGGAAGGATTAAAGGAATACGGTCCCGATCTTAAGATAGTTGCACACCAGTATGCAAATAATGCCATTGATACCGCAACTACCAATTGGGAAAATATATTTACAGCTAATCCCAATCTCGTTGGTGTGTTTGCCGATAACAACGTTACAGGTGATGGACTGGCAAGAGCACTTCAACTGTCGAATATGGCAGGAAAATTGGTTGCTGTTGCATTTGATAACGATCCAGCCGAAATAGATGCACTTTCAAGCGGTGTCTTACAGGCTCTTCAAATTCAACAACCATGGATAATGGGATATTGGAGCGTATTCTATGCTGTTTCTGCGGTTGAAGGTGTTGGACTTCCAAAGAATGTTGATACTGGCGCTTTCATAGTTACTCAAGAAAATATGAATACTCCTGAAGCTCAGGCCATTCTTAATCCTATTGAATTTCATAAAAATTGGAAATAGTTTTTTTAAGATCAGGGAGTTTTAAACTCCCTGATCTTTTGGAGGTTTAAAATGGAAACAGTTCTTGAGGTTAAAGGCATAAGTAAAGAATTCCCTGGAGTAAAGGCTCTTGAGAATGTATCATTTGATCTTTACAAGGGCGAGGTTCATGCGATTGTAGGTGAAAATGGGGCTGGCAAATCAACGCTTATAAAGATATTGACAGGAGCGTATATACCAGATAAGGGAGAAATAGTTGTTTTTGGCAAAAAGTACGAGAGATTAGAACCAATCCTAACTCAACGTCTCGGAATAACTGCAGTTTATCAGGAAATGGTTCTCGCAAATGATCTTAACGTTGTTGATAATATTTTTCTTGGAATTGAGCCAGCAAAATATGGTTTTATAAAGAACAAAGAGAAAAGAATGAAAGTAATTGAACTTATGAAATCAATAGGATACGAAGGATTGCCATTAGATGCCACTGTAAGATCTTTAAGTGCCGCCCAGCAAGGAATCGTTGCAATCTTAAGGGCTTTAAGCAGAGATGCCAAAATAATAATATTCGATGAGCCTACCGCGTCTTTAAGTGCAAGGGAAGTCGATGTACTGTTCAAAGTTATAAATACTTTGAGAAGCAAACACATATCGATCATTTATATATCTCATAGGCTTGAAGAAATATTCAAAATAGCAGATCGTGTAACTGTTATGAAAGATGGAAAAGTTGTTGATACTAAAGATATAAATTCAACAAATATAGATGAATTAATAAAACTGATGGTTGGAAGAAGCGTAAGCAATGATTTTTACGATCCGAATCGTAAGATAGGGGAGGAAATTTTTAGATGTGAAAATATAAGCAATTATAAAGTTAAAAATATATCATTTTCTCTTAGATCCGGAGAAATAGTAGGTCTTTACGGATTAATTGGATCTGGTAGAACAGAAGTTGCTATGTCCATTTTTGGAGCTGATAAATCGACTTACGGAGATATATACATTGAAGGTAAAAAGGTCCATCTTAAATCTCCTGAACATGCCTCAAGACATAGACTTTCTTATCTTCCAGAAGACAGGAGAAGGCAGGGGTTAGCGCTTCAAATGGGAGTTAGATTCAATATAAATTTAGCATCTTATAATAAAATTTCGAATTTTGGTTTCGTGGATATAAAAAAGGAAAGACTAGTCGCTTCAGATCTTGTTAAGGCTCTTGGAATAAAGACTCCAAGTTTGTCTCAGATTGTGTCAAATTTGAGTGGAGGAACACAGCAAAAAGTTGTTGTTGCAAAATGGCTTGCAGCAAATTCAAAAATCTTTTTGATGGACGAACCGACTGTTGGAATAGATGTTGGTGCAAAAGCAGAAATATACAACCTGATAAACCAACTTGCCAAAAGTGGAGGAACAGTTCTTTTTATCTCATCTTATATGCCTGAATTGATGGGTATTTGTGACAGAATTTTAGTTATGAATAACGGAAAGATAGCCGGGGAAGTTAAGAGGCAGGACTTTTCTGAGGAGCGTATATTGGCACTTGCGATAAAAAATCAGAGGGAGGCAAACGTATGAATGAATTGTCAAAAAGAAAGTTTTCATTTCAAATTAACACCCAAACTCTTGTTTTCATTGTTCTCGTCGCACTTTGGATTTTCCTTTCTATAGCATCCCCTTATTTTTTCAACATAAATAACATAAGAAATCTTTTTTCTCAAGAAGCAATTGTAGGGGTACTTTCAGTTGGACAACTTTACACAATAATAACTGCGGGAATAGATCTTTCCGTTGGCACTGTCGCAGCACTTACAAATGTTGTTTTAACTTTGCTCGTTATAAACGGCGTGTC
>CAYSSO010000030.1:0-3100 GCA_964433875.1 uncultured Mesoaciditoga sp.
CTTTACGACACGTTTTTGCCCGGCTTCATTTAAACTTTGTATTTTTTTGATAAGGTTTGGATCGACAAATGGGCCTTTTTTAGTTGAACGACTCACTCAATCTTCCTCCTTTCATTACTGCGCCTTGACATCATTTCTTCTTCTTACTATGAACCTATCAGATCTTCTCTTGCCACGGCGGGTCTTGTAACCCTTAGCGGGTGTACCCCATGGGCTTTGCGGAATATTTCCGCCTTTTGTTCTTCCCTCTCCACCACCCATCGGGTGATCAACGGCATTCATAGTCATACCTCTTACGGTAGGCCTTATTCCCAACCATCTGCTTCTGCCGGCCTTACCGGAAGATTCATTCATATGCTGCTCGTTGCCGACGATTCCTATCGTGGCCATACAGGTCTCTCTTACCCTTCTTAACTCTCCAGAGGGCATCTTAAGGAGCGCGTATCCAGATTCCCTTGCCATAAGTTGGGCAGAATTACCGGCACTCCTTGCTATTTTACCGCCCGCGCCGGGGATGAATTCTATGTTATGGACAAAGGTTCCAACGGGAATCTTTGATAACGGCAGTGCATTTCCCGGCTTTATATCGGCATCTGGGCCGGATACTACCGTATCTCCAACATTTAAACCCTGCGGGGCAATTATATATCTTTTTTCTCCATCAACGTAATGGAGAAGTGCTATCCTCGCGCTTCTATTCGGATCGTACTCAATCGAAAAGACCTTTGCAGGTATTCCTATTTTGTCTCTTCTGAAGTCTATAATTCTGTATTTGTTTTTATTTCCACTTCCATGATGACGAGTTGTTATTCTACCGTAGGAATTTCTTCCAGCCGTAGACTTTTTCCCAACCGTCAAAGATTTCTCCGGCTTTTCTTTCGTTATCTCGGAGAAGTCCGATCTTATCATGTGTCTGACTCCAGGAGAGGTAGGTCTAAAGCTTTTAAGTCCCATATTAAATTGCTCCTTTCAACTCAAGATCAAATCAGGCCCTCAAGTTCCTGGATCTTGAATCCCGCTTTTAACTGAACGATTGCCTTTTTGTAAGACCTTGAATATCCATCGGATCTTCCATATCTTTTTGGTTTTCCTTTAACGTTCATAATTCTGACATCAGCGACTTGAACGTTATAAAGTCTTTCAACGGCATTTCTAACTGTATGCTTGTTAGCCCTCAGATCGACTTCAAAAGAATAAGTCGCATTTTTTACGCCGGATAAGGCTTTTTCAGTTATCAATGGTCTGATAAGCACATCATGAGGTGTTATATCACCTAACGGCATTGCCATACACCTCCGATATCTTCTCGACCGTGCGCTTTGTAAGCACAACCCAGTCGAATTTTATCAAATCGTAAACATTCAATCCGTCCACATTCGTCGTATTTTTGCCCGGATTATCGGCAATTATAACCTTTGCATCTTTCAAATTTCTCGAAGAAAGTTTTACATTGATCTGTTTGTCATTCTTCGTGTCCAAAACTAAAACCGCATTCGAAGATGGAACGATTCTTCTCAAAGCATTGATAAATTCTTTTGACTTTGGCGCGTCCATTTCGAATTTATCGACAACGAGTAATTTTCCATCCTTAAATTTGGCCGATAAAGCGGATTTTATCGCTCCGGCCTTCATCTTTTTGTTCAATCCTTCTGACCAGTCTCTCGGACGTGGTCCAAAAACAACGGCACCATGTCTCCAAAGAGGAGATCTTATCGAGCCCGCCCTTGCACGACCTGTGTGCTTTTGAGCCCAGGGTTTTCTTCCTCCACCGGATACCTCTCCTCTGAGTTTAGTCGAAGCAGTTCCGGCCCTTCTATCTGCAAGTTGTTTATGGATGTATCTAAAAAGCAGATCCTTATTAGGCTCTATTTCGAATATCTCAGGCTTCAAAGAAATCGTTCCGACTTCTTTTCCTTCCAGGTTCAAAACTTTAACTTCTGCCATGATCATTTCACCTTCCAATTTTTGGCAGAACGTATGTAGACGAGAGAACCACGCGCGCCAGGGATCGCTCCCTTTATCGCTATGGTCGAGTTGTCTTTGTCTATTGTGACAATTTGAAGATTCTTTATCGTTCTGTTGACATCTCCCATGTGTCCGGCCATATGCGTTCCTTTCAAAACTTTTGCAGGTTCGGTATGCATTCCGGTAGACCCATGCCTTGGAAATTTAGTTCCATGTGTTTTATCGTGGCCACCAAAATTCCATCTTTTGACCGCACCTTGAAAACCCTTTCCCTTTGTTCTGCCGGAGATGTCAACGCGATCTCCCTCCGCGAAAATAGACGCGTCTATGCTCTGACCAATTTGATAACTTTCGATATCTTCAGTTCTAATTTCGGTAAGATACCTCATGGGAGGTACATTTGCCTTTTTGAAATGGCCCAGCATCGGCTTTGAGACTCTTTTTTCAGGAATAGTTTCAAATCCTATCTGGACAGAGTTGTATCCGTCATTTTCAACTGTTTTCTTCTGAACCACAACGCACGGACCGGCCTTTAAGACCGTTACGGGAACGGCCTTGCCGTCTTTGAATATAGTAGTCATACCTATTTTTTTACCAAGTAAAGCCTTCATCAAGACACCTCCAGCCGCTTCACAGTTTCAATTCTACTTCCACACCGGCCGGAAGATCCATCTTCATCAGAGACTCAACTGTTTGAGGCTGAACCTCTAATATGTCTATCAATCTTTTGTGAACGACCTTTTCGAACTGCTCTCTTGAGTCTTTATCCGTGTGTGGAGATCTCAAAACGCAATAGACCGTTCTTTCGGTCGGAAGCGGTATAGGTCCTGAAACTTTAGCGCTTGTTTTTTTCACAGTTTCGACGATCTTTCTGGCCGATTGATCTAAAAGTTCGTAATCGTACGCTTTCAATTTTATTCTTATCTTCGACTTTGCCATCCGAAAAAACCTCCTTCAAAATCCAGAGGGGATTTATCCCCTCTAGAATCACTCAAGTATCTTGGAAACAACGCCAGCGCCAACTGTTTTTCCACCTTCACGAATGGCAAATCTCATACTTTCCTCGAGCGCGACTGGTTTGATAAGTTCAACCGTCATGACCGTGTTGTCTCCAGGCATGACCATTTCGACGCCT
>CAYSSO010000030.1:3110-20509 GCA_964433875.1 uncultured Mesoaciditoga sp.
TTCTGGCAACTTAACTATCGTTCCGGTGACATCCGCAGTTCTTATAAAGAATTGAGGCCTATATCCGGGAACAAAGGCAGTGTGGCGTCCTCCTTCTTCCTTTTTGAGAACGTAAACGTTCGCTTCGAACTTCGTGTGAGGAGTTATCGTGCCAGGTTTTGCAAGCACCTGTCCTCTTTCGACCTCTTCCTTTTTGATTCCTCTTAAAAGGCATCCGATGTTGTCACCGGCTATGCCCTCATCGAGCAATTTTCTAAACATTTCAACACCGGTTACAACTGTCTTTTGAGTAGGTCTCAGACCTACAAGTTCAACTTCATCGTTAACGTGTATCTTTCCACGCTCAACTCTTCCGGTGACGACCGTTCCACGTCCGGTTATTGTAAAGATATCCTCAACGGGCATAAGGAATGGTTTATCAACTTCTCTTTTTGGTTCGGGTATGTAAGTGTCAGCCGCATTCATAAGATCGAGGATCTTTTGAGCCCATGGATCGTCAAGACTTGTCGCTTCAAGTGCCTTCAAAGCGCTTCCACGTATAACAGGAATTTCATCGCCAGGGTACTGGTATTTTGTAAGCAATTCTCTTACTTCCATCTCTACGAGATCAACGAGTTCGGGATCATCAACGGCATCTACTTTATTTAAAAATACGATCATTGCCGGAACGTTAACCTGACGTGCGAGCAATATGTGTTCCCTTGTCTGTGGCATTGGACCATCGACTGCCGAAACAACAAGGATAGCGCCATCCATCTGGGCTGCTCCCGTTATCATGTTTTTTATGTAGTCTGCGTGGCCCGGGCAGTCAATATGGGCATAATGCCTTTTGTCCGTTTCGTACTCGACGTGAGAAACGTTAATCGTTATACCCCTTGCTTTCTCTTCCGGAGCCTTATCGATCTGGTCAAATGGAACGAATTCCGCTTCTCCCTTCATAGAAAGAACTTTGGTTATCGCAGCCGTAAGTGTGGTCTTACCATGATCTATATGTCCTATCGTCCCGATGTTAAGATGTGGTTTGTTTCTTACAAACTTCTCCTTTGCCATTTAATTCTACCTCCTTGAAAATTATTTAACTTTTATTATCTTATCGACAAAATTTTGAGGAACTTCAGCGTAATGAGAAAATTTCATAGTGTAAACTGCCCTTCCCTGACTTAAAGATCTCAAAACCGTTGCATAACCAAAAAGTTCTCCCAGAGGGACAAGCGCCTTTATTATTCTCGCATTACCTCTCGTATCAAATCCAGTTATTTGCGCCCTTTTCGAGTTGAGATCCGCAACAACATCTCCCATATATTCGGTAGGAGTTGTTATTTCGAGTTCCATTATAGGTTCCATCAATTTCGGTTTTCCCTTGGCAAGAGCCTCTTTTGTGGCGAGAGAACCGGCTATCTTAAAGGCTATTTCAGATGAATCCACCTCATGGTAAGACCCATCGTAGAGTGAGGCCTTTATATCAACGACCGGATATCCTCCCAGACTGCCAGAAGACAGCGCTTCTTTGATGCCTTCCTCAACCGCGGGAATATATTCCTTCGGAATTATACCACCAACTATTTTATTTTCAAAGACAAATCCCTTTCCTCTTTCGAGAGGTTCGAACTTTATCCTCACGTGGCCGTACTGACCTCTTCCGCCACTTTGCCTTATGTACTTTCCTTCAGCGTCAACGGGAACAGAGATAGTTTCGCGATAGGCAACCTGTGGCTTACCTATATGAGTTTTCACGTTGAATTCACGCAACAGCCTGTCTATTATTATTTCAAGGTGAAGTTCTCCCATTCCGGCAAGAATGGTCTCTCCACTTTCTTGATCAACCGAGACTCTGAATGTGGGATCCTCATCCATTAATTTAGAGAGGGCATCCTTCAATTTCTGCTCATCATCTTTACTCTGAGGCTCAACCGCTATCGATATAACCGGATCCGGAACATCGAGAGATTCCAAGACTATCGGGTGCGCCTCATCGCAAAGCGTATGGCCGGTCGTTGTAACTCTAAGCCCTATACATGCGACTATATCGCCTGGCCCGGCGTAATCAAGATCTTCTCTCTTGTCCGCAAACATCTGAAGAACTCTTGATATCCTTTCTTTCGTTCTTTTGGTAGAGTTGTAAACGTAACTACCCTTCTCGAGTACCCCAGAATATATTCTCAAATAAGTGAGTTTCCCAACGTACGGATCGGATAGGATTTTAAACGCGAGCGCCGTAAATGGTTCGTCCGGAGATGGAGACCTTACAACGTCATTTCCGTCAAGATCCTTTCCAGCAACGGGAGGAAGATCAACCGGAGACGGAAGATAGTCCATCGCTGCATCTATCAAAGGTTGAACACCTTTATTTCTGAATGAAGATCCGCACAGCACCGGGAAGAATTTGGTTTCTATTGTACCCTTTCTTATAACGGACTTTATCTTTTCGACAGGTATTGTTTCTCCTTCAAGGTACATCTCAAGAATTTCGTCGTCTATATCTGCGAGTTGGTTTATAAGTTCATCTCTTAGTTCTTCGACCTTGTCAAGCAAGTTCGCCGGCACTTCAGAATATTCCATCTTTGTTCCGAGTTCATCTACCCATCTTATGGCCTTCATGTTTACGATATCGACAACGCCTTCAAATGAACTCTCCGATCCTATCGGGTATTGGATGACAAGTGGTTTTGCGCCTAATTTGTCGATCATGGATTTAACGGCCATGTCAAAGTCAGCGCCCATCTTGTCCATCTTGTTCATAAAGGCAATTCTTGGCACTTTGTATTTTGAAGCCTGGCGCCAGACGGTCTCCGATTGTGGCTCGACCCCAGCCGACGCGTCAAAAACGGCGATAGCACCGTCAAGTACTCTCAATGACCGTTCTACCTCAATTGTGAAGTCCACGTGCCCGGGCGTATCAATAAGGTTAAAATGATATCCTTTCCAGTCGAAAGAAATAGATGCCGAAGTTATGGTTATACCACGCTCTCTCTCTTGGACCATCCAGTCTGTTGTGGTATTACCGTCATCGACATTTCCCATCGCATGTTTCTTACCCGAATAAAAAAGAATTCTCTCGGTAGTGGTCGTTTTCCCGGCATCTATATGTGCCATTATCCCTATATTTCTTAATTTTTCAAGTTGCAATACTTTTTCAGGCATTTTTAAAACCATCACCATCTATAATGCGCAAAGGCTCTATTCGCTTCTGCCATCTTTTGAACGTCTTCACGCTTTTTGACGGCTATCCCTGTATTTGAATAGGCATTAAGAATTTCTTCAGCCAATTTCTCGCTTATAGGCCTTCCTTTCTTTGACCTTGCAGCCTCGACTATCCACCTTACGGCAAGGGAAGTCCTTCTTGGCTCCTGAACCTCAACAGGCACCTGGTACGTTGCTCCTCCGACCCTTCTCGGTTTTACCTCAAGAACTGGCGCAACATTTTCGAAGGCCTTTTTCAAAACCTCGAGAGGTTCCTTGCCACTTTTTTCTCTCACAATCTCGAGAGCGTTATAGAAATTCTTCTGCGCAATACTTCTTTTCCCATCCCACATTATCTTGTTAATAAATCTTGTAACAAGTTCATCGTGATAAACTGGATCGGGTAAAACCTTTCTTACTTCAGCCCTTCTCCTTCTCATTATTTACCTCCAAAGATCAAGCACTTTGATTTTTCGGACGCTTTACACCGTAGCGACTTCTTGCTTTTTTCCTATTCTCAACGCCTTGAGCATCCAGGGCGCCTCTTATTATCTTGTATCTTATTCCAGGCAAGTCCTTAACCCTTCCGCCCCTCACAAGGACGACGGAGTGTTCCTGAAGGTTATGTCCTTCACCGGGAATATAAGAGGTTACTTCTGCCCCGTTGGTCAATCTCACCCTTGCTATTTTTCTGAGAGCGGAGTTTGGTTTTTTCGGCGTCATCGTAGAAACACGAATACAAACTCCTCTTTTTTGAGGATTTCCGCCAAGCGCCGGTGATTTACTTTTGCTCTTTAGTCTTTCTCTTCCTTTTCTGATCAACTGATTAATCGTAGGCATTTGATGATTCTTTGCCTCCTTCAATTAAATTTTATTAACACTTGGTATTCTACAACATAAATACATTTTTAGTCAAGCAAAAATAGAGATTCATAAAGTTCTTCCCACATTCTTAAAACATTTTGTTCAGAATAGAACTCTGCAATCTTTTTGGATCGCGCGTCGTATTCATTTCGAAGATCCTCTCGATCCTTCAATCCTTTGATAAGAGAGGCAAAGCCGGCTGGATCATTTGAAGAAAGGTAATCATCGAAAAATATTTCTTTGTAAAGCGGAATATCCCTTAGGACAAGAGGCAGGCCACACTGCGTGGCTTCAAGTACTGTCATCGGAAAAAGTTCTTGATAAGACGGCAAAAAAAGGACATCGGCTGCCTGAAAATACTTTGCAACCTCTAAACGATCCAAAATCCCCGTGAAAATTATATTTGAAGGCGGATTTTTCATTATCTCTTTGTACCTTTCATATCCATCCGTTATCTTTCCAAAAGAGAAGCCTCCAATCCAGACGAAAAGAAAGTCTGGAAGCAATTTCGCCGTCTCCACAAAGTCATCTATTCCCTTTCGCTTCTGAACCTGACCGGCGCCGACGACCACGAATTTATCTGGCGATATATTTAGATTCTTTCTTAATTCAGATTTTTGGATCCCGTCAACGGGGTGAAAAAACTCTTTTGAAACGTAATTTGGAACGTAGGCAATTTTGTCTCGATCCAGACCATCTTTTACAAGTTCATCCTTATAAAAAGGATTTACAACAACGAGTTTATCCGCTTGCCTGTAAAAATTTATTATGTATTTTACGATGATCGGAAATAAAACCTTTGGAATTTTTAGACTTCCCTTAAGCGAGTCCGGCATAACGTGACAACTTATGACTATTTTTTTGCCGCGATTTTTGTATTTTTTTATTAGAAAGTAAGAACCTATATCAAACGTGTGAACGTGAAGGATATCAAATAAGCCCTTCGAATTGACAAAAACTCTG
Source organism: uncultured Mesoaciditoga sp. (assembly GCA_964433875.1). Classification (GTDB taxonomy): domain Bacteria; phylum Thermotogota; class Thermotogae; order Mesoaciditogales; family Mesoaciditogaceae; genus Athalassotoga. The sequence goes on from CAYSSO010000030.1 coordinate 8,118, forward strand.
AATCTTTTTGATTTTTGTAACAACTTTGAATGCTCTTTGAAAGCCGAATCGACGCCTTGGCCCTTAACCCTTCCTGAGATAGAACGTATGTTTATCGATCTCATAAAAATCACCTTCAACATTAAGATGCGTTTTTAACGAACTTAACATTTCTCCAAGGACTCGAAAAGAATAAGACCGGATATATAAAAGCGAATATGAGATATTCAACCGCTATATATAAAAAGGTGTCGGAGACACTTTGAAAAAAAGATTTTTTGGCGATGATTTTTAACGATGTAAAAACAAGGCCGAATATAAAGCCTCCCAAACCAAATACGATCGAAGATGGAATAGAATAAATGAAAATGGGCAAATAGGTAAAAGCGGCAAACACAAAATTTCCAAGTAAAATCGCGATCTTTTCCTCTTTGAGATAATGCGGAATTCCCATCTTTAACCAGTTAATCCTTTGTTTAAATGATTTTCCAAGAGTCGAAGGCGCTCTTTCGTGAACCGAAAGAGTTACAAAATACTCTATTTTGTATCCTTTGTCTCGCAGGTATTTTCCCATTTCTGTGTCCTCGCTAAAAACCTTCTTTTCATAATTGAATTTCTTTGCGATCTCACCCTTTATAAAAAAGCCTGACCCGGAGAAAACCCATGAAATCAGGCCTATTATTTTCATTCCCGTCATCATGAGTTCATCTGCATCACCGATTCTGTATCCTATATTTTTAACCGTGTCATTGCGCCTTGCCAGATGAACCACATCGATATTTTGACTTCTGGCAACATAAAGCCCCTTTTTAAAATCTTCAAAAGAAACCCTTGAGTCCGCGTCTATGACAAAGAAATAATCGGCGTCGATGGAATGAAAAGCATCCTCAATTCCCTTTCCCTTTGGATGAATAATTTTATCTGTATTTTTAATCCTCACAATCTCGATTCTTCCGGGATATGATCTTGATTTTTCGATCAATCGTTCGTAAGTGCCGTCTACAGAATTGTCATCATAGATACGCATTTTGACGTTATCGGGAAAGGAAAGGTAATGATCGACGGTGTCAAGTATTACCTTTCCTTCATTTTTCTCAACTGTGATTATGAATATATTTAATCTTTCCCATTGGGCGTCTTTATAGGCTCTCTCTTCAAAATGAATTCGCGAATTTAAATATTTTAAGACGAAAAAGGACGAAAAAGCAAGCAGTAATAAAAAGAACGCAACCTCTACCCATAAAGGAACGAAAGAAGTGTAGAGAGCAATGACAAAAACAAATAAATATATCCCAATCGAGCATGCCCACACGATCTTCATATCCGGCTCCTTACGTTTTTATTTGCCTTTTGATTTTAACACGGTTCTTAATCTAAGTCCAAAAATGGTGTGCATATAATATAAAGGTATGGAAAAGATGAGATGGAGTGAAGGTGCTTCTTGTGGCGGGTAGATTGTGGCTTGTAGTACAAAGAGTTGACAATTGAAAATGGAAAATTGAAATTGCTCACTTCTCACCCTTCACTACTCACTTTTATACATACCCAAAAATTGCTATAATCTATAATTAAAAAGAAGGTGATGCGGTGAGAAAAGAATTATTGAAAGAATTTTTCCCTCAAAATGCCATTGACTTGGAATGGGAACTGTCAAAATTTCACAGATCAAAGGGTGGCGATGGCTTTTCCAAAGCGGTGAATCTGATTCAGAATTTCGTTGGAGGGCACGTTTTAAAGTATCCTCTTGAAGGAACTTATGAAACTTGGCGAATGCCACGTGGATGGAATCTTAAAGACGGCTTTTTGAAAATCGTAAACGGGAAATACATAGTAGGCTCTCTCGCGCTCTCTCCGATAAATGCCATCTTCCTTTCCGGAAAAACAAAGGGAGTTGAAAGGCTCAAAGTTATCGATGTCGGAGAAGGAGAAAATGAAAAAGATTACAGAAAGGACATTCGTGGCAAGGCAATCCTTGCAAATGGAAACCCCGCGCAAGTTTACAGAATGGCAAAAAAATTCGGTGCGAGATGCGTTCTTTCTTATTTTATGAGAGCACAGGATCCTTACATAAAAAGAAGCCCTGAATCGATTCCGGATGCCGTTAACTACACTTCATTCCCCGTCGATAGCGATGAAAGCATATTTGGCTTTGCGCTCTCTTACAATCAGTACATGGATCTAAAAGCACTCGCAAAGAAAAATTTAGAAATAGAATCTTTTATGGATGTGGATCATGGCACGAATGAACTTGAGATTTTAGAAACAAGGATCGGAAAAAAAGGAAAAGAAAAACCTCTAATTCTGACTGCCCACTTATGCCATCCGAAGCCCGGTGCAAATGACAATGCGAGTGGTTCTGCTTTACTTGCCGAAATAGTGAGGGTGTTGAAAAAATTCGAGATAAATAGAGAAATAATAGCCCTTTGGGTACCAGAGATGTACGGTACCATCGCCTACCTTACGGATCATGATCATGATTTTGAGTTCAATATAAATCTCGACATGGTTGGCGAAGATCAGGACATCACCGGATCCACTCTCGATATTTCATCGACGCCATGGTCTTTGCCATCTTTCATAAACGAATTGATCGCGGTTCATCTTCAAAACCCGCGTTTTCGGATGAAGGAGGGAAGTTATTCGGGAGGATCGGATCATTACATCTTCGTCGATTCTTCCATCGGTGTTCAAGCGGTATCCCTTACACAGTGGCCCGACAGATATTACCATACAAGCGAAGATACGCCGGACAAGGCAAGCATTAGATCATTCGAATGGATAGGAAGCGCAACGCTTGAAAGTCTCGCAGAGATAATCGATGGCCTTCCAAAAGAGGTTGCTAACGCAACAGCAAGCCGCATTTTCAATGGCTTCTTGCGGTATGATGGAGATCCTCTGGTCAAAGATTGGATCGCCTTTAGGACTTACAAAAGTCTTGAGATTTTTTCAAAGTACGCCAATGTCAAAAGTTTGATGAATTACCTAAAAAAAGAGATAAATTTTGATCTGCCCAAAGCAAAAAAGATCAAAAGGTTTAAGGGCCCTATCGGTGATTCATGGATGAATGAGAAGGACAAAGAATGGGAATTTGAGGTTCTAAAAAAATATCCAGCCTTCAGAGATTACAAAGACGAACTTCTTAACTTTCTCGATCTGGGCTTTGATTTCAATGACGCCGTCAAGATCTCATCGGAAGAGTTTAAAATATCAAATCTGCGCGATTCAGAATATTTTGTAAAAAGGCTTGAGGAAGAAGGACTTATTGATCTGGACAAAATCAGATGAGTTCCATTATCTTTTCCGGTATTTTGTCAAGATCGAGAATGTAATCGGCAAGGCCCGCATTTACGACGGAACGTGGCATTCCGTAAACCACGGCCGTCTTTTCCGATTCAACTATTGACGTGAAGTTCTCCCTCTTCATAAGTTTCAGGCCTTCAGTTCCATCCTTGCCCATTCCCGTAAGGATTACACACAAAATTTTCAAATTAGCCCTTGCTATGGTTGAAAGTGTAAAATCTATGGCCGGTTTCACGCCATTTATTTTTGGACCATCTGAAGGTCTCAAGTTTATTCCATCATTCACAGTAACCTCTAAGTGTGAATCTCCCTTCGCAACGTAACCGGTCGAAGGCATGGCCTTGATCTGGGAGTTAACTTCGTAAACTTTTATCTTTGATTCTTCTGAAAGTCTATCGGCAAGGGTTTTCGTGAAATTCGCCGGCATGTGCTGGACTATCACGACCGGAATTGGAAAGTCTTTTGGAAGATTTGGAATCAAATAATCCAAAGCCTTCGGTCCACCTGTTGAAGAGCCTATAAAGAGCATATCGTACACTCCGCGCGGGTGAAGCGTTTTGGATAATTTGGGAGGAGAGAACTTTTGAGATACCTTTGCTTTGCTCGCAAGGATCAACTTTTCCGTGAGTTCATCTATTACTTCATTCAAATCAAATGTTATTGACCCGCCAGGTTTTGTGATGAAATCAAAGGCGCCGCTCTTTAGAGCCTCTATCGTGATCTCGGCATCTTTGACGGTCAGGCTACTTACCATTATGATTGGCATGGGAAAATTCCCCATTATGGTTTTCAAGGCATTTAATCCGTCTAAAACAGGCATTTGAACATCCAATGTCATAACGTCTGCTATTCTTTTCGACGCTATTTCTATCGCATCCTGTCCATTTCTGCCGATCGCCACAACTTCAAAACCGCGAGATTGCAAAGAATCGCGGATTATCTTTCTCATAAATGCCGAATCATCCACTATTGCAACTTTAATTTTTTCCATTTTTTTCACCTTTAAAAAAGATAGATACTATGAGCACATAAAAAAGATAGGCAAATAAAACTAAACTCGCGTAAAGTGAAAGGCTTAACCCGAATCTCTTTCCGAATATTATTATAGCCACCATTATCGCGAAAATGGCGGCCGTCAGCACACCGCCAGCCGCCATGTCCTTCATGTGTTTTACCTTTTCGCTATATTGAGGATTTACAAAATCAAGAAATTCCTCAAAAAAAGAATTGAAAGTCTCAGCAAGCAAAACGAGCGTTATCGCGAGAAAGATCCACAAAAACTCGTCTGCTTCCAATCTCAAAATCAAAGAAACCAAAACAACTGCCGCCGCACTAACAAAGTGGATCTTCATGTTTCTTTGAGTGCTTAGCGTATGGGCCATTCCGTTAAATGCGTATTTAAAACTATTTATCAAACTTCTTCTTTTCATTCAAAGTTTATATTTGTACCTTTTGAATACGGCACTTTGAGATCCTTTCTTATTTGAAAAACCTTTGTCGACAATTTGTATCCTTCATCGAGTGCTTTGAGATTTTCATCGATGTACTTTCGCGGAACATTTTCTTTTATCGCTTCTTCAAGTGCCTCATGGCCAACTATGCGGGTGGTCGCCGAGATAAGCCCCAAACTTATCGAATTGGCAAAAACCTGTCTTCCAAAGATCTCTTCAGCCCTCTGGGTTATTGGAACAGAGACGATCTTTTTTGTTGTCACCATGATAGATGGAGTCATGTCCGAGCACATCGATGAATCCACGAATATTATTCCGTTATTTTTGAGATATTTGAAATGGGCCTTAAGGCCTATATCGTGCATCGCAAAGAAGATGTCGAAAGTCTTAACTTGAGGAAAATCTATCGGCTCATCAAAGAACAAAACGTCGCAATTCGTAAGACCTCCCCTTACCTGTGCCCCGTAAGATTGGGTCTGGACTACCCACTTTCCTTCCTTTGCAAGGGCATCGGAAAGGATCGTTCCCAAAAGCACATTTCCCTGTCCGCCTATACCTGAAATCCTTATGCTAAATGGAATCTGCGTTGATTTTGAAGTGTAGAGATTTATACTCATGATCCCGCCTTCAATCTTTCGCGCAATTTAGCGTATTCAGAGACATAACCGCTCTTTTGAACGTCTAAAAATTCTCCTATGACTATTTTTCCTGATAATTCTTCCTGAGAAAGCGTTTTTGCCTTTTCAACGTTGATGGCATTGTCTTTAAAGTATTGCATCATCCCCGGTGCGTCAGATGATTTATTGTATCTTCCGTAATACGTCGGACACTGAGTTACAGCATCGATTACAGAGGTGCCTTCGTGCGCTATCGCTTTCTGCATGTACTTTACCATCAACATGTAATGGTAAGTAGTGGCACGTGCGATGTACGTCGCACCTGCGGTTTTTGCCATTTCAACGACATCAAATGGTTTTTCAAGGTTTCCATAGGGTGCGGTCGTCGCTCTATCGCCGAATGGCGTCGTTGGCGAGTATTGACCGCCTGTCATTCCATATATGTTGTTGTTGTAAACTATTATGGTCAAATCCATATTTCTCCTGCACGCATGGATGAAATGATTCCCTCCTATGGCCATGGCGTCACCGTCTCCGGTTATAACGATAACCTTCAAATCAGGTCTTGCAAGTTTAACACCGGTTGCGAATGCGATCGCCCTTCCGTGAAGCGTGTGCATGGTGTTAAAGTCTATGTATCCAGTGGCTCTCGAGGAACATCCTATTCCTGAAACAACGGCAATATTGCTCTTTTGGAGTCCAAGATTCTTTATTGCCTCTAACATAGCCTTTAGAACTATTCCATTTCCGCATCCAGGGCACCAGACTGTCGGTAAATGGCCAATTCTCAAATACTCAAGTGCTTCATCCTTGTTCAAAAACGTCACCTCGTTTTCAATATTTCTCTTAGTATCTTCTCTGTTTCTGCCAACCCAACTCTACTAACAGACGAAAAGAAAATTATGCTCTTTGCTTCCTTAAATGTGCCTTGAACTTCGGAGACCTTTTCATTCATCTTTGATCTTGACAATCTGTCAACCTTTGTAAGGATAATGAAAGTGTCCGCAAAATGCTTAAAAAACTCAAAAGCCTCTATATCCGATCTCTGGTTTGGAATCATAGAATCTACCAACATGAATATACCAGATGGCTTTCTCTTTTCGAAGTAAGTGTTGACAAGTAACTGAAATTTTTCTCTTTCCACCTTTGAAGTTTTTGAATACCCGTAACCGGGAAAGTCAACAAAATAATACTTATTGTTGACTTTAAAAAAGATCAAAGATTTAGTTTTACCAGGCGTTGAACTCGTTCTTGCGATCTTTTTTCCGAAAATAACGTTAAGCATCGAAGACTTTCCGACATTAGATCTGCCCACGAAGATCACTTCTCCATCTAAAGGTGGAGGGAAATCGGAAGGGCAATGGGCATCAACGCTCAATTCAACCTTTTCAACGAACATCAAAGACCTCTTCTAAAACTTCTTTTACATCTTCGACGTAATGAATTTTTATGCCAGAGATCACGTCTTCTTTCATTTTTCTGACCATAGGTTCATTCAATTTTGGAATTATTACTTCCTTTATGCCAAATCTTTTTGCTGCGAGTATCTTTTCCCTAAGGCCCCCTATGGCGAGTACCTTTCCGTTCAGGGTTATCTCTCCGGTCATTGCGACATCATTTCTTACAGCCTTTCCCATCACCACAGAGCACAGCGATGTAAGTATCGCTATTCCAGCCGAAGGACCATCTTTGGGTATGGCCCCTTCGGGAGCGTGAATGTGAAAATCATGAGTTTTAAAAAATTCGTACTTATCATCGCATAAACTCTTACACAAAGTCATTGCGATCGTAACCGATTCTTTCATCACATTTCCGAGATTACCAGTTATTAAAGTCTGTGAATTTCCAACGGTTGCAGTCGCCTCTATAACGAGTACCTCTCCGCCTGTTGGAGTCCATGCAAGGCCTATCGTTTCTCCAATTGATGGCTTGGAAGGGATCTGCGATCTGACAAGCATAGGGGCACCGAGCAACTCTTCAACTGATTTTACTGTAACGGCATTTTCATGATTTTTAACAACATTTCTTGCCATCTTCCTCAAAAGTTTTGATAGAGTCCTTTCAAGGTTTCTCACCCCCGATTCAAGGGTGTAATCTTCTATTATTTTCCCAATCGCCTCATCGGTGATATTGATCTTTATCTTTTCCATCCCGTACTCATGAATCAACTTTGGAATTAAAAATCTTTTCGCTATTTCTACCTTTTCTTGGAAAGTGTAGCCGGGTATCTCTATAACCTCCATCCTGTCCAGAAGAGCGGGCGGTATAGATTCGACTGTATTCGCCGTTGTGACAAAAACAACGCCAGACAGATCGAATGGAATTTCTATGTAATTATCAACAAAACGCGAATTTTGCTCTGGATCGAGCACTTCAAGAAGAGCAGCGGCCGGATCTCCCTGAAAAGAGATTCCCATCTTGTCTATCTCGTCAAGCAATATAACCGGATTATTCACTCCCACCTTGACAAGCGTCTGGATTATTCGACCCGGCAGAGCACCTACATATGTTCTTCTATGGCCTCTTATTTCTGCTTCATCTCTCATACCACCGAGAGTTATCTGACCGAATTTTCTGTTAAGAGCCCTCGCCAAAGACATCCCAAGAGAGGTTTTTCCCACTCCCGGAGGGCCAACAAGGCAGAGTATTGGAGACTTTGCATTTTTATTCAATTGCTTGACCGCTATGTAATCAAGAATCCTATCTTTTACATCCTCAAGTCCATAATGATCTGCTTCAAGAATTTTTGAGGCTCTTTCAACATTTACGTCTTCCTTTGCTTTTGAATACCAGGGTATGTCAAAAAGCCAGTCTATGTAATTTCTCGAGACAGTCGCCTCAGGCGAGGACGGGTACATCTTTTCAAATCTTTCTATCTCTTTTTCTATAGTTTTCTTTACTTCTTGAGGATAACGACCCTTTTTCAATTTCTCTTTCAATTCATCTGTCTCGGACGTATCATCACCAAGTTCATTTTTTATCGTCTCGATCTTCTCTCTAAGATAGAATTCTTTCTGGCCCTTGTCTATTTTTTCTTTGACTTTGTCATCTATCTCCGCCTCTATCTTTAGGAGTTCTATTTCCGAATTCAGATATTTAAGGAATTCAATGATTCTTGTCTTTGGATCTATTATTTCGAGAAATTTTTGCTTATTTTCAAGGCTCAATTCTGTAAAAGATATTATCGTGTCAACGAGTTTGTCGGGATCGTCTATTAAAGAAAGTTCAGAAAAGGCATCTTCGGGCAGTCTTTTCGTCATTTCAAAGTATTTCAACGCCTTACTTTTCAAAAGCCTCATCACGGCAACAAGATCCTTGGACTTTCTTACCCTTTTTTCAAGCGCTTCGTACTTGCACAAAAGAAAGGGTTCTTTTTGAGTGTATTCCGTGATCTTGACGCGAATTATTCCTTCTGCGAGCGCCCTTATGCTACCATCAGGAAGTTTTACAAGTTGCAAAAGGCGCGAAAATGTTCCTATCTCGTAAAGATCGGCCGAATCCGGAATTTCAATATTTTGATTTTTTTGAGAAACAAGAATAAGATATCTTTCGCTATTTTCGACTACTTTATCGAGAGCCTTTATGGCAGATTCACGTTCAACGTGAAATGGAATCAACGCCGTCGGGAAAGCCACATCTCCACCTTTAAGAGGAACGCATGGCAATTCTTCCGGAGGCATTGAAACCTTTTCTCTCTGTTTCTGTATATTTTCTATCCTTCTATTTCTTGGCAAACAAAATCACCTCTAAAAGGGATCATTTTTTGAAGATATCCTGATATTTCTGTGGTTTTCATCCACAAATTCGAATTCGATCTTGAAATACTCTTCGGGTACATGATTGCCAAGTTTTTCTGGCCATTCGATAAGGGTTATGCCATCGGGATCAAGATAATCTTCAATCGGAAGTTCTTCAACTTCCCATTCACTGAGCCTAAAAAGATCGACGTGATATATCTTTAAATTCGCATCGTATTCATTGACAATGGTAAAAGTAGGGCTTGTAACCATTCGAGGATTTCCTCCAAGTGCCTCTACTAAATACCTTACAAAGGTGGTTTTCCCGGCACCAAGATCTCCTTGAAGAAGTACAACGCTGCCCTTAGAGACCATAGCGGCGAATTCTTTAGAAATATCTCTTACTTTTTTCTCGTCCACATTTTTAAACACATTCATCTTTTATATTATATCAGATATCTCCCGTGTGTAATATACTAAAACAGATTCAAAACTCGAATAGAAATGGTAAAATAGAATCATGATACCAAAACAACAAAGATTACCGGATAAAGAGTAAAAAATTTACAGAACTCTACGACATCGTCGAAAAGATGAATGCTCTTCTGGATTCGACTATAACGTCAAGATAGGATACGGCTAAAAATACAAAGAGTATTTATTAAGACGAACACAACCAGAAAAGATAAACCTTAATGGAGTCTACAATTGGTTTGCGTTAGACAAAATACTTAGAAAGGCGGGTGAAGTGGCGATTCTTCTTGCCACCAAAAGATGAAAAAGGTCCTGACTGTACTTTACTTGCTTTTAGCGCTTCTTCTTTTGGATTCGATTTTTGCGCTAATTTTTAAGGACATGATCTACGTACTGATAACTTCGTTTGTGGCACTTGGTGTTGGGGTGAGTTTGTTAGTCCTTTCTTATTTGCTTGTCATAAAGCCGCTAAATTTACTAAGATCCAAAACGGCTAAATCAGGCAAGATGGATATAGTCGAACTTTCGTATCTTAGCAGGGATACAAAATTGACAGGACTCGGAATTAGAATCGGATTTCTTTTCGAACAACTCAGGTCCCAACTTAAAGCACTCTTTAACGGAATAAGAAACACTGCGGTAGACAACAGCGCTGTTGCAAGAAATATGACCCGCTTTGCGAGAGATTTTAGCGACATGAATAATTCGGTAAAGAAGGTCAACGCATCTATCCAGAATATATCTGCGGCTATAGAAGAACTTAACGCATCTATAGAAGAGATTTCATCATCAAGTCAGGGACTTGCAAGGTCGGCCCAAGATCTTTCTGAGACGGCCAATAACGTATCAGGCAATGCTTCAAAAGGTGAGGGGGCACTTAAAGAGACCGGCAAAAAGATGAATGATTTCAAGGTCAAAGTCAAACAGATAAGCGATCAGGCCGGAGCCCTTACAAATTACATTAACCTTATAAATCAGGCTGTGGCTATTATATCTAACATATCGGATCAAACAAATCTTCTTGCACTCAACGCCGCTATAGAGGCCGCACGAGCAGGAGATGCCGGAAAGGGCTTTGCTGTCGTTGCGGATGAGATAAGAAAACTTGCCGAAGAGAGCAAAAATGCGGCTTTGAACATAGGAAATAATCTTAAAGGCGTGATTTCTGGGATAGGAGAAATTTCTCAGAATATTTCTAATGTGAATGAACAACTCGAAGGAATCTTAAAGAACAATCAAGAAACAACTTCAACCATCATTTCGATACTCGATTCGGTATCTGCAATGAATTCGCCAATTTCGAATATAGCGGCAAGTTCAGAAGAATTAAGCGCATCAACCGAAGAAATGACCTCTGCCTCCCAAAATATAACGGATATGTCGACTGAAGTAAGCGAAGAGATGGGGAAAATAGAAGAGAAAATAAACCAAATTTCTTCAAAACTCGACGAGTTACTTTCGAATACTCAAAAGTCAATCGCAGAAATACAAGAAGTCGTTGGAGGACTTACGACTTACACGATTTATTCAAAAGAGGAGTTTGCCAATCAACTTCAGGAAGCCATAAATGCTCACAAAAACTGGCTTAGCAAACTCGAAGCCGGAGTTGAAAATGAAACTGTTGTCGATCTTGAAACAGATCCTCACAGGTGTAACTTTGGAATACTCATGTACTCGGTAACTCCTCCAGACGAGATAAAGGAAGAGTGGAAAAAGGTCGAGGCCTTACATTCCAATGTCCATGAATATGGAGGGAAAGCGATCGCGGCTCTCGAATCAAAGAACATTTCAAGTGCTCGAGAGAATCTTTCTTACGCCGAATCGAATGCCAACGATCTCATAAAGATCCTTCAAGATCTTCAATTGAAACTCAAGTGATGTAAATTTTGCTTTTAAGCAAGAATGCTCCCGCTTAAGTGGCGGGAGCATTTTATATCTAAAAAGTCCATCCCTTTTGGAAGACCCTATCGCATGCTTTAACGACATTTACATCGTAAAGAATGCCGGCATTTTTGTCTATCTCATCGATGGCCGCTTCTATTCCAAGTGCCGCTCTGTATGGTCTATGAGATGACATTGCTTCAACCACATCAGCAACAGCCAGGATCTTGCCGCCTATTACCATTTCGTCTCCTTTGATTCCAAAGGGATATCCGCTCCCGTTTATCCTTTCGTGGTGCTGGCGTACCATTATCGCTATTTCATCAAAGTCTGTGATCTTTTTCAATATTTTGTAGCCTTCTTCAGCATGGTCTTTTATGAGTTCAAATTCTGTCTTTTTAAGTTTAGAAGGCTTTGTGAGTATATCAAGAGGAATGCTTATCTTTCCTATGTCATGAAGAAGGCCTGCAATCTCTATCGATTTTATCTCGCTATCTTTTAGTCCCATTTCTTTTGCGATAGCAACGGCTAACATGCTTACCCGTCTTTGATGACCTGCCGTGTATGGATCTTTAACCTCTACCATGTCCGACAGAGCAACAACAAGCGCATCAACGAGAGAATTTACCTTAAGTTCCATTCCTTTTATGCCAGATAGATCCGTTGCGATGGCAACGTAAGATGGGCTGATAGGATCTTCGTTGTAAAAGACCGATATCATGACAGGATAAGTTGTGCCGTCTTTTCTTCTGTGCACAGTTTCAAATTGGACGTAATCTTTCTCGTGACGTCTTAAAGGTTCGACTATTTCTTTGAGTTGATCAAAGGTGAATTCAGGCTTTATGTCGGGAACTTTCATTTCTTTTATCTCCTCAAGCGTGTATCCAAGCCTTTTTAAAGCACTCGAATTTACAAGTTTGAATTTCAAAGTATCCGGGTCTATGAGATGAACT
>CAYSSO010000031.1:0-17660 GCA_964433875.1 uncultured Mesoaciditoga sp.
AATAGGTACGTGTATTTTACGCAAATGGAGCCACCTTACAATTCTCCTTTTTACAACGTTACTTTTATGACAGGAGATACGGTTGATGGCCCCGTTCGAACAAACGGAACGCTAGTTACTCTTGGAAAACCTGATTTTAAATCATTTGTTCAATATGGAAATCTTTACCAAGTGCCAGGTTACGGAAGTCCGATCTTTGAAAGCGGTTCAGCCCAGTTAAGTCAGTCAGACATTAACTCGATGAACATGTCAATGATAGCGTCTCAGTACAGCAAACAGATAAACACGGCTATCGCATCGCCTGTCAACCTTTCGAATTATTCAACACCGATAGGACTTGATCTATCTGGAGTTTATAATAACCTTGTTAATCAAATGAGCGGTTATGGTTTTGGTCAAAATAGTTACAAATGGAAAAATGGCGGATATTATACTTTGTCAAGACTTGTAAGTATGTTTGTAAATGATTTTGGCAATTGGGCTTCAGACAATGGATATACAGATGGCAATGGAAATATACTCTGGAATCAACTGCCCTCTGTTATATATAACGATTATAACAACGTGATATCTGCAATTTATGGAATACCATCTTTGCAAGTTACATTCTCTCCTGGAAATTCTGGCTCCAATGCCAATACAATAACTGTAAGTTATGGAATAGATACATCTAATGCAATTGCAGCAATTGATCATTTAAGGACAGATGTTAATATGTACTCTGACGAGTACAACTTAAGTTCAATTGGACAATATCTTTACGGATATTGGTATTATTGGAATTATTATCCAAATGTTTATGACGTACTTAAATTGGGATATTCAAAACCACAATGGCAACCATTGTTGCAGATAAACCCTGTAAATTCAGTGCCAGGACCTTCTACACTTACAATTGAAAGCGGATCAAGCGGATTACTTGGACTGCCAAATGGATCTGGACCAATTACCTTCAACTTCAACGGAGTAATAAAAACAACATCAGATCTTGTCATAGGCAATGGAACAGATCAAATCGTTTCTGGAAAATACACACTTTACACGACAAGAAGTTCTATCATAAATGGAAATATCATCTACAATTACGCAAATCAATTGCTTGGATCGAACAGTTCAAAAAATAATTGGACAAATTCTTCTGTGTCAACCTCGACTGTTTCTCAAATACGTAACGCAACAGGTACAGATGCTTTGAATATCGTCTCAAATTACGATGTCGCTCTTGCAGACGATATGCCCCAGTACGCAAAAGTTATGGCAAGTATTTACGCATTCAACGGGACCTTTTGGTATCCTAATTATGCAAATGCTCAATGGTGGGGAAATGGACGGAAGCCACAAACAGGCCAATTGTTTGTGTTTGGATCAACGGCTCAATATGAAGGTGGACAGTTTTTCGGAACATATTCAGGGAATTCTCTTAATACCGGCTATCATACTTACTACGCTTTCGACTGGCGAAACCTTTCCGGAATGCCTTCTAATATGTATGGAACACCATCGGCACAGGGCAAAGCGTTACTGCTTGCCGTTAGAACTACATTTTAGGTGATTGAGATGAAGAATGGATTTACGCTTATAGAATTGCTTGTCTCGATGGCTGTCGGGCTAATAGCGCTGGGCGCGATAATTTTTATGATGGATCAATTCACAATTCTCGGACCACAGGCGCTTAACGAGGTAAATCTTGCCCAAAGGGCCTTAGTTATAAATCAAAGAATTCAGGCGCAACTTATAAAGATGGGACCGTCAATATCATCGATAAATGTAGACCCAAAAGGTAAATGGATCTCGTATCAGATTCAGGTCCCTTTTGGAATGAATGGAATTTATTATTCACCATACACACAGATTGCAACGATGACAATGCAAGGATCGTCAATCGTTTTGTTTGCAACTCAAATTCAAACGGTTGAAATAGCATCTGATGTTGCGTCTTTGGTTTTTTACCAGCCACAAAATGGATCGATCAGGTATAAATTCATCCTTTCAAGGGGAAAAACTAAATTCGATTACACATCGGCCGTAACAAGCATTAATCTGAGGTGAATCATGCGAAATGGATCGATGCTAATAGATGCACTTATTGCTATTTTGATAGTTTTTTTTGGTGTACTTATGATCTGGTCTATAACTTCGATGACCATAGCCGAGAGCGACTTTTCAATTGCGATGTCGAGATTGAACAATTTTGAAAGTTATGTTTCGCAATACATTCTCAGACAGGGTATTTCTTCGTCCGCCACGGCGCTTGAGGCGTCAACTCCAATTATAAATGCCCAATTTTTCGGTACATCATCAGGAACTGCTTACATGAGACTTGTAAAAATAACCGTTTATCCGACGATGACTCAGGCAAGTATAACAATAAGGCCGATAAAGTATGAAATAATAGCGGGAAATGTCAAAAGAGTTGATAGCGTACTCGTACAGGGTGGATATTGATCTACCTTTTTTCGATCAAGACAATCGCGGTTGCGATACCTCCATCGTGGGAAAGGGAAGCATGCACGAAATCAAATCCATAATTTTTCTTCAAAGAGAGTACAGCCTCATTGTCCTCTAAATAGAGAGCCCCATTTTCGTTTGGCACAAATGAGATAGACCTAAAATCTACATCTCTTATTCCCGTCCCGATAGCCTTAAAAAAAGCCTCCTTGAGCGCGAAACGCCCGGCTATAAATTCCGTATTTTTCCTCTTTTGCCATATTTCAAATTCTTTTGAAGAGAGAATTCTATTTCCAAGTTTTTCATTTACTCTATTTATATCAACTACGTCTATTCCTATCCCTATTATCATTTCATCTCTTCCAAAACCCTATAATCTATCTGGATATGGGTAAGGTACTCCCTCGTTACAAGGGCAAGGTAGACGTACACGTATATCGTAAGTGTTACAATCGAGAGTAGCATAAAGGAAAGGCCGTTTCTTTTTTTGAAGATTATAAGATTCGACTGAATATTCATCGATTTGTTTATGTCTTCCTCTATCAATTGATGGACGTAAAACCTCTTTGAAATGGCGTCCACGAGAATTACGAGGAAGAAGAAATTGGTCAAAAGTGCAAAGATGACCGGCATTGGAATGTAAAGAGGTTGCAAATTTATGGGAAAGATAAAGCCCATTAGAAATTCAAAAATTCCAGAGATCAGAAAAAGTCGGTAATAGAAAATGGTGTTCACCGGAAATTCTTCCATTGTCTTTAAAAGGTCTGATGGAATATTACGATCTTTGTAAAGTTCTACTTTGTGCCTTACGTGATCGTCTACCGATTTTGATATTTTGTACATGACATAATAAAGCACGAATGGAACAAAGACAGAAAGAATTATCCATACGTAGTTGACGGAATTGTTCATATCTTCCTCATGGTAAAGTTCTAACTTATCCATTTCAAATCACAAAAAGGGGGATATCCATTTCCTGATCCGATAATCCTCCGTGCTTTCCCTTCATTTGATGTTCGTTGCCGGTGTACTTCACCGAAAAAGAATAATCATCGCGCGGAAGGGCGATAAGATCTCCTATTCTTAATATAGATCTCGGATCCACATTGCCAGGTCCAAAGAAACCTTCTTCGATCATTTTCGATGAAGGAACAAACTCAACATTAGATCCGAAAATATTTTTGCCCTCTTCGATTGTTTTTGAGGGATCTTTTGTGTAAAGGTACATAACACGCGGCTCTCCCGCGGGCAGAATCTGAAGAGTCGAGACAAATTCGTCTTCTGGATTTATTTTGTATTCGTGCTGCCATGGAGTGTGTATCTGACCATGATCTGCCGTGATCAAAAAGGAGGTTTCATCCCGGATATCTAAAGGCAGCCTTTCGTAGACAAGCGCTTCGAAGAGTTCAAAAACTACCCTCGCCTCTTCAAGGTATTCCTCCGAGTTTGGCCCGTAAGTGTGTCCCATAGCGTCTACCATTGGCCAGTAAGCGTAAATGTAAGAAAATTTTTCAGACTCAAGGCTTTTTCTCAATTTGATCATCATATCGACAAGATCGAGGTATCCCTGAACTGCCGATCCGCGGTTGTGCAATTTCGATAGGCCGCTCTCTTTGAAAGAAGATGGAATTATTATGAGAGGATTAACGCCGTAATTTCTCAAAGATTCGTATATAGACGGAACGCTTAAGAATGAAGAAGGATTTGCGCCGCGGGATATCAGCGAGTCCCTCATCATGCCAATGGGAGAGAAATCTATCATGTTTGCAAGTGTCCCAAATTCTTTAAGATAAAGAATGTATCCTAACATGCCGTGCTCTATCGGCGATCTCGCCGTCGAAAGTGTCGTCAGAGCGTTAACGGTCGTCGATGGAAAAACAGAAGATATCTTTTGAGGCGTTTTTATATACTTCAAATTCGAATTCGAGACGACTTTCTTTGCCTGTTCATAGCCAAGTGCGTCGATAAGGATTAAAACGACCCTTTTTGAATTTTGAAATTTTTCTCCAAAATAAGATTTTGGCAAGGTTTTATGAAATGGAAGCAGTCCAAACTTTGCCACAACTGAATTTATCAGGCCAAGCAATGATCTTTCGTAATCTATCTTCATCCCTTCACCGATCCTTGAGTCAGACCTCCGACTATAAATCTTTGCAAACTCAAAAATAGCGCAAGTATTGGAATCATACCTATAAGCGCGGCAGTCGTCATAAGTCCCCAGTTAGACGAATAGGCTCCCGTTGAAAATGTTTGAAGTCCCACGGCAAATGTGTAATTGTTTATTCCTGTCATGACTATTGAGGCGAGTATGTAATCGCCGTAATTCCCTATGAAGCCAAGTATCATCGTGACGGCAAGAACTGGCGCCGAAAGGGGCAGTATTATTCTCCAAAATGTCTGGTATCTTGTTGCGCCGTCGACCATTGCCGCCTCCTCAAGTTCCATGGGTATCGTATCGAAAAATCCCTTTATAAGCCAAGAGTTAAAAGCGATCCCACCTCCGATGTAAAGGAAGGTAAGACCTCCCAGAGAGTTCAACCCGAGGAATGGGAAGAACTTCCCTATGAAATTAAGCAATAGGTAAAGCGCAACCATAGCCATCATCGTCGGAAACATCTGTATGAGCAAGATTCCTATAAGGCCGTATTTTCTCCCTCTAAATCTAAGCCTTGAGAACGGGTATGCCATCAAGGCGGAGAGGAAGACCGTTATCGCGGCGGCCAACCCTGAAACGATTATGCTGTTGAGAAGCCATCTTATTAAAGGAGGTATGTATTTTTGCATCCATATCTGTGTTATGTAATACGAGGTATTGTTTATCGAGTCAAGTCTTCCACTTATCTCTCTAAAGTACGGCAGAGCGGCAAGTTCATTTGTCCTTCTCGAAATTATTCCGAGATTCGGTCCTATGGTCGAGACATACTGATTCTGGTAAAGGTTATTTACGGCATTTATCTCGTTAACGCTAAATGGAAATCCAAGTAAATTTATGTTTACATAATCATTGCTTCTCTCTTTTAAATTGGAGATGTAATAAGAGTAATGATCCGTGAATTTATTCAGGTCAATGCCGGTCTGGAGTGTAAGGTTTACCGTGTCGATTAATTTTTGGGTGTTGAAGAATTGATCGTATCTCGACGACGGAGGCATAGGTGGTAATTGGGGATAAATATTCGAATTTTGCAATGTCGAATAATATTTATTGAGATCATTTAAAAATATGTCGGCATTTTCAAAGGAATTTATCTGCTTTGCGTCTCTATTTATCACTTTTGAAAATTTAAGCGTTGTGAAGTAGAGAGAAGAGATCGAGATCTTATCGTTTATAGAATTTATCTCTTGCTGAATTGGACCTATTTCAGAAGTGATCTTCTCGATCTGCTTTTTTACATTCGGAATCTGCTCAGATACTGCTTTGTACTTTTGTGCATTCACATCGTAGTTCTCGAGTACAGGAATAGACATTGAAAGACCTGATTGCAATTTAAGAAGCACAAAAGGAAGGGAGGTCTTAACGTTAACGATGGCATTTGAGTTCATATTCGCGTAAATTGTGGACTGGTTATTTTGAATGTAGTTAAGATCGTTTAATATCTTTTGGACCTGTTCCGTTATAGGATCGAAAAGGCTGTATTTCGATGATAGCGCTATCCAGTTCTTTGCCTGAGTTATGTAAGATGAGACATCGTAAAAGACACCACTTTGTGTCGATGACTTGCTTTGTATGACGTTTTTTACGAGAGAGACCATATTGTCAAGTGCCATGGCAGTTGGTATTATGTTATTTGAAAATATGGAGATCTGCGATGCGTCGTAAGACATTGCGCCAAGATATGAGACAGCGCTTGCCGTCGTTGTGCTTAACTGATTCTGGAGCGAATTGTAATTGTTGGACAGCGTTGTAAGGGAAGATTGAAGAGTGCCTAACAAAAGGGTTTTTGCCGCCTGGGCTTTTGAAATCGCGTCTGAAAGGCTTTGGTCGTAAGATGAAAAGGCAGAGTTAACAGTCTGAACCGTTGAGAAGACCATTGATTTTACATTCTGAAGTTTGGTAGCATTGGTCGAACCAACGGTATTCGAAAGGTTTATCGTGTCCATGTTTATTCGTCTCAAATAAATAGGAGCAAACCAGTTTCCATAATTAAATGTGCCATTCTTCAAAGAATTTAATGTCTCTTCATAGGCACTTACAAGATCCTTTGCCATCTGGTTATCGATTCCACTTTCTAAAAGTATCTCCGAAACATTTCCCGGAACATTTGAAATGGCCGATGCGGCCTTCGACATAGAATCTTTATAATTATTCCAAGATTGCGGAATTGCGGGGAAATATTCTCCGATGATCTGTATGGTGTCCTGATCCGGAGAAGATTTCAAAGAATTAAGAAGATCCACAAGGCCCGCCATTTTGTAATTTTGATCGAGCGCGTTGAATTTAGCCGCAAGATCGGAAGAGACGGCCGAAATGTATTTAAGATCGACGTCGGAATTTTCTTTGACGTTCTGCACGGCAAGAGACTTTGCCTTTGGGATGAAATTGACAGATATCCACGAAGCGTTAGATGTTATGGAATCGCTCATTCTGTAAGTTGATCTGAAATAACCATCGTAAGCGTTAAAATCACCGTTTAGCACGTTAAGAATCTCTTTTTCGCTCATTTTATTGTAAGGACTTCCAAGGCTGTAAATGTTGGCAAGATCGTTGTACAACAATGGAACATTCGGCTTTTCAAGGATAAGATCTATGTAATTTTGCCACGTTGTCTGACCGGAAAAAAGATTCGGGCTTATGGAAGAATTGTCCCTTCTTATCGAAGTTGTAAAGATCCACAAAACAGGGAACAAAACCACAATTATAACGGCAATCATTATTATGTGTCTTATTGGATGAACTTTGAACATTATTTGTTCACCTCTTCAAAGGATCCAGATAATTTGAAGTTTATAGCGCTTATCGTCGCTATTATCATGAAGATCAAAATGGATATCGCCGCCGCCAATCCGTAATTTCGACCTGATACTCCTCCAAATGCAAGGTTGTAGGTATAACTTATGAGAATGTCCGTTTGACCTGCCGGCGTTATCGAGTTGGGAATCGGCGGGTTTCCTCCTGTTAAAAGGTATATGACGTTGAAGTTGTTGAAATTGTAAGCAAAAGAGGCTATAAGCAATGGAGCAAGTGGCGTCATAAGTAAAGGAAAGGTTATAGTCCAGAATGAATGCCATCTGGAAGACCCATCTATAGAGGCGGCCTCGTAAAGATCGTCCGGTATAGATTGAAGCGCTCCGAGAGATATGACCATCATGTAAGGGAAGCCAAGCCATGTGTTGACCAAAAAGAGCGCGACCTTTGCCCAGAAGGCGTCCCCAAACCAGTTTATCGGAGGCAGATGTAGCCATTCTCCGAGAAAGATTCTGTTTATTATTCCAAAACTCACGTTGAAAAATCCTACTCTAAACATTATTATGGATATGAATCCCGGTATCGCCCATGGAATTATCAAAAGTGTTCTGTAAATAGTCCTAAATCTCATATTTCTGTTGTTCAAAACTATCGCAAGAATCAATCCAACGGAAAAGGTAAAGATAACACTCAAGGCAGCCCATTCAAATGTCCATATAAAAACACTCACAAATGGAGCCATTATCTGCTTGTTGTTAAGCAACGACGAAAAATTTCCAAGCCCTACATATCCGTAATATCCTATTATCATGGTTTGCTTTCCCGTTGACGGATTGACGTCCCAGAAGGCAGAATCGTGCTCGAGCACAGGCTGTCCCGTTAGAGTGTTAACTAAAACGGTCTTTTGGACCTGATGGCCATTTTCTAAAACTGGCATTGTGGAAAGCGTGTACTCGTACTTTGCGGTCACGAGTTTGTTAAAGCCGTAGGTTGTCGTGAAAAACAAGGTTCCTATTTCTGGATTTACAAACTCTGTGTTGCTTAAGATAGATCCGTAGTTGGCATTGAAGAATTTGAGATTGGGAAAGGTACTTTGATCTGAAGGGCTGTAAAAGTAATTGTAATTTTCTCCATTTACCGATATCGCTATTATCTGGGAAGGATCCTTTAGAGATCTTACTATGGAATAAGCGATGCCATTTATTGAAACAGAACCATTTGTAAGCATTTCAAATGAACTTGTGTATTTTCCACCCGAAGAGGGCTGGGGGGATGAGGCTACGTAAAGTTTTCCATCCGGATCTCTCAAGAGCAGGACAAAATCATTTGTGGGTTTGTAATCTTTGTAAAGCGTGTAAACAGAATAATTGAAAAACTTTGGATTCGGGCTTATGACAACTTTGTCAAGCAAGATGTTTATTGCCTGATCCCTTGTCCACATGTACCCTGTCGCGTAATTTTCAAAGGCTATCTGGAAGGTGAAATATATCGGATAAACGGTCAAAATCATCAAAATTATGATGGCAGGCAACATATACCTGAAAGGGTATCCCTTTGGATTTATAAGCGCATAATCTATAAATACAAGCAATAAAATCACAATAATTCCGAGCGCGTAAGATCCGTCTATAAATAACAAAGTTATTGACCATCCAAGAACGGCATCTATAAATGCCACCAATATCCACAAAATAGCCTTTTTTATCAAAGATTATCCCTCCGCATATTATTATTGTCCTATGGCCTGTTTTATTTGCTGAACGGCCGTTGTCAAAGCGGCCTGAGATGATTCTTTACCGTCAAATACAAGGTCAATGGCATTTGTCCAAGCATTCCAGACAGAAGCCATCTGAGGAATGTTTGGCATAGGAGTCGTGTTGCTCAAAGCCTCGACAAATCCCTTAAGCCATGGAGCAACTTTCTCGGCCTTTGCGGCAACATCGTAACGTGCCGGTATTCTCGGATCGGCCTGCCATATCTTGTACATTGTGTCAGTCGTGTTAACATAATCTGACAAAAATTCAATCGCCTGAATTTGATTAGGAGATTTTGCATTGATCATGAATCCCTGAACGCCGACAAATGGTTTTCCACCGGGAATTGGGGCAACTCCAAAATTGATGCCGGCCTGCTGAACTTGAGGTACTGCCCACTCACCATTTATCATCATGGCAGCCTTACCGGATGTGAAAAGATTGGCCGCTGTGTTGTAATCCTCACCTTGCGGGATAATCCCGGCCTTAAAGAAACTGGCGATGTAATCCAATCCCTTAACTGCTCCGGCATTTGCAAGACCTATGTCATTTGGATTAAGAGAGCCGTTTGAGGTTGTCCCAAAGACGTAACCGCCAAATCCCTGAATAAATGGAGCCGAAAAATATGGATCACCGTAAACAGCGTACGCAAGTCCATAAAATCCACCGGATGTCATCTGTTGCGCCATTGTAAAGAGTTGATCCGGTGTGGTTGGGGGGTTTGTGACGTAATCTTTGTTATAGAAGAGAGCAAGCACATCTATACCGTAAGGAAGACCGTAAAGTTTGCCACCGTAAGAGAAGGCCTCAAGAGAGGTAGGCGCAAATTGCTTTAGTTGGTCAGACGAAAGGAATGTAATAGGACTTAAAAGTCCATCTGCCGCCAATTCTCCAACCCAGTCATTTGCACCGACTATTATATCTGGTCCTTCACCTGCTGCTGCAGCCGTGATAAACTTGGTCCTGATATCACCAAAGTTCATTTCAACAACTTTTACAGGTATTCCATACACAGACTGGAATTCATTTCCAAGTTGTGTCAAAATAGGAGCCCTTGTAGAATCAGCCCAGATAAGTAATTGTCCGGGTGTGGCTGCAAAAACGCTCATCACCGCCAGAGACGCGATGATCAGAGTCAAGATAAACCAACGTTTCATCTGAATTCCTCCCTTCAAATATGAATTTAAAGTAAAGATGCCTTGACAGGCAAATAATATAATACCACTAAAGGCGTTTTTTTTCAATAGATTACCGATTGAAAACGATTTATAGCAAATCATTTTTACACACATCGTATTCGATAAAATTTATGATAAAATTCCTCTGGTGATGAACTTGAAAAATTCAAAGATATGGACAATCGCAAAAGAATACTTTTTGATTTCGTCAGGAGACCTTATAACCGCGATAGGGGTTGTCGCTTTTCTTGTGCCGTACAACATAGCGGCAGGTGGGGCGAGCGGTCTGGCGATAATACTTCATGGACTTCTGCCTGTAATTCAAATTGGCGTATGGATGTACATAATAAACGGCATTTTGATACTCATTTCTATCTTGATACTCGGTATAGATTTCAGTTTTAAAACGATCTACTCTACTTTTTTACTTTCCTTCTTTGTGGATCTTCTCGATAACATCTTTCCAATACCTGTCTACAATGGAGGAGATCTAATGCTCGCGACGATATTCGGATCTATAATAACGGCCTTTGGTATGGCAATAGCCTTCTCTCAAAATGGAAGCACAGGTGGAACGGATATCGTGGCAAAGTTGTTTAACCGTTTCTTTTCTATACCACTTGGACAGGGAGTCTTAATCGCGGATGTTGCGATAGGCGTAGTCTCGGGATTTCAATACGGGATAAATATAGGAATGTACGCGATCCTTGCCATTGTGTTAAATGGATTGTCAATAGATTTTCTTATGCGTGGTATGGAGATGAGCAAGCAATTGTTCATAATCTCTTCAAAAAACGATGAAATAGAAAATTACGTAACCCAAAAACTCGGCCATACCGTAACTTATATCCCGGCAATAGGAGCATACAACAAGAAAGAATACAAAATGATAATGGTCGTCGTTAAAAGAAGAGAAGTTTCGGCGATTTTGGAGGTCATAAAATCTATAGATCCTTTGGCTTTTGTGATAGTTGAAGATATAGATAAAGTCTTTGGAGAAGGTTTCAAGGACATAAGTAAATTATGAGGTGAAAAGGATGATATATCAAATATTCGTGGATAGATTCGCAAAGTCAGATCAAAAGATGCCGGTCAAACCGTGGGACTCTCCGGTAGAAGGAGCGATAAATGAGTTTTACGGTGGAAATATAAGGGGAATCATTTCAAAGGCAGATTATATTTCATCTCTTGGCGCAGATGCCATTTATCTTACCCCGATATTCTCATCGCATACATACCATAGATATGATATCCTCGATTATTTCAAGATAGATCCCGTTGTTGGCAATGAAGATGACTTCGATGAAATGATAAGGATTTTCCATTCAAAAAACATAAAAGTATTTCTGGATGGGGTCTTTAACCATGTGAATGTGAATTCAGAAATGGCAGACAAATTCGGAACGAAAAATAGATGGAGAAATTTCGATCTTGTAGAACTCGATCTCGATAGAAAAGATGTCATGAATTTCATAATTGAAGTTGTAGAATACTGGATGAAACGTCAAATCGATGGATTCAGAATAGACTGCGCAAATGATATAGGCATGAAACACTTAGATAAAATCATGGAGACAATCCACCATTTTAACGGAGAGATGATTGGAGAAGTGATGACTTACGCGAAAGATTGGATGTACCACATGGACGGTGTGATGAATTACTTCTTTAGAAAATCGACACTTTCTCTCTTAAGAGGCGAATTGTCTGTCGGAGATTATATAACCTTCATAAACTGGATGATAGAAGAATATCCCTACGATAAACTTCTTAAATCATGGACGATCCTCTCTTCTCACGACACGCCAAGACTTTCGTACGTTCTCGGAGATGAAAGACGTGTGCGTCTTGGAATTGCGATCCAGTACGCCTTTCCAGGAATTCCCATGGTCTATTACGGTGAGGAAATTGAGATGAGTGGAGGACCGGATCCATTCAATAGAGCCCCCATGAGGTGGGATCAAAAAAGTGAAAGAATAGATTTTTACAGGCAGATGGAAAATGTAAGGAAGAAATTCGGTGTGCTTTCGAAGGGAAGAACAAAGATATTTAAATCCGGAAGTGCCCTCACGATTTTGAGATATGATTCATGGGAAGATTTTGTGATCTTTACCGGAAACATCTCAAACTCGGCAAATGTATCGAACATAATGATCCCTTACTCTTACGCATTTGACGGTTTAGAACTCGTAGATGCGCTCAATCCAGATCGGAAAGTGAAGATCTCGTCGGGATCTATCATTGCCGAATTAGAACCCTTTGATTTTGCATTTTTCGTTCCGCAAGACAACGTCCCATCTTACACATTTTTCAAGCACAGATGAAGATGAAAATAATAGCGCTGGTTGTGACATACAACAGGTTAGAGTACCTTAAGAAAAATCTGGCGGCGCTCTTTAACCAGTCAAGAAAGCCAGACGAGATAATCGTAATAGACAATGCAAGCACAGACGGTACCTATGAATTTTTAAAAGGTCAAAGGGTAAAATTCGTAAGGCTTCCAGAGAATACAGGTGGTGCTGGAGGATTTTCTTACGGCCTCAATTACGCGATAGAAAATGGCGCCGATTGGGTATGGATGATGGACGATGACGCGATACCATATGATAATGCACTTAAAGCGATCGAAGATGCTATTTACAAAAGGCCCGATGCCGGCGTTTTCTTGAGTAAACTCGTACACGGTGCAAATTTTCAACCCGAAGAAAAGATAAAGCCAGCATGGACCGGGACCTTTGTAGGTTTTGCCGTAAGAAAAGAAGTTGTCATGAAAGTAGGTCTTCCAGATCCGGAATTTTTTATATACGCAGACGATTACGATTATTCAATTAGAATAAGAAAATCCGGCTTTAAGATATTAAAAGTCAATTCAAGCCTTATAGAGCACAAAGATTGGGTAAAACAAAAGCGCACCTTTCGATTTCCCTTTTCCAAGCCGCAGGTGCCGGCGTGGAAGACTTATTACCTTTTTAGGAATCCAATCCTTGCGACAAAAAATTCGAGAATAATAAATTTAGCCGTAACTTTATACCTTTCGATCGACAGATACGTATGGTCATACGTCGATCCATCGGCGAGATCTTACATATTCAAAGGCTTTGCAGATGGAAAAAAAGGTGTAAAAGGAAAACGAATCGATCCACGAAGGCCTTTACTTTCTTGATATCTGCCCTACCGCGACAAAGTGGGCGGCCGTTTTTTTGGGAATAAATCTCAATGCAAAGGCTGTCAATTTGTTTATAAAGCCGGGAATGATTATGAGTTTTCCATCTTTTAGACCTTTGTATCCTATCTTTGCAACTTTTTCGGCGCTCATACTCTTTATGCTGAAAGTTTCCGCGCTTGTTAGTCCTATTCTTTTTTGAAAATTCGTTTCTGTCGGACCTGGGCACAAAACCGTAACCTGAACGCCCGATCCCTTCAATTCTTCGCTAAGGGCCACAGAAAATGACAGTACATAAGCCTTTGTCGAATAATAAACATTCATGTAAGGGCCCGGTGGAAAGGCCGCGAGAGAAGCAACATTTAAAATCTTTCCGCGCCCCCTTTCGATCATCGAAGGCAAAAAGAGGCGGGTAAGATGCGTAAGGGCAGAAACATTTACCTCTATCATATCGAGAGAGGTTTTTAGATCTGTCTTCACAAAGGCACCGTAACTTCCAAAACCTGCGTTGTTGACAAGTATCTCTACATTTACAGAATTCGTCTTTAATTCATCGAAGATCTCATCCGGAGCAGAAGGAATAGAAAGATCCTTTGCAATGGTCATCACAGAGATGCCAAATTGATTCTCTAAATCCTTCCCGAGTACTTTGAGTCTATCTTCATGCCGCGCAACAAGGACGAGGTCATGGCCATCTTTTGCAAATAACCTTGCAAATTCAAATCCTATCCCGCTTGAAGCTCCCGTTATAAGCGCACAATTCTTCATAATCCCTCCAAATTACCAACGTTAGTTATGATTTCAAAATTAATTTTACTCTTATTTCGTAGGTTTTCAAACTTTTCTTTCAATCATCATTCTTGCGAAATTTTTGATTAACATTAAGATGATATCTTAATTATGAATAATAAAGTTTGATGAATTTAACTTTGTCGAGGTGATGGTTATGGCAGTTCAAAAAATTAAAGAAGGGATCTTTTCCTTAAGGGCTAACGATTGGGGAGGGCGCGAGGTCGATGTACTTTCGGGATTACTTGGAAATTTGAAAGTTGAGATGATACCACCGGTTCTTATAAAGGGAGATGGAAAGGAAGAAGAAATGAAGGGAATTGACGATCTTGCAGAACAAATCTATCAAAAACACAGATCACTTAACCTTTGATCAAAGACGTCATCGCCATCATCGCCGTCATCATTTGCACCTCTTCGGTCCCGCGTGGCTTACAATGATGGCCGATATGGATGCCGCGAGCACGATAAGCGCGGCCGAAGTTGGTGCGACATTTAAATATGGACTGATATGGTTTATGTTATTGCTTACAATCCCGCTCTTCTTTGTTCAGGAAGCGGCGGGCAGAATAGGCGTTGTAACACAGGAAGGTCTTGGGACGGTGATAAGAAAGCATTATTCAAAAAGAACGGCCCTTGCGCTTACGATCCCGATGGTTATAACAGACGTTATAACCTACATTGCCGAATATGCTGGAATAGCAATAGGACTTAAAATCTTTGGAATATCTCCTTTTGTATCTTTGCCCGTTGTCTTTGCCTTGCATATATTTTTAATAACGAAGAGAAAGTACGCGCAGTTTGAGAAATTATTGCTTGCGATCTCTGGCATTTTGATAGCGACATTTGTAATCACTTTAATTTTCCGTGGAATTAAGCCTTACTCGCCAATCTACATACTTCCATCTCCTTCTTTCTTTTACATGCTTGCCGTGACCGTTGGAGCCGTGGTAATGCCTTTCATGCTCTTCTTTCAGGCTTCCGCTTCCGGAGAAAAGGTCTCATCCGCACGAGAACATTTGGGCAAAGAGGGGGAGACGTATTTGAAAAGAAAAGCCATTTCTCTTTCAAAAAAAGAAACGTTGATAGGAGCAATAATAACTGAGATTTTGATGGTCGTCGTCGAAATGGTTGCAACCGGCGTTGATCCATCTGATAACCTTATGTCTCCCAAAGAACTCTCGACAATACTCTCTTCGATAGCCGGCCCACTCTCTCCTTATATATTTGGTATAGGCCTTGCAGCGGCAGGTTTCCTTGCGCTTGTTGTCGTGTCTTTGGGAAGCGCATGGGGTTTTGTGGAGGCCGCAAATATCCCGAAGAACAAAACGTGGATAGTGTATGTACTTGAAAGTTTGCCGGCAGTTTTTGTACCGATGATCTTCAATGCAGACCTTATAAATTTCATGTTGAATCTCATGGTCATCTTCGTTTTCGTGCTCATAGGACCGGGAATAATGGTCGGTGTTATTTCCTCAAACAAAGAAATCATGGGCGAATACGTGTCAAACAAAAAGTGGAAAGCATTTTATTGGGGAAGTTTTTTATTCGTTGTGATCTTCGGATTTATATCGCTAAGTAGTTTGTGAGAAAAATATGGAAAGTATAAATGATTTGAGCAACAGTCTTCAAGATTATCTTCTTGACATACTGAATCTATCAAAAGAAAAAAAGGTCGTAAGATCAAAAGAGATAGCCAGAGTAAGAAAAGTAAAGATGCCCGCTGTAACCTCGATGATCAAGAAGATGGAGAAAATTGGGCTTATAACGCACGAAAATTACGGATACATAGAATTAACGGAAAAAGGCAGAACACTCGCTCAACAAATAGAAGAAAGGCATAAAGTGCTTTACGAATTTTTAAAGGATATTCTCAATTTGCCCGAAGAGATCGCAGAAAAGGACGCCCACAAAATAGAACATGATCTCGACGATCAAGCGGTAAAAAACATTTCTGATTTTATGGAATTTGTGGATCTCATGGAGAAGAAATTCCACACAAGAAAGTGTTTTTGCTTTTCATACTTCACACAAAATGGAGAATTGCCTACCGAAGATGTTTGCAAGACCCAATTGCTTTTAAACTTCAAAGGTAAACCTTAATAGATTCTCTCAAAACATGTTATAATGTTCGAAGATTTACCATGTCCGAAGGGGAAAATCAATTACAGTTTTGAAGATCAAAGGGGGTGGCATTTCATGTGGATATACATGCTTATAATAGGCATTGTTATCGTATTTTTATCGCTTAAATTCAAATTAGAGCCTCTATTGCTCGTTCCTATAGGTTTTTTTATATTTCTTTCAAATATACCCGGCAATCCTCTCATCGGTTCACATGGATTGTTAACACAACTCTTCAATATCCTCATCGGTTCAGAATTGCTGCCGCTTTTGATCTTCATCTCGATCGGCGCGATGATGGACTTCAATCTTTTGATCTCAAATCCGCTTTACACGATAATAGGAGCCTTCTCGCAGGTAGGAATATTTATTACTTTTTTAATGGCACATCTTTTCGGCTTTGACATAAAATCCGCAGCCTCAATAGCCTCTATAGGAACGGCCGATGGCCCTACGGCAATTTATGTGACATCCATGCTTAAACCTGAACTCGTTCCTTCCGTCTCTTTGGCAGCCTACACCTATGTGTCGATAATACCTCTTTTTATTCCAGTTATTTTAAAGATCCTTGTCTCGAAAAAAGAAATGGAATCTACAACACTTACAAAACAAGGTGTGTCTAAATTCACATTGATGATCTTTCCCTTTACACTTGTGATTCTTGTTGGTTTCATGGCGCCGATAGCCCTTCCGTTGATCGGTTTTTTGATGTTCGGAAATTTCTTAAGGATAAATGGCCAAACCCCAAAATTGAAAGACGTCGCAGAAAATGAAATGGCGATGGTACTCACGCTTTTAATAGCGATGCTTATAGGATCAAATATGTCCTCTGAGACCTTCTTTAGGCTTGACACCCTCATGATCTTTTCACTCGGGATAGTCGCATTTATTCTGAATCTTGTCTTCGGTGTACTCGTAGGAAAAGTCCTCCATCTTTTCGACAAAAAATTTAACCCCTCGATAGGGGCGGCCGGCAACAGCGCTTTTCCAATGGCTTCAAGGGTAGTACACAATTACGTTCAAACGAAGAATCACAAAGCATTTTTGCTACCGGCAGCGCTTTCTGCCAATGCGTCAGGGCAAATAGCCTCGGCAATCGCCGGAACATTTTTACTTCAAAACGCCTTACAAGGGACAGATCCATACATTGTAGCGGCCGACGCATTTTGGAAATCTTTTGCCGTCATGATTAGCCTCGGGATCATAATCTTTGCGATAGGCAAGATCACATCGAAAATGAAAAAACAAAACGGGACCTCTAGGTCCCGTTACACATAAGCCGGGCAATGACCTACTCTTGC
>CAYSSO010000032.1:0-17644 GCA_964433875.1 uncultured Mesoaciditoga sp.
CAAAAGGGACAGAGTCGAGAAGGAATACCTTCCAATATACGAAAAATACGGAATGGGATTGACTATATGGAGTCCTTTAAATGCCGGCATATTAACGGGCAAATACAACGAAGGGGTTCCAAAGGGGAGTAGACTTGACGTATTTAAGGAAAATGGTGGCCTTAGGGGAAATATAGATGAGGCTGGAGGCTTTAACGAAAAGACCATAGAAAAGGTAAAAAAACTCACAAAGATAGCCGATAACCTTGGAGTTAAGATGTCCCAACTCGCCATAGCGTGGGTTTTGAAGAATAAAAATGTAAGCAGCGCCATTTTGGGGGTAAGCAAGATCGAGCAACTTCACGAAAATTTGGAATCGGTAAAGATCAAGGACAAACTTACCCCGGACGTTATGAAAGCAATAGAAGAGATTTTAAGGTGATACGATGTTCGATTCGCTAAAAAAACGTCTTGTGGCATTGTTTGCAATCCTTGGAATCTTTAACGCTGTAGTCTGGTTTTTAATGGTGAAGATGAGCATTCTCGATTCTACTTTGATCGGAATAGGGGCTCTTGCTTATTTCTTCGGCCTGCGCCACGCCTTCGATGCAGATCATATAGCCGCAATAGACAATGTCACAAGAAAATTAAGACAAGAAGAAAAGAGGCCTGTCGGAGTGGGATTTTTCTTCTCGCTCGGTCATTCGACAGTTGTGATACTACTTTCTCTCGCGCTGGTCTTTGCGATAAGAGATGTAAAGGGCCAGATGGGATTTTTGGAACAATGGGGAGGAATTGTCGGGACGATCGTGTCGGCGAGTTTCCTGACGGCCATAGGCCTTATGAACTTCGTGATCTTCAAACGTCTCAGACACATCTTCATCGAGAGCAAGAATGGCTCAAAATCCGAGGATGTGAACAAAGGGATAGAAGAGTTGTTGAATAAACGCGGGTTCTTCTCCAACATCTTCAGATTTTTGTTCAAAAACATAGACAAAAGTTGGAAGATGTACCCAATAGGCTTTCTCTTCGGCCTTGGATTTGATACGGCAACGGAAGTCGCTATCCTCGGGATCTCGGCCACGATGGCGCAAAATGGCAAAATGCCAGTGTGGGAAATAATGATCTTTCCATTTCTATTCACGGCAGGAATGAGTTTAATGGATTCCCTCGACGGCGTTGCAATGTTAAAGGCCTACGATTGGGCGATGGTCGACGGAATGAGAAAACTCTTTTTTAATATGACAATAACTGGCATGTCAGTTCTTGTAGCACTCATAATAGGATTTATCGAATGGGTTCAGGTTGTTGGATTGCAGTTAAATTTGGGAGGTCCATTCTGGGACGGTATTGAAAATCTTGATTTTGGCGTACTCGGTGTAATCGTAGTGGCGTTGATGATTTCGACGTGGGTAATAGCCTACCTTTATTACAAAAAAGCTTTAAGTTGGAGGGAAAAATGATATACAGAAAATTCGGTAAGACGGGTATTGAAGTTTCAGAACTCGGATTTGGATGTATGAGGCTGCCGATACTCGATGGAGATTACGGAAAGATAGATGAGAAAAAGGCGACCGAGATGTTAAGGTACGCTATAGACAACGGAGTCAATTACGTCGATACGGCCTATCCTTATCACAAGGGAATGAGTGAGATCTTCGTGGGGAAGGCCCTAAAGGATGGATACAGGGAAAAGGTTTATCTTGCCACGAAATCACCGGTTTGGCTTGTGAATGAAAGAAATGATTTCGATAAGTACCTTGACGAACAACTCAAAAAACTTCAAACGGATCATATAGACATGTATCTGCTTCATGCGCTCGGAAAGGACAGATGGTCAAAGATAAAAGCGCTCAACGTCTTCGACTTCGTCGAGAAAGCAAAAAAGGATGGAAGAATAAGGAATATAGGCTTTTCATTCCACGATGAATTTAAGGTCTTTAAAGAAATAGTCGACTCTTATGACTGGGATTTTTGCCAGATCCAACTTAACTATTTAGATGAACATTTTCAGGCTGGAATAGGCGGACTGAAGTATGCCTCCAAAAAAGGCATGGCAGTCATAATAATGGAACCCATAAAGGGAGGAAAATTAGCGGGAAAGTTGCCTTCGGAGGCGATAGAGATATTCAAAAACACAAATTCTCAAAGGACACCAGCCGAATGGGCGTTGAGATGGGTCTGGGATCATCCGGAAGTATCTCTTTTGCTTAGCGGAATGAGCGATATGGATCAGGTTGTCGAAAATATCAGAGTTGCAAATGTAAAGCCTAATTCCATGACAGCCGAGGAAAGAGAGACAATAGGCAAAGTAAAGGATGTCTTTAAAAGACGCCTCAAAGTAGATTGCACATCGTGTAATTATTGCATGCCCTGCCCAAATGGCGTTCATATTCCAGACATTTTTAGACTTTACAACGATGCCTCCCTTTTTGACGAATTTGAAAATTCCAAAAGGGAGTATAAGAATTTCATCGAAGGCCATTTTGACGCCTCTCAATGCATAGAATGCGGAGACTGCGAAAAGGTCTGCCCACAGCATTTGCCAATAAGAAAACTTTTGAAAGAAGCAGATGCCGCTTTGGTCTAAATTTGGTATAATTTCACTTGATGAAAATCTTACTTCTCGATGGTTATGTAGATGAGCCGGCACACTTCGGTGTGCCTCCTTATATTTCAACCTATTCACGTTACATCGCCGGCATAGCAAGAATGGCCGGGGCCGATCTACTTTACGAGACTATAGATCAATTCAGATCACATGGCCTTCCCGATGCGGATATGTTGATCGTCGTCGGAGGGGTAACGGTCCCGGGCAATTACGTGGGAGGCACCCCCATGACTGTGGAAGAAGCGGCAGAAATAGCAAAGAGATTCAAAGGGACAAAGATAATAATAGGATCGATGGCTTACTATTCCATCGACAGATCCGGCGGTGTGGTTGCAAAGTTAAGATCATTTGAAGGATACGATCTTTCACTCTGGATTGATTACGAAAGAAAACTTTACGAGATACTTACTGGAAAGGTATGGAATGATAGCAGATATGCCCTTGTAAAGATCGCATCCGTTGAAGGATCAGAAATAATAAGATCTCACCCTAACTTTCCCGCTTTGATGTGCGAGATTGAACTTGGATTGGGCTGCGAGAAAGCGATAAAATGTTCCTTTTGCACAGAACCTTTGTGGGGCCCGTCGATCTCGAGGCCCGTTGACGACGTTATAGAAGAGGTAGGGGCGTTATCAAAGAATGGATGTAAATATTTTAGGCTTGGAAGGATTTCGAATATATTCGCTTACATGGCAAAGAAGGGGCCCGATCCAAAAGCGATCGAGGCGCTCTACTCCGGCATAAGATCGAATGCGGACCTGAAGGTGCTCCACACGGACAACGCAAATCCGGGCTATATTTATTCGAATATGAAAATTTGCGAGGAGATAGCCGGCATAATATCTTCGTACAATACGCCGGGAGATGTACTTTCAATGGGCGTGGAATCTTTTGATCCGAGAGTTATAAATATGAACAATTTGAAAATAAGGGCCGAACAGTTCATCGATGTCATAAGAATGATAAATTCAGTCGGTGGCAAAAGAGTTGAGGGTGTACCAAAATTGTTGCCTGGAATAAATTTGCTTTACGGCCTTACAGGCGAGACAAAGATGACGTATGATATTAACTTCGATATCCTTATGAAGATACTCAACGAAGGATTACTCGTAAGGCGTGTTAATATAAGAAAAGTAATGGCCTTTCCCGGAACGCCACTCTTTGAGACGCTCAACGGAAAGGCGCCAAAGGTCAATGATTCTTTGTATAAACACCACAAATTCATGGTAAGAAAATTTTTCGATCACGAGATGATAAAAAGAGTATTTCCGGCAGGCACGATTTTAAGAGACGTTATAATAGAATACACTGAAGGCAAGATCTCTTACGGTAGGCAGATCGGAACATATGCTTTGCTTGTAGGAATTCCAAAGATTTTGAAAAAGGGCACGATTTTAGATTGCGTTATAACGGATCATGGTCAGAGATCTATAACGGCCTTACCGATTCCGATACGCATAAATTACGAAGATTACGATCTTCTAAAATGGCTTCCTTCGATCGGACTTAGATCTTCCGAGTTAGTACTCAAAAGGCCTTTTAACTCTTTTGATGAAATGATTCTAAAGACGGGAATAAAATTTCCAGAATGGATGAGAGAGATGGTGAACTTTGAAAGATAAAAAAAGGGTCGTGATTCTCGGTTCAACTGGAACGATAGGAAAGATGACAATAGATGTGCTTTCTAAAAACGATGAATTTGAGGTCGTCGGTCTTCTGGCAAGAAAAAGCCTTAAAACCCTAATCGAGGCAAAGTCCATCTTCCCCCAGGCGATGACGGCCCTAACCGAAGAAATTTCCGATGATGTTGATTTTACAGGTCCTGAAAGCGTTGAAAAACTTCTTGAATCTTCAAAGCCCGATATCGTTGTTGTCGGTGTTTCTGGATTTATCGGTCTGAAATACTCCCTTCTGTCCGCAAAGTATTCAAAAAGGCTCTGCCTTGCAAATAAAGAATCGATTGTCACCGGAGGGAAATTCTTCTTAAGTGCTGTTAAATCTTACGGATGCGAAATAATACCCGTCGATAGCGAGCACAATGCGATCTTTCAACTTATGGATTCAGAAAGGTCAAAGGTTGAGTCTATATATCTGACCGCTTCGGGTGGAGCGATAAGGGATATACCGGTCGAATCCATCGCAAAAGTAACACCAGAGAAGGTTTTAAAACACCCAGTATGGAACATGGGATCCAGAATAACCGTTGATTCGTCGACGATGTTCAACAAAGGCCTTGAAGTTATGGAGGCGCATTTTTTATTCGGCCTTCCTCCAGAAAAGATCAACGTACTCGTTCATCCGGAGGGTAAAGTTCATGGTATTATAGAACTTGAAGACGGGACATTTAAAGCCTTCATATCGAAGGCCGATATGCGCATACCTATAGCGTATGCTTTGCTTTATCCGAAGAGAGCGTATAAAAGCGAAGAGTTCGACCTGTTTGGGAATCTAACCTTTCTAAGGCCCGATCCTTTGAAATACCCTGCATTGGAACTCGCTTACGAATGTTTAAAAGCTGGCGACGGATCGAGAATAGCGTATAATGCAGCGGATGAGGTGGCAGTTGAATATTTCTTAAGGGGGAAGATAGGATTTTTACAGATATACGAGATCGTCAAAAAAGTTGTTGAAAAAGGGTGGGAAAAGCATTTGAACGATTACGAATCCATAGAAAGAACTGACAGAGAAAGCAGGATACTCGCAACGGAGTTGTTGAACAGATGGTAATGAGCATAATATATTTCATACTTATCCTCATTGGAATTGTCCTTGTCCATGAATTTGGTCATTTCATCTTTGCAAAACTTTTTAAAGTTTACGTCCTCGAATTCGCCTTTGGATTCGGTCCAAAGATCTTTTCCATCAAGGGAAAGGAGACAGAATATAGATTTAACGCAATTCCTCTCGGCGGATACGTAAAGATGGCGGGAGAAGATCCCAATGTCGAGAGCCTCGAAGGCATTCCGAAAGAGAGAATGCTTTACTTTAAGGCGCCATGGAAGCGGCTTATAATAGTTGCCGCAGGTCCCGTATTCAGTATCCTTGCCGCTTACGTTTTGATGATCTTTGTGTCAATCATCTGGGGATTCCCCCAGGCTCTCGTTGACTGGGTCGTTCCCGATTCGCCGGCAGCCGTGTCCGGGCTGCAGCCGGGAGATAGAATAATATCTGTCAACGGAAACGTTATACTCAATCCCGATGAAACAGTTACATTCATAAGCGGCCAAAAAGAGGTCAAGATCACATACATTCGAAATGGCCAAAGGCATAAGACAGTCATAGTTCCACAGGAGATCGGCCCACAGTATTTCATGGTACTTAAAGGAAATGTCTCGACGGGGACAACTCTTGAAAAGGTTGGAACTATCCCATTTGGCAATGAACAGATTTTGAATGGATCGCTTCTTACTTTCTCGAATGGTTCGACGGCACTTGTGATAAATTACCAGTACATCCCAAAAAGTAAATTGATAGGCATCTACATGCAATCTATGTCTAACAAGATCGCGTCTGTAAATCCATCTTATGGCCTCAAGGCCGGAGACAGGATTTTATCTATAGATGGCGTAAGCGCAAATGGCTCTTTGGGCCTTCAAAATGCGATAGAAATTGGCCAATACGCGACCGGAACGGGAACTTTTGCGATTATAAATGGAAATAAGGTCATCATGGCTTTTAGATATAAGGCCCCTTCGAATGGCGTTAAGATCCTTTACGAAAGAGATGGAAGTATTGGATCGACCATTTTGACCCACGAACAATTCAACGCATTTATAAACTCTCTCGAGTTATTTCCAGCCTACAGTAACTGGTACCCTGGGCCTTTTGACGCGATAGCGTACGGTATCGTTTATACCAACAGAATCTTCACGAGTATGGTAACATTCCTTGGAAATCTCTTCACTGTTAAAAATCCGTTGAGTCAGTTCACCGGTCCGGTTGGTCTTGTCAAAATAGTCGGACAGGCCTCAGCGCAGGGACTCCAGACTTTACTTACATTAATAGCGCTCATAACTTTAAACCTTGGAATAATAAATCTCATACCATTTCCTTCTCTGGACGGAAGCCACATAGTTTTCGCACTTATAGAGATAATAACAAGAAAAAGGATCAATCCGAATGTCATAGGATACCTAAGCACGATAGGGTTTTTTATACTCATGGCATTCTTTTTCTACATAACATATCTCGATCTTTCAAGATTCTGGTTTAAATGATATAATTTTTTAAATTCATTCGAGGGGAGGAAGGATTTTGCTCAACATTAAAGAATATGTTAAACCAGATACGGTTCAGTCGGCGTACGAGATAGGTCAGATGCCAAACTCTCTTTGATGGTCTCACAGATAAAGAGCGAAAGATTAGAAAGATTGATAGATCTAAAAAGTTTGGATCTTGACTACATACGGGAAGAAGAAGATCATTTTAAAATAGGTGCAAACACAAAACTTTCTTCTTTGATTTCCCATCCATCTCTTTCGAACTTGGGCGGAAACTTCATCAAAGAATCCATCAAAGAAATCGGCAGCGTCCAGATAAGGAATATGGCAACCGTCGGAGGGTCCATCGCTTTCAGACTTGGATGGTCTGACGTTATAACGATTTTTATGACGATCGGATCTCAGGTTGAAATTTACAACGGGAATTTTGAAAAGATGGACCTCGAAGATTTTATCTCTAAAAAATCAAGAAGTGCAATAGTTACAGAGATAACCGTGCCAAAGATCGACGAAAAATGTGTATTCGAAAAATTCGCGAAATCTAATTTTGACATCGCGATTTTGAATCTTGGCCTCAAAGTTTCTCTCGATGGGAAATTCGTAAAGGAAGCGAGAGTAGTTGTCGGATCGAGGCCGATGCTGTCCCAAAGGATAAGAGAAGTAGAAGAATTCATGATTGGCAAAGAAATAGACAAAATTTCAGAAGAATCTTGCGCGCTAATTCAGAAGGTAATTCAAACCGGCACAGACATAAGGGCAGGTGCCGAATACAGGAAAGCCTTAAGCGGATCTTTACTTTCAAAGGCACTGAGGAGGGTTGCCAGATGAGAGTGAATATAAAAGTTAATGATAAAAACCACTCAGTCGAAATAGAGCCTGGAGAATTGCTCTTGGAAACTCTTAGAAGACTTGGATACAAGGGCGTAAAACATGCGTGCTCAACGGCAAGTTGCGGGGCATGTACAGTTCAACTCGACGGTATGCCGGTTCTTTCCTGTTCAACATTTACAGCGGCTGTCGATGGTCATGAAATTAGAACAATTGAAGGTTTTTCAAATGAAAGTGTACTTTCCGAAATTCAGAAGGCCATCCTTGAAGAAGGCGCTTCACAATGCGGATTTTGCATTCCAGGCCTTGTAGTTACGGCAGAAGCGCTTTTAAAAGAAAATCCAGATCCAAATCAGGAAGAGATCATCGAATACCTTAAAGGGAATCTTTGCAGGTGTACAGGATATGAAAGTCAGACAAGGGCTATCATAAAGGCCGCGAAAGCGAGGCGAGAAAGATGAGTAAAGTCCTCACGGAAGAAAAGTTAAATGTTGTCAACACTCCCGTCGAAAAGGTTGACGGCAAGGCCCTCGTAAGAGGAAAGCCCGTTTTTACCGATGATTTTGATCTTCCCAACACCTTAACAGTGAAGATACTGAGAAGTCCACACGCACATGCGATCATAAAGTCTATAGATACATCCGCGGCCATGATAGAAGGCGTTGCGTGCATTCTAACGTACAAAGATGTTCCACGCGTTATATATACTCGAGCAGGCCAGGGCTATCCCGAGCCTTCTCCTTACGATACTTTTATACTCGATAAAAAGGTAAGGTACGTCGGTGATGCGGTAGCCATAATCGCGGCAGAAAATGAGAGTATCGCCGAAAGAGCCATGAAGTTGATAAAGGTAGATTACGAAATACTGCCGGCAATTTTGGACTACGAACATGCCCAGGATCCAGGCGCGCCGGTAATCCACGATGAGCCGGAAATATCTGGAGCCTACGATCCAAAACACAACATCGCCTCTCATTACGAAATGGAAATAGGGAATGTCGAGGAAGAATTAAAAAAGTGCGATTACGTTGTCGATGAGACTTATTACACGCCAAATCAATCACACGCCATGATGGAGCCGCACTCGGCCATTTCTTATTTCGACCCAAATGGAAGACTGACAGTCATAACATCGACGCAGGTACCATTTCACGCAAGAAGGATTCTAAACCGTCTTTTCGGCGTCAATTGCAGGGTCATAAAGCCACGCATAGGAGGAGGATTTGGCGGGAAACAGGCGATACACGTCGAACCTTACGTGGTCGCTGTGACATTGAAAACTGGAAGACCTGCAAAGTGCGTCTACACGCGCGAGGAAACGATGACCGCTACCAACACTCGTCATGCCATGAGATTTAGAGTAAGGGCAGGTGCCACCAAGGACGGGATTCTGAAAGCGATAGAATTGTGGGGACTGTCAAACACCGGAGGCTATGGAGAGCATGCCCTCACTGTTTTTATGGTGGCCGGATCGAAAACGTTACCGCTTTACAACAAGGTAAAGGCCGTTAAATTTGGAGGAGACGTTGTATATTCGAATACAGAGCCGGCAGGAGCCTTCAGAGGTTACGGTGCACCCCAGGGAATGTTTGCATTAGATTCGGCCTTAGACGAACTCGCGAGAAAGATCGGTATGGATTCGATTGAATTCAAATTGAAAAATTCGATCCGTGAAGGAGAAACATCTCCGATTTTCAAAATAATGGGCGAGGGGAGAGAAGGCGTCGATCAGATAATAAGAAGTTGCAAGATAGAAGAATGTGCCATCGAAGGAGCCAAGATATTCAACTGGTACGAAAAGATCAAGAGACCGAGAATAGACTGGAAAAACAAAATTGCCCACGGTTACGGTGTTGCCTTTGCAATGCAGGGCTCATCGATTCCGGCCATAGACATGGGCGGCGCGACGATAAAAATGAATGACGATGGAACGTTCAATCTTTTGGTGGGAGCAACAGATCTTGGCACCGGAAGTGACACGATACTTGCCCAAATAGCGGCAGAGGTCCTTCACACCACCACCGATAAGATAACCGTTTACTCTTCAGATACGGACATGACGCCATTCGATAAAGGTGCGTATGCTTCCTCCACGACATACGTCTCTGGAAATGCCGTAAAAAAAGCGGCAGAAAAGATGAAGGAAGAAATATTAAAAGCGGCTTCTGAATTATTTGAAAAACCGGTTGAGTTTCTTGATCTTGAAGAAGACAAGGTTGTTTGTGAAGACGGCAGATCGATATCTTTTTCAGAATTGCAAACAAAGTTATTCTACACATTCAATCAAAGGCAACTTGAGGTAACAGAATCTTTTGTAAGCGAGGTCGCTCCTCCTCCATACCTCGTTTCATTTGCAGAGGTTGAAATAGACATGGAGACTGGAAAAATAAAGGTCGTTGATTTCTTGAATTACATCGATTGCGGCGTGCCTATAAACCCAGTTCTCGCAAGAGGCCAGGTAGAAGGAGCATCCGCTCAGGGAATAGGAATGGCGCTTTTTGAAGATCACGTAATGGACAAGAACGGAAGGCTTATAACTGACGATTTCTTTACCTACAAGATACCCGCGAGGGGAGACATAGGAAAGATAGAGGTAAGATTTGCAAAAAGTTATGAACCTACCGGACCTTTTGGAGCAAAGAGCGTTTCAGAAATAGGCCTTGACACGCCAGGACCTGCGATAGCAAATGCGATTTACGATGCTCTCGGAATTAGAATGAGAAAATTGCCGATAAGATCGGAAAAACTTTTCTTCGAGATAAGGAAAAAATATGGCTGAGTTGATGCTTTGGGTTGTCATAGCGATTTTGGCGATCGCTTTGATCCTGTATTTTAGAAATTCAAAAAGATCCCTCAAAAGAATATCGCAATTACAGGACGAAAAGGAAAGACTGACAAAAGAAAATTCAGAACTTAAAAAGAAATTGTCGGAAATTTCATCCATTTCAAATGATTGCGAAAATTCAATTGGGAACTTTAAACGCGTTATATCGAATCTCGAGGCGGTATCGCAAAAGAATTATTCAGATTTTTTTGAAGGGCTTCTCGATCTTGCCATCTCCTGTGTGCCGGAGGCAAGGGCCGGAAGTATATCGATAATAGACGGAAGAAAATGGAAATACATGGCATTGCGTGGAAGTGGAAAGAACATAGAGAAATTAAAATCTCTCGACTTAAAAAGCGAATGGATGATCCTTACTTCGAAAGTTACGGTCATAGAAGATATCGTAAAGGCAAATGAAAAAAATGTTCCGCGCGAATACTCAAAAATAATAGAAGAGGTTGTCGGCGGTCACATATACAGAACTCTTGTTTTGCCTTTGAAAAATGGCGGAGATCTCGTCGGAAATTGTTTTCTGGACGCACTTGAGAATATACAATTCTCAAAAAATTCGCAATCTATGGCCGAAATTCTTGCAAATCTCTTTTCAACGCTAATAACTTTGAAATCAATCGCCGCTCTTCCAGAAGTTACCGTAAATAATTCTTTGAGAACAATTGTTAACTTTTACGAGATGAAAAATCCATCAACGAGGGGACATTCTGAAAATGTGGCGCATCTTGCCGTAAGAATCGGTGAAAAGATGAATCTTCCTCCACAGCAGATAGGGGACCTTTACTGGGCCGGAATCTTTCATGATATAGGCTTGATTGCAATACCAGACGATATCTTGAGGAAGCCCCAAAAACTGACAGATGAAGAATTTGAAATCATGAAATCGCACACACTCATAGGAGAGAAGATGTTGCAGATCTACAATCATCTCAAAGAAATAGGCATTGTGGCAAGGACGCATCATGAGAACTTCGACGGTTCAGGATATCCAGAAAATCTAAAGGGAGGGAGTATACCCCTCCTTTCGAGAATAATCGCAGTTGCAGACGCTTTTGATACCATGCAAAGACCAAAAAATTACGGCGAGGGTCTGTCCGTACAAGAGGCCATAAAAGAGATCGAATCAGGCGCTTCATCAAAATATGACCCGGAAATTTCAAGAGTAGCGGTAGAAGTCTTTAGGAGTTTATCAGCAAATAGATGAAATCGCCATTTTTCATATTTTTTCTTTTTTCAATATCAGGCGCTTTGATCTCCGCGTTTACAACGTGGAAAATCGGAATGGCCATCTTGGTTTTGGCCATATTTTTTATCATCGTCAAAAGAAATCTTTTAAT
Source organism: uncultured Mesoaciditoga sp. (assembly GCA_964433875.1). Taxonomy (GTDB): domain Bacteria; phylum Thermotogota; class Thermotogae; order Mesoaciditogales; family Mesoaciditogaceae; genus Athalassotoga. Next base: position 11,812 of record CAYSSO010000032.1, read on the forward strand.
TGTATTTTCTCTGCTATTCATGGGACTTGCGGCCATACTTTTCCCACCATTTATACCCGACGGGACCTTCTTTATAACCGGAAGGATAAATCAGGTAAGTGGAAATGCCGTAAGCATAGGGAATGTCAAACTCCACACGCTTGAAGGATGGAAAAGGGCATCTTCAACTTACGTTTTCGTTAAAAACTCTTATTCAGATTCAGATCCAAAAACTGCCGATCTTTTCATGGCAAGAATCCAAAAATCAGATGGAAGAGTTGTCGCACTGGAGGCTTTTTGGACATATCTTCCCGAGTCATTAATGGATGATGTGATGAGATGGGGAGCGAATATATCCGATTTTATTTACACACAATTTAAAGAATACGTACTCGCCGGCGCCGACACCCTTGCTTCCGTCTTTCTCGGAAGAAGAGATGTCCCATACCAGTTAAAACAAATGTACAACGAAAGCGGATATGCGCAGATCTTCGCGGTCTCCGGATCAAATGTGTGGATAATAGCAACCATATCTTTGATCTTTCTTTCAGAACTTGTACCGATGAACTACGTGAAGTACCCCATTGTTATAATGATAATAGCCTTTTACGGAGTCATAACCGGTCTTTCTATTCCAACCTTCCGCGCCATTTTGACCTTTGGGATCTACACGATCTTCAAGATCACGGGAAGAAATCAGAACATGATGAATATCCTTGGCCTCGTTGGCCTTATCGAGGTCTTGATCGATGGATCTGTGATCTTCGATCCATCCTTTCAACTCTCCTACTCGGCAGTTGTGGGAATGATAACGGTCACACCACTTTTGCCACGTTACAAACCATATTACATTTCAGATGCATTAAACACCGCTATAGGCGCAAATATTGGATTTATTCCATTTCTAATATTGAATTTTGGGAAAATATACCTTGCCTCTTTTCCATTCAACGCACTTGTAATTCCAATACTTATGATGATCGTAATGGAAGGAGCCGTTTTTTTCAGCCTTTTTGCCATAGTCGGCATAAAAATCGGAGAGATAATATTAGGATATGGTATCTCTCCGTTCGTCAAAATGCTTGATATTCTTGCTTATCTGACAACAAAGATGCCACTTTCAACGATTAGCGTGCCATCGAAAGAGATATTTTTTGTGATTACTTTTTTGATACTTTCAATTTTGGTTCTACTTTATCTTCTTCGTTCGCAAGGCATTCAGGACAAACGCCGTAAATTTTCAATTGATGATCTTTGACTTTAAAACCGGTTCTCTCTTCTATTATCTTTTCAAGGTCATCGAGAAGATCTTCATCCAACTGGTAAACCTTCCCGCAGACGGTACATATAAGATGATGATGCTGGTGGCCGGACTCCTCCTTTAACTCATACCTTTCGAAACCATCATCGAGATCTATCTTTGAGATAAGGCCCATCTTAACAAGCATCTCTAAGGTTCTGTAAATAGTTGCTTTGCTTATATGGGTACGGGAATTCTTTCTCGAAATAGCCCTGTAAAGTTCGTCCGGCGTAAAATGTTCTCCTTTGTGTTCAACTAAAAATGAAAAGATATTTTCTCTTTGAGAGGTTATTCTTAAATTCTGCTTTTTTAACTCTCCTCTCAACCTTTCGTTGGACAATCCATCTCACCTCTTGGAAAAGATTTTTTCTTTGGAATATTCCTCTATTCCCTTTGCGAGTATTCTACAGGCATCTTTAAGATCCTCTGCATTCAAGACATACGCAATTCTTATTTCATTCTTGCCCATATTCGGTGTTACGTAAAATCCGCCCAATGGTGCCACCATTGTCGTCTTTCCTTCGTAAGAAAAATTCTGAAGCATCCATTTGACGAATTCTTCTGAATCATCTACAGGCAATTTAGCGGCAAGATAAAATGCTCCTTCTGGTTTATTCATGATTATTCCCGGGATCTTTTTCAATTCGCCGTAAACTACGTCCCTTCTCTTCTGGTATTCAGAGACCATCTCTTTGAAGTAATCCTCTCCAAGATCGAATAATCCTATTGCACCGTACTGTGAAATATGATTTGCGGCAAGACGAGCCATGGCCATTTTCATAACGCTGTCCATAATCCTTTTGTTTTTTGAAGCGATGGTTCCAATGCGAGCACCGCAGATGTTGAATCTCTTCGACAAACTGTCGGCGATTATAACCCTTTCGTGATTTCCAAAATCCATCATCGAGTGTGCCTTAAGACCATCAAAGGTTATCTCCCTGTACACCTCATCCGAGATGATGTACAGATCATTTCTGACGGCAAAATTCATAACCATCTCCAGTTCATCTTTGGTGTACACAACGCCATTTGGATTTCCAGGATTCGGAAAGAGAATTGCACGGGTTTTCGAAGTCAGAGATCTTTCAAAATCTTCCAGTGGTGGCATTCTGTACCCATCCTCGGCTCTGGAAGTCACAGGAACAACGTTAACACCCAAAAACTTAGCAAAGGCCGCATAATTAGCGTAAAATGGTTCAATTACCATTACATCATCGCCCGGATCGGCAACAGCGGCTATTGCAAAACTCACAGCCTCGCTTCCGCCTTCGGTTACTATTATTTCGCTTGCCTCGAATGGAATAGACAATTTTTTGTAATATTCGGAGAACTTCTCTCTTAATTCCATAAGCCCGGCCGAATTAGTGTAATCGTCTATGCCAGAAAATTCTCTTATTCTTTCGAAATAAATTTGTGGCGTCTTGAGGTCTGGCTGACCTATGTTGAGATGATAAACCTTTATGCCTCTTTTCTTCGCCTCGTCGGCATAAGGAACAAGTTTTCTTATTGGAGAGGCTGGTAAATCCTTTGCTCTCTTCGAGAGACCGTCATATCTTTCCATCTGAGTGTCACCTCCAAATTATTTACCCGAAACTGTTATTTCCATTGTGACCTTCTTCAAAACTATTTTATTGGTAAGTGTGTCCATGATAAGTTCATCGGCATAAGCCTTTTCCTTTGTTGATGAGTTGTAAAGATAAACATTTCCGGTTATATCAAGATAATTCTTTGACGCATCGTAGGAAAAGTTTTTCCCTTCGATGTAAATATCTTTCTTTGTTATAACGGTAGGACTGCCCTGGCCCGTGTAAAAATTTGTTTTTGTATCGAATTGAAGCGTTGAAGATCGAATGAATATCTGTCCTCCGCTTGCATTTATCGTCATTGAGGCCATGCCAGATAGAGTGCCGACATTTGTATTCAGATTGTATACCATCGAATTTGCCGTAGCGGTAGCGTTGGACGTGTAAATAAAAACATGGCCCGTCGCCTGAGCAGTTGTCCAGTTAACGTTGCCGATGGCATCTTTTTGGCCGATTATGATTATCGAGGTGGCTACTATCGTGGTATTTCCTATTATTATTTTACCATTTGTTATCGTAGTCCTCGTACTCCCTATCCCGTAATTAACCTCACCGGCTATAACGTGAAGCGTATCAGACATCGACACAACCGAGAAAACAGCGATCAAAAATAAAAAAGGTAGAAATTTTTTCATCTTCGCCTCCTCAGCAATATTTTATCATAGAAAGAATGTATAAGAGTAAAATAAAAACAAAAGTGAGCCCTTAGCTCACTCTGGAGCGGGCAACGGGACTTGAACCCGCGACACTCGGCTTGGAAGGCCGATGCTCTACCAACTGAGCTATGCCCGCACGCACATAATTTTACCATAAAGAAATCTCAAGATCAAGCCCGCAATCAAATCACAACTAAAGATTCATCCAAACACGGTCTTCCCTCTATCTGAATTGTCAGATGATCTATTCGATACTTTTCTCTGATCAATTGATCTACATTTGATCTTATCTTGTCTGCATTTTTCATCTCTGAAGGATTTAGACGTACATGACATTCCATTATCGCATCTTCACCGTCAAGGCTCCAAACGTGAACGTGATGAAAAGAAAGTACACCATAAATTGATTCAACATCCCTTTTCATCTGTGCAAAATCAATCTTGCCCGGCACGCCTTCCATGAGTATATTTATGGATTTTCCAATTATTTTAAATGATTCGTAGGATATGTAAGCGATTATCCCGAATGTAACAATTGGATCGAGAATGTACCAGTGATAAAGTCCTATAAGAATTCCAACGACTATGACAGCGGCAGAGTTCATAGAATCGGAAAGCATGTGAATAAACGCGGCCTTTACGTTCAGATCGTGGTGTGAATGGCCATGAAGCAGAAGTGCTCCAAGTGTATTTCCCGCAAGGGCCACAATTCCCACCCATATCACCATCTCTCCGTTTATCACTTCGGGATGGATAAGTCTTATCGTGGCCTCGTAGCCCAAAAAGGCGAAGGTTATCAAAAGTATAATTGAATTGATCAGAGCCGCTATTACGCTCGCCCTTTTGTAACCGTAAGTTTTTGTCTCATTTTTTCGTTTTTTTGACGCGATATTGGCAAATAAACTCAAGATCATTCCGCCAGCATCTTCGAGATTGTGAAGAGAGTCTGTTATAAGTGCAAAACTTCCAGATATAACTCCAAATGAAAGTTCGAAAAAAACTATTCCAAAATTAACAAAAATATTTGCCCATAAAGCCTTTGATGCGTCTTTGTGTTGATTCTCATTCATAAAAACCCTCCTTAACGTGTTCACTTAGCGCGATCAAAAGATTTGAAATATGGGAATCGGCAAGTGAATAAAATATTTTGTTTCCCTCTTTTCTTGTTTTAACGGCACCACCGAGTTTTAAAATTTTCAATTGATTTGAGATGGTGGACTGTTTTATTCCAAGATCTTCAACGATTTTACCCACGCATGTATCTCCCTTCTCGAGGAGATACATGAGAATTGTAATTCTTAATTCATTTGCGAAAAGAGAACTCATTTTGGCCATAAGGCTAATATTAGATTTATCCATATATCATGATTATATGATATTCTATTTCAAATGTCAACTGTCCAAAATTTTTATCGATGTTATGACAATTTCCCTTACAAAATATGAGTTATTGTGATATACTTGATCAACTTTATAAATATACTTCAAAAGCCGAATGTTTATTTACCGTCGCGAAGGGCAGAATACCCTCGAAATGGCCTTCGTAGCGGAGCGAGGACAGACATTGAGAGGGCGCCTGCCGGAGCAAAGATTCGGAATTTGAATTTTATTTAGTAAAAAATATAGGAGGAGGCATAATGAACAACATTTCTCATCTTGTGAAAACTGAAGATTTAAATCATCATAGTACGCTTTTTGCCGGTAAGGCAGCGGAATGGTTTGTTGAGGCAACCTACATTGAGGCCAATCTTGCGTATAAAAAGCCAGAAAATCTTGTTTGTTTGAAAATACATGGTCTGAAATTCACTAATCCCGTTAAGAATGGCAGCATCATAAATATAAAAACTTCTCTTGCTTACACAGGCAAAACAAGTATAACGGTATACGGTAAAATTTACAACGCACTCAGGCCGGAAGAAGTTATGGTTGAAGGGTTCGTAACTTTCATTTCCGTTGATTCAGATGGGAACAAACAGCCACACAACATAACTTTTACACCTAAGACCGAGGAAGAAATAGAAATTTATCAAAAAGCAATTGAGTTGAGAAACACGGAATTACAAGTTAAAAGTTTGTAGAGGAGAGAAATTGAACAACTTAATCCAGGTAATTTTACTTTCAATGGCACCAATTTCTGAATTAAGGGGTGCTATTCCGCTGGGAATTCTTGCGTATCATATGAATACGACTTTGGTGACGATCGTATCGATTATCTCCAACATGGTACCTGCGGTAATTATCATCATGCTTTTTGACTCGATACTTCCATGGGTGAAAAAACGATTTCCATCTATAGGAAGATTTGTCGAGAGATT
>CAYSSO010000033.1:0-1252 GCA_964433875.1 uncultured Mesoaciditoga sp.
TAAATACTTTCTCTTATTACAATTTCAGATTTAAGGACAACTTTTTTTTCTTCCTTTTGAACTAACAAGAATTCTACAGACGCTTTTCCCATTTCTTGCTTTTGTATTCTCATCGTTGTCAAAGACGGAGTTATCAAAGCAGAAAACGGTATATCGTCATAGCCTATGACTTTTACCTCTTGAGGAATTTTTATTTTGTTTTCTTTTAATGCTTTAATAACGCCGAATGCCATTAGATCGTTGTAAGCGAAGATCCCATCGAATAGCATGCCATCGCGGATCAATTCCATAACCGATTTGTATCCACCGTCTATTTCTATGCCGCCCGTCTTTATAAGCCTATTGTCGATCCCAATTCCTGCCTCTTTGAGGGCCATTTTGTATCCTTCACATCTTTCTATGGATGCCGTGTTGTAAGATTGAGCCCCTATAAAGGCTATTCTCTTGCACCCCCTTTCGACAAGATGTCGCGTTGCCCTGTATCCGCCGTCAACTTCATCGCTGTAAACCATAGGAATTCCAAGCGGTTCAAACTCTTTTATGTGCCTTCCGATTATGACAAAAGGTACTCCCAAATCTCTTAACATGAAAAGATCGTCGTATTTTTCCTGATTTGGGGCTATTAAAAGGCCATCAACGCGTCTTTGGATAAGTGTTTGGATAGCCTTTACCTCTCTTTCATAACTTCTCGATGTGTTGGCAAGAATTATTTGATATCCCTTCTCCTGAGCTTGAGACTCGATTCCTTTCAGTACCTCGGCCCAAAAAGGGTTGGCATTGTCTTCGATTATCACGCCTATGGTGTGGGTTTTTTGAAATTTTAAAGAAGCGGCAAAGCGATTGGGAACATACCCAAGTTTTCTTGCCGTCTCTTCAATTCTTTTTCTCGTTTCAGGACTTACATCCTGCCTTCCATTGAGCGCTCTCGAGGCTGCGCTTAAAGAAACTCCTGCCTGTTTGGCCACATCTTTTAAAGTTACGTAACCCATTTTTACCTCCGCAATCGATACCGCAATCGATTCCGATACAATTTATACAATTTATTTTAAAAATTGTCAAACCCCGTTTAAGACGATTTAAATCATTTATAGGCGATTACAACTGGAAATCACCATTTAATGAAAAAAAGTTAAAAATATCCATGATTATCATTAGTTATCTTCGATAGTTCAAAAATTTCGATTTTGAAATTTTATGTGATATAATCAATATACCCGCCCTAAAGAATAGGGCCAAAATTGTCCATGGGAGG
>CAYSSO010000033.1:1262-11608 GCA_964433875.1 uncultured Mesoaciditoga sp.
AATTTATGAGGATTTACGAAACGCTTTTCATCATCGATCCTACTCTTGAAGAAGAGGCAAGAAACAAACTCGTCGATCGTGTCAAAAACCAGATCGAAGAGAAGATGGGGGGGAAGATAAGGAAGGTAGACAGATGGGGAGTAAAACAATTGGCCTTCAAGGTTCAAAAGTTCAACGAAGGCGATTACACCATCATCCTTTTCGATGCCGATCCTTCGAAGATCAAATCTCTCGAAGAACTTTACAAAGTTGTACCAGAAATATTCAGGCATCTCATCTTAAGAAGAGAAGATCTCGAAAAGCATCCGGTAATTGAAAAGCAAGAAAAAGAAGAAAAGACCGATGAGGTCGTTCCTGATCAGAAAGTTGAGACGGCCGAAGTTGCGGTTTCTGATCAATCTGATCAAAATGAAGGAGAAAATTCGTGAACTATAACAAGGTAATTCTTGTCGGAAGAATTACACAGGATCCACAGTTGAGAACCGGTATGAATGGCAATGTTGTTACTTTTAATCTTGCCGTGAACAGGAATTATTCCAAAGAGGACAAACAGGCAGATTTTTTCAGAATAGTTTGCTTTGGAAAAAATGCTGAGTTTGTCGCTTCGTATTTGAGAAAGGGTCGTCTAATTTTGATAGACGGCAGTTTGAGAAATAATTCCTGGACAGACAGAGATGGAAAGCAACGCGTTACCACAGAGGTAATAGCGAACAAGGTTCAACCACTCGATAAAAAAGAGAATGTAGAGGAAATAAGCGATTCGTCTGGTGAGGAAATTCCTCCATCTTTTGATAACGATATTCCATCAGAAGATGAAGACAATGATGTACCATTTTAATTTAAAATTGGAGGTTGATTTGAATGGCTTACGATAAAGATAGCGGAAAAAAGGAAAAAGCAAGTTTTAAAAGAAAGGCGAGAAAATGCTATTTTTGCATGAATGACATAAATTACATTGATTACAAAGACACAAGAACCTTAAAGAAGTTTGTCAGTGACAAAGGAAAGATCTTACCAAGAAGAATCACCGGTACCTGTGCGAAACACCAAAGAATGGTGGCCGAGGCCATAAAGCGCTCGAGAGAAGCGGCGCTTATTCCATACACGAAAGATTGAAGAGGCCGTCGGGCCTCTTTGTGTTAAACACACGGTGGTGATAAAATGAAAGTCTTACTTTTGCAGGATGTTAAGGCACTCGGTAGAATGGGCGATATAGTCGAGGTTAGCGACGGATACGCAAGAAATTATCTTCTTCCGCGCAAATTGGCAACTTTGGCAAATGAAAAAGTCATCGAACAGGTTAACAAAGAAAAAAAGGCTGAAGAATTGAGAAAGAAAAAGGAAATGGAAGAGGCCGCAAAAAAGATATCCGAACTCATGAAGACTACAATTGTTGTAAAGGCTAAAGCCGGTGAAGGTAATAAACTTTATGGATCGGTCACATCTTCAGAAATAGCAGAAAAACTTTCAGAATATTTCGGCGAACCTTTTGACAAAAAGAATATAGAGGTAGAGCCTATAAAGGAACTCGGTCTTTACGAAGCCAAGGTCAAGTTTGGAAATGGCCTATCTGGAAAAGTGAAAATCAGGGTTGAAAAAAGTTGAATATAATAATGTATTCCAAAGCACTTTATTCTACATGGATGTACTACTCGCCAGATAGAATGCTTATAGATTGCGGAGAGGGTGCGAGTACTTATCTTGGAAATAAGTCTTTTGCAGTTCAAAGGGTTTTTTTGACGCATGGCCATGCGGATCACATAGCGGGTCTTTGGGGACTTGTCAACACGAGAAACAATGCAATGGGGGATAAGGAAAAGGCACTTGAGATATATTATCCACGAGGAAGTAAATCGGTAGAAGAGTTTCTTGATTTCATTTTGAAAGTCAACAGCGATTTAAAATATGCGCTTACGATAAAATCACTCGATATTGGAGAAGAGGTAATTCTTCATAGAACTGGAGGAGTTAAGCGAGTTATAAGGCCATTCAGAACTCATCATACCGTTAATGAAATCAGTTTTGGCTACAATATATACGAAATGCGAAAACGTTTAAAAGATAAGTACAGAAACCTGACCCAGAGTGAGATTCTCGATCTTGTAAAGAAATACGGTCGAGAAGAGATAACGGTAGATTACGAGCAAAAGATATTGACGATAAGCGGAGACTCAACGCCGATATCGGTCAAAGATGCTTATGAAACTGATTTGCTTATTCACGAATCGACCTTTTTAAACGGTGATGATAGGAAGGGAAATAACCATTCTTCAATACGGGAGGTCCTTACGCTGGCAAAAGAGGCAAAGGTTAAATCGGTGATACTTTATCACATCTCGACGAGATATGAAAGAAATATAAAACGTTATGTGAACAAAGCAATAGAGGAGATCGGAATCGACTTTCCGGTAATGTACGTTCATCCTTCAAAGATCTTCACTTTGAAATGAAGGGATGATAAAGATGGTTCTCGTATTTTGGATATTCTTAGGGGCTTTAATGTGTATCACGGAGATCTTTATTCCCACTTTTTTTCTCTTTTGGTTTGGACTTGGGGCTTTTGCGGCCGCCATAACCTCTCTTTTTGCAGATCTTATAATTCAAATAGTCGTCTTTATAGTCGTTTCTGCGGTACTTGTCATATTTACCCGCCCGATAGCACTCAAGGTGCTTCAAAGGAAAGATTCTCCAAGGCAGATAAGCATCGATGAGATAATAGGTAAGAGAGCCCTCGTTATAGAGACAATAGATGTTGAAAAGAATACGGGAAAGGTTAAGATAAATGGAGATGTGTGGAGAGCGATCACAGTTGACAATTCGAAAGTTATGATAAATGATTACGTTATTATTTTAAAGGTTGAGGGTACCAAACTTGTGGTAAGAAGGGAGGAACAAAAATGATACTTGGAATAATCATAGGAGTCATTATAGCGGCCTTTCTTATAGTCGTCGCTATAACGGGTATAAAGATAGTCAGGCCATTCCAAAGGGGGTTAGTCGAACGCCTCGGAAAATTTTCAAGAGAGGTTCAATCGGGATTGCATCTTATAATTCCTTTCTTTGAAAAGATGATCAAGGTAGATATGAGAGAGCACTTCATAAACGTTCCACCTCAAGAGGTTATAACTCGTGATAATGTCGTCGTATCCGTTGATGCCATAATATATTATCAGGTCTCCGACGCTTTTAAAGTCAATTACAACGTTAAGGCTTTTGAACCTGCCGCAACGATGCTTGCCCAGACGAATCTCAGAAATGTCATAGGAGAACTCGAACTCGATCAAACTCTGACTTCCCGTGAAATGATAAATGCGAAACTAAGAGATACCCTTGATGAGGCAACGGACAAATGGGGAGTAAGAATAACAAGAGTGGAGATAAAGAAAATAGATCCTCCCAAGGACATAACAGAGGCAATGAGTCAGCAAATGAAGGCCGAGAGGACAAAGAGGGCTGCCATTCTTGAGGCCGAAGGTATAAAGCAATCGCAGATTCTCCAGGCCGAAGGTCAAAAACAATCGCAGATTTTGAAAGCCGAAGGAGATGCAACGGCAATTCAAAGAATAGCCGATGCGCAGAAATACAAATTTCAGACGGAAGCAGAAGGACAGGCGGCAGCCATAAAGATTGTCTTCGATGCCATTCATTCCGGAAATCCGACACCAGATCTTATAACCATAAGATACCTCGAGGCACTCCAGCAGATCGCAAATGGACAGGCTACAAAGATCTTCTTACCATTTGAAACTTCCGGAGTTCTTTCGAGCCTTGGGGCTATGGCAGAAGTTTTCAAAAGCGGGGAGGGAAAGAGTAAGAGTTGAATCTCATAACTCTTTGGATAACGGCAATTGAAATCGCACTTATAACTGTTGGAGGATTTTTACTTGCGTTTTGGTACGTTAGAAATCGAATAATAGAAAAGAAGCAACTGGGCACCTCTTTTCTCAAATACTTTCAAGGACTTTTTCCTGTTGGTGTTATGTTTTTTGGAATTTATGTCATTCTCTCATTCAATCACGCAATAGGATCGCTGATCATGGTCCTGGCTACATTTTTCTACATAGTGTCGAGTGTAACCTATACCGTCGACAAATACGACAGTGTTCATCGCGCTACAATTCTCTCTCTCGGGTATACCCGTCAGGAATACGCGATAAGATATCTTTTCAAAAGTTCTTTAAGCACATGGATAATAGCGGCTTTGAATTTTTTTGTTGCGCAATTCGTCTCACTTGTATTCGTACAGGTAATAGCAAATTACAAAATAAGCACTTTTGAAAATGATTTGCTCTACGCATCTCTCACACTGATGGTAGTGGGATTTATTCTTTCCATATTCAAAAGTTTTGATATTTTGGAGGTAAAAAGTAAAGAATGAAAAAGTATTTTTTCATCCTTTTGATATTTGGGCAGATGGCATTTGCACTGCCAATATCGATGACGATTTCAAATCAGGAAATTTCGGCCGGATTTGTGGCCACGCCTATCGAGATAAATATAGGGTATCCTCAATCTTCAGTTTCTTTTCAACGATTTGCCGGCATAAATGTGACTGTCTCAACGCCACTTTTTAATCCTTACTTAAATTTTAATGTCTACAATTACAGATTTCTCTCCTTTTTTGCCGGTGCGAATTTCGAATTTGGAAATTTACCTCAGGCTTTTAAAAGTGAAAAGATAAATGAATATGGGAGAATCTTTTTGGATCTCGCGATTTCTGTCAGTTTGAAAAATTTATATTTTTACGTCAACTATCAAAGACTTGTTTCAAGCGTGAATTTAAACGTTTTAAATAACATTTTCTTTATTGCCCCGCCCAACCCTTACTACCCTCCAAATGCGCTTTATCTCTATACTTCATATGATTTTGATTGGTTTAAAGGTGAAAACGTAATTTTTAGCATCTTCGGAGACGCTAACTTGAATTTTTCCGATGGTTTTATCTTTTCAACACCATCGATCGAGTTAGGCCTCAAAATCTTTACCAATACTTCCATTCTTAATTAGCAAAGTGTCATTTTTCCGAGCAAAGATTTTTATAATTTTTAAGAGGAATACCTTCCTTGCACAGAGGACATTCTTCGGCCTTATAAATCTGCGCCTGAATGTTCAAAAGAGAGATTACCTGAAGGCCTTCTATTTTTTCAAAATGTCCGATCTTAACTATTGACGCGATTCCTATCGCTGAACTATCAAAATCATCGAGGGCATTTAGAATGTCATGAATTATCTTTCCGTCTCTTACCAAATCCTCAACTATGAGTATATTTTTGAACATTGACGGATTCATACAATGCGTGAAGGAAAGACGATCACCGTCCTCTTCAAGATAGATAAATGGAATATCCATATTTCTTGCAACTTCGTATCCTATTATCGTGCCGTTTTTAGTCGCGGATATAATGCAATCAGGAGCGAATCTTTGTGATCTTAACGCTATTTCGGCGCCTATTTCTTTTGTTCTCCAGGTGTATTGAAGAATTTTTCCACATTCGACATAAGTGTCTGAATGTTCTTTTGATCTTAGTTCAAAATGTCCTTTAAAGATGGCATTCGATTCGGATAAAATACTTTTTATATCTATCAAAGCAATCAACTCCTTTCGTTACGCGCTATGATGTTTATCACAGCCTCTAAAGCGTCATTTGTTGCGGCGCGCCTTACATCGTCCCTATTTCCTCCGTATATTCTCTTCCAGTTTCTCTTTAGAGTTTTCGATGAAAAGCCAAACCATACCATCCCGATCTCCTTGTTTTCGACTGACGAAGGTCCTGCAATTCCCGTTGTTGCAATGCCTATATCAGTTCCAAAGAGAAGCCTTACGCCATCTGCCATTTCAGATACACATCCCGCGGATATAGCGCCATTTTCTTTTATAGTCTTTTCGCTAACACCGAGCACTTTTATCTTGGATTCATTTGAATATGCAACAACGCCCCCCAGAAAAACAGATGAAACGCCACTCACATTCACGAGTTTGTCAGAGATCATTCCCCCTGTAACAGATTCGGCGACCGCGATCGTCATATTTTTGTCATTTAAAATTCTGTAGACAACGTGCTCTAAACTTTCATCTGATCCGATAACCTCTTTGGGAAATCTTTCGAGTACGCGTTTTTTCAGATCATCAAGTATTCTAATCGATTCATCTTCATCCTTTCCTTTTGCCGTCATCGAAATTTCTATCCATCCTTTTTTCAAAAAGGTCGATATCGTTGGATTTGAAGATTTCGCCAAATCATGGATTCTGTCCTCCACCTCCGATTCTCTCATTCCAACGATCTTTATGAAATCATTCTTTGTATATCCGTTTCCAAATTTTCTTAAAAAATCTTCAAGGCCATTTCTTATTATTGATCTTATCTCATCGGGAGGCCCTGGAAGGAGAATAAGATATTTCCCATTCTTTTGAATTATTATCCCGGGAGCAACGCCGGCGGTATTTTCGATCGTAGATGATCCGCGTGGAATAGAGGCAAAGGATCTGGCTATTCTTTCTGGTACCCTTTGCCTTAAAAGATACTCATAGATTCTTTGATCTATCTCGAGAGGAATACCTGTTGCAATAGACGCAGCCTGTTTTGAAAGGTCGCTTCCAGTTCCTCCAAGACCTCCTGTCGATAAAACAATATCTGCCCTTTCGATGGCTTCTTTATAAGATTGAGATATTCTCTCGACATTGTCTCCGACAGTCGTATACCTGTATATGTCTATACCACATTTTGCAAGCAATTCACAAAGAATCCTTGCATCTTCATTACAATTTTTTCCAAGAAGAAGTTCCGTTCCGGTCGATACTATTTCGGCCCTCATAAAAGTCCCATCCCTTTTGATCTGAAAAAGGCTGCTATGGTCTTCGAATCGGTGATCTCGTTTTTCATTATCATCTCTTCGACCTCTTCAACTTTGAAATACCTTATTTCAAGGAACTCATCTTCATCAAGATGACGGCTTCCATTCGAAATTCCAGAGGCAAAGTAAAGGTGTATCTTCTCATCTGAGAATCCGGGCGTTGTGTATATGTGGCCGAGTTTTTGCCATTTCGAAGCGCTAATGCCGGTCTCTTCGAGTAATTCTCTTTTTGCACATTCAAGAGGATCTTCATCCTTGTCGAGTTTTCCGGCAGGTATTTCCCAAAGTATTTCATTTATTGGATATCTGAATTGTCTTTCAAGGACTATTCGCCCATCGTCTAAAAGCACGATTACAGCGGAAGCCCCAGGATGCCTTACAACTTCTCTAAAGGATCTGTGACCATTTGGAAGTTCAACCTCATCAACGTAAAGTTTGAGAATCTTTCCTTCGAATCTTTTTGAAGAGTTCAAAACTTTTTCAGATAAATTCATATTTTCCTCCTTTAAAAAGGCTCTATCAGGCAAAGAGAAAAGTAAGGAGTGCTTTTGTCAAAAAATATGTTGGCTATGAAATAATCAACGAAATGGTACTGACTGCTTGAAAAAAAGTACCACACGTTGAAAGCATAACTGAAGTTATTTTCATTTATTTCACGCATGACGGAGATTCCAAATCTCCATGGCCCAAAATAATATTGGCCGTACAGCCCGGCAGAAATTGTTGCCTGTGAAGTTATAACGGCTCCGAGGACAGGCCCTATTCTGAAACCTTCATTGAGATCATTTCTTCCGAGTATAGGTACGTAAGCCTTCACATCGTAAAGCATTGAATGTGAAGTGGAAGCGGGAGTAAAGATGTTAAGACTCAATTCATCGTTGAAATGATTCATCGCTCCGAGATTTACAACCCAACTTCTCGAAGGATCGTATCCTATACCAAAGATGTAATTCATGGCGTAGGCGGAAAGCGGTATGGAAAGGACAAAAAAGATTATAAAAACATTTTTTGACATATTTTTCACCTTCTTCATGGTAAAATTTCAAATGGTCAATAACTATTTTATCATTTAACTCTTAACTGGAGATGAAGATGAATCTCAAACGTAAAATAGGTTCTCTGATTCATTCAAGGCAAAATATGTCCCAGGCAATACTTTTAATAACTATACTGACCCTTGTTTCGAAGGCGATGGGCTTTATAAGAGATATATTCATAGCGTATTTTTTTGGAACTGGAAGTGTCATGGATGCCTATCTTGCCTCCCAAAGCCCTCTCGGTCTTATAAATGGAATCATAACGGGGACAATTGTAGCAGCCTTTATCCCGCTTTTTGTAAGAGTTATAAAAAGCAAAAACGAAGAAGAGGCCAAGCATTTTTCGGCCACGATCTTTTATTCGACAACGTTAATGCTTACCGCCGCAGTCGTCCTGATTGCCATCTTTGCACCTGAAGTAACAAATCTCTTCTTTCCGGGTTTCGGGAAAGCAGATCATGATATGACCGTAAACTTCATAAGATGGATGAGTTTTGCAACCGTGATTGGCGCAATGTTGAGTTTTGTCAACGGGCTTTTACAGAGTGAGAAAAAATTTCTCGCATATCCTCTTGTCGGACTTAGTTTCGATTTCATAGTCATAGGAACACTGTTTGTAACAAAGCATCTTGGAGCGATTTCTCTTGCCCTTGCGTGGACACTTCCACCAACTTTTATCTTCATGGTGCTTGGCTTTGCAGAAAGGAAGTATCTCAATCCATTTAAGATAAAGAGGAAGATCCCAGAAACAAAAGATCTATATAAAATGATATGGCCCTTGTTCTTCTCAAGCGCTTTGGGAATGTTAAACACGATAGTGGACAGAACCTTTGCGTCTACGCTCGAGACAGGTGCCATAAGTTCTCTATCTTACGCAAACCGAATAACAAGCGCGGCCAATGGAGTTCTTGGAACTCCTGTAACCCAGGTTACATATCCTTCTGTCGCAGCAAGGGCCACTGAAAATGACATAAGAGGGCTTACCATAACTACCAAAAGGGCAATGAAATTGCTTGCCTTCTTTTTGATTCCCGTAACCTTTGCGCTTTTTCCTCTTGCAAAACAGGTAATAATTTTGATCTTCCAGCGTGGAAATTTCACGGCCGAATCAACGATGTTAACTTATCCGCCTCTTATCGCCTTTTCTCTTTCTCTTTTTACCTCTGCGCTCGGATCGGTGCTCGTACAGATTTATTACTCTTTTAAAAATACAAGAACGCCGATGATCTTCGGAATGATAGGGCTTGGCATAAATATAGGACTTAACTTCCTCTTTATATCGCATCTTAAACAGACAGGCCTTGCGCTTTCAACCTCGATATCTTCGATATATTTCGTTATCGTAATGCTCATTTCATTGAGAATAAAGTTCAAAGTGTGGTTTTTCGATCTTTACTACTTTATAAAGGTCATAATCGCTTCAACGATAATGGACGGAATCATATATCTGTCTCTTTCGCTTTTGAGAGGGAAAATAAGGGACTTTGTGGCAATCTTTGCGGGAATAGCGGTTTATTTCTTGATTTCTTGGCTGATCAAAACCTTGCCCAATCGTTTCTGGAGATTTCTTAAATTCAAAAAATCTCCGGGAGAAAATGAAAAATTATGAAAAGTTCCTTATGACAACCTCATCGATAGCGCCCCGACCGTCGCTCTTTGAGTTTATACGTCTTGTCGCTTTCACCGTATGTATATCGTATCCTTTGTAAAGCGATTTTATGAAGTCCGTGTTTGAATTGCTCAACATTACAAAAGCACCGATCCTGTCTAATTCTTTAAAACATTCTGAAAGCCTTATTTGATCTTTTTCGCTGAATTTACCCGAATAAGATGTAAAATTTGAAGTCCTTGAAAGAGGATGATACGGAGGATCCATGTAGATAAAATCTCCGGCCTTTGCGTATTGAAGCGCCATCGTGAAATCGCCAGAGATGATCTTTGCATTTTTTAGTGAAAGACTTACCAGCCTTATATTTTCTTCATCGAAGAGACGCACATTTTTGTGCCTTCCAAATGGAACGTTAAATACTCCTTTTTTATTCGTTCTCCACAGTCCATTGTAGGAAGTTTTGTTAAGGTAAAGAAAACGCGAGGCGCGATCTAACGAACTCAATTTTGAAGGATCGAGATTTCGAATTTTGTAGTAATAATCACTTTGATTTTTGTGAACCTTCAAACTTTCTATAAGGCTTTCAACATCATCTCTTACAACGGTATAAAAATTAATGAGTTCGGAATTTAGATCTATCAGAACGGCATCTGCTGGCAAAAGATGGAAAAACAATGCGCCCCCTCCCACAAAAGGCTCTATGTAAGTTGAAAATTTTTCAGGTAAAAGTTCATCTAATTGATCGAGCAATTGGGCCTTTCCTCCGGCCCACTTGATCGGTGATCTTACTTTCAATTTTACGCACCTCTTTTTAAGTATACTGAATCAGTTTTAAATTCCGAATCATC
>CAYSSO010000033.1:11643-17613 GCA_964433875.1 uncultured Mesoaciditoga sp.
AGGCCATCTCGGAGGCATCCTGCCCTCCGCTTAAATTAAATGAACATTCGACTTTTAAATTTATTTAAGTATATATCAAACGAATTCAAAAGATGGCAAATGTGAATTGACAATATTGGACTTTTATGGTATACTTTTAAGTGAAAAAAATCACTTAAAGGAGGTATATATGTTTGTAGATTATGTGACGATTCAACTCATAGCGGCCGCATTGGGACTGCTTTTTGCCGGTATTTACATTTTCAAATTCGAGAACGGAAAGTCGAATTCTTCGTGGGGTTATGGATTTTGGATGACAGGGTTTATCCTGCTTGTAACGGGTCTTGATATGATCTTTACATGGCCTTTGCCCGGATCGTACAACATAATCTTTGGAGAACCTTCGGTATGGTTCGGAGCGCTTCTCATATTCATAGGTTTGGCGATAAGAAACGGATCTGATCTGATGCCGTTAGCCCTTCTTTCTTCTGCAGGTGGTTTGATGAATATCGTTATATCAATCGACATTTTGGTCTACAGCATGACACAAAGCCCGATTATAGCCTTTGGAGGTTTTATAACCTCTGGCCTTGGTGCGTTGATGACGCCGTTAGGGCTTAAATCTAAAAGTATTAGATGGATTATCTTTGTATTGCTTATCCTCTCGGCCCTTGCCTTTGCCGTAACGGGATATGGAGCCTATTACCAGCATGCGTCCGATTTCGCCCATTATCTTCCACCGACGATGAAGATCACCAAATGATGTGCTAAAATTGTAAAAAAGCAAAAGAGGTGAACTATGAATTTAGGATTAAGCGGAAAGATCGTATTCATCGGAGGAGGATCGAAGGGAATAGGAAAGGCTGTGGCCGAAGAATTCGCCAGAGAGGGCGCCTTAGTTCACATCGTCTCGCGCCATAACGCTCAAGAGGTTGCAATGGAAATTTCTTCCAAATACAAATCGAAAGTTACAGGCCACACTGCGGATCTTTCAACTGAAGAAGACATAAAACGTCTTTTTAAAGAGATCGGAAATATCGATGTGCTCTTTATAAACACTGGAGGGCCAAAACCTGGTGATATTGAAGATCTGTCAGACGAAGACTGGCATATCGCCTATGATCTTACAATGATGAGCGCGGTAAGGCTGATAAACACGTTTTTGCCCGGCATGATCTCAAAAAAATGGGGCCGTATTATCGCATCGACTTCCGTTTCTGTTTATGAACCTATTCCCCGTCTTTTACTTTCAAATTCGATAAGAATGGCAGTCGTAGGTTTAATGAGAAGCCTTTCACAGGAACACGCTTCCAAAGGCATCACGTTCAATTGCATAGCGCCCGGATACACACTTACAGAAAGGATAAAAACACTTTTTGAGGACACAGCCAAAAAAAGAGGAATAACCTTTGAAGAGGCGAGCAAGAGCATAGTCGATAAGACGGATATCAAAAGACTTGCAAAGCCAGAAGAAATAGCGGCAACGGTCGCCTTTCTTGCGTCAGATCGCGCCTCCTATATAACCGGTACAACGATAAGAATAGACGGAGGTTATGTAGCCTCAACCTTATGAATTTCAAATTCCATGCCTTTTACTTCCACTCTTAGAGGGGAATTTTCTCTTACGACGATGATCCCATCTTGCGATCGCCCAATGAGTTTCAGCAAGGCAATCACGAATTTCTCGGAAATGGTCTCTACGTACCCGATCTCATCTATAAAAAGCAATTTACCTGTGGTATCGATGGTATCAAGGTGCGTTGCGATTTCATCGAGAGTGCCTTTTATTCCAACCATCTTTCCATCTCTGATGGCTATTTTGTACTTTGGACCATTCAAAAATTCAAGGTAGAGCGAATTTCTCGACTCATCAAAATACGTTCTAAAGCCTACAATTTGCTTTTTTGAAAGATCGACGATGGCCTTTGCAAGCGTACTTTTCCCGCTTCCTATCCTTCCGGTTATCTTTAATACCATTTCACCCTCCAAAATCTGGATACAAATGTCTTTTAACAATTCAAAATTTAGACGATCATATCTTACCATTTTTCGTGAAATTGACTAAAAATATGAAAAAATGATCTTGGCACGAATATTGCTAATACAATTTCGGATTAATGAAAGGAGAATTTGAAAATGAGAAGAGTTG
Organism: uncultured Mesoaciditoga sp.; assembly: GCA_964433875.1. GTDB lineage: Bacteria > Thermotogota > Thermotogae > Mesoaciditogales > Mesoaciditogaceae > Athalassotoga. Next base: position 13,772 of record CAYSSO010000033.1, read on the forward strand.
TCGTCACCGGTATAGGAATAATAGCCGCAAGCGGAACTGGAAAAGAAGAATTTTTTAAAGGTATGTATTCTGGAAAGAGTTTTGTCGAAAGAATAAGCAGTTTTGATCCATCCGAATTCAAATCCCAGATCGCCGCTGAGATCAAAGATTTTGACCCCGCAAAATACATGGAGCCAAAAGAAGCAAGACATCACGATAGATACACCCAACTCGGTCTTGCGGCCGCAAAGGAAGCCGTTGAAGATTCAGGACTTTCAAAAGAACTCCTTGAAAAGGCCGGAGTCATAGTTGCTTCCGGAATTGGTGGAATAAGATCTTTAGAGTCAGAACTCGAAGTGATGATCTCAAAAGGGCCATCAAGGGTAAGTCCCTTTCTTGTTCCGATGATGATAGCCGATACGCTCTCTGGAACAATCGCAACAGAATACGGATCAAAAGGACCGAACTTTGGTACCGTTAGCGCGTGCGCGTCAAGTGCCCACGCAATTGCCGTTGCCTATGACATGATAAAGCACGGAATTGTCGATACAATGATAACTGGAGGTGCCGAGGCTGCGATATGTAGGATATCGATAGCAGGATTTGGGAATATGAAGGCGCTTTCAACAAGAAACAATGATCCCGAACATGCTTCAAGACCTTTTGATAAAGAAAGAGATGGATTTGTAATGGGCGAAGGAGCCGGGATAATAGTTCTTGAGTCTTTGGAATCGGCAAAAAAACGAGGGGCAAAGATTTACGCCGAGATTAAAGGTTATGGGATGAGCGACGATGCCTACCATATGGTTCAGCCAGATCCTGAAGGATCAGGCGCTTATGCGGCCATGAAGATGGCAATAGAAAGTTCGAAGGTTAAAATAGAGGACATAAATTATGTCAATGCCCATGCCACTTCAACACCGGTTGGAGATGTAGCGGAAGCAAATGCAATAAAGCGGATCTTTGGGGATAATTCCGATAAGATTTTTGTCAGTTCAAATAAAGGAGCGATAGGTCATACGCTCGGGGCTGCCGGTGCTATAGAGTTCATAGCATCAGTGATCGGAATGAAAGAATCTTTTATCTTTCCGACCGTTAACCTTGAAAATCTCGATCCTCAGATAACTCTAAACTGTGTGCCGGGCAAGCCTTTGAACGTGAAGATCAAAAATTTCATCTCCAACTCCTTCGGCTTTGGAGGACATAACGTATCTTTGATCGCTGGAGAGGTCGAATGAAGATACTTGTTGACGATTCTGTTGATGTAGATGGTATCGAAAAAATACCGTTGTACATAGACTGGAAGGGAAGAAAGATAAGGGTCTCAGATATAGATCGCCCTTCTTACTTTGCGCTCAACAAAAAGAGTGTGATAAGTCTTCCAACGTACGACGAGATCAGCAGAATCATCTCGAGACATATCCCTGTTACAGTGCTTTTGCCTTCAAGGTCTTTTAGTTTTCTAAGGGATGAACTGAATTTTTTATCTTCCCTTTTCGAAGGCATAACAATTATCGAAGAAAAGATGGACTCTGTAGCACTTTCGCTTTTCTTAAACAGCGGGAAACCACTCAGTGAGGATAAAAAATTCGCGCAGAGAACCATTACTTATTTGTTATTTTCTGATCTTTCTTTTTTGAGAAAAAATGATGTCATCTCTGAAAAGAAAGAATCTGTTATCCTTACCAAAATGATAAATGTCGTAAAACTTGGATTTGGAAGGACGATCGTAAAAAGCATGTGGAGTTTAAAAAGCGCCGTTTCTATGGTATTAGAAGACATAAAGGGAACTCCGTCAATGATAGCCTTTAGGTACAGTGGCAGGAAAAAAATTGTAGATTCAATAGTGAAAGAATTTTCGGCGAAATTTCATTCGAATATCTCGGTAGATTGGATGAATCCCGTACTGGCCTCTCTTTATGGCCATGATACCTTGACTATAACCGTGATTTTGGAGGACAACAATGGACAAAATAACTGATATTCTTCCACATCGTTATCCCTTTTTGATGGTAGACGGAATTATTTCGAAAGGCGAAAAAGAGATCGTTGCATTTAAAAACGTTAGTTACAATGAACCACAGTTTCAAGGTCATTTTCCCGGTAATCCAATCATGCCCGGAGTTTTAATACTCGAGGGTATGGCTCAAACTGCCGGACTTATAACTTTAGTGCCGGGTAAAACTCCGCTCTTTGTAGGCGCCGACAAGGTTAGATTTAGAAGACCTGTAAGGCCCGGAGACAGGTTGATCTATGAAGTGAAGATAGTCGGAGAACATCTCGGAATGATAAGCGTAGAAGGCGTTGCAAAGGTCGATGATAAAATCTGCGCAACCGCAACTTTACTCTTAGGGATGGAAAAATGATCTTTTCAAGGGTACTTGGCGTTGGAGGATACCTTCCAAAAACCGTCATAGAAAATGAAGAAATAGAGAAACTTTTAGGGGTAAATGACTGGATCTTTGAAAGAACAGGAATAAAAAGAAGGCATATAACTGACGAAAGCGCCGTTGAGATGGCCGTAAAGGCCCTAAAAGATGCCTTTAAAAATGCCGGATCAAATGATTTTGAGTACCTTATAGTCGCATCAAATACGCCAGATACGCTTATTCCGGGTATGTCAGGCCAGATTCAGAGATTCTTTGACAGGAAAATAGGCGGAATAGATATTCAGGCCGGATGTTCTGGATTCATTCAAGCAATGGAAATAGCGGATTCCATGATAAGATCTGGCAGTTTTTCCAGAATAGCGATAGTCGGCACGGAAAGGCTGTCGAGAATCATAGATTTCAAAGATAAATCCGTTGGTCCGCTTTTTGGAGACGGCGCCGGAGCCGTGATAATGGGAAGATCGGATAAACCTGGAATAATGGCAAATTATTCTCGTATTCAAGGAGAAGGATACGAATCTATAGTTCAAAAACATGGTAAAAAGTTAGAGATGGAAGGCAAAGCGGTCTTCAGATTCGCAATTGACGCTATAGTCGAGGCAATAAACGAAGTTTTAAAAAGGGCAAATATGAAGGTTGAAGATGTGGACCTTTTCGTGCCTCATCAATCGAATCTGAGAATAATTTCAAAAGTTGCCGAAAAACTCCAAATACCCATAGAAAAATTTCAAATTTCAATAGTAGATCATGCAAATACGGCCGCCGCATCCATACCCTTGGCAATAAAAGATGCCATGGACGCTGGAAAGATAAAAGAATCGAGCGTCATTTTGACGGTAGGATACGGCGCGGGGCTCGGAATAGCCTCAAATATCTTTAAGTTATGAACAGGAGGTAAGTAGATGTTTTCGAGAGTGTGTGAGATTTTAGGGATAGAGTACCCGATAATCCAAGGAGGTATGGCCCAGGTGGCCACCGCCAAACTTGCCGCCGCCGTTTCGGAAGCCGGAGGTTTTGGAATAATAGCGGCAGGCGGAAGGGATCCTGAATGGCTGAGAAATGAGATAAGAAAGACAAAAGAACTTACAAATAAGCCTTTCGGGGTTAACGTTATAGTCTATGAAAAGATGGCAGATGACCTTGTCAACGTCATAATTGAAGAGGGCGTAAAGGCCGTAACATTTGGAGCGGGCAATCCTTCAAAGTACATTGAGCCTTTGAAATCCCACGGTATAAAGGTTATACCTGTTGTAGCATCGGAAGCCTTTGCAAAAAGGCTCGAATCTTACGGCGTTGATATGGTAATAGCCGAAGGAATGGAGTCAGGAGGCCATATAGGAGAGGTCACAACAATGGTACTCGTGCCGGCAGTTGTGGATGCCGTCGAGATTCCCGTCATAGCGGCAGGCGGGATTGCACGTGGAAGCCAGATAGCCGCTTCATTTGCCCTCGGTGCCGAAGGCGTTCAGATCG
>CAYSSO010000034.1:0-12086 GCA_964433875.1 uncultured Mesoaciditoga sp.
TAAAAAAGGCCCATTTGTAGATCCAAAACTTATCAAAAAAATACAAAGTTTAAATGAAGCCGGGCAAAAACGTGTCGTAAAGACATGGTCAAGGGCTTCGATGATATTGCCGGATATGATAGGCCATACCATAGCGGTTCACAATGGAAGGAAACATATACCTGTTTACATAACCGAAGCAATGGTGGGACACAGATTGGGTGAGTTTTCTCCGACAAGGCGCTTTGGAGGGCATACCGAGAAAAAGGCTATAAAGGGAGAAGTTAAGAAATGACAGAGGTGAAATCGATGGCCGAAGATAAGAAAAGAGTTAAGAGATCCGTTTTTCACAGAGAAAGAAAAGAGTCCGCTCCCGAGCCGATACAGGCCATTGCTCGCGGAAGATATATCAGAATAAGCCCTTACAAGGTGAGATCCATATTGAATACAATACGCGGCAAAAATGTGAGCCAGGCATTGCAAATACTTGAATTTGCCAATACCAAAGGCGCGAGAATTGTCCAAAAAATTCTCAACAGTGCCATAGCAAATGCTCAAAACAATTTCAAACTTGACGTCGACTCGCTCTACGTTGCAAAGTGTATGGCGGACGATGCCCCGAGACTGAAAAGGTTAAATCCAATGGCAAGGGGACGCGCTTCGATGATGCTCAAAAGGCTTTCACACATAACCGTTGTTGTAAGGGATAGGTCAAAGGAAGAGACATTAAAATCGTCTAAAGTTGAACCTGCGACAACAGAGAGCGAGGTGCAATGATATGGGTCAGAAAACGCATCCAATCGGTTTTAGGCTTGGAATTTCTCACGACTGGCAGGCAAAATGGTTTAGCGAAAAACATTATTCTGAATATTTGCTCGAAGATGAAGCGATAAGAAAAAAGGTGAAGAAAGAATACTACCACGCCGGCATATCGAAGATAAAAATAGAAAGATCCGGCAACAGAGTAAATGTGATAATAGTAACCGGCAGACCCGGCATACTTATTGGAAAGAAAGGCGCCGAGATAAACAACATAAAGAATCTCGTTAAATCTGTAGTCTCGTCGGAAAGAGAAGTGTCAATAAGTATTGAAGAAGTAAAAACGCCCGAGTTAGATGCACAATTAACGGCAGAGTTCATTGCCGGTAGAATTGAAAAGAGGGCTTCTTACAAAAGAACGATGAAAAGAAGCATTCAATTTGCCCTTAAGAAGGGAGCCCTCGGTGTTAAAACGATGGTTGGAGGAAGAATAAACGGAGCTGAAATAGCCAGAAGCGAATGGTACAGGGAAGGAAGAGTCCCTCTCCAAACTTTGAGAGCGCACGTAGATTACGGATTCGCGATAGCAAAGACGAAATATGGAGTGCTCGGGGTTAAAGTTTGGATCTTTACCAAAGAAAATTCGCCGGTGAAATCAGCCTGACTCGTTGATAAGGAGGTTTGCAAAGATGCTTATCCCTAAAAGGGTTAAATATAGAAAACAGCAGCGCGGAAGAATGAGAGGCTTTGCCAAAGGTGGCACGGAGATAAACTTTGGAGAGTGGGGTCTGAAGGCGCTTGAGCCTGCATGGATAACGAACAAACAAATAGAAGCGTGCCGTGTTGCGATAATGAGAAGCCTTAAGAAATCTGGCATGTTGTGGATAAAGATCTTTCCGGACAAACCTGTCTCAGTCCACCCTGCCGAAAGCAGAATGGGACGTGGAAAGGGAAACCCGGAAAAGTGGGTATGCGTTGTCAAACCCGGCAAGATCATGTTTGAAATAGGAGGAGTTAACAAAGAGGTTGCCGAAGAAGCCTTGAGGTTAGCATCTTCAAAGTTGCCCATAAAGACGAAGATCGTCCAGAGGACTTCCTTTGGAGGTGAATCGCTATGAAGGCCAAAGATTTAAGGGAAATGACCATGGAGGAATTAACGGCCCTTGAAAGAGATCAAAAGGAAAAACTTTACAAATTGAGATTTCAACTCGAACTTTCTCAACTTCAGGATACGTCGCAGATAAAACAAACAAAAAGGGATATAGCAAGAATAAAAACACTCATAAGAGAAAGAGAACTCGGTTTGACTCCCGTTAATTCGAATAAGAAGGGGAACCAGAAATGAAAAAACATCTGATCGGTGAAGTTGTAAGCAACAAAATGCAAAAAACCGTTGTCGTGCTGGTAAAAGAAACCGGACGAGATCCAAGATTTGGAAAAACCGTTGTCAAGACATCAAAGTACAAGGCTCATGATGAGAATAACGAATGCAACATAGGAGACATAGTCGAAATAGAGGAAACGAGGCCTCTTAGCAAAGAAAAGAACTGGAAGGTTATTTCAATAGTCAAGAAAAATACTCTAAAGGTTGAAGAGACACAGATAAGCAAGGAAGAAGGTGTTTCCCAGTGATGCAGCAAGAGAGCATATTTAACAACGCAGATAATTCTGGCGCAAGAAAAATTCTTGTCATAAGAGTACTTGGAGGCCCCAACAGGAAAAGGGGAACGGTTGGAGACGTCGTCATAGGAACTGTTAAAGAGGCCGTTCCTCACACAGACATAAAGAAAAGCGAAATAGTAAGGGCTGTAATAGTAAGGACAAGAAAGGAAATAAAAAGACCGGATGGTTCATTCATAAGGTTTGATGACAACGCCGCAGTTTTAATAGACAAAGAAAATGAACCACGGGGAACAAGAATCTTTGGTCCTGTGGCCAGAGAATTAAGGGAAAAAGGGTATATGAAAATCGTCTCCCTTGCTCCCGAAGTGCTGTGAGGTGGAAATATGAAAAGGCACACTCTGAATATACGAAAAGATGACACCGTTGTTGTTTTAAGCGGCGAAGATAAAGGAAAAAGGGGAAAGGTTATAAAGGTACTTCCAGATCAGGGAAAGGTCATAGTTCAAGGAGTTCATATGATAAAGAAGCACCAAAGGCCTACCGCATCAGTTAGAGAGGGAGGAATCGTTGAAAGAGAAGCCCCTATTTATGAATCTAAATTGATGGTAGTCTGCCCTAACTGTGGTTCTCCAACACGCATTTCACACAAGAAGACCGAGGATGGAACGAACGTAAGAATATGCAAAAAGTGTGGAGAAATCATCGATAAGATCTGATGCGAGAGGAGGAATAAAATGTCTGTTGCTTTAAAAGAGATATATGAAAAAGAGGTTGTACCCTTTTTCATGAAAGAACTTGGATACAAGAATAAACTCGCAGTTCCGAAAGTAAATAAGGTTATATTGAATATGGGTATTGGCGAAGGAGCGAGAAATCAGGCAATAATCGATAAACATCTTCAGGAACTTACGAATATCGCCGGACAGAAGGCAGTTATTACAAAGGCAAAGAAAAGCGTTTCTAACTTCAAAATAAGGCAGGGTATGCCTGTCGGAATAAAGGTTACCCTAAGAGGAGAAAGAATGTATAACTTTCTCTACAAATTTTTCAACATAGCGATGCCAAAGATCCGTGATTTCAAAGGAGTTAATCCTAATTCCTTCGATGGAAGGGGAAACTTCTCTATGGGATTGTCAGAGCAAACTATCTTCCCTGAGATAACAGGTGAAATTTCGAGAATTCAGGGAATGGATATCATTATAGTTACGACGGCAAAAACGGACAGAGAAGCGAGATACCTTTTAGAAAAACTTGGCATGCCATTTAGCAAGAATTCTTAAGGAGAGTGATGAAATGGCCCGCAAAGCACTTATAAATAAAGCAAATGCAAAGCCTAAATACAAGACTCGCCAGTACACAAGATGCAAGATATGTGGAAGGCCCCATTCTGTCTCGAGAGAACTGGGCATCTGCAGGCTTTGCTTCAGGAAATTAGCCTTAGAGGGAAAACTTCCTGGGATCAAAAAAGCCAGTTGGTAAGGATGTGATAAGATGTATACAGATACTATAGCCGATATGCTTACAAGAATAAGAAACGCGAATATGGTCTACAAAGAGGTTGTAGATGTGCCTGCATCCAACATAAAAAAGGCCATACTCGACATTCTTAAAAGAGAAGGATTTATAAAAGATTACAAATACATAGAGGATGGCAAACAGGGCGTATTGAGGATTTTCATGAAGTATTCCGGTCAGAAAAGAACAAAGGTAAGGACTATAAATTCTATAGTAAGAGTTTCCCACGCCGGAAGAAGAATATACGTCTCGAAAGACAAATTGCCAGTTGTCAACAGTGGCCTTGGAATAGCCATAATCTCCACTTCCAATCCGGAAAAACCAATTGTCACGGACAAAGAAGCACGCGCGCTCGGAATCGGTGGAGAAGTCATAGCTTACGTGTGGTAAGCGGAGGTGTGAAATGTCGAGACTTATAAGAAAACCGATAGAAATTCCAAAGGGTGTTGAGGTAAAGATAGATCCAAATACCATAACCGTGAAAGGGCCTCTCGGTCAACTTTCTATGAACTATCTTTTCGTTGATTTCAAGATAGACGGCAACAAAATATGGGTTTCTGAAAAGGAAAACCTTGATCTCCCTCCGCGGGTAATGAAGAAGAACAGAGCGATAATCGGAACAAGATGGGCGCTCCTTAGGAACATGATCGAAGGTGTAACCAAGGGATTTCAAAAAGAACTTGAAGTTGAGGGTGTTGGGTACAGAGCGCAACTTCAGGGTAAATCTTTGATCCTTAACCTTGGCTACATTCAGCCAGTCAAACTCGATCCACCGCAGGGAATAACGGTAGAAGTGCCAAAGCCAAATCAGATAATAGTTAAAGGAATAAACAAAGAATTGGTTGGTCAGTTCGCGGCAAAGATAAGAAAGACACGTGAGCCTATGGTCTTTGCAAAAGGTAAGGGTGTAAGATATGCCGGAGAAGCGGTAAGGCTCAAAGAAGTAAAGAAAGTTTAAGGAGGTAATACTGTGATCCAGCCATTTAACAGAAAAGAAAAAAGAATAAAAAGGCACCTTGCCATAAGAAGAAGAATTCACGGTACACATGATGTTCCCAGACTTTCTGTTTTTGTAAGCGATAAACATGCTTATGCCCAGATAATAGATGACGACAATGCAAGAACACTCGTTAGCGCTTCGACTTTGCAGAAGAGTTTGAGAGAAGCGCTTAAAAACAAAACATGGAATAAGGCGGCCGCGCGCCTTGTTGGGAAAGAAATAGGCGCTCGTGCAATCGAGGCGGGAATCAAAGAAGTCGTTTTTGACAGAAGCGGTTTTCGCTATCATGGGAGAATAAAAGAAATTGCCGACGGTGCTCGAGAGAGCGGATTGAAATTTTAAGGAGGTAAACGATGCCACGCGATCTTCAGAAAGACGATGAAGATAGAGAATTAAGAAGAAGGCCATTGGAAACAACTCAGGAGACAGAAACCGAATTCGAAGAGAATGTCGTAGAGGTAAGAAGAGTTGCGAAAGTTGTAAAGGGTGGCAAGAATTTAAGTTTCAGGGCCATTGTGGTTGTCGGAAACAGAAATGGAAGAGTTGGCCTTGGCGTTGCGAGTGGCCGTGAGGTTGTCGATGCCATAAGAAAGGCTTCGAACCTTGCAAAGAGAAATATGATAGACGTAAATGTCGTCAACGACACAATTCCTCATACTGTTGAGGTCAAATTCGATTCAGCGAGATTACTTCTAAAACCCGCCGCACCAGGAACCGGTATAATAGCAAGCAACACGGCAAGGCCTGCCTTGGAACTTGCAGGCATAAAGAATGTGCTTTGCAAATCTCTCGGATCCAACACGCCTCTTAGCATTTTAAGAGCCGTTTTTAAAGCCTTTGATGAGATAAGGCCACCAGAATATTACGCCAAATTGCGTGGAATATCTTTAAGGCAATTGTTCCATGGCGAGGAGGTTACAAAGCAATGAAAGTCAGAATAGAACTCGTTAAAAGCCCGATTGGTTACAAATACGATCAGCGGCAGACTGCCAAGGCTTTGGGGTTAAGAAAGATGCACGATGCCGTTGTTGTAGAACAAACTCCTCAGATTCTTGGAATGGTAAGGAAGATTTCCCATCTTGTCAAAGTTGAACAAGTACAATAAGGAGGAATTCGAATGAAACTTGAAGATATAACTCCAACGCCGGGATCGAGAAGAAGATCAAAACTTCTTGGAAGGGGAAGAAGTTCCGGCCATGGTAAAACCTCCACCCGCGGTATGAACGGTCAGGGATCAAGAAAGAGTGGAAATGTAAGGACCGGATTTGAAGGCGGACAGACTCCACTCTACAGAAGATTGCCCAAGGGTGGATTTAAAAACGTCAACCATAAAGAATACGTTCCTGTCAATGTTGGAGATCTGAATGATTTTGAAAACAATACCCATGTTACCGTTGATCTGCTCATAAGAAGTGGCCTTGTAAGACAGATAAAAGATGGAGTGAAGATTCTCGGCAACGGGGAATTGAAAAAATCGTTAAAAGTAAGTGCAAATGCCTTTAGTGCTTCGGCGAAGGAGAAGATAGAGTCTGCCGGCGGGCAAATAGAGGTGATATGAGTGTGGGAGGCAATTAGGAATTCATTTAAAATTCCCGAGTTAAGGAGCAGAATAATCTTTACCTTTTTGATGCTTGCGGTATTCAGACTCGGTGTGTACATACCGGTGCCCGGCATAAGCCTTGCAAGTTGGGCAAACTTTTTTAATGGCGTTTCCGCAGGTGCCGGTGGAGGATTTTTTACCTTACTTAACGCTTTTGCCGGTGGCGCATTGAGCAATATGTCTATATTTGCAATGAGTGTCACTCCTTACATAAATGCCTCCATAATCCTTCAACTTCTTATGGCCGTTGTCCCGAGTTTGAAGGAACTCGCAAAAGAAGGAGAACAGGGAAGACAAAAGATAGAAAAATACACCCGCCAACTCACGCTTTTGCTTGCCGCCGTCGAAGCGGTTGCCTTAACAATAGTCGTTGTTATGCCGCACGCGACTCCCGGACTTAACAAGGTCGCATTCATAATACTTTCTTCGATTTCTCTTATGGCAGGTAGCATGTTCCTACAGTGGATAGGAGAGATGATAACTGACAAAGGAATAGGAAATGGTATATCCATAATAATCTTTGCAGGAGTTGTCGCCACATATCCATTCTATCTTGGTCAAATGATCATCTCAAATCTTTCAATAACCTCATGGGCTCTGTTCTTCCTTATCTTTGTTGTTACGATCTTTGGACTTATATACATAATGCAGGGTGAAAGAAGGATAATGGTCCAGTACGCAAAAAAAGTAGTTGGAAGGCGCATGTACGGCGGCCAGTCAAGTTACATTCCGATGAAGGTAAATCAGGGTGGAGTTCTGCCTATAATCTTTGCCGTCGCGATATTGATGATCCCATCCATGATCGCTCAGTTCACGCATAATTACACTTTGCAAAGCATCTTTGGATTTAACTCTGTATTCTACATCGTAGTCTATGCGTTGCTCGTCTTTTTCTTTACGTACTTCTACAGTGCTATAACCTTTGATGTTCACGATGTCTCGGACAATATAAAAGAGTACGGAGGATTCATCCCCGGTATCCGTCCGGGAGTTCCGACAGAGCAATATCTCGCGAAAGTTTTAAGCCGTATCACCTTCCTGGGCGCCCTTGCCCTTGTCGTGATAGCACTTTTGCCGAATATTTCTGCTACAATAGTTGGGAGTAACTCTGGTCAGATAGTCGGTGGTGTGGGAATGATGATAGCAGTCGGTGTCGCGCTTGACGTTGTTCAACAGATGGAAGCCCATCTTATCATGCGCCATTATGAAGGCTTCATAAAACGTGGAAAATTGAAGGGAAGAATATGAATATAATCTTTGTAGGCCCTCCTGGAGCCGGTAAAGGAACACAGGCCCAGGTTATATCTAAAACTTTCAAGATTCCTCACATCTCGACCGGTGAGATGTTAAGAAATGAGATGGAATCTGGAAGCGAACTTGGAAATAAAGTCAAAGACATAATAAATTCTGGAAAACTTGTCGATGATACAGTTATGAATCAGATAGTGAAAGAAAGGCTCTCAAAGCCTGACACAAAAAGCGGGTTTATACTTGACGGATTTCCAAGAACTCTTAATCAGGCAAAAGCTCTCGATGAGATACTTTTTTCGATCGGTAAAAAACTCGATCATGTCATATACGTTGATGTCCCTGAAAATGTTATCGTTGAAAGGCTCTCGGCAAGGAGAATGTGCCCCAAGTGTGGTAGAAATTACAACATGATAACGGATCCACCAAAGGAAGATGAACTTTGCGATGATTGTCACGTGCCGTTGATAACGCGCGATGATGACAAACCGGAGACGGTAAGAAATAGATACAAAGTTTACCTTGAACTGACAAAGCCTGTTATAAATTACTATTCTGCAAAAAAACTTCTATTTACCGTTGATGGGACATTACCGGTAAAGGAAGTAGAGGAAATTTTAATAAAAATGATCAAAGGTAGCAAATGATGATAAAATTGAAATCGGAAGCAGAAATCGATGCAATGAGATATCCCAATAGAGTGGTAGGCGAGGTTCTTGAATATATCAAGGACTACATCAAGGACGGAATTACTACCTACGACCTTGACAGAATAATAGAAGAATTTTTTGAAAGAAAGCATGTTGTACCGGCCTTTAAAGGTTACCAAGGTTATCCGGCCGCTTCTTGCATAAGTCCGAATGAAGTTGTGGTACACGGGATACCTTCAAAAAAGATAGTCTTAAAGAATGGAGACATAGTCTCGATAGACGTCGGAACGATTTACAATGGATGGTATGGTGATGGAGCGAGGACTTACGCGGTGGGCCAGGTAGACGAAAAAAAGCAGAAATTGATAGATGTAACTCGTGGTTCATTTTTTGCCGGAATAGGTCAGTTTATCAGTGGGAAAAAACTTGGAGATATATCCTATGCCATACAAACCTTTGTCGAGTCTAACGGTTTTTCTGTCATAAGAGATTACGTGGGTCATGGCATAGGTCAGTCTCTTCATGAAGATCCACAGGTTCCAAACTTTGGAAAGCCATCAAGGGGAATTTCTCTTATGGAAGGATTGGTTCTCGCAATAGAGCCAATGGTAAGTATGGGAGATTGGAAAGTAAGGTTACTTGAAGATGGATGGGGAGTTGTCACCATCGACGGTTCACCGAGTGCCCATTATGAAAACACAGTGGTTTTACATAAAGGGGAGGTTGAAATATTGACAATCCCGGAGGGAATTAATGTCTGAAGAAAAGGACATGATAAGAATAGAAGGGCGGGTTATAGACGCTCTGCCTAATACGACCTTTAAGGTGATGTTAGACAACGATCTTGAGATACTTGCGCATATTTCCGGTAAGATGAGGCAGAATTTCATAAAGATCGTACCGGGAGATAAAGTTGTAGTTGAGTTATCGCCTTACGATTTGAAAAAAGGAAGAATAGTTTACAGGAAAAAATAAAGGAGGTTCAAAAATATGAAGGTTCAAGCTTCAGTCAAGAAGCGCTGTGACGCTTGCAGAATCGTAAAAAGAAATGGTGTCGTGAGGGTTATTTGCTCTAAAAACCCCAAACACAATCAAAGACAAGGATAAGGAGGGGTTGAAAGATAAATGGCTCGTATTCTTGGCGTCGATTTACCGAATGAGAAACACGCATTTATAGGATTGACCTATCTTTATGGCATAGGTCGAACGAGGGCTATAGAAATTTTGAACGCAACCGGCATACCTCTCAACAAGAAGATCAAAGATCTCACCGACGATGAGATAAGAAAGATCACCCAGTACATAAATGAACATTACAAGGTCGAAGGTGATCTAAAAATGGAAATCCAGAGAAACATAAAGCGCCTTATCGAGACAGGGTCTTACAGAGGATTAAGGCACAGGCTTGGTTTGCCCGTAAGAGGCCAAAGAACAAGGACCAATGCCCGAACGAGGAAGGGTCCTTCCCATGGTGTGGGCGCCAAAAAATCTTAAAGGAGAGGTAAGATAAATGGCTGAAAAGAAAAAAAAGATATCTTCAAAAAGAAAAATACATTTTGACTACGGCGTTGCCCATGTACTTTCGAGTTTTAACAACACCATAATAACCATAACTGACAAAGACGGTAACGTTGTAACATGGTCAAGCGGAGGAGATGTGGGATTTTCCGGATCGAGAAAATCAACGCCATTCGCCGCCCAGATGGCAGCCGACAAAGCGGCGAAGGAATCCCTTAACCTTGGAATAAAAAAAGTCGATGTTCTCGTTAGCGGCCCCGGACCCGGCCGCGAATCGGCCGTAAGAGCGCTTCAGGCCGCCGGCCTCGACGTTCAGAGTATAAAAGATATAACCCCAATTCCGCACAATGGTTGCCGACCCAAAAAGAAGAGAAGAATGTAAGGAGGTTTGAATAAATGGCAAGGTATACAGACCCTGTCTGCAAATTGTGCAGGCGGGAGGGCAAGAAACTCTTTTTGAAAGGAGAAAAATGCTATTCTCCGAAATGCCCATTTGAGAAGAGACCGTACGCTCCTGGCCAGCACGGCAAAGACAGACTCAAAATGACCCAGTACGCAAGGCAGTTGAGATCAAAGCAGACCATGAAAAGAACCTATGGTGTCCTTGAGCGCCAGTTCAGAAAGTATTTTGCCGAGGCCGTCAAAACTAAAGGCGTTACCGGTACAATGCTCATAAGAAAGGTTGAATCGAGGCTTGACAACGTTGTCTTCAAACTTGGCTTCGCGATATCGCGATCACACGCACGCCAACTTGTCAATCATGGCCACATTTTAGTAAATGGAAGAAGAATTGATATCCCCTCTTATGAGTTAAAACCCGGAGATGAAATAGAACTTCACGAAAAGATTAGAAGCAACGCAGACGTGAAAAAGGCGATCGAATCAAGACATTCGGGTAGCGTATCTCCATGGCTTGAAGTCAATTACGATCTGTTCAAGGGCAAATTTGTGAGAATGCCCGATAGAGAAGAGTTAGAACTTCCTCTCGATGTTCAGGATATCGTCGAGTTGTATTCTAAGTGAAGATCACGTGAGGTGGTTTAATGATAAATTACGTTAAACCTGAAAGGTTTACAGTTGAGGAGGAAAAAGAAGACGGTGGATACCTCTACGCGAGATATTCCATTTATCCTCTTGAACGCGGCTATGGCGTTATGATTGGTAACGCCTTAAGGCGCATTCTTTTGTCTTCCATCCCGTCTATGGCGATAACGCGTGTTAAGATAAAGGATGTCTACCACGAATACGACGCCGTAAAGGGTGTTAAAGAAGATGTGCTTCAGATCCTCCTTAACGTTAAACAGATTCAGGTAAAAGAGAATGTTCCCGTTACCGAAGAGCCGGTCGTCATGACGCTTCAAAAGAAAGGGGCCGGCATTTTAAGGGCGAAAGACATAAAGTGTCCCATCGAGGTTAAGATAGCCAATCCGGATCTAAAGATAGCCACATTAAATGAAGATGCGGACTTTTACATGGAACTCTTTGCCGAAAAAGGAAAAGGGTATCTTCCAGTCTCCGAAATGGAAATAGGAAATGATATTCAAATACTTCCAGTGGACGGAATCTTTACTCCCGTTGTCAGAGTTAACTTTCGCACGGAAGATTTCAGGGTTGGAAAAAAGATAGATTACGACAAACTCATCCTCGAGATATGGACAAAGAAGTCTGTCGAGCCAACGGTGGCGCTCAGAGATGCGCTCAACATATTGATAGAACATTTCGCATTTTTGAAATCCAATCTACCCATAGAACAAAAGGAATATCCTCCCGTTATAGAGAAAAAAGAAGAGGAAGTTAAGGCTAAAGAGGAGCCAAAATCGCAAAGCGACGATGCGATGGCGATTTATGATAAAATGAAGATAGAAGATCTTGAACTTTCCGTAAGGGCACTTAATTCTTTGAAACGTGGTAAAATAGAGACGGTGGGAGAACTTTTGAGAAGAGATGAAAAATCCCTTCTGAAGATAAAGAATTTTGGCACAAAATCTCTCGAAGAAATAAACGAAAAACTTGGGAAACTCGGTCTTAAACTCAAAGCCGAATAAATGGAGGAATACTTATGAGACATAGAGTTAAATTGCACGCACTTTCAAGGCCAAGCGACGAAAGAAAAGCATTGATGCGCAGTCTTGTCCGTGAATTGTTCATCCATGGAACGATAGTCACAACTACTCAAAAGGCAAAGGCGGCCTCT
>CAYSSO010000034.1:12150-17291 GCA_964433875.1 uncultured Mesoaciditoga sp.
CGGCCTCTGAATTTGCCGAAAGGATAATAACCCGCGCAATGGCCAAAGACCTTTCTGCTCGAAGATATGTCAATGCCTTTCTTAACGATGAAAAACTCACAAACAAGGTCGTTGACGAAATAGCGCCTAAGTTTACAGGCAGGAAGGGTGGCTATACCCGCATAATAAAGATGAAAAAAAGAAATGGTGACGGCGCAGAATTAGCCATCTTTCAACTTGTAAAAGAAGAATGACAAGACTACCCTTTTGGGTAGTCTTTTTACGATGATGTGGCAAACTATAACTTTCTTCATAGTTGTTAACGCTATTTCTTCATTCGTAACCTGGTCAAAGATCAAAGGATCGTCTTTAAAAGTCAGCAAATTCAACCAAATGCTTTACATCTTCTTCGGAGGAATTTTTGGTGTTATAATCACTCTTCTCATTACAAAGGAAAAGAATTACAAATTCACTTTTCTAACGCTTATCATACTTGAAAATATCGGAATTTACATAGTGCTTTACGAACTTGCAATTCACGTTGCAAATAGATAAGAGAGGTGATTTGAATGAAAATATTCATCGACACTGCCAATATCGAAGAGATAAAGACGGCAGCATCGTGGGGAATTTTAGATGGCGTCACCACAAATCCGACGCTTGTTTCCAAAGAAGGAAAGATAGACTTCAAAACGAGGATAGCCGAGATATGCAGCATAGTAAAGGGACCTGTTAGCGCCGAAGTGGTCTCGACAGATTACGATGGCATGGTAAGAGAGGCGAAAGATCTTTCAAAGATCGCCGACAATGTCACCATAAAGATCCCGATGACCGAAGACGGGATAAAGGCTGTCAGGACTCTATCGCAGATAGGGATAAAAACCAATGTCACACTCGTCTTCAGCGCAAATCAGGCATTGCTTGCCGCAAAGGCCGGAGCAACCTTTGTAAGTCCTTTTATAGGAAGGTTAGACGACATAGGCAACAACGGAATGAATGTCTTAAGCGACATATTGAACATCTACTCGATATACGGATTTGAAACAGAGGTTATAGCCGCGAGCATAAGAAGCCCCGAGCACGTCAGAATCGCGGCCTTGATGGGCGCACACATCGCGACAATTCCATTTGAAATAATAAAGCAGATGTTCAAGCACACCCTTACCGATGTGGGGTTAGAAAGATTTTTGAAAGACTGGAAGAAATACCAGGAAAATTTGAAATGAAGGGAAAGGAGACATTTGTGGCTGCAGAAGATCAGAGCAGCAAAAAAATCTTAGAAGACTTAGACATAAAAAAACTGCAGGAATTAAGAATAAAAGAACTTTACGAAATAGCAAAAAGCCTTGGGATCCAAAGAGTAGCGCAATACAGAAAAGACGATCTCATCTCCGAAATTCTAAAAATACAGGCAGAGTCAAAGGGATACAAATTCAAAGAAGGCGTTCTAAAGATTCAAGAAGGGGGATACGGTCTTTTAAGGGTCGACAGTTACCTTCCAAGTCCTAATGACATATACGTCTCGCCCTCGCAGATAAAAAAATTCGGGCTTTTAGATGGAGACACGGTATCGGGCCAGACGAGGCCGCCAAAAGAAGGAGAAAAATACTTTGCCCTTTTGAAAATAGAAGCCATAAATTACAAAGACATTTCTCTTTCTAACGAAAGAGTGAATTTCGAAGATTTGACGGCGCTCTATCCCAATGAAAGGTTCATACTCGAGACCGAACCTCAATATATAGACACGCGCCTTATAGATATCTTTTCTCCAATAGGAAAAGGTCAAAGGGGACTTATAGTCTCTCCTCCGAAGGCTGGAAAGACAACTATCCTCAAACATATAGCCAACGGCATCGCCGCGAACCACCCGAGCACAAAAAGAATGGTGCTTTTAATAGACGAGCGCCCCGAAGAGGTAACTGACATGCAAAGATCTGTCGATGCCGAGGTTATAGCGGCCCCATTTGATATGCCGTCAGAAAAACAGATAGAGATCGCCGAACTTGCCCTCGAGAAGGCAAAAAGGCTTGTCGAATATCATTACGATGTTGTGATATTGCTCGACAGCATAACGAGGCTTGCCAGAGCCTATAACCTTTACCTTCCGCCTTCGGGAAAACTTCTCTCTGGTGGCGTTGATGCTTCAGCGCTTTACAAGCCCAAACACTTCTTTGGCGCTGCGAGAAATATAGAAGAGGGAGGAAGCCTTACCATAATAGCGACCGCACTTGTCGAGACAGGATCGAAAATGGACGATGTGATATTCGAAGAGTTCAAAGGTACAGGCAACATGGAACTCGTCCTGTCAAGGCAACTTGCAAACAAAAGGATTTTTCCCGCCATCGATCTCAATCTTTCTGGGACTCGAAAAGAAGAATTGCTCTTCGACGAGAAGACTCTTAAAAATGTATGGCTTTTGAGAAGGTTCATAAGTTCGATGAATCCTGAAGAGGCAATAACTCTGATGATCTCGAAATTGAAGGAGACAAAAAGCAACGAGGATTTTTTTGCGCTACTTAAAAATGAGAAAGACACCGTGAAATAACTTGACTTTCTTGATTTTACATAGTATAATTTTCAATAATCCATCCTCTGTCTCGCCCGCAGGGGGGAGTGATTTTTTGAAAGTATAAAAATCTTTGTAAAGGAGGTGTTTCCTGGTGCTCAAAGAGTAGCCAGGATTGCCCATGAGTAAAAAGGGGAAACTGGGTTTGCTCTTGATGTCGGTGGTGGTTGTTGCACTTATATTATCCAGTTGTTTCTTGCCACAACCTAAGGTGCCTCCCACTATAACCGTATCACCGTCACAAGTAACCGCATATTCTGGGATGCCATTTACTTTTACCGTAAATGCCCAGAGTAGTAGCGGTATCTCGCAAATAGTCGCCACATTCTTGGCAAGTACTACCATCAAAACTTCAAGTCCGGCAACTTTCACATTTACTGCGCCAGTTGTTACTCAAGCGGCCCAATATTTTATTAATGTTAAAGTCTACGATAACAGTTCGTCCCATCTAATGAATGAAGTAAATGTTCCGGTGAATGTTTATCCACTAACGACCGGTATTGTAACTTACGCAGTTCAATTGAACAACGCGAATGGAATTTATCTTTATCCCGTTGGTCCTTCGGAAAATGGTGCGGTTATATTCACGATAAACGTCTTCAAAGGAAATAGCCTCTTAAAAGGCGTTAACGTTTACGTTGATGGCCAGCCGATACCGGCAACTCCGACAAGCGCTCCTGTAACTCTCGCAAAAGCAAGCCTTGGAAGCACACCGCTTGTCATTGAAAAGAGTTATGTCGCCAATTACTACATCACGGCAAGCCATGCGGGTCCTCATAGTTATTACGTGGTCTTCTACGGCAATGGAAATACGCCAGTTGCGACATCATCGACTGGATATTTCTACATAACATATCCTGCCGCCCAAAAGGTAGCATTAAGTAGCGCCACACCGCTTTACAACACCAAGTACATAAACGGTGTCAGCGGTAGCGTATCCTTTACGGCAAAAGCAACAGATTACACATCTCAGTATCAAGGCTTCTTGATAAACGGCACGCCATTTGCCACATTTGTCAACGTTGCAACGGCAGTTAAAGTCGTCGGAGCAACTTATCCGATAACAGTTCCAGTTAGCGCACTCACCTCTGCCGGATCGACGACCTTTACCTTTAAAGATGTCTCAATAGGCGGAAATGCCGTGGCGGCAACACAAACTTATGTCGTTGTCAAATCGGCACCTGTCTTGAGAGCATCTTACAAGGGAATTTCATCGAGTGGAAATACGCTCTACGTTGGAATAAACCCGACGACATTCCAGGTTTACGCGGCCGATCCATACTGGATGACCTCTGCGGCAACACTTGGAACGCAGCCATTCTCACTGACACAGAATGGAACGGCGACAGTTGATGTCTCCGGTCTTACCAACAACGCCACAGAAGCATTCGCCGCAAAGGTTACAAACTATGCAAATCTTTCTACATCTCTAAAATTAACCGTTGTTCGTGTAACTGTTCCGCCGGTTATTCACTATGCCAATGTGTATGGGCTTTCGACATACAACGGAGTTCCGTATTCGACATCCGGCACGATAACGGTCGTTGCAAGTGTAACAAGCCCATATCTCAGTGGTGTTACACTCAACCTTCAGACAGATGGTGCAACGCCGGCGATGTATGTCCTTACAAAGAGTTCAACCGGACTCTGGACCGGAACAGTTAATACGGCGCTCTTGCCGCCCGGAACATACAAATCATGGATAAGCGCCCAGGACCTTGCGCTCAACGTTGCAACAGCGTCAACCTCTCCTGCGACTGTTAATGTCTACATGCCAGTGCAAAATGTCTTTACGACAACTCTGAAAACGACGCCTGCCGCGTCCGTGAATGGATACTACAAAGCGGCAACGTTAACGGCGAATATTAATCCAACATGGGTTTATGCGATACAAAATGTTTACCTTTACAGAAAAGCGCCTAACGGAACAACTTATGTGTCTTCTAGCACACAATCCGGAAATGCCGGATCTACTTACGCATTTACAATAAAGGCTTCCGGTAAATACGAGATAGTCACAGTCGACAATGTTGACCAAAGGGCAACAGGAACATCCTACATTATCAACATAGACAATTCTTTGCCAACGGTCCAGGTCGCTACCGCTACGGCCAATGCATCGTCAGTGACGATAAAGGCTACGGCAAGTGACAACTACTCTGGAATTGCGAATCTCACTCTCCAGTATCAAACGCTCGGAGGAACCGGCGCTGACAATGGCCCATGGGTAACGATAGGATCGACATCGACAAACAACGCTACAAGCGTAGTTTACAAATTCATATGGAAAAACCTTAACACGCTTCCAGATGGAAAATACAATATAATGCTCACTGCCACAAGTGGCGTTGGAAATACCAATTACGCAACGGGTTATGTCATAAATAACAACGCAGGTGCACCGAATGTGGTATGGACACCATCCGCAACGCTTGTCTTTACGAATAAATCGACTGCATTGGTAAGTGCAAAGGTGCTTAACGAATCAGACGTAACTGTCCAGTTCAGTTATAAAAAGATTTCTGGATCATCTACAAAATCAACTGTTGTTTCGACGAGTTATACTAACATTCCATTCCCTGCGGCTACAACCCTT
>CAYSSO010000035.1:0-16869 GCA_964433875.1 uncultured Mesoaciditoga sp.
AAATAAGGATCTAACAAAACAACCCCGCCGCGCGCGGGGTTGTTTTTTTGTCGGTGCTGTCCAGAAATTGACGGTCTTGTCGGCCTTGTCGGAGTGATATAATATATCAGGGGTGAAAATATGGAAGTAGGTAAGATCATCAGTTTGCTTGCCGACAGGCCTCTTTCAAAAGATCAGAAAATTTATTTTGTCGATAGAGAAAAAGATCTCTCGAGCATAATAAATCTTGTGAAATACCAGCCCTTTGGGATATTCGGAGTGTGCGGAGAAACTGGCATAGGCAAGACAACTCTTTTCAATTTTGTCGATTCTGATAACTGCATGAAGATAGAGGTATCTATCGTACATAGAGAAACAAAAGAAAGCATTCTCTACGATCTACTTTACAGGCTTTCATCCGTTCTCAAAGGTAGCAAGGCCTCTGATATAAAGAAATTGTCCGGCGAGACTTTAAAATGGTTGGTAGAAGAGGTTTCGGTTTTAAAAGGAGCCAGTTTGAATGCCATGTTTGGAGGCAAAATCGAACAGCACAAAGTTCCGCGTTTTAACATTTTTGCCGCGGAAGAAAAACTCCACGATCTACTCCGTAAAAGTATAGAAATTCATGGGAAAGTACTTTTGATTGTCGATGAACTTGATAAAGAAAAAAAAGAAGACGTTTTGAATGTGCTCGATTCTCTTAAACTTGAACTTCAACAGGATGGACTGATTTCTATTTTTTCTATGCCTTACTCGATATATAGAGAATACCGAAATGATAGGATGAAGTGGAATGAATCTGGTAATCTCGAAAACATAATCAAAGACATCGTCTTTTTGGAAGAAATGCCCGATTCAGATATAAAAGAACTTTTGATA
The DNA here is from genome assembly GCA_964433875.1 of uncultured Mesoaciditoga sp. Taxonomy (GTDB): domain Bacteria; phylum Thermotogota; class Thermotogae; order Mesoaciditogales; family Mesoaciditogaceae; genus Athalassotoga. The sequence goes on from CAYSSO010000035.1 coordinate 859, forward strand.
AGAAGGCTCGGTAATCTCGCGACCTGGTTTGAAGAAGATGCTCTTGAATCGATAACGCTTTTTGCCGATGGCAATCCAAGAGATGCTTTGTGGATCGCTCAAAAGGTGGCTTTTGATAACATTTATTCAGAGAGAGTTGCTAAAAAAAACTGTGAAGAGTCGATATTGAAGATCGTTAAAGAATATATGAGCGATTTGTCTTTGACACAGATACAAAGACAGGTTTTGGCCGCTTTGAAAAATTTCACTGGAAGTAAGGAAGAAATACTGAAAATTTTGAGTCAAAATTCTATCAAAAGAACTACTGCTTATTCAACAATTGAAAGGCTCTTAATGCTTGGAATGATAATAGAGCGAAGAGGCATCTACAGGCTTTCTGGAAAAGCACAGATATATATATCGTCGATGCTGTCCAGAAATTGACGGTCTTGTCGAGAAGTTGCGGATGATATCACGAGGGATCGCCTTTAAAAACTTCAATGCGATCCTGAAACAAGTTCAAGATGACTCGGTGTGCGATCTTGCTCATGATCAAGTCAAGAATGATAAAAACTGGGGTAAAATTGCCGATTCTCAATTCTCCTTTCCGCTACCTGCTACATGCTTTTTCATTTTCAATTCTCAATTTTTCATTCTTCCACCCGCCATGTGCCATTTTGGTGTTATAATGAATCGAGGTGATGTGATGAATAAAGTTGATTTTATAAGATCACGGATACTTCCTGTATTTAAAAAATATAACGTGAAAAGAGCCGGAATTTTTGGATCTGTTGCAAGAGGAGAAGATAATATTCAAAGCGATGTCGATATTCTGATAGAATTAGATGATAATCTAAGTCTGTTCGATTATATAAGAATGAAATTGGAAATAGAGGAAATTCTTGGCAAAAGTGTGGATCTTGTCGAGTATAATACCATAAAACCTTCAATAAAGAACAAAATTTTGGAAGAAGAAATAAGGATCTTATGAGAGATCAAAAATTATATTTGATCGATATAGCGGAAAGCATTCAGTATATCAAAAGATACACATTGAATTTAAACGAAGAAGAATTCTATCAAAACGAGCAAATTCAAGATGCTGTTTTGAGAAGATTAGAAATAATTGGAGAAGCAACAAAAAATATAAGCGATGATCTCAAAAATCGATTTCCACAATTACCATGGAAAGAAATGGCAGGAATAAGGGACGTAATCATTCATGACTATTTTGGAATTAATTTAAGGAGAATACGGCTCACCGTAAGGCAAGACTTACCTACGCTTGAAACTTTAATAGAAGAAATTTTGAAAAAAATTTAGGGTTTGTCATCTGTTGCTTTCCATTGCCCATTTTGAATTTTTCAATTCTCAATTTTTCATTCTCCCCCCCGCCACGAGCCACGCGCTGTCTTTTATTGTCAATTCTCAATTTTTTCCGTGTTATAATGAGTCGAGGTGGTTTGATGAGAGTATTTACAGTTGTAATAGAAAGGGATGAAGATGGTTGGCTTGTTGGAAAGGTTGTCGAACTTCCAGGATGTTTTACTCAGGCCAAAACTCTTGATGAGTTGATGGATAGAATTCGTGAAGCCATAGAAGGATACCTTGAGGTTGAAGATATTTCAAATGAAAAGATAGAATTCGTAGGCGTTCAAAAGATAGCCTTATGAGTTCACAACTACCAAGAATTTCTGGCTCCGATATGGTTGAATTTCTTAAATCAAAAGGCTTTTCTGTTGTAAGAATACGCGGAAGTCATCATGTGCTTAAAAATAACAATGGGAAAATCGTTGTCGTACCAGTTCATTTAAAAGAAACTCTTGGTCCAGGTATTATAATGGCAATTTTGAGGCAATCGGGAATTTCAGTGGAAGAATACGTATATTTCTTTTCTTAATTCCCTGCCACGCGCCACTCGCTGTCTTTAATTGTCCATTTTTTCCACGTGCTACGTGCCACTCGCCACCCGCTCTCGTAGATAAATTACTTTTTTGATTTGTGTTAGAATAGAACCAGTAAGAGTTGATTTTTAATGAGATTATGAAACTGATAATGGAGGATTTATGATAGCCGTTATAACAGATCACGGATCGGATGATCTATTTATGGGCGTTTTAAAAGGCAATTTTTCTTATTTGCTTCCAAAGGAGGAGATCATAGAGGTTACGCGCCCGATAGGCTTTGGAGATTCTTACGTTGCCTCATGCATAGCCGAGAGGCTGGCGTGTCATCTGCCTAAATCTACCATTTTTATGATAGTTGTTGATGGCCAGAATGAAAGCGCAAGAAGGCCTATTGGACTTCGCACGAAGGATGACAGAATTTTTATAGGCTTTGACAACGGCACCTTTACCCTTCCGATAGAAAGGTTTGGACTTAAACAGATAAGAGAGATAGATGTTCCAGATGTCAAATTTTCTCTTTCTTTTACGAGATCCGTCCTTGATATTCTCATTCCGGTTGCCGTGGATCTTTCGAAGGGAAGGAATTTTGAGAGCATAGGAAGTATATACATGACCTTTTACGATCTCAAGCACAAAAAGGCCGGAATGTTAGACGGAAAAATAATGGGAGAGGTTGCTTTTATAAACGAGCGTGGAGATATTTCTACGAATATACCTTTTGATTATCTTGAAAAAATAGGCCTTTCTCAGGAGGACAGACTTAAGGTTAACGGGAAATTATCGAGTATATCTCTTGACAGAAGGGCCGGACAGAAGAATGAACTCATCGTTTGTGAGGGATTGGGCGGATATGTCGAGATAACATCCCGGTATTCGCGCGCCGGGGAGATTTTAAACCTTCCGCCGAGATCAGAGATTGTTTTGGGGGTTTGAACTTTGAAGATATGGCCATTTTCGAGAAGTGAAAGTTCGACCACCTATGGCACGGTTATTTTGATCTTTCTTATGTCTTTGATAGGATTTATAGAGGTTTTCATTTATGTGCTTTTTTATCCTCCGCCTCTTCAGTACTGGCTTATAATGATCTCGATGGATCTTGTGATTTATTTTGCCTCCTCTATCTTTCTTTTTCAATTTTTGAGCGAACCTTTGATCCAACTGTTAAACAGAGTAAAGCATACTTCTATAACCCTTAACGCCGTTCCCCAGAAGGGATTGAGGGGAGAACTTGGCGAGATTCTAAGAGATGTTGACAGGCTCGCCGAGACTTTGAAAAGGGAGAGGGAAGGCCTGCTTGCAACTTACAGCGAATACAGAAATATAGTTGAGTCTCTCGATGAAGGCATCCTCACCGTCGATGAAAACAGGGATATAGCGACTATGAACAAAGGGCTCGAGAGGATCTTTTCGACAACGCGAAGCCAGTGGAAGGGGAGGCAGTTCGAGGAGTTTTTGCGCTTTTACGGCATTATCCTCGATGAGACCAAAAACGTTGTGAGGGTTAAAACTCTCGATAAAAGACTTATATTTCAGGAAATACCCATGAACACCTCCCACTCTTTGATGCTTTACATCTTCGAAGACATAACGGCCCTTTCGAATCTTGAGAAGGCCCTCGGCAGGGCCGAGCAACTTGCCCTTCTCGGTAAGATGACGGCCTCTATAGCCCACGAGATAAAGACTCCCCTTGCATCTATGAAACTTTCGGTCCAGTTGCTTAAAAGGCAGGCCGATGGCATTTCGGACGAGGCGCGCGAGACTCTCGATATTCTCGACAAAGAAATAAGAAGGCTTGAAGAGAGATCGATGCAATTTTTAACTTTTTCGAAGACTACCTATGATCTAAAACCACTTAACGTTGTAGATGTTTTGGAAGAATCGATAAAACTTGCACGCATAAGGGCGAGAGAGAGGGGAATATCTATAGAATTCGCCAAGTCATCAGACAAAATTGTCATCGAAGGAGACGATAACGCGCTTAACTCGGCCTTCCTTAACGTTCTTGTCAACGCTATGGACGCATCTAATGAAAACGAAAAGATAGAGGTTAAAATCGAAAAGGTAAAAAATTACGCGCTCATTACCTTCACAGATCACGGAAACGGAATTCCACCAGATTACATGGATTATCTTTTTGAGCCGTTTTTCACGTTAAAGGCAAATGGAACAGGCCTTGGCATGAGCATAGTAAGAAGGGTTGTCAATTCCCATGGCGGAAGGGTCGATGTCAAAAGCCAGAAGGAAGTCGGGACAAGCGTTATTATAAGGTTGCCGCTTTTGAGGTGATTTTATGGCGAGAATACTTGTAGTTGAAGATGATTTGAGCCTTAACAAACTTGTCTCCCGGTCTCTCGATCTTGACGGTCATTCTGTCAAAAGTGTCAAGACAAAATCCGACGCTCTAAAGGAGGTCGAGAACAATTCTTACGATCTTGTCCTTCTCGATCTTATGCTTCCAGATGGAAATGGAATGGATCTCATCGAAAGAATAGTAAGGGATTCGGCCGTTATAGTGATAAGCGCGCACGCGGACGTTAACATGGCCGTCAAGGCCGTCCAGATGGGCGCTTTTAACTTCATTCCAAAACCGTTCGAACTTGAAAATCTAACAATAGAGGTAAATCGCGCCCTTGAAGCGAGAAACCTTAAACTTGAAAATATATCTCTGAAACTTCCCACCAAGATAATAGGCGAGAGCGCGTCGATAAGAAAGTTAAGAGACATGATCCAAATTGTCGCGTCGAGAGATGTGCCTGTTTTTATAACCGGCGAATCCGGCACGGGAAAAGAACTCGTTGCGAGATCCATCTGGGAGTTAAGTGCAAGGTCAAAAAGCCCCTTTGTTGCCGTTAACTGTGGAGCGATTCCCGAAGACCTTTTTGAATCCGAACTTTTTGGGTACGAGCGTGGTGCCTTTACCGGCGCGAACGCCTCGAAGCCGGGCAAGTTTGAAATGGCAGACGGGGGCGTTATCTTTCTTGACGAGATAGGAGAGTTGCCAAAGAATGTTCAGGTCAAATTGCTGCGTGTTCTTGAAAATTCTCAAATAGAAAGGCTCGGAGGGGTTGAGCCTATACGCATAAATGTGCGCGTGCTTTCGGCGACAAACAGGAATATAGAGGAAGAGGTTAAGGCAGGCAATTTTAGGGACGATCTTTATTACAGGATAAATGTCGTGAGAATAGAGGTTCCTCCTTTAAGGGAGAGGATCGAGGATATTCCAATTTTGGTAGATTATTTTGCAAGACTTTACTCAAAGCAAATGCAAGTAGAGTATAGGCCATTTTCTCAAAAGGCCCTGAGTTTTTTGAAATCTTATCCATTTCCGGGGAATATAAGGGAGTTGCAGAATATAGTCAAATCTGCCCTTATTTTCGCGAGGGGAAAGGAGATAGAGATAGAGGACCTTTCAAACCAGATTCAAGACGTGGAGAAGAATTACGTGAAGATTCAGATAGGAGAGAGCCTGGAATCTGCCGAGAGAAAGATAATCGAGGCTACTTTGGAATATTTCAATGGGAATAAAACCCAGGCCGCAAAGGCGCTCAACATAGGCCTTAGCACGCTTCACAACAAATTAAATCAGTGGAGGGAAAACGGTGAAGATCAAAGTTCTGGATAAAGGTTATGTCGAGATGGTAGATCTTCTTGGAGGAGATATGGCCGCCGTAAGGTCTGCGAGGATCTCTTACATGTCCAAATCAGATCCGCAAAGGGACGAAAAACTCATAGAACTGCTTGCCAAACTCGGCCATGAATCTCCCTTTGAGCACATAGTCTTTACCTTTTACATAAAAGCGCCCATCTTTGTGGCCCGTCAGTGGATGCGCCACAGAATCGCGAGCATCAATGAAAGGTCAGGAAGGTTTACAGAGTTCGAAGAGGAGTTCTACGTGCCGGATCCAGAAAGAAGCGACAACAGCGCGGATCAGATGCGATCGGCGATGGAAGAATCCTTTCGTGTCTACAAGGAATTGATCTCGAAAGGCGTAAAAAAAGAGGTCGCGAGGATGGTCTTGCCTCTTAGCCTTTATACGGAATGGTACTGGACTGTAAATGCAAGAAGCCTTATGAATTTTTTGAATCAAAGGGCAGATTCGCATGCCCAGTACGAGATTCAAAGGTACGCCATCGCGATTGCCGAGTGTTTTAAGGATGCCTGCCCTCTGACATACAGCGCTTTTGTAAAGTACATTTACAAGGGGAATTTACTGGAGGCTTGATTTTGGACAAAAGAGTTGAGGAGATTTTAAGGATCTTGAATATAAACAAAGAACTGCCATTTCCAGATCTTTTTATCGCTGCAATAACTCACAGTTCTTACGCGAATGAAAACAGAGTCGAATCTTACGAAAGGCTTGAATTTCTCGGCGACGCGCTCATCGGCCTTGTCATAGCCCACAACGCCTTTGAACTTTTCAAAGACATAAATGAAGGCGAACTCGCAAAGATAAAGGCGATCGTCGGAAGCGAGAAGGTCCTTGCAGAGGTTAGCAAAGAGATAGGCCTTTCGAAACTCGTCCTCGTCGGAAAGAGTTTGAGTTCGGCATCGAGCGGGGAACTTGATTCGATCTACGCCGATACATTTGAATCTATTATGGCCGCGGTCTTTTTGAATCTTGGATTCGATGAGGCCGAAGAGATGATATCGCGCCTTTTGAATGAAAAGATATTGGAAGTTATCGAGAAAAAGTTGTTCTTCGATTATAAGACTGCCTTGCAAGAGTATACCCAAAGCAAATTCATGAACCTTCCCGAATATGTCCTTATCGAAGAAAACGGCCCTCCTCACAGAAGAAATTACGTGTTTGAGGTTAGGATAAATGGAGAGGTTTACGGCAGAGGGTACGGAAGATCGAAAAAAGAGGCCGAACAGGTGGCCGCGAAGATGGCTTACGAGAGGTTGAAGGAATGAAGGTTATCCCGGTCTTTTTTCCAAATGCCGGATGCAAGCATAGATGCGTCTTTTGCAACGAGTGGATGGCAACGATGAAGTCCTTCCCTCGATCTGTAGAGGATGAGGTTATGAATGCATGCAGGATTTACCATGCCGATAAAGATTCAGAAATAGGCCTTTACGGCGGGACCTTTACGGCAATGGAAAACTGGAGAGAGGTTTTAAAGACTGTCCACGATGTGGCTTTAAGAATGGGCGTTAAGGGTATAAGGATATCGACAAGGCCGGACGAATTAGACGATATCGATTTTCTTGTCGAAAACAACGTCATCCACGTTGAGATTGGCGCCCAATCAATGGTCGATAAAGTCCTTGTGGCATCAAAGAGAAACCATACCGCCTTAGATGTTGTCACGGCCACGAAAAGGTTGAAGGAGGCCGGCATAAAGGTCTCCATCCATCTTATGACCGGACTTCCGCAGGATTCAAAAAGAGACGATCTCTTTTCTGCCTTCGAGATTGCCGGCCTCTATCCCGATAGCGTGAGGATCCATCCAACCCTTGTTTTGAAAAATACCGAACTTGAAAAACTCTTTCTTTCTGGCGATTATGTGCCGCAAACTCTCGACGATGCCGTTGATATTGTCTCAGATATGATAACCATATTCAGAAATGATAAAATACAGGTAGAAAGAATAGGAATGTACCAGGATAAAGAAACGATTTTGAATGTCGTGGCGGGGCCTTACCATCCGGCCTTTGGAGAGATGGCGCTGTCTGCGATGTACAAAAAGTTCATAGATTCCGTTAAGGCCGAGAAAGTGTGCGCGCCGAGAAATCTAAGATCGCAAATAATCGGAAGGAATAGAATAAAGATACCATTCGAAGAGAATCAAGATATCTGTGCAATTTCTGGCGATCGACGCGTCTATTTTGATGAATGGTCTAAACTTTATGTCTCAATGCTTAAGGAGTTGATCGCATGAGACTTGTAAGGCTCGAGATAGAAGGATTTAAGTCTTTTGGAACGCATGTGAGTTTTGAGATAAAAAATGGAATAGTTTCAATAGTAGGCCCGAATGGATCGGGAAAGTCGAATATCGTCGACGCGATAAGATGGCTTTTTGGAGAAAGGGCCAATTCAAAGTTGAGAATGTCGGAGACGGCAGATGTGCTCTATTTCGGATCCGGTTCGATAAAAAAAGCGGAAAAGGCATGGGTAAAGGCCGTATTTGAAGATGATGGGAAGGAAATATCCGTCGAGAGGATATACCAGTCAGACGGCAGGAATACATATTTGCTCAACGGATCTGTCACTCGCCTTAAAGATGTAGAGGAACTTTTCTTTGGGACAGGGACCGGAAGGGACTTTTACTCTATAGTCGGTCAGGGAGAGATATCCAATCTTGTCAATTCCTCGCCAGTCCAGATAAAATCTCTCGTTGAAGAGGCGGCCGGCGTTTTGGTGTACAAAGAAAGAAAAAATGAGGCCCTCGCGAAGTTGAAGGAGGTAAATGAAAACCTCGATCAATTGAAGGTCGTTATGGACGAAGTGGAGCACACGATGAGATCTTTAAATCTCAAGGCAAAGAGGGCTCAAAAGTACAAGGAGTACGAGGAAATAATAAATGAAAGAAAGAGAAGGTACTTTGGCCATCTTTTGAGTGTTTATTACAAAAAGGATGGAGAGGTAAAATCAAAAATCGCCGAATACACCCAAAAGATCGAGGAAAGTCAAAAAGCGTTGTTCGCTCTCGAAGTCGAAGGATCTAAGTTGAGAGAGTATTCATCTAATGCCCAGGAGGACATAAATAAGTTTGAAAGCGAGATGGAAAGTTACAGGCAGAGGGAAAGAACCCTTTCGGATCTCAAAGATTCGATATCGTCGTCCCTTTCGGCCTTAAGATCCTCTTACGTTGAATTGGGGACAAAAAAAGATGGAATGAAGGCAGAGGTTGAAAGAAGCCAGACGAGGCTCGAGGAGTTAAACAGGCTAATCTCAAGCCTCAAATCAGAGGAGGAAGAGATCTCGCACCAACTCTCAAGTTCCCAGCAACGTTACGATTCCATCACCGAAGAAATAAGCAAGGACCAAAAGAAGCGCGCCGCTGTAGAAAGCAGGATATCCGAACTCACGAAGGAAAGAAATTCGAAAGAGGTTGAGAGAGCGAAGGCATTTGAAAATTACAAAGACCTCGATCAAAGAATAAATGTTTTAAATGTTCAAATCGAAGAGAAAAAGGCACTTGCATCAAAATTACAATCGGATCTCGATAAATTCTCAAAAGAAGAGTCAGAATTTCTCTCGAGCGTTGAGTATAAAAGCAAAAAACTCCAAGAAATAGACGACGAAAGAAAAAGACTCGAAGAAGACTCGAAAGACCTCCGTCAAAGGAAGAATATCTTATCTTCTAAGATCTTCGAATTGAAATCAAGGCACGATCTGCTTTCGAATAACATTGACAGTTACGCCGGGTATTCTGGCGCGACAAAGAGCGTCATGAACGCGAAGATAGATGGCGTTGTTGATGTTGTTGCTAACATGATAAATGTGCCGGCAGATATCGAAGTAGCCGTCTCGGTCCTTCTCGGCAACAGGGTTCAGAATATAGTCGTCAAAAATTCAAATGTGGCCAAAAAATGCGTTCAGTTTTTAAAGGAAAACATGACCGGGCGGGCAACTTTTATCCCTCTCGATATGGTAGACACGAGAGAGCCAGCCGTCCAGCCAGCGCTTCTTTCGTTTAAAGGCGTTGTCGGATATGCCTTTAAACTCGTCAAGGGGATAAAGGGATACGAAAATCTCGTTAACTTTCTTTTTGGATCTGATCTTATCGTCAAAACTCTCGATGATGCCATAGCGCTAAGGGATCGTTTTAATTTCAAATACAGAATAGTGAGTTTAGAAGGAGAGATAATCTCGCAATCCGGAACAATAACCGGCGGAAGCCTTGAAAGATCTGAAAGGGTCGATCTAATATCTAACAGAAGGCTTTTGAAGGAGATGGAATCGCAAATACTCGAACTTTCTGAGGAAGTCAAAAGGATAGACGATCAAATAAACCTTTCGGCGCAGAGAATCGAGGATCTTCTCGACGAGAGAAGAAAGGTGGAATCCTCTCTTTTAAAAGAAAATATCTCTCTTAACAATTCACGCGGAAACAAAAACGCGATAATTTCAAAACTCGCCGAACTTCAAAGAGAGGTCAACAACCTCGAAAAGATGAGATCGGATTATTCCGACAGGATGGAAAAAAATCAAAAGACGGTCTCTGAGGCAGAAGAAAGGATAAGAAGGATAGATTCGGAACTTTCTGAACTTGAACTTGTCAAGAAAAATGATTCGACCGAGGATATAAGAAGAAGGCAGGAGATGGAGAAGGTTCAGGAAGAGATAATAGATTTGAAGATGAAACTCAATTCCGTAAGGGAGCGCTTCGGTGGATATTCCAATGAAAAATCGAGGGTTGTTGGAAGAATCGAGGAACTTTCTTCGAATATATCGTCCATAGAGTCCGAAATTCAGCGGATGGTCCAGGATATGTCATCGAAAGAGGAAAGATTGAAGAGCATAGAGAAAGAACTTGAATCTGTAAGAAGGGATGAGAAAAGCCTCTTCGAAAAGGCCAAAAATATCAAAGGTGACAGGGAAGAGGTTTTGAAAAAGATGGAGGAGATAGAAAATCTTCTTGCGCAAAGAAGAGACGAGATCTCGTCTTTGAGGGAACTTCTTCATTCTGCGGATGTTGAAAGGGTCTCGACCGAGTCTTCTATCAATCAGGCGATGACCGAATTTCAAAAGTGCAACGGATCCCAGGACGATATTGCCGAAGTCGATGATCAGACCTTTCAGAGTCTCGGCAATGACATAGAAGAATACGAAAGGAAGATGAAGTTCTTAGGGCCAGTTGATCTTTCTTCGATAGATGAGTATGCCGCCGTCGAGAAAAGATTCAACGAACTCTCTTCTCAGCGCGCAGATCTCGAAAATTCTTACAATTCTCTTCAGGACGTTATAAAGAAGACGGACGAGGAGGCGAGAAAGAAACTCATTTCAACGATGGAATTGCTGAATGAGAATTTTGGCAGGATGATCTCTGTCCTCTTTTCGGAGGGCACCGGCATGATGTCTTTTACCGAAGGCTTTGACATTCTCGATGCCCCGGTCGAGATAAGCGTCAAATTGCCGGGCAAGAAGATACAAAAACTTTACACGATGTCCGGAGGAGAAAAATCTCTTGTCGGAATCGCCTTTATATTTTCTTTGCTCATGATAAATCCGAGTTCTTTCTATGTACTTGATGAGGTGGACGCGGCCCTCGATGATTTTAGCACTCAAAGGTTCATAAATTTACTCGAAGAATATTCAAGGGTGTCGACTTTTATAGTCATAACGCACAACAAGTTCATAATGGAGAGGGCAGATACCCTCTATGGGATAACGATGATGGATGGTGTGTCTACGATAATACCCGTTGAACTTTCAGAATTTTCTGATTCGAAGGTGGAATAATGTACGAGAGAAGATTTATAAGGAATATATCGATAATAGCGCACATAGATCACTGCAAGTCGACTCTGGCCGACAGGATACTCGAAATGACCCATTCCGTCGATCTCAGGAAGATGCGGGATCAATACCTCGACAATATGGAAATAGAAAGGGAGAGGGGTATCACGATAAAGGCCCAGCCCGTCAAGGTTATGTACGATTCGATCGACGGAAATCGCTACGAGATAAATCTCATAGATACGCCCGGCCACGTCGATTTCACCTATGAAGTGTCGCGAAGCCTCGCGGCGTGCGAGGGAGCAATTCTTCTTGTCGATGCAACCCAGGGAGTTGAGGCTCAGACGATAGCGAATGCCTATCTTGCGATAGACAACGGACTTGAGATCGTGACGGCAATAAACAAGATAGACATGCCAAACGCGAATATAGAAGAAACCCAAAGAGAACTTTACGATACGCTTGGGATAAAGCCTTCAGAGACACTTCTTGTGAGTGCGAAGACCGGCCAGGGAGTAAGAGAACTTATAGAGGAAGTTATAAAGCGCGTACCCCCTCCTTCGGGAAATGAGAGCGAAACTCTTCGCGCGCTAATCTTTGGCGCAAATTACGATCCTTACAAGGGAGCCGTCGCGCACGTTAAAGTAGTCGATGGGAAGGTTTCAAAAGGAGATATCATAAGAATGATGTCTTCGGGCCAGTCCCACGAGGTATCCGAAGTGGGGATCTTCACGCCCGATCTATACCCAACAGATTCTCTTTCTTCCGGAGAGGTTGGATACCTCGCGGCAAATATGAAGGACGTCTCTCAGGCAAGGCTTGGAGACACCATAACTCTCAATTCTAACCCTGCGACAAAGCCTTTGCCCGGATACAAGGAGATGAAGGCTGTCGTTTACGCCGGAATATATCCATCCGATCCTCAAGACTACGATAATCTCAGGAAGGCCATTGAAAGGTACAAATTGAATGATGCCGCATTCGTCTTTGAACCGGACAATTCGGCCGCTCTCGGTTTTGGTTTTAGATGTGGCTTTCTTGGCCTTCTCCACATGGAAATAGTCATAGAAAGGCTTGAGGACGAATACGATCTTGACATTATAGCGACGGCGCCGAATGTGATATACGAAATATTGATGGCAGATGGAAGCGTTAAAAGGTTTACAGATCCATCAAAGATCCCTCCCGAAGGAACATACATCGAAATAAGAGAACCATATGTGAATTTGACTTTGATAACTCCCGTTGATTCGATGGGCGATCTCGTCAATTTCATTCAAAATGAAAAGAGGGGCGAGTTCGTCTCGACCGAAAATGCCGGCAAAAATAGGGTTGCACTTCACTTCAAAATGCCAATGGGAGAGATGATCTTTGATTTCTTCGACAAGATAAAGGCCATAAGCCATGGATACGCTTCTATGGATTATGAAATAGACGAGTACAGAAAATCAGACTTAGTCGTGATAGGGATTCTTGTTAACAAAGAACGCGTCGAAGCCCTCGATACCGTCGTTCACGCGTCAAAGGCTTACAGCGTTGCAAAGGCGCTTGTCGAGAGCATAGCCGAGAGTATACCAAGGCATCAATTTGAGATTCCGATTCAGGCGACGGCGCATGGAAGGATAATAGCGAGAGCCACTGTTAACCCTTTCAGAAAGGATGTGCTTGCAAAATGTTATGGAGGTGATGTTACAAGGAAGATGAAATTACTCAAAAAGCAAAAAGAAGGAAAAAAGCGTATGAAGATGCTCGGAAGCGTTGAGATTCCGAAGGAGACCTTTCTTTCAATTCTTAGCATAGGAAAGGAGAATAAAAATTGAAACTCTCTATCGAACTTAAGATATTGATAGGCTTTATTGCCGGAGCCCTTATTTTATGGCTCATCTTCGCGCTTGGAGACACCACGGGAGGTACAATAAACAACGTCTTTCTTACGAATGGGAAGGCGAATATAGAAAATATAGATCCGATATACACAAATGCCATGGTAAATGCCCAAACATACGGCCTTGTCAATCAGAATATACAGCCCTCCGTCATACCAGAATTGTTCTTTGCAACCTACATCGGCACAAATGTCAAGAGTATAAAGATCTTGTCTCAAAAGAGCATAAGCGCGACCGAGATTGCCAACGTCTTTTCCAATTATACCTTTGTAACGAATTCCACGATCGGAATCATGAAAAAGTACGGCATAGTCCAGACGGCAAATGCTTCATCGCTTAATTCGAATTTCCAAAATTACAACGTCGCGTCAATCCAGTCGATGCTGTCAGAAAGAGAAAAGATACCTCAATTTGCCGCCTACGATTACACGATAGAACTCCACACCGTCGGTGGCATAGAGCGAATTCACGCCATAGTAATGAGGGCCATTTCATCGGCTACAGGACAGCCTTACAAACATTTAAGATGGGTGGTAAGTTACGTATACCATTAATGAGATGATAAAGATTCAAAGGGAAATGTCGGAGATGGTCGTGATAAAGCCTCTTGATTTTGTTCCATCGAGGATAGGAGGATTTGATCTTTCATATCCGAGGAAGGACATCGCTTTGGCCGTAGGTGTCGTTTTGAGTTATCCTCATCTCGAATTGATCGAGATGAAATGGGCGGCCATCGAAATAAATTTTCCATACATTCCAACCTTTCTTTCCTTTAGGGAAGGACCTGCGATAGAGAAGGTTTACGGCATGATCGAAGAAAAGCCGGATTTACTCTTTTTTGACGGCCAGGGCATAGCGCATCCGAGAGGCGTTGGAATAGCCTCATACATGGCTTTGAAATTTCACAAACCATCTATAGGGGTCGCGAAATCCCATCTTTTTGGCACATACAAAGATCCGGGCAATTTGAAAGGAGATTTTGAATATATCTACAACGGATCCCAAATTATAGGTGTGGTTTTAAGGACTAAGGACGATGTGAAGCCTTTATTTGTCTCGCCGGGAAGTTTTGTCGATTTAAAAGACTGTGTCAATTACACGCTGAACACCTGTAAAGGGTACAGATTGCCAGAGCCTACGAGGCTGGCGGACATGTACACAAAGAAATTAAGAAAAGAGATGATACTTTGAGCAAAGAAGACTGGGAAAGAGAAAAGAAGATTTTGAAGGGGTCTTCGAGCCAGATCTTTGAAGTTTCCGCAATATGGGGAGAGGTTTTGATATGGATGTTCCTCTTCCTTCTTGCCTATTCCGAAATAATACTTTTTGGATCTTTCGAAAAGAATTTGCTCAAAATCGTGATCGTAGCCGTCATAATGGCCGGACTTGTCTATCTTGGCATCTTTTTGATAATCAGATCGAGAAGGCACCTAAAGAAGGTGATGGGAGATGGAGACGACTCAGACGACGAATAGAAGGCTTGGCGTTGTCGCCATAGTCATTAAAAACCGTGAAGGATCTTATTCGTATGTCAACGAAATTCTTCACGATTACGCGAATATAATAATAGGAAGAATGGGAATACCTTACAAGGATAGGAATTTGTCCATTATATCTATAATTGTCGACGGGACAACGGATGAGATTGGGGCGATGACCGGAAAACTTGGAAAAATCAACGATGTCTCTGTAAAAAGCATGCTCACGCCGTTATAATTCACGATAAATCCCCGGCGTAAGCCGGGGAAAAAACCTTAGAAGGAGAACTGATAGGAAATGTACCCTGTCGTATCGTTATCCATGTTGTCCAAAAGAAACTGTATCGTAAGATAATCTGTAGCGGCGTAACTTAGGCCAAATTGAGATTCACTGTATCCGACACCAGTGCTCCACAGCAAATCTGCCCAGTAAGACCATTTATCTCCCATAGATCCTGCAAGTTCACCGAGCATGCCGCTTCCGCCGTTAGGAAAGTTTCCGTTGTAATAGAGACCGGTAAGACTTGTACTGTTCGAGAAAAGATCGAAATTTACCTTACCCCCGCCAACCCACGATTGTAATCCCGATGATGTAATATTGGCACCGGCATAAAGTGTACCAAAACCAAAGGCTGCCTGACCACCGATGTTGAATTTTGAAAAGTTATTCTGTGCTGCAAAGATCATGTTAACAGGAGAAAAGTTTGCAGATCCAACAAAATAAACAGAAAGAGGAGAGCCTGCATTTGTCGTGCTAATGGCACTTATTAAGTTGAAATTTGGAATCTTCGCATCAAGCGCAAGGTAATTTATCCTGCTGCCACTTCCGGCATAGAAAATCGAGGTTCCATTGTAATTTAGGTAATCAAGAGCTTTCCGAATTCTGAAAATGCCTATTTTCGATGTTAAAGTCAAATCTCCCATTTTTGGCAATGTGTAGGATCCATAGTATTGAAAGGAAGATGAAGATGGAGCGCCACCGAGAGGGCCCGGTGTATTTCCATAGTACCACGCGGCAAAATCAAAACCACCAAAGTTGTATTCGGCCCATATTCCCATATCAGGTGTAAGCGTACCTGCATTAAGGTCAAAATCGTATTGTACCTGAGCCCAAACACTTAATTTTGGAATGGCATTTACTTGTTTCTGAAGTTGATTGAGAAGTTTTGTAACATCAGCGGGCGGATTTGTCGTTTCGGTTGTGGTATCGGCAAAAACCGCAAAAGTTAACAATACGATCAAAACAAGCACACCAAAGATCACTTTCTTCATGTTTTACCCCCCTTAAAAAATTTTTTGAATCTTTGATACCTTGCAACAGAAGATCTCAGTTAAGTTTTACATCACCTCCGTT
>CAYSSO010000036.1:0-1101 GCA_964433875.1 uncultured Mesoaciditoga sp.
CTAAAGAAGCGCAAAAGACGAAAACTTACGCGTGGCTTTATGATGAGGATAAGTGGCCATCTGGTTTCGCCGGCGGAGAGGTGCCAAAATTAGGTAAGCCTTACAGAAATCACGCGCTTATTTTGATCGAAGATATGAAACCAACTGAAAATGATGAAGTTTTATTAGAGTTTGATCACGGAGACCATCGTTACAGCATTTGTGTCAATGTATATCCGTTGGGCAATCTTTGGTTCAACAAAACAAGTTACGTCGATCTTATGAATCCGGATGTAACTAAGGCCTTTATTGAATCAACCCATGAAAAATACAAAAAATCATGTGGAGAATATTTTGGTAATGTCATCCCAGGCATTTTCATGGATGAGCCTTGTTATCTTATGGATAATCTCTACAATGTGCCGGCTGTACCATGGTCTGATTTTCTTCCCGAATATTTCAAGAAAATAAAAGGATATTCAATTGAAGATCATTTGAAAGAATTGTTTTTCGATGAAGGAGATTATCAAAAGATAAGGTTTGACTTTTACGATGCCGCAACAAGGCTATTTTCGAAAAGCTGGACAAAGCAATATTTCGATTGGTGCGAGAAAAACAATCTTAAAATGACAGGTCATTTTATGGCCGAAGATACGCTTGTTTCCCAAACACAATGGATTGGCGCTGCCATGCCTCATTACGAGTTCATGCATCAGCCGGGAATAGATAAACTCGGAAGAAATCTCGATCCGATTGGTAACACGTTGACTGTCAAACAATTGACATCCGTTGGAGATCAACTTGGAAAAGTGCGTATGCTGTGCGAGGCTTTTGGGACAATCGGACAGCAGTCAAGTTTTTACCACAGAAAGTGGATTGCCGACTGGCTTGTTGCGCTTGGAATAAATTTCATAAATCCACATCTTTCACTTTATTCTATGAGAGGAGAGAGAAAAAGAGATTATCCGGCAAATTTGTTTTATCAGCAGCCGTGGTGGGACAGAGAAAGGCCATTTGCAGATTATATGGCACGCATAAGTTACTTTGCCGCGCAGGGCAAAAGAGACGTGGATATTTTGGTCATCCATCCAATCTCGAGTGTTTGGAGTGAATACTCTCCAC
>CAYSSO010000036.1:1111-14854 GCA_964433875.1 uncultured Mesoaciditoga sp.
AAATCTTTACGATAAACCGCTCGAGACACTCTCGAAGTCTTTGATCGCATCAAAGTTGGACTTTCACTACGGCGATGAAATCATAATGGAAGGTCATGCAAAGATTGAGAATGGTAAACTCGTAATTGGCAATTACGCTTACTCAACCGTCATCGTGCCACCATCTTTGACTTTGAGATCAAAGACATTTGAGTTGTTGTCTGAATTTTCAAAGTTAAATCCAAAAAGACTTATTTTCATCTCTCCGACGCCTGTAAGAGTAGACGGGATAAAAAAAGAGGTTAAACTCGAAGGTGCCATTATCGTCTCTTCCGTAAACGAGGCTTTGAAGATCACAGATACCTATTACAAAGGCAGGATAAATGTAACTGACATGGTAACAGGTCAAAATGCAGAAAAAATAATATGTCATCAAAGAACTTCAGAAGACGGAAAAACGATCTTCTTTGCCAACACAGACGAATCAAGAGAAATAAATGCAAAAATCTCTTTGTCAGAGTCAAAGTTGCCTTATCTTCTTGACGCAATGACGGGAGAAATTTACAAAGTTTCATATACTTCAAAAGATGGGCACCAGGAAATAGATGTGAAATTTTACCCTGCATCGAGCATGTTGATTTATTATCCGAATCATGAACTGGATGTGCCTATGGCACCCCAATTTTTAGACTCGGGAATAGAGTTTGAAGGCAATCTTAAAAGAGAATTTGTAAAGATGAACTGGGACGTAAAGCCTTTAGAACCAAATGTTATGCCGCTTGATAAAGTTACGCTTGAGATAGACGGAAAAAGGATTTTAGAAGATGATCACATATCAAAAGCATGGCAGCCGTTTTACGACGCACAGGATGGCACCCCGTTTCGGACAATTTATTCCTTTGATGTTGTAAATGTTCCAAAGGGAGAGCTCTTTGCCGTGGTTGAACTTGCAGAGAATTTAGATAGAATTACACTTAACGAAAAAGTGGTAAAGCCTTTGAAAAAGCGCGGTGAGATGGGCGCGTTCAATCCTGACAAAAGTTGGAAAGATGCGAATTTCACAAAAATTCCCATAACCGGGCTTTTGAAAAAGGGAAAGAATACGCTCGTGATAGAAGGGAAAAAATTCAACAACGTAACAGGTCCCGGAACGCATATCAGAGTTGAAAACTTCAAAGATTACGAATCGACAGAGGTAGATACTGCATACATAATTGGAGACTTTCAAGTTTTAGGTAAGAGATTTGGCGAATTCGCGATAGATGGAAAATTGAAAAAGATAGGGTTGGATCTGACAAAATCCGGATATCCATTTTACGCAGGGAAGGTTGAATTCAGTGGGAAGTTGAAAATTCAATCAAAATCAATGAGCAAAGTTTATTTGGAGTTGACAGACGTTAATGCCGCCTATGTTGAACTGTACGTGAATGGAAAATCTTCAGGCGTCAAATACTGGAAACCTTATGTATTTGATATCACAGAACTTATAAAAGAAGGAGAAAATGAGATAAAGGTCGTCGCATCAACGACGCTATTCAACCTTATGGGGCCAAACTGGATTTCAAACATTTTAAAGGACGAATTTGTAGGACCCGGGACATTCAGAGATTTCAAAAGATTTACCAGGGATTATACCTTTATTCCTTTTGGAATAGGTGGTACTATGGAAATAAAGAGGTGATAACATGCAAAAAAGAATTTTAGGTAAAACCAAAGAAAAACTTTCTATCTTAGGAATGGGTGGAATCGTTGTTATGAATTTAGAGCAATCGAGGGCAAATTCAATCGTTGCCGAGGCGATAGACAGAGGTGTCAATTATTTCGATGTTGCGCCGAGTTACGGCGATGCCGAGATAAAATTGGGAAATGCATTGAAGGGAAAAAGAGACAAGGTCTTTCTTGCGTGTAAAACAGATGGGCGTACAAAAGATGATGCGCGCAAAGAACTCGAAGAATCGCTCAAGCGTGTCGGAACGGATCATTTCGATCTTTACCAGTTGCACGCGATGACAACTCAAGAAGAATTTGAAAAGGTTATAGGACCAAGCGGCGCACTTGAAGAATTCGTGAAGGCTCAAAAGGAAGGGCTTATAAGGTACATAGGATTTTCTGCTCATTCTGACAAAATAGCGATAAAGTTAATGGAGACCTTTGATTTTGACACGATACTCTTTCCAATAAACTGGGTTTTGACATTCAAAGAAAACTTTGGACCTGCCGTGATAGAGAAGGCAAAATCGAAGAATATGGGGATTCTTGCGATAAAGGCACTTGCCTTGACGACAAAGCCAAAGGATGATGAGAAGCATCCGAAGAGTTGGTACACGCCAATTGAAGATCCGCACCTTGCCGAATTGTCTTTGAGGTACACCCTTTCGCAGCCTATAACCGCATCCATACCGCCTGGAGATGAGAGATTATTTCCGATGGCATTAAAGATAGCCGAGAACTTCAGGCCGATAACGGAAGAAGAGATAGAATATCTCAGATCGCGCGCTATAGGTCTTGAGACGATCTTTCAATCAAATCTGTGAGGCAATCCCGGCAAGCGAATGTTAAAAGCAGTACTTGAAAAGTAAATATCGATCTGATACGCCGACATTCATCGAGGTGATAAATTTGAGAAATGATGATCTGAAAGAAAAGATTAAGAACTTCAAGGTAGAGATTCCTTCATGGGGTTTTTCAGATTCGGGCACAAGGTTTAAGGTCTTTCATATTCCTGGGGCTGCAAGAAATATCTTCGAAAGAATTGAAGATGCCGAGCAAGTTCAAAAATACACGAAGGCAGTTTCTGCTGTTGCAATTCATATCCCGTGGGACAAGGTTGACGATTGGGGACATCTCAAAAAATTCGCCGAAGATAAAGGATTGAAACTCGGCGCCGTCAATCCCAATTTATTTCAGGATGAAGATTACAAGTTCGGAAGTCTCACGAATTTAGATGCGAAGAAAAGAGCCAAAGCAATTGATCATGTGCTTGAGTGCATAGAGATAATGAAGTCAGTCGATTCAAAGATTCTTTCTTTATGGCTCCCCGACGGCACAGATTATCCGGGTCAGGGAGACTTCGCAAAAAGACAGGAATTGCTTATCGATTCCTTAAAAAAGATATATCCTGCATTAAAAAATGATATGACTTTGCTTATCGAATACAAATTCTTCGAGCCGGCCTTCTACCATACCGACACGGCAGACTGGGGCATTGCCTACGCGCTTTCAAAGGATCTCGGAGACAAAGCCAAGGTCATAATCGATCTGGGTCATCACGCGCAGGGCACGAATATAGAGTACATAGTGTCGATTCTTTCATCGCGTGGAAAACTTGGAGGATTTCATTTCAACTCCCGAAAGTACGCAGATGACGATCTTACCGTCGGATCTGTGAATCTTTACGAGTTGTTTTTGATCTTCGTCGAACTGAACAAATTTTTTGATCTGTCATCTGAGAAAAAGCCTGCGCTTGTCATAGATCAAAGTGCGGCCATGAAGCCAAAGATCCAGGCAATGATTCAGTCGGTGGAAGCGTTGCAGATCGCTTATTTGAAATCTTTACTTGTCGATGTGAAGTCTTTGAAAGAGGCCCAGTCAAAAAATGATATCGTCATGGCAGAAGAGATCATAAAAGACGCCTTTTTGACAGATGTTAGATCTATTTTGAAAGAATCAAGAGAAGAGATGGGCCTCGATCCAGATGTGCTCAATGCCTTCAGAAAAAGCGGTTATGAAAATATCGTTGCAAAGAAGAGAGGATAATCTTGAACTTTCTGGCAATAGACATCGGCGCATCCGGAGGGAAGGCCTTTTTACTGTCTTTGAAAGATAAAATCTATATCGAAGAGATTTACAGATTTCAAAATATTCCCGTCAATCTAAATGGGATCGATTACTGGAATGTTTTAGATATTCATTCGAATATTCTAAAGGCAATAGAAATATCCCTTCAGAAAGGCAATCTTGAATCCATTGGAATAGACACATGGGGAGTGGATTTCGGACTTTTAGACAAGAGTGGATACATAATCGGAATGCCGATGCATTACAGAAATGCATATAAATTCAACTCCATGTCAAAGGCTATTGATAAAGTCGGAAAAAGATGGATCTTTGACAGATCTCCAACACAATTTCAGCCATTCAACACACTCTACCAGATCATCGGAATGAAGGACTTGAAAATGAGATCGATCGAGTGCGCAAATACCTTGCTCGGAATGCCGTCTTTGTTTGTCTATTTTCTGACAGGCCGGAAGGCCATCGAATTCACTTTTGCGACGACAACTCAAATTTACAATCCTTATTTGAAAGACTGGGACAAAGAGATAATAAAAACCTTTGATCTGGGCGATATCTTTCCGGAGATCGTCAATCCTTCCACAATCGCGGGTGATGCCAAATTGTCAGGGAAGAAATTCAATGTCATCTTTCCCGCGACACACGATACGGGATCGGCCTTTGCGTGTGTTAGCGATGATGATGCCATGATAATAAGCGCGGGCACATGGTTTTTGGAAGGAATTCTTTCGAAGATGCCTGTCAAAAATGATGATGTGATGAAATACAACCTTGCAAACGAGGGATGTATAGACGGAGGATACAGATTGCTCTCTAATGTTACAGGCATGTGGCTTATAGAGGAATTAAGGCGCAAATGGAATGGAATCGAGTATGAAAGACTCATCGAAATGGCAAAAAGTGCAAAGCCTTTTTCGGGCATGATAGATGTGGATTCGGCCGATTTGCAAAAGCCGGACGATATGGAAATTGCGATAATAAAAGAATCTGAAAAATTCGGAAAACACATAAAATCGCGAAACGAAGTTGTGAGAACGGCCTTTGAAGGGATCGCTCTCAAGACGAAGTGGAGCCTTGAAAATCTTGAAAATCTTTCCGGAAAAAAGATAAGAAAGATAAGAATGATAGGTGGCGCGACGAGAAACAAATTGATATGCCAGTTCATCTCAGATGCCACAGGCCTTACGGTTGAAGCAGGTCCGATAGAGGCGACGGCGATTGGAAATGGTCTGTCTCAAATGATTGCGAATAGGCAGATCGACCTCGACGATATTCCAGATCTCGTCGGAAGGTCCTTTGAGATATCACGGTACGATCCAAAGGGCAACGAGGAATGGCAGGAAGCGTACGAAAAATGGCAAATGGCATATAGCACATAAAAAGCCGTAACGAGTAACGTGTAATCAGTAAACAAAAAAGAGATTAGGCGTTGGAGATTAGAGAAAAGAGATTGGAGATTAGAGACTGAGAACTGTAGAAGGTGAAATGATGAGAGTAGATATAAGGTATGGCAAGGGCTTCAAAAGTGTTGATCTACCCAAGAGCACACTCATATTAAAAAAGCCAGAAACACAGCCAGTTGGGAATCCTTTAGACGAAATTAAAAAATCCTTTCAATATCCGATATCGTCAAAGCCTTTGACAGATATCGCGAAGGGGAAAAGGAACGTATGTGTGGTAGTCTCGGACACGACAAGGCCCGTTCCAAATTCGATTATCCTCCCTCCTTTAATTGAAGTGTTGGAACAGGCCGGCATCCGAGACGAAGATATAACGATTCTCATAGCAACTGGTACCCACGATCCCGTGCCGAAAGATATGTTCGAAGAATTGCTCGGAAGTGATACGTTAAAGCACAAAGTAAAGATAATCAACCATAACGCCTACGATGATTCGATGATCGTCGATCTTGGAAAAGGTGCCTACAATTGTCCCGCCCTGATAAACAAAATTTATGCCGAATCCGATCTGAAAATATGCACGGGCCTTATAGAACCGCATTTTATGGCGGGCTTTTCTGGCGGGAGAAAGTCCATATGTCCCGGAATAACCGGAATAGAAACTCTGAAGGTCTTCCACAGTGTCGATGCGATGGGTCATCCTTTATCCAAAAGTTGTTCTTTGGATGGGAATCCAGTCGATGAGATGGCAAAGAGTGTTGCGAAAATTGCCGGATGCGACTTCATGGTAAATGTTTCTTTGGACGATCAAAGACGAATAACGGGAATCTTTTCAGGCGATCTTTTTAAAGCGCACGATGTGGGGTGCAAATTCGTCTCAGATCATTCAATAGTCGAAATAGAAAAAGAGGCCGATGTGGTAATAACTTCAAATGGAGGGTATCCACTCGATCAAAATTATTACCAAACTGCGAAGGGACTTGTAGAGGCCTCCGAGATAGTCAGAAAAGACGGATTTATAATAATCGCCTCAGAATGCAAATTCGGATTTGGAAAATCATCTTTCAGAAATCTCATGATCGAGTTAAAAGAAAAAGGTACAAGGGCTTTTTTGGATTCTCACAGAACCCCACAAACTTTTGAAAGCGATCAATGGGAAGTCCAGGAATTCACAAAAGTCTTTGAAAGGACGAAAAATATACTTTTACTTTCCTCGCTCGACAGATCAGATCAGGAATTAACCTTTGCAAGGCCTATAAAATCTTTAAACGAAGGAATCAGAATTGCCACAAAGTCGATAAAAGATCCTTTCATCGTCTCAATTCCGGAAGGGCCGTATGTAGTCGGAAGAATAAAGAATTGACTTATTTACTGTGAGCGCAGGGCAGGATGCCCTAACGGTTAACAGTGAAAGGTGAGAAGTGAATAGTTTTTCTAAAGTTCCTTTTGCGCTACAGACCACGTGCTACGTGCTCAAATATCTGCTGAAGCGATAATGCGAAATTTGAATTAATATTTCAATTTGGAGGTGTTTTTATGAGGCGTTACCAGTTGTTTATAAACGGAAAGTTTGTTGATTCGTCATCGGGCAAATTTTTTAACGTTATAAATCCATCGACAGAAGAGACGATATCAGAGTGTCCCGAAGGCACTGTCGAGGACACACGAAAGGCCATCGATGCAGCGTACGAATCGCAGAAGAAATGGGCGAAATTGCCTGCGATAGAGAGAGCTAAATATTTAAGAAAAATCGCAGACGGGATTCGCAAAAATGCGGAGATGCTCGCAACAACAATAGTCGAAGAGCAGGGTAAAATTCGATCTCTTGCGCGTGTAGAGGTCGATTTCACGGCCGATTACATCGACTACATGGCAGAATGGGCAAGGAGATTGGAAGGCGAGATCATACCAAGCGACAGACCCAATGAAAATATTCTCCTGTACAGAATGCCCATAGGCGTTGTGGCCGGAATTTTGCCATGGAACTTTCCATTTTTCTTGATAGCAAGAAAGATGGCGCCGGCACTTATCACCGGAAACACAGTCGTGATAAAGCCGAGTTCGGACACGCCAAACAACGCCTTTGAATTTGCCAAAATCGTCGCCAGTACAGATCTGCCGACAGGCATCTTCAATCTTGTAAGCGGGAAGGGATCTGTTGTGGGAAATGAACTTGCCTCGAATCCGAAGATCGGAATGGTAAGTTTTACAGGATCGGTTGAGACCGGATCGAAGATAATGGAATTGGCATCTAAAAATATAACTAAAGTATCTCTTGAACTCGGTGGAAAGGCACCTGCAATCGTCATGGACGATGCAGATATAGATCTTGCCGTCAAAGCGATAAAGGACTCAAGGGTTATAAACACAGGGCAGGTGTGCAATTGCGCTGAACGTGTCTACGTTCACGAAAAGATCGCAGACGAATTCATAGAAAAAATGACAAAAGCCATGAAAGAGACAACGTATGGCGATCCTTTGCATGAAGAGGTCGAGATGGGACCTCTTGTAAATGCAAATGCTTTAAAGTCTGTAGATGGCATGGTAAGGCGTGCGATAGAGCAGGGTGCAAAAATGGTAACGGGCGGAAAGGCGGAGGACAGAAAGAAGGGATTTTTCTACAAGCCAACAGTCTTGATCGATTGCAAGCAGGATATGGAAATAATTCACAAAGAAATCTTTGGTCCAGTCCTTCCGATAGTCAAATTCAAAACCCTCGATGAAGCGATAGAGATGGCAAATGATTCCGAATATGGCCTGACTTCATCTATATACACCCAAAATATAGACGTTGCAATGAGGGCGGCAAATGAAATAAAATTTGGAGAAACATACATAAACCGTGAGAACTTTGAGGCCATGCAGGGATTCCATGCGGGATGGAGAAAGTCCGGAATAGGCGGAGATGACGGCAAACACGGTGTTGAAGAGTTTACAAATACTCACGTCGTGTATTTGCAGTATAATCAAAATAAGAAGTGAAAGCATATCGCACATGGCAAATGGGCGAAGGTGTTTTGCTTTTTCAAGTATACTCGATTAACTTTAAATATGAAATGTCGTTGGCTCCGGCATTCGCCTTTCGGTGTCTGTCCTCGCTCCGCTGCGAAGGCCACCTCGAGGCATCATGCCTTCCGCCAAACTCAAAAATTGTTTTTTACTTTTAAAAGAGGTTTAGTATACCATACGCTATTGGCTATATGCCATTTTGGATTGGAGGTTTTGAATTGAAAATATGCGTTTTGATAAAGCAGGTTCCGGCGACAGACAAGGTTAGAATGGATGAAAAAACCGGTACGATGGTAAGATCCGAGATGGAGGCCGAACTCAATCCTTTGGACATGTACGCAGTCGAAGAGGCCGTCAGAATAAAAGAAAGTCTCAAAGATGTCCACATCACGGCCATAACGATGGGCCCTCCGTCTGCTTCTGATGCGATAAGGGACGCGATCTCGATAGGATGCGATGATGGATATCTCTTGACCGACAGGCGTTTTGCCGGAGCCGACACGTGGGCGACGGCCTATACGCTTTCAATGGCTATAAAAAAGATGGGCGGATTTGATCTTGTACTTTGCGGAGAACGCGCAACGGATGGAGAAACAGGCCAGGTTGGGCCTTCAGTCGGATCTCAGATGGGAATTCCCGTCCTCACGTACGTTAGCGAGATAGTCGATCTTACAGACAAACACGTGAGGGTCAAAAGAGCCATAGAAGGTGGCCATGAGATCGTCGAGGTCGATCTGCCGGCACTTATAAGCGTTGTCAAAGAGATAAACGATCCGAGGATACCGAATCTTTCAGGAAAGTTAAGTGCTAAATCCAGCGAAGTGAAGAGCCTTGATTCTGTCTCAATAGGTGCGGATCAATCAAAAATAGGTCTTGGAGGATCTCCGACGAGAGTTGTTAAGGTATTTTATCCCAAATTGACAAGAAGTGGAGAGATCGTAAGATCAAAAGATCCGCAAAGTGCGGCAAAAGCACTTTTGAACTTTTTAAAGTCAAAGGAGATAATTTAAATGTCTGGCGTATGGACGCTTGCTGAATTTCGTGAAGGTGTTATAAATTCAGTCTCTTACGAATTGTTAGCGTGGGGCAGATCGCTTGCGGACGTTTTGAATGTAGAACTTTCGAGTGTGATTTTGGGATATGAAATTAAAGGCGTGGAAAGCCTTTTCGATCACGGAGCGGATATCGTCTACAGGGTCGATGACAAAAGGGTTGAACATTTCCTTCCAGACAATTATTCGAATATACTGTTTTCCCTCGTCCGAAAGTACGATCCGCAGATAATAATAGCGTCGGCAACAACTTACGGAAGGACTATAATGCCCATTCTTTCGACCAAACTCAACACGGGCCTTACGGCTGACTGCACGAAACTCGAAATAGGGGAGGACGGTACGCTTCTTCAGACAAGGCCTGCGATAGGCGGAAATGTCATGGCTACGATACGAACCCAGACAAGGCCACAGATGGCGACAGTTAGGCCAAGATCTAAAAAGCCCATTTCGTACGATAAAAGTCAGAGAAAGATAATCGTTCCAAAAATAGAGGACGAACTTTTCAAAAGCGCTTACAGGTGGATAAGATTCGAAAAAGATGAAAGCACCGATCTGCCAATTCAGGAGGCGGATGTCGTCATCGCCGGCGGGCGCGGAATGAAGGATGAAAAGAATTTCGAAATGCTTTACGAACTGGCCAAAAAATTGAATGGAGCCGTCGGTGCTTCACGCACGGCCGTCGATATGGGATGGATTCCATACTCCCACCAGGTAGGTCTGTCCGGCAAAACCGTCAGTCCTCATCTGTATATGGCCTTTGGCATCTCTGGCGCGATCCAGCACATAGCGGGCATGTCATCGTCGGACATCGTTATTGCCGTAAACACCGATCCGGATGCCCCGATCTTCAACGTCGCGGATTTCGGAATAGTGGGAGACGCCACCGAGATTCTGCCGGAACTTTTGAAAGCGCTTGGTGATAAAAATGAATGAGTTCAAGAAAGTAGACGAAAGAGTTGTAAAAGAGTTAAGAAGGATTACATCTGAGGCGTCTGTCATATACGAAGATAAAGAAACGCTTAAAAATTATTCTCACGACGAGGCGGGAGGAGATTATTACGCCCATATGCCAGATGTGGTTGTAAAGGTTGAAAACGCAGATCAGATATCCAAAATTCTAAAGTTTGCAAACGCACAACATATTCCTGTAACGCCGAGAGGTGCCGGAAGTGGACTTGCCGGTGCAGATGTTCCACTTTACGGCGGAATAGTTTTGTCCGTTGAAAGAATGAACAGGATAATCGAAATAGACAAAACTAACCTTGTCGCCGTCGTCGAGCCGGGAGTCGTCACAAACGATCTGTGTAAAAAAGTTGCAGATGCGGGATTGTATTACGCCGGATATCCTATGAGCGTTGAGACGAGTTTCATAGGGGGCAATGTCGCGACAAATGCGGGCGGAAGCAAGGTCATAAAGTATGGCAACACGGGCCACCACGTTATAGGCCTTGAAGTCGTCATGGCAGACGGGCAGATAGTTGAATTCGGTGGAAAGAGAAGAAAAGACTCGTCAGGATACGATTTCATTCACCTCTTTGTGGGGTCTGAGGGAACATTGGGAGTGTTTTCAAAGATTTATCTCAACCTTATTCCGCTTCCCGGAAAGACCGTCGATCTGCTTGCCCCCTTCAAGGACATAGAAACGGCCATTTCAAACGTTGGAAAACTTATGATAGAGAGCAAAACCCTTCCAAGTGCAGTGGAGTTCATAGATGGGATCTCTGTGAAATTGGGATCCGTTTATAACAACATAAAACTTCCATTTCAAGATGAAGCCGGCGCATATCTTTTGATCCAGTACGAGGGCAGAAAGAAAGAGGAGATAGAAGACCTTTACGAGATAGGTGGAAAATCTCTTATGGCCGGAGGCGCAATGGATGTCTTTGTGGCCGACAACAGGACGAATTCCGAAAAATTATGGAGAATAAGAAGAAATTGGCTCGAAGGCATAAAGGCCTTCGATCCTTACGCTCCCACGGGAGACGTCGTCGTTCCTACCGACAAAATTCCACAGATGATGCAGTATATCTCTGAAATTTCTGCGGAGTACAAAGTCCAGATCCCTGTCGCAGGTCATGCGGCAGATGGAAATATTCATCCAGCACCGATGAAACCAAAGGAGATAAATCCTTTGGAATGGAAAGATCTATCCGAAGGGATTCTCGACAAAATCGCCTTAAAGGCCGCTGAATTGGGAGGCGCGATAAGCGGTGAGCACGGTGTGGGCTTCATAAAAAAAGAACTTTTGAAAAGGACGAAGCCAGATCAATACGAATTCATGAAGAAGATAAAGGATATCTTTGATCCAATCGGGATAATGAATCCCGGGAAGTTGTACTGAAAAGTTAAAAAGCGGGCATAAAACCCGCTTTTTCATTTTGAGAGAGAATAAAAATCTATTCCTGGCCTCACGCCATTGGGGTACCATCCTTTTAACCATGTACGGCTTACGAATATTCCAAAGGGCTGATCAGTCCAGATGTAGAGCGCCTCTTTGTAATCTAACTCCTCAAGTTTTTTGGTTATTTCGGCACGTTTGGAAAGATTGGACGTAGTGAGCAGATCATTTACAAGTGGATCGAGATTCTTTTTGGCAAAAATGACAAAGTTTTGGCCTATGAATGCTCCAAATATACCGGTGGAGGAATAATAGGCGTAAGCAAGATCGTAAGGATCCGGATAATCGGCCAGATATCCCATCGTGAAGATCGGCAATTTGAAAGACAAACTATCGCTAAGCAGGTTGGGCCATAACTCTCCGACGACGTTTATCTGGAATTTAGGATTGACCTCCCTTGCGGCATTACTCAACGCTGTGAGAGCAATTTGCCCTGTCGTATCTCCGCTTTCGTATACGGCAGAGAATTTAAATCCCTTCTTCCATAATTCTCCGTTGTACGCCTTTTTGAAATATTCTGCAGCCTTCGAAAGGTTTTGCTCGTATTTCGGCAAATCCGGACTGTATCCGAACAATCCTTTCATTATTGCGCCGTTTGGCTGCAACGCCAAATTATCGTAAGCCTCTTTTATATAGGTGCTATATGGAAAGAGATATTCAAAACCCTTTCTCACGTCCAAATTTGAAAAGAAATCCGGTGGAATTCCATTGCCATCTAACTTTCCGGATCCAATGTAAGGATTGCCGTCTCCGACCAAATTCCACGTGAAGTTCAACTCATAAACAGAAAGTTGGGGATAGACAGATACTTTTATGTTTTTGTTGTTTTCAACCTCGGATAAGTTTTCGACAGGTACATAAATCGCATCGGCCTGGCCCGATTCCAAATCGAGCAATCTTGTCGTGAATTCATTTACATACTTTATAACGGCATATTTTGTGGGAGCAGGTCCTGCCCAGTATTTGTCAAATCTTTGGAAGACTATCTCTCTGTTGGGTATGTAATATTTCATGAAATACGGTCCTGTGCCGTTTTCTATATTTGCAAGGGTATCCTGACTGAGAGTTGGATTGTGGTAATACCACCAGTCATCTGCTTTTCCGTTCCATGCCTTATTTTCTGCACACCATTTTTCATCAAGAATGACAGATTCACATATTCCGCCCTTTGCGAGTGTATACAAAAAAGGCTCGAATGGTTGAGGAAGATGAATTATCACGTCATTTCCTTTAATTTCAAAGTCATTTGCAAGCAGATTGAAGGCGTTTATCAAGGCCTGTTTGTACTTATCGTTAAGCGGAACTTTTGTGCCTGTTGCGAAAATGCCGAGAGAACTCAAACTCGTGTAACTCAAAGGATCGCTAAGGCCGAGTTCTTTTGCGACTTCCTGAACGATCGTCGATACGTAATGGCCATCTATCATAGGAAGCAATGGCTGAGCAAGCATCCATGATGGCCCTCCACTGTAATCGAGTAAGACCAATCTTTCAAGAGAATAAACGACATCCTGTGGGGTTAAAAGATCCCCGTTGTGAAAATAGACACCCTGTCTGATGTGAAAGACGTAGGTTGTGCCGTTGTCGAGAATCGTTCCATCTGCAACCGATGGAACATTTGTAGATAACATTGGCGACAATTTCGTCGTTGATGTCCCATCGTACTGGAGCAGAGAGTCGTAAAGTTGCCATATAACCTCGGCAGATGTGGTGTCGTACTCCCAGGCCGGGTCCAAGGATTGAAAGGGCCCTGGTTCTTCGTAAACGATTGTGTCTGGATTCACGACATTTTGGGCAATTCCCATGATTACGAAAAACGTAACAACTACTGCAAACACGAGAAACTTCTTCATCTTCTTACCTCCTATCTAAAATAAAAAGGGCCACATCTTTCAGATGTGGCCCGGTGGAATCTACACCAAAGATGATCAAGGCACTGCTCCACCGGGCAGTACTCCATGATGTCTTCTTTCATTTATAAGTGCCAAATTTGAAATTATTCGCATTTTCTACCTCTTTTGCAACTTTGAAAATATGTTAGCCCATAGAGATTAAAATACGATTTTTACAAAATTAAATTTTAATTATACTTTAATCACATAATCTTTAT
>CAYSSO010000037.1:0-14712 GCA_964433875.1 uncultured Mesoaciditoga sp.
AAACCTTACCTTCTTTGCTGCCCGTTTTTCAATGACCTAATTTAAAAAGAACTTTCAAAAATTGCGAACCGAGAAATATCCTACCAAATAAAGGTGAACAATCAATGTTTTAATTGTAAAATGTGAGTTAACTCACGCTTTTTTGTCTTCTTTGTAGGTAGGGGATTTTCTTACCTCTTTTTTTATGTAAAACTCTATCTCGTCGTTGGGCTTAAAATCCTCGAAATTCTCAACCTTTAGGCCTCCTTCCTGGGGAGCCTCAAGGGAATTTACATCATCTTTGAAATGCTTTAAAGCCTCTATCCGTCCGTCAAATATGACATTATTATTTCTCAATATTTTGACATTCGCATTTTTCTCGGCACGCCCATCGTAGAGTTGAAAGCCGGCTATATTTCCAACCTTGGATATGTTGAAAACCTGTAAAACTCTTGCATGGCCTATAACCTCTTCGATAAGTTCAGGTTCCATCATACCTGCAAGCGCGGCCTTTATGTCCTCTGTAAGATCAAAAATTATCTCGTAAGTTTTTATCTGGACTCCGAGTTGGTCTGCCTTAAGTTCGGTCTTAGGCTCAATTCCAACTCTAAATCCGAGAATGACGGCTTGATCCGCCGATGCAAGCAAAACATCGTTTATATTTATATTTCCTATACCTGCATGGACTACGTCTATTTTGATCTCTTCAGGTTCTATCTTTTCGATGGCATTTTTCAAGGCCTCAAGGGCTCCGAATGTATCTGCCTTCACTATGATGTTTAAGACCTTTCTGCCTTCCGTTTCAGATAATTCATGTATATTTTCAAGTCTAACTCTTTTTACACTTTGAGTCTGTTCGACCTTCCGACTTTCCATGTAATCTCGCACTTCTTTTTGAGATGGCATAACGTAGAGAATAGAACCTGATTCTGGCAGTTCTTCAAATCCCATTATAACTACAGGATCTGATGGCTTGGCTTCTTTTACACTTTTGCCGGCATCGTCAAAGATAGATCTTACTTTTCCATACGTGTTTCCTGCGACAAAGTAATCACCGAGTTTGAGAATTCCATCCCTTACTATTACCGTGGCAACAGGGCCTTTGAATTTATCGAGTTTGGATTCTATTATTATTCCTCTCGCCTTTCCATACCAATAGCCTTTAATCTCCCTTAATTCCGCAACGAGTAATATCATCTCGAGCAATTCGTCTATGCCTTTGCCGGTTTTCGCGGAGATTGGAACGACGGGGACATCTCCTCCCCAATCATCTGGAATTATGTTTAACTTGTTTACGAGATCCTGCTTTGTAAGTTCAATGTTCGCGTTTGGCTTGTCTATCTTGTTTATGGCAACGATAACCGGCACACCTGCATTTTTGGCGTGATCGTAAGCCTCCACAGTTTGAGGCATGACACCGTCATCGGCCGCAACGACTAAAACGACTATGTCTGTCGCCTGAGCGCCACGGGCGCGCATCTCTGTAAAGGCTTCGTGACCGGGCGTGTCTATAAAGGTTATGCTTCTTCCGTTTATAGTTGCTTTGTAAGCGCCTATCGACTGAGTTATTCCACCGGCCTCTTTTTCTGCAAGGTGAGTTTTTCTTATTCTATCGAGTAGCGTTGTTTTGCCATGATCTACGTGGCCCATTATCGTAACTATCGGAGGCCTTGGTAAGTATTTGTCCGGATAATTTTGGTAAAATTTATCGAACTCTTCTTTAAGTGGATCTAAAATTTCACTTTTTTTGGGAGATTTAAATTCTACGTGGATTGAATACTTGTTTGCAATCTCTTCGATCAAAGGCTTTTCGAGGATTGTGTTTATAGTTAAAACCTTTCCTTCCATGAAAAGATCCTTTATAACCTTGGTTGGGGGGATCATCGTCATATCACAGAAGTCACGCAAAGTTATGCTTTTACCCTCTTCTATTTCAACTGTTTTTTCTACACGAATTATCTCCTCTTGTTCGGCCTTTTTTGGTCTCTCTTCAAAAATCTCTTCTTCAATATGTTCTTTGGGTTTTGAAGGCTTTTTTTGCTTTACAACAGTTTCATTTTCATCGTCTTCTGAACTATATATCTCTAACAACATATTGACAACAGATTCGTCTAACGTTGACATATGATTTTTGGCATCAACGCCAAGATCTTCCAATTCGGCCAGCAATTCTTTGCTTGTCATGTTAAGCCGTCTGGCCAGTTCGTGAACTCTTATCTTTTTATCCATTAAATCCCTCCATTAACTTTTTCATTTAACAATTTATTTATTCCTCTTATAAAAGTTTCTTCGATTATTCCGACTGCGGAAACCTCTTCTTTTCCAATGGCTTTACCCAGCCTTGCCTTATCAACGTCTAATTTAACAAAAGGCACACCATAATTTTGGCATTTTTTTATCAGAGCATCAACACTGCCGCCGTGATCGCGGGCAAAGACAACTAATTTTTCTTTTTGAAAACTCGAGATATAGGTCTTCAAAGCCTTCTGCCCCAAAATCAAATTGCCCGTTTTAGATGCTATACCAAGTATACTAAGTATACTCTCTTCCTTTTTCAATTCTTAAAACCTTCTCCCATGAATTGACGTATCTCTATCTTCCATCCGGTCAACTTCGATGCCAATCTCACATTTTGTCCATCTTTTCCTATCGCAAGTGAGATCTGGGTCGGCGAGACCGTTATGTACATCTTGTGATCTTCCTCGCTTAAGGATATGTCCATAACCTTTGCAGGAGAAAGTGCGTTCGAAACAAACTGAACTGGATCGGAAGAGAATGGAATTATATCTATCTTTTCACCATTCAACTCCTTTATAACTTGATTTACGCGGCTTCCTCCTTCTCCTATACAGGCACCTACAGGATCTACATTTGGATCCGTAGATATCACGGCTATTTTTGTCCTTGAGCCCGCCTCTCTCGCTATGGCAACTATTTTTACTATACCACTCTCGATCTCGGGAACGTACTTTTCGAACAATTTTTGAACAAGTTCATTCGCGACCCTGCTTAAGACTACAACTGGCCCTTTATTTCTTTTTTCAACGGCTATAACGTAAGCCTTAACGAGATCTCCAACCTTGAACTTTTCATTTGGAATTCTTTCTTTTACCGGCAAAATAGCATCAACTTTGTTTAATCTTAGTTCAACGTCTCCTGTTGAAGGACGGACAACTTCTGCCGTAACTACGGCATGATAAAGATCCATGTACTCGTTAAAGAGATTTTCCTTCTCTATCTCTTTTAACTTCTGGATGAGTACCTGCTTTGCGGTTTGAGCCGCTATCCTTCCAAATTTTTTTGTATTCAAAGTTTCTTTTTTTATTGTTTTGACCTCTACAGTGCCATCTTCGGCCGTTTCGGTAATGTTTTGAACAACATTTATCTCTCCCGTTACACCGTCTATCTTTATCGAGAGAGTATCATCCTGAACGTTGAAATTCTTTCTATAGGCCGTTGTAAGGGCCTTCTCGAGTATCTCAAAAAGTTCATCACGACTTATATTTTTTTCACCTTGAAGTTGTTCTAACGCTTCTAAAAGATTTAAATTAA
The DNA here is from genome assembly GCA_964433875.1 of uncultured Mesoaciditoga sp. Classification (GTDB taxonomy): domain Bacteria; phylum Thermotogota; class Thermotogae; order Mesoaciditogales; family Mesoaciditogaceae; genus Athalassotoga. Next base: position 3,532 of record CAYSSO010000037.1, read on the forward strand.
GCATTTTTCATCCTCCTCAAAACTCCACAACGAGATTTGCAGATTTTATTTTCGAAAAATCATAAGACGATATCATACCATCGACATCGAGAAAAAACATGTTGGATACAACGTCACATTTGACTATCCTTCCGGTTATTGTTTTTTTCTCATTATCATTTTCGATCTTTATCTTTACAAGTTTTCCTTTAAATCTGTCAAAATCCTGTATTTTTCTCAACGGTCTGTCAAGTCCCGGTGAAGAAACTTCCAAAATGTAATTTTCCATTTCACTTTCGGCATCAAGCAAAGGACTTATCTCCTTAGAAAAAGCCTCGCATTGATCTATGCTCACATATCCAGTTGGATCATCGATAACTATGTTCAGAAGGGACCTTCCCTTTCTTTTTTTAAAATCAACCTCAAAGATTTCCAAATTCATCCTTCTGGCCACATCCTCAGCCAATTTTTTTACAATCTCAACGTTTTCCATCTCAAACACTCCTTAACTTGAAAACAAATTCGAGGGCTCTGCCCTCGAATACGTCTTTATTCTATCATAATTTTATCCCGCTGTCAATTCGTTATGCTTGACAAGCATACATGCTATGTGAGAATATATTCAAGATGAATAAAAAATTCATGACAAACTTCATATCTCTAATCTCATCGAGAGCGGCATATGCCCTCAATTGGTACAACATCTCTCCACTCTACATCTTTATAGAGTCTTCTTTGGCCATTCCCCTTTCAAAACTCGGAGAAATTCCGACATCTTTCCTTTTGGGCGCGGGCATTTTTCAAATTCCATCGGGCCTTCTTGCTGCCAAAATAGGGAATAAGCGCGTTGCAATGGCGGGAATGTATTTACTCTCAATAATGTCATTGCTTTCCGGCCTCGCGTGGAATTTCGAATCTATGATGGTTTTCAGATTCTTTGTCGGAGTTGGAGCGGCCATGTACTTTTCACCGGCACTGGGGATAATAAAGAATGTTTTTTCGGAAAGAAACAGAGGGATGGCAATGGGATTTTACAATGGTGCTTTTAACCTTGGGGCTGGAATAGGAATTGCCGCGTGGAACGCGATAGCAGTTGTCGTTGGCTGGAGAGCGGCGCTTGTTGTGGGAGGACTTATTGGTCTTGCCATAACGATCGAAAATAACCTTTTGCTTCCGCCAGACGAAAAGACAAAGGAAAAGGTAGAATGGAAAAAGGTCCTCGCAAACAAAGATGTATGGCTCATAGGCCTTAGCCTTGCCGGCTTTTGGGGCGCATTTTTTGCAACGGCTCAATTTTTAAGTCCTTATCTTGTCAAGAAAGGCATGAATGGCGATCTTGCCGGATTGATCTCTTCGCTTACGCTTGTTGCCGGTGCCATTGGTGGCCCTTTAATAGGAATGATATCTGACAGGATAAAAAAGAGAAAACAATTCATGATCCTGCTTTCTGTTGTCATGTTTTTCCTGATATCCACAATTTTTCTGACAAATACTTTTGCCATATGGATTTACACAGCTCTCCTTGGGGTATTATCGGCGGGAGTTTTCTCGATACTCTACGCAATACCGGCTGGATACAAAGAGATACCTCCACGCCTTCTCCCGCTTTCAATATCTTTGATAAATTCAATCCAGATCTCAGTAGGATCGATCGCCCCTTATCTTTTCACATTTACTGCCGCCCGTTTTTCCTTCACCTTTGGATGGATATCCCTTGGAATATTTCTTTTGATCTTTCTCCCACTTGCAAAATTCGCAAAGGACGGGTAAAGTGCGATATCGCATCTTTACCCTTTGACATTTATACATTTTCAAAATATTCCTTTATTTCCCAGTTTGTGACGGCCGTTGAAAATCTCTTCCACTCGATCTCCTTCATTCTGACAAATATCTCAAAGGCTTTCTGCCCGAGAGTGTCGATGATCAATTTGTCTTTTTTGGCAAGTTCCACCGCCTCCATTAAATTCGAAGGCAAAGACTTTATCTTGTTACCTTTCTTTTCTGAATCGCTCATCTTAAAAATATTCTTGTTTATCGGTTTGGGAGGCATCAAATTTCGTTTTAATCCATCAAGTCCGGAGGCAAGAATAACTGCAAATGCGAGATAGGCATTACATGAGGAATCCGGGCTTCTGTACTCAAGTCTTGTTCTTTCTCCTCTCGCCTGAGGTATTCTTATAAGGGCTGATCTGTTGCTCACTGCCCACGCAACATTCACAGGCGCTTCATAGCCGGGCACAAGTCTTTTGTAAGAGTTAACCGTAGGATTTGTTATAGCCGTTATATACCTTGAATGTTCCATCAAACCGGCCACGAAGTGCATAAAGATCTCGCTCAGTTCATATTCACCCTTTGGATCGTAAAAGGCATTTTGACCATCTTTGAAAAGACTTATGTGAACGTGCATTCCAGATCCGTTTATTCCTTCTATCGGCTTTGGCATGAATGTCGCCTTTAATCCGTTCTTTAAAGCAACTGTCTTTACGACCAATTTAAATGTTTGGACTCTATCGGCAGTCGTTAAGATGTCTGCATATCTAAAATCGATCTCGTGCTGGGAAGGAGAAACCTCGTGATGATCTGCCTCAACCTGAAAGCCCATCTCTTCAAGGTCCTGAACGATCTCTCGCCTCACAATTTCACTTCTACTCAAAGGCAGCATATCAAAATAACTTCCGGAATCCACAAGAGCCTCTTTTGGATCTCCATCTGACTCAAAGATGAAAAACTCCGGCTCAGGGCCAGCCTGGGCTTCAAATCCCATCTGTTTTGCTTCGTTCACAACTTTTTTGAGAATGTACCTCGGAGATTCCTTACACTCACTGCCATCCGGCTCCATGACATCGCATATTATCCTTGCAGATTTGGAATCTTCCCATGGTATCAGTGTAAAAGTTGAAAGATCTGGCCTTAAGTACATGTCTGACTCCTGAATCCTTGCAAAGCCCTCGACAGAGGATCCGTCAAACATAACCTTGCCATCGAGTACCCTTCGAACGTCAGAGGTAGGAACGCTTACCTGTTTTAGCGTTCCATCGAGATCCGTGAATTGAAGTCTCAATATCTTGACGTTCTTCTCTTTGATCACCTTCAATAAATCCTCTTCTTTCATACAATTCCTCCTTATATAAAGATAAAGACCGGTGTCTTTTCACCGGTCTCTTGGGAAAATTCAAAAAATTCAACCCAATCGACCAGTGTCGATCGGATTATTATTGTTATTTGCAAGAATTTGCCCGATTAAATTTTCTATCATTCTATCCATCTCATTCATAATTAATTTACTTTATGATACCATACAAAGGTTATTTTTGTCAATTTTTGTGATTTAAGGTTGATTAAATTCAATTTTTGAGATATACTTAATTCGGTAAAATTATTTATTGATGAAATGCCTCAAGGCATTCTTTGTGTCTGCACGAGAGCAAATACCGGGTGGGGCACCTGTCGGAACGAGGTGTTTTAGATGAGCATAAGCGAAAATGTCAGGATCATACTTTCCCAACTGCCGGAGGGGGTTAACCTCGAAATAGCTGCAAAATCGAGAGAAGCCTGGGAGATAGAAGAGGCAATTAAGGCCGGGGCACGAATCGTCGGAGAAAATTATGTTCAGGAAGCAGAAAAGGTCATTTCAATGGTAAAAAGCCCGGCAGAATGGCATTTCATAGGATCTGTTCAAGAAAACAAAATAAATAAGATGATACGTCTTTTTGATATGATAGAAACTATAGGATCCGTTGAAATGGCAAAAATCCTCGATAAAAAATGTCAGATTTATAATAAGAAGATTAATATTCTTATAGAGGTTAACAGCGGAAGGGAGCCCCAAAAATCGGGTGCTATGCCAGAAGATGTAGAAGAGATCGTCAAAGAGATATCAAAACTTTCAAACGTCAAGATCATGGGTCTTATGACAATGGGGCCTGCTGTGGAAGCCGAGAAATTAAGACCTTATTTCAGACTCACAAAGGAACTTTTCGATCACATAAGGGATCAAAAGATAGAAAATGTTGAAATGAAAATTCTTTCCATGGGCATGTCAGATTCTTACATTGTGGCGATAGAGGAAGGATCAAACCTTGTAAGAATTGGCACCAAGATCTTTGGCCCAAGAGTTTACAAAAGGTAAAGATCATGTGGATGATTATTTCCGATTCTCACGACAACATGGAAAAAATACAAAAAGCCGTTGAGATCGCCAGAAAAAGTGATGTAACAAGGGTGATCCATCTCGGAGACTTTGTCTCTCCATTTGCAATTCTGCCATTTTTGAATGAAAGTTGGGAATTCAACGGGATCTTTGGAAACAATGACGGAGAAAAACTCTTTCTTCAAAAGCGATCGAATGGAAGGATAAAAAATTCTCCGAACTGGCTAAATGTCGAAGGAAAGAAAATTTATCTCATGCATGAGCCGAGATCTCTTTATCCGGCGATAAGATCCGGTCTATACGATCTCGTACTCTTTGGCCATACTCACAGATTAATCTTAAAAAAATACGGAAAAACGATCGTTATAAATCCTGGAGAAAGTTGTGGTTATCTCACGGGAAGGGCTACGTGCGTGCTTTTCAACCCTTCAAATTTGGAAAGTAAAGTGATCGAACTTTGATAATTGAATTTTTCAAAAAAAGATGGAAATATTACCTCACAGGCGTGCTTTTCCTTGTTCTAATAGACTATCTTCAAATACTTGTGCCCAAATATATAGGCGATGTGGTAAATCTTGTCGTAAAGCCTCCAGTCGATCTCTCGATCATATTTAGATACGTGATTTTGATAGTGCTTATCGCTGGTGGTGTAGTGATCGGGAGATTTATATGGAGAATGTTTATAGTCGGCAGCGCAAGGAAGTTTCAGGCGTACGCACAGCAAAGATTATTTGACAAATTTTTGAGATTCCCTATTTCCTTTTTTGATTCTACAAGTGTGGGCAATCTCATGGCTTATTACACGAATGATGTGCAGGCTGTCAGCCAGATGTTAAGCCAGGGTGTCATAATGACCGTTGACGCGATAGCGATGACTGCCTTTGTCTTTGGTGGCATGCTAATGGTTGTAGATATCAGACTTGTTCTTATCTCTTTGATCCCTTTGCCTTTCGTGGCGCTTTCGTCATGGTATTTTGGAGGAAAAATTCATCAAAGATTTAAAAAGGTCCAGAGTGATTTTTCTTTTATAAGCGAAAGGGCTCAGGAAAGTTTTTCGAATATAAAGACGATAAAATCTTACGGGGTTGAAAAGGAATTCAACGATCTTTTCAAGGAAACGTGCGATAAATTTGCCGATGACAATTTCATCCTTTTAAGGATTTCGGCCGTTTATGGCCCTTTGATAAGTTTCCTTGCCGCCCTTACAATGGCAATAGCCATCTTTCTCGGAGGCCAAATGGTTATAAGCGGTTCTGTAAATATTGGTGATTTTGTCGCTTTCATAAGTTATCTCGGAATGCTTACATGGCCATTCGTTGCCATTGGCCAGGTCATAAATGTTGTCCAGATGGGAAGGGCATCTCAGGAAAGGATCAATTCCCTCATGAACAATCCGGAAAGAGACGATAGCGGTTTAAATTTTCCTGGAAAGTTTCAGAGTCTCGAGATAAAAAACCTCGATTTTTCTTACAATGAAAAGAATGTCATTAAAAATTTCAACATGAAAATTCAAGCAGGTCAAAAGGCTGCTATAATAGGAAAAATAGGTTCAGGCAAATCAACGATCGCGAAACTGATGACAAAACTTTACAGCGTGGAAGATGGAAAAATATTTTACAATGGAGTGGACATAAACAGGATCAGTGCAAAATCACTCAGAGACAATGTTTTGCTTGTTCCTCAGGAATCATTTCTTTTCAGCACGAAGATTTCTCAAAATATAGCCTTTGGTCTTAAAGAATTTTCCGACAACGAGGTTGAAGACGCGTCAAAAGTAGCCCATTTTCATGAAGAAGTTGTTAAGTTCGAAAATAAATACGACACTCTTGTAGGAGAGAGAGGTGTAACACTTTCCGGAGGTCAAAGACAGCGCCTTAGTTTGTCGAGGGGAATTTTTAAAGATGCCCAGGTTATAATCTTAGATGATGTACTATCGGCCGTAGACTCCCAAACTGCAACCATGATCCTTGAAGATATCGAAAAAGAGTTTAAAGGTATGACAACTATCGTGATAACTCACAACATCGCATCGATAAAGAACAGCGATATAATATTTGTTATAGATAACGGAAGGGTAGTCGAATCGGGCAATCACGATGAACTTATGAAACTCAACGGACTGTACCACAGACTGTTCATGATCCAGCAGATAGAAAGAGAAATTGGAAAGTAGGCAATCATTTTTTCTATACTTAATTCACGATGATGTCGAGGGGTTATATGGACATAAAAGAAGAGATAATAAATGTTTTAAAATCAAAGATATCGAGAAAAATATGGGAAATGTGGTTTAGCACCTTTAGAGTCGAATCTGTAAAAGATGATCTTATAACCTTTAGCGTTGGAAATTTATTCATAAAAGATTGGATAAGCCAGCGATATGCCCGCCAATTTTCCGAATCTATAAAAGAGGTCATCGGGCGAGACGTACCGTATCAGATAAAGGACGAAGTTATTGAGGATTCCCAGACAAAGCAAAATATACCGCTTGTCAGAAAAAGACCTTTGCTTCTTAGCGAATTCAATAAAGAGTACACATTTGAAAGTTTTGTAGTTGGTCCTTTCAATGAAGAAGGGTATGACGGTGCCATAGAAGTTGCAAAAAATCCTGGCAAGATGAATCCATTCTTTCTTTACGGAGGCGTTGGACTTGGCAAGACACATTTGCTGAACGCAATAGGAAATTATTTGCTTGAAAATGAACCGGATCTACACGTTATGTACATGACTGCCGAGAAGTTCATGAATGATCTTGTCGTATCGATCAAAAACGGGTCTACAATAGACTTTAGAAAGAATTTGAGAGAGAAATTAGATGTTTTGATGATAGATGATATTCAAATACTCGAAGGAAAAGAAGGCATTCAATCTGAACTATTTCACACTTTGAATCATTTCATAGACAATCAAAGGCAGATAATCCTTTGCAGCGATAGAACACCGGTTCAACTGTCACAGTTTCAACCTCGTCTCGTCTCAAGATTACAAATGGGTCTTATGGTAAAGATAGATAATCCAGACCTCAAAACCAAGTTAGAGATTGCAAAAGCTTTCACCGCCAGAAATTCAATACCTCTTGACGATCAAATGTTAAAAGAGATAGTAAACGCATCGGACAACATAAGAACGCTCAAGGGTATCATAAACAAAATAGCATTCAAAAGTTCAAAAAATGCCGTTAACGAATCGGAAATATCCAAAATAGTAAAAGAAATAGCCGGCGTCCAGATAAAGGACTTTAAAGGAGAAAAGGCCATCGAGAAGGAGATATTTTTCAACGCGCTTTCTATGATCTTTGATATAAGACCGGCCGAAATAGATGCAAAATTGAGAACTGCGAAGTTATCAAATGCAAGACAAATAGGGATGTTTTTTGCAAGAAAGTACCTCGGCAAAACCTTTGCGGAGATAGGAGAATGGTTTGGACGGGATCATTCTTCCGTGGTATATGCCTGCAAAAAAGTTGAAGAATCGGTAAGACTTGACAATGCCATGGTCAAGAAAGTGATATTACAGCTTCAAGAAATTTTGAAAATCAACACAAAAGAATCCGCGATGTGAAAGGAACAAGATGCCTCAAAATTACGAGCAGGAAGAGTACAAATTACCTTTTTGGGATAGTTTAAAACTTTCATTCTGGGTCTTTAAATACATAAAACCATACTGGAAGATGATGACTCTCTCAATAATTTTGATGATCTTAATAAGTTTGATAGGGTTGCTTCCAACTATCCTCACAAGCAATGCGATAAATCTCTATCTCAATCCTTCCAATTACACATTGTCTAACAAGCCGTCCTACAGTTCAATAGAGATAGACGGAAAATATTTCATTCCATCTCCAGGTGGAGAGTACATGGTCCAGAAAGAGGGCCCAAATTACGTTTTCAAGGGTAACGGTCAAAGTTACGAAATAAGCGGATCTGAGTACAACAAAATAAGATTTAACGGAATTACGCTCATCGCCTTTGAGATATTTCTAATATACCTTGTTTCTTTTGTGCTCTCATACATTCAAAACTATACCTCTCAAAGCGTTGGAATAAGGGCGGTAAATGACGTAAGAAACCACTTATTTGTCCATCTTGTAAATCAGCCCATGAGATTTTTCGATACCAACATAAGCGGGAGGCTTGTAACTCGCGTCACAAATGACGTTCAAAATTTGAACAACATGTTCTCAACGATGATCTCGTCCATTTTTAAAGATGCTGTCCTTATAGCCGGCATACTTTACGTTTTGTACATCATAAACGTCAAATTGTTTCTCATCACAATTCCAATCTTTTTAGCCGTGGCATTTATAACCTCTGTCTTTAGAACCTTCTCAAGAAGGACTTACAGGACTGTCAGGGCAAAACTCGCCGCCATAAATGGCTTTCTTGCAGAGCATCTCAGCGGTATGATCGTTACGTTACTTTTCAACAGAGAAAAGGAAAAATCAGATGAATTTTCAGTTATAAACAACGAATATTACGTTGCCGCCATGAAGCAGTTACTCGTTTTTGCCATCTTTAGACCTTTGATAGATTTCTTAAGATATCTTGGTACGGCGCTTGTCATATGGTTTGGCATTCAATCGATAATCCATGGTCAACTCGAGATTGGTACTTTGTACGCCTTCATAAGTTATATAGGCATGGCCTTTACACCAATAAATGATCTTGCAGAAAATTTTTCGAATATTCAATCTGCAATGGTTTCAATAGAGAGAATAAGGGCACTTTTGAACCTTCCGTCTCCGGCCTATCCGAGATCAAACGCGAAGATCAGAGATGGAAAGATAGAAGTAAAAAATTTGTGGTTTGGATATTCCGAAGACAGCATAATACTGAAGGATATCTCCTTTACCGTAGAAGATGGAGGTAAACTTGCAATTGTTGGTCATACCGGCGCCGGCAAATCGACGATCTCATCGATTTTGACGGCCCTTTATCCGTATTCCAAAGGAAGCGTAAAGATCGGTGGTGTAGAAGTAAGAGAATGCCCGATAGAGGAATTACGAAGCAAGGTAAATATCGTGATTCAAGAGGTAATGCTCTTTTCGGGAACCGTTTTAGACAACATAACGCTTTTCGATAAAAGGGTAACGCGCGAAATGGTCGAAAAAGCAATAAAGAATTTGGAGATAGAAAGGTTCATTTCATCGCTTCCTCACGGTCTCGACACACAGGTTCACGAAGGCGGTACAAATCTTTCAATGGGTCAGAGGCAGCTCATTTCAATGATAAGGGCCTTTGTAAGGCAGCCAAAAGTTGTTATAATGGATGAGGCAACAAGCAATGTAGACGTCGAAACGGAAGCGCTTATTCAAAAAGCAAGCGAGAGGTTGACCGCTGGAAGGACGACTATAATCATAGCGCACAGATTATCGACTGTGAGAAATGTCGAAAGAATAATCGTCATAGATGACGGTAAAATAATAGAAGAAGGGAATCACGAAAAATTAATGAAAGAAAATGGGCTCTATGCAAAATTATACAAACTTCAAAGTTTCGAAGAGTATAAGGTCTCTTAAGTACATTTCATTTGCCGAATTCATAGAAATACCCCTTAAGATTGAAGAAGGAAGACATATTTTGGAGATAGGATTCGGAAATGGCGAAATGCTTACAAGGATGGCAAGATCAAGAAGAGCAGATCATTTCTGGGGCATAGAAAACTCTGAAATATCCTGTATCAAAGCGGCAAAAAGGGCCGTTGATTTCGATCTTCAAAATTTAATGATCTTCCATGGAGATGCCAAATTCTTGCTTCCCGAACTCTTTCCGAATCACTCGCTCGATCTGGTACTTTCTTTTTATCCTCTACCATGGCCAAAGCATTCACAGGAAGGAAAAAGGTTGTTCTCAAAGCCTTTTTTTAAAAATGTCCTCGGACTTCTAAAAGAAGACGGCAAATTCGTTATAGTAACGGATGATAGGGGTTATTTTGAATGGATCTCCCAAAATTTAAAAGAACTTGGAGTACCCTTTTTTGAACGGCAGATAAAGCCTTTAAAAGCGACGAAATATGGCCGGAAATGGAATGAATTTGGCAGGAACTCGTGGTCTTTGGTTATAAAAAGTATGAATTTCAGCACAAAAAGAATGGTGGATGGTAAAATGCCGCATGTGCACTTAAAGGAAATCGATCTTTCAAAACTCGAAAGGATCTCAAATGAGAAATTCAGCGAAGATGGAATGGTAGTCCAGTTTAGAGGTTTGTTCAAAGGAAATGACGAATACCTTTTGAAAACTGTTTCCGTGGATCAAGAGTTTGTCCAGATTTACTACATAATCGTAAAAAGATCTCAAAATGAATGGCTCGCCCGCCTTGATGAAGGAATAAGAGTTTTTAAAACTCCTGCTGTCAAGAAAAGTATCGATATAATTGGCAGATACATAGGTGGTTAAATGAAGAGATTTTACCTTCTCAGACATGGCCAGACCGATTCAAACCTTTCCGGGATAATACAGGGTCAGAGCATAGATCTTCCCCTGAATGAAGAAGGCATAGTTCAGTCCAAAAAAATCGCTGAATTTCTAAAGGAACGCGTGAGCAGAATAGTCTCAAGCGATCTTTTAAGAGCCTACCAGACCGCAAGAATAATAGGAGAAATACTCGGTATCGAAGTTGATACGGATAAAAGGTTCAGAGAGATGAATTACGGAGCATGGGAGGGCAATTTTCTCAATGAACTCATGAAAACTCCAGAAGGTAAAGTGTGGATGGAGAGTCCTTCAAAATGGAAAATAGAAAATTCCGAGAGCGTTTTGGATGTCCAAAACAGAATAGTCCAAGCCGTAAAAGAATACATTCAAAAATATGATGACCTGCTTTTTGTATCTCACGGAGTAACTATATCTGCTTTTTTGCTTTACGCCAAAAGCCTTACACTCGATAACGTCAAAGAATATATACCGAAAAACGCCCAACTTTACGAATTCGAGTTCGAAAACAATAGATTTGAAGAAATAAAAATCGAGGGGACTTAGTCCCCTCGATTCATTATTTTAGATGAATATTCAAAGCGAGTATTTCAGGAGCAACCTGAATCGAGCCTACCATGT
>CAYSSO010000038.1:0-4572 GCA_964433875.1 uncultured Mesoaciditoga sp.
GCGCTTCCTTTACGGATATCTCTCCTGCCGATATGCAACCGCCGCCGGCGCATATATGAATTGTATGCGCTTTTGGACTTTTTCCCTTTATCTGCTCGGAAATCTTCTTTAGAAGTTCTTCATTTAACTTCGTGATATCCCATCCCTTCGGTTATAATATTAAAAACACTTATATTATACCCGAGTGACTGAAGATGCGCCAAGAGTGGTGTGTAAAGCAATGAAAGAAAATCTGTACATTTTATCATATATGTGATATAATCATTTAAGATAAAAGGAGGTTTTAGAATGGATCATATGAATCGTGAACATTTTATGCGCCATCAAAACATAAACAGCGATTTGAGGCATTCGATGGGTTCTGAGGTTATAAAAGCGCTCAATCTTGGTCCGTCTGACGTTGTATTTGACGTCGGATCGGGAGATGGCTTTTATTCGATGAATTTCGCAAATCTTTCCGCGAAGGTTTATTCCATAGATGCCTATGGAGATAATTTTCAAAACCCCAATTACTCCAATTCGAAGATAGAAAAGATAGCCAAAAATGTCTGCGAGTGGATAAAAACCAATGACTTTTCGAATGCTTCCCACGTTTTCTTCTCCAATTCTTTTCACGATATAGAGTGTCAGGACGAAATTTTAAAGGTTTTATCGAAGAGTTTGAAAAAGGGTGCTAACCTCGACATGGTTGAGTTCAAATTAGAGACTGATTTTGGTCCACCAAAGCATTTTAGATTTTCAAGAGAAATGTTGAAATCTAAAATCGAACCTTACGGATTTAAAGAAGTCAATTACATTGAATTCGAATATCATTATTTTATTTCTTTTGAAAAGATATGAATCATGTATCTCGCCAAAAGAGAAGTAGAATATTCCGTTCGTCCAGAAGGGAAGATCGACGTAATTGAATTCAAAAGCCCTGTCCCTTCTGGCATAGAAAAGGTAGACAGGGCGAAAGCCTTACTTTTTAAATTAGATGATTCAAAAAAAAGCATTGTCTTTATCCATGGAACCGGACAAAGGAATTTCGATCATCTCAAATATTATCCTTTGATTTTTTCAAAGTCAGGATATGCGACTTTGATGCCTGTGCTTCCATACCATTTCGAAAGAACGCCGGAAGGTCAGAAGAGTGGTTTGTCTTTTATAAAAGGCACCGACAAACAACTTGCAAAAAGGTTCGATCAAGCCGTTACCGAGATATTGACATGGATAGATTATCTCGAAAGATCTGGTTTTAGAGAGATAAATATAATGGGTTTTAGTTTTGGGGGCATGATCGCGACTATTTCTATGGCTATAGACAGAAGGATAAGAAAGGGATCTTTTGTTGTTACCGGCGGAAATTACGAGTACATCACATGGCATAGCATTGCGACTAAAGTCTTGAGGGTAAATTACGAAGAGAACAAACTTTGTACCCCGATTGTTTGTAATATAAAGCATCACATTTTTGAAAGGATGGCAAAAGAATTTAACAATTTAAAGGACCTTGAAAAGATGCATCCTTGTTTTACATACGATCCATCGATCTTTGCAAAATTCATAAAACCAGAGAATGCGATTTTCTTTGAAGCCTTATTCGATCTTTTCATACCAAAAAAATCTTCAAGAGATCTCTGGGAGAGAATGGGAAGGCCGCGCAAATACGAATTGATCTCGGGCCATCTCACTTCTCACCTTTTGTTCAAGCGTTATATAGCGAATAAAACTTTAAGATTTTTTAAGGAGGAATGAAAATGTTAATAGTGGTACCGGTTATGGGAGATGAAGGAATGGAAACAGAAATATCTGGTCATTTCGGTCATGCACCATTCTTTGCCTTCATTGAATTGGAAAATGGAAAGATCGAATCTGTCGAGTTCAAAAGGAACCCTTTCGAAGGGCATCATGCTCAGGGCAATGTACCATCATTTTTGATTAAAAACAAAGTTAACGTGTTGATTGCTGGAAGCCTCGGCCAAAGGGCTTACGATATTTTGACAGAAAATGGCATAAAAATTTATCCCTATGCCACGGGAACTCTGAAAGATGCAATCGATGCTTATATTTCGGACAAACTCAATTCACAGTACAAAGGAGATATCATGAAAGAGTAAAGCCGGCTTTTGCCGGCTTCGATTATCTGTCTTCGTCGTCTTCTCCTTCGTCGTAATCTTCGTTATCCTCTTCTTCTTGATCTTCGTCAGAGTAAAAATCTTCATCTTCGTCTTCATCGATGTAGTCCCATATTTCGTCTTCTGAAGTAATCGTTCCTTCGTCTATCATTTGTTTGACGATTTTTGAAGCCTTTTGAAGACGTTCTTTGTATTCCTTGAGAATGGTCTTTGCCTCTGATTCTGTCATTCCACCCCAAACAAGATCCTCGAGTACGGATTCTTCTTCTTCAATTGAATATCCGACTTCATCGTCCCAGACTATCTCAGGATTTGAATAGTCGTAGATCTCACTGTCATTGATGAGAGAAGAAACCTCGTCGATCTTTTCCTTCAATTCTCTGTCCAACATGATTACCTCCAGGTTGAAATTGTCGAGAATGAATTATACACCAAAATCGGAATACTTTCAATACGTTAGATCAAATTTGCACAATCACATATTTGACTTGAAATTCGGTAAGATGTTCATTTTGATTTTGGTAAAAATTAGAATATAATAAGATGATGAATTTTTAAGGAGGCAAGAAGAATGAAAGGCACTGTAAAGTGGTTTGATGCAAAGAAAGGATTTGGTTTCATAACCGCCGAAGATGGAACGGATATCTTTGTCCATTATTCGGCCATCCAGGGTGGAGGATACAAGGAATTAAAAGAAAATCAGAAAGTGACCTTTGATGTCACAGAAGGACCTAAGGGGAAACAGGCATCTAACGTTAAACTCGCTTGATTTTCTGCAATTGCTTCGCTGGAAGATTCGACGAAGCAATTTTCGATCTGGATTTTCTCTTGTAGAACTTTTGATCGTTTTGGCGATAATAGCGGCGATAATATCCGCATTTGTTCCCATTGGCGTGATGATAATAAATCAGGCACGTGCACTTGCCGTTGCGACAAACCTTTCTGAGATAACGGTAGCCGTGATGCAATCCTTTTATTTGGATCGTAAAATTCCTTCAAGTATAGATGAACTTTCTCCTTACTTTGGCGATCAATCGAAAATCCTCAAAGACTATGCGCTAAGCGTTTCCCAAAGTTCAACTCTTACCATTGTAAATGTGTGGTACAAAAATCACGACATCAAGGCTTCGACCGTTGAGAAGTACTCTGCATCGGTAATGGCAACGGGAAATGATCTGCCCATGGAAAGGATCGTCCTGGTTAGAAACTGGTAAAGTCAAATTTGTAAGAGTTAAGAATCCAGTTTGGCATTACGAATCTTGCAGTTTTAAGAGGATCGACGACCTGACAAATCTCTGCGTGGCCGGATATGCTCATAAGCATGACGATCTCGTGCATGTTCAACGGCAATCTTTCTTTTAGAATGCTTGCCATTTCCTCGGCAGATTGTTTTATCGCGGCATCTATAGTCTTTGCAGATGAAATAGTTGTAAAGTACTGATCGTCTGATAGAACTGGATCATTTATCTTTAAATTCTTCAAGACCTTTACCCTGATCTTGACATTTCCTGCAACTTCTACCCCGCTTACACCTATCTCTCCGTCTCCCATGGCAGCGTGCAGATCTCCTATTCCCAAAAGCGCTCCTTTCGTGTATATTGGCAGATAAAGGATCGATCCGGTTGTTATCATTATGTTGTCCATATTCCCGCCATGCGAGCCGGGAATACCGCAACTTATCTCTCCACTTTTAGGAGCAACACCTATTACTCCTATCATTTTGTTAACAGGAATAGAAAGTTTTGAATCGAATATGATCATGTCTTTTTTTATCTGAACGATCTTCACATGGATGCCATCCATAAGATGGCCAAGAAGTCCTTCATCCTTCCCCGTCACGATAACGCCTTGATTTGTTACAGATATGTTCATTATCTCTATTTTTAAAGTGTCTCCCGCTTCGGCCTCTTCAACAAAGATGGGACCCGTCGCCGGGTTTATCTTAGACCAGTCGATCGAATCAAGTGTGTCCGAAGGATTTTGAATTTGGTTTGAAAAACAATCCATCGTCTCAACTTCTAAAATCGTTCCAGAAGAGACCTTTATAACAGGTTTGTTTTTTGAAGAAAAGTTGAAGAAATGATTTGTACTTTTTACCTCTATCATTGAAAGCCTCCGATTGAATCAAAAACATTTTCAAAGATCTCAAGATCTTCTCTCGAATACAGACACATTCTAACTAACTCTATGGACGATTTACCCAAAAAGTATCTCTTTACAACCTCGTAGAATATTCTCGCGCATCTCTCTTTGGGGAAACCGTATATGCCAGAACTCACCGCTGGAAAAGCAATGCTTTTTAAATTGAGTTCTTCGGCCTTTTTAAACGCATTTTCAAAGGCTTTTGAAAGTTTTTCATCTTCTCTCCCTTCGCCCCATACCGGACCTACTGTATGTATTACAAAATGCGCATTTAACCTTCCCGCCGAAGTTACGGCCACCTCTCCTGTCTTCA
>CAYSSO010000038.1:4582-13118 GCA_964433875.1 uncultured Mesoaciditoga sp.
TTTTGAATGTATTCACGTGATTCTTTGTTTATCACATCCCCTCCGGCCATCAATATTGCAAGTGCCACTCCTCCGCCGTGCGAAAGATGGGAATTGGCAGCATTGACTATCGCATCGACTTTTTCTTTCGTTATGTCGCACTGTTTTATCTCTATAACCGTCTTTCCTATCCTTGCGCTTCTCATGATCACACAGGATAAATCGATATTTCCGGAAATCTTGAGAAATAATCGTCTGCGATTTTAAAGTCTACTTTAACCTTTGCAATGTATTTTTTTTCGAGAAATGGCCTTGCTATCTGTGGAAAGAGCGCATAACTGAGAAGATCCTCATCGCTTTGGGCAAGTTCTCCTATTTCCTTTTTTGCCTTTTCGAGCCCTGGCTCAAGCAAATCCGCAGGCCTTACATCTATTGGCTTTTCATTCCCGAGGATCTTTTTGATTATCTCTTTGCTTATCGGTGCCGGAGGCTTTCCGTACATACCTTTGACATAATTCTTGGTTTCCTTTGTAACCATCTTATACCTTTCACCATTTAAAACATTCAAAACAGCCTGTACTCCGACGATCTGGCTTGTAGGAGTTACAAGAGGAGGAAAACCGAGATCCTCTCTTACTTTAGGTATCTCTTTCATGACATCGTCGTATCTGTCAAGCGCGTTTTGGGCTTTAAGTTGGCTTACGAGATTTGAAAGCATTCCTCCCGGAACCTGAGCCGAGAAGATTCTTGAATCTATCGAAGTCATCGCGACATCTTCAGATTTATGATTTGCCCTGACCTTTATGAAATGATCGTTGACGCGATTTATCCTTTCCATATCCAACCTTGTCTCGTATTCTTCGCTATCCCTTATCATCATGACGAAAGGCTCAACGGCCGGCTGACTTGTACCGTAGGCAAGAGCGCTCGTCGCAGTATCTATTATATCGGCTCCAGCCTCTATGGCTGCCCAGTAAGCGGCATCTGCGAGGCCACTTGTGAAATGAGAATGAACTTCGACGGGCAGATCGAATTTTTTCTTGAGAGCCCTTACAAGTTTGTAAGATTGAGGAGCGGTCAAAAGGCCTGCCATATCCTTTATGCAAAGAGAATCCACTCCCATCTCAACTATTGATTTTGCAAATTCGACGTATTTTTCTATGGTGTGTACCGGACTTACCGTGTAACTTATCGCTCCCTGAACGTGCATACCATATTTTTTCGCATATTCTACAGATTTTTCAAGATTTCTTGGATCATTCAAAGCGTCAAAGATCCTCACAACATCTATGCCATCTTCTGCTGTTTTCCTTATGAACAGTTCAAGAACATCATCAGGATAATTCGAATAACCGAGTATATTCTGGCCTCTTAGAAGCATTTGCAATTTTGTTTTTTTGACCCTTTTTCTTATTTCTTTAAGTCTTTCCCAGGGGTCTTCATTAAGATATCTCAGACAGGAATCAAAAGTTGCGCCACCCCACATTTCAAAGGCTTCGTAGCCTATTTCATCCATCTCTTCAAGCACAGGAAGCATTTCGGAAATTTTCATTCTCGTTGCGAGTAAAGACTGATGTGCGTCCCGAAGAGTTGTATCCATGAAATTTATAACTCTCATCTGAAACCTCCTCTCATATCCTCAATATTTTCGAAAAACTGTAAAAACCATGCGATGCGACGATGACATGATCGATCAATTTTATCCCGAGGATCTCTCCCGCTTCTTTGATTTTGTATGTTACCTCTTCATCTTCTTTACTTGGAGTAGGATTTCCAGATGGATGATTGTGCACGACTATAACTCCCGAAGAAGGATATCTTATGGCCATTCCGAATATCTCGCGTGGATGGATCAAAGAGGCATTTGCAATTCCCACGGTCAGATCTTTTACCGCTATGATTCCTAACTGAGAATCAAGCGCTATGACCCTTACACTCTCAACCGTCGCAAGTACCATATCTTTGCAAAAATCGTAAACTTCTTCTGCGGATTTAAGAAATTTCTTTTCTTTCAGAGATTCCTTCCACATTCTATTTCCTATCTCGAGCGCCGCTTTTATGGCCAAAGACTTTGCTTCCCCTATTCCCAACGAGGAATCAAAAAATTCCTCAAAAGAGGCATTTCTCATTTTAACGAAGGAATTATCGAATTTGTTTAAAAGTTCTTCGGCGACTTCCAAAAAGTTTTTACCCTTCGTTCCGGTCCTCAAAAGGATCGATACAAGTTCGGCATCGCTAAGAGTTTCTATTCCACGCTTTAGAGCCCGCTCTCTTGGCTTTTCCATCTCAGATAAATAAACAGGCATCCCCGAATGAGAAAAACCTGTAACCATTTTCAACCGCTATTTTGTAAGATCTCATTACAAGTTCCCTCCCTGCAAATGCAGATACAAGCACTATCAAGGAAGATTTTGGAAGGTGGAAATTCGTTATAAGTCCTTCCACGACTTTGAATTTGTAAGGTGGATATATGTAAAGAGATGTGTCTCCGTAAAGTTGACCTGTTTTTGCCCACGACTCGAGAGTCCTTACGACAGTTGTTCCCACCGCTATTACTCTCCCTTTTTTTTGTTTTATTTCTTCTATGACTTCTTCGGGAATTCTGTAATTTTCAGTGTGCATCTTGTGGTCCTCGATCTCTTTTTCATGTATCGGCCTAAATGTGTCAAGCCCCACATCGAGGGTAACCTTCAATATTTTAACACCCTTTGCACTTATTTCATCAAGAAGTTGATCTGTAAAGTGAAGGCCAGCCGTTGGAGCGGCCACAGAGCCAGGATCTCTTGCGTAAACGGTCTGGTAGCGTGACGGATCATCGAGAGGCTTCTTTATGTACGGCGGAAGTGGAATTTCTCCTATCTTTTCAAGTTCTTCGTCTTCCACGTTAAATTCAAAGTACCTTGTTCCGTCAGAGAGATGTTTGACACACACGCCTTCTGCGCCGTTAAAGATAACTTTTGTTCCTTCTTTTATTTTTCCGCCGGGCCTTACAAGCGTTTGCCAAATTTTATCACCTATTTTTTTCAGTAAAAAGACCTCGACATTTGCCCCAGTTTCTTTTTTCCCGATAAGTCGGGCCCTTATGACCTTGGTTTCATTTAAAATGAGTAAATCATCTTTTTTCAAATAATCTATTATGTTGTAAAAGATCCTGTGCTCTATCTCTCCCGTGTCTTTGTGAATTACCATTAATTTTGAATGATCTCTTGGATTGACAGGGCTCTGGGCTATTAAAGATTCTGGAAGATAATAATCAAAATCCTCAATTTTCAATTTAAGGCATCCTCCTGTGATAAAATATACTCTGTAAGATTATATAATATAACGAATATACTTTAAAAGATGAATATTTAACAATGGAGGCAATATTTTGGCATTAAATACATCTAAGGATCTTGAAAGAATTGTAATATACGAAGTTTTTGCAAGGGCTTACGGAGGATTTTCAAAGGTAGAATCCGATCTTAAAAGAATAAAGGATCTCGGCGTTGATTATGTGTGGTTTATGCCCATTCATCCGACGGGAATTGAAAATAAAAAGGGAACCCTCGGCTCTCCATACGCTATAAGGGATTACAGATCGATAGATCCTTCTTTGGGAACCGAAGAAGAGTTCAAATGTCTTGTCTCTTCTATTCACAATTTGGGAATGAAGGCTATGATGGATGTTGTTTTCAATCACATGGCCACCGATTCGGTGCTTGCCAAAATACATCCGGAATGGTTCATGAGAGATGGGAATGGAAGGCCAACGAGAAAGGTGGCCGACTGGTCAGACATAATAGATTTTGATTTTTCAAATGCTGCCCTTTCGGATTATTTGATAGATACTCTTAAATTTTGGGTAAAAAATTACGATATAGACGGCTTTAGATGCGATGTCGCTGGCCTTGTTCCCATTGGATTTTGGAACAGGGCAAGATCTGAACTCAAAAACGTTAAAAGCCTCTTATGGCTTTCAGAATCAAAGGATCCCTACCTTTATCAGGCATTCGATGTAACCTACGATTACGATAGTTATGATATTCTCAAAGCCTATTTTGCAGGGAAAAATGTCCTTTCTAATTACGCTTCGAATTTCGAGTATCAAAAGCAGATATTTGACGATCATATAAAGTTGAGGTTTCTCGAAAATCACGATCAAGAACGTATCGCAAAGTACGTCGGTAAGAAGTTACACGCATGGACAACGCTTTTGATGGTTCAAAAGGGGGCCATCCTGCTCTACAACGGTCAGGAATTTGCGCTCACGGATAAGCCAGATATCTTTAACGACTTTCATCTTGACTTTTCGAGGGGAAGTAAGGATTTTGAGAATTTCGTAAGAGACCTTATCAGACTGAGAAAAAGTACACCGGCACTTTCTTATGGGAAGATGGAGGTGTTAAAAAACAGCGATCCCCAATCTGTCATTTCGATCTTAAGAAGGACGGAAAATTCTCTCGTGCTTTACGTTGGCAATATGATCTCGAGTGGAAAGGTTCAGGTCAACTTTGAAAATCTCAACAATGTTTACATCCACGCCTTTGATCATCTGAAGGGAGAACCCTTTACCTTTTACATAGACAGAAATGGCACGGCACACTTTGAAGTAGAGGATTATCTATTGCTTTCATCTTACAGAGAAGGTATATGAGATGGACGTGTTGAGAACATTTTTAAATGAAATAAAGATAATGTACAGATCAAAAAGTATGATCTTTTTGACCGTGGTCGTACCGATAATTCTCATGATAATTTTGGGATATATCTTTCCAAGTATGTTAAATCCGGCAAATTACAAGATAGCGGTCTACAATGAGGATACAGGCGAATACTCTAAAGTAATACTCTCTCTTGTCTATGGAATGTTGAAGGGAGATAGTTTCATATCTGTAAGTAATTACGATGATCTTACAAAGGGCCTCAATGATGGTAGATTTGATGGCGCAATAGTAATACCGCAGGGATTTTCAGAGGATGTTCAGAAGTCGAATAATTTCTCACTTAACTTTGTTCCTTCTGTTGCCAATATTCAAACCTCTGTTGTTATATATCAGGCTCTTAGATCGATACTTTCTGAGGTAAGCAACGGCGTTATGATCTACAACATTCTTGAACTTTACAA
Source organism: uncultured Mesoaciditoga sp. (assembly GCA_964433875.1). Lineage (GTDB taxonomy): Bacteria > Thermotogota > Thermotogae > Mesoaciditogales > Mesoaciditogaceae > Athalassotoga. The sequence continues at coordinate 9,669 of CAYSSO010000038.1, forward strand.
AAAGCCGAATGTGAAAATACCCATCGGGCCCCCTAAACTTTCATTTGAAGGGCCTGCAGGATCGAACCTAAATTACGTTGATTTCATGATACCCGGCATAGCGGCTCTTATTGCCATAGCAAGTATCGCAATAGGCCTTTCCTTTACGATCTCTTACGAGAGAGAACATGGAATCCTTTCTGGGATAATAACCAGTACTGTCAACAGAACTTCCTACATACTCGGAAAGACACTCGCGTATACCTTTGATGGCATTGTAAAAGGCACAATCGCACTGTTAGCGGCCCAGATATATTTTGGCAGTGGTTTTAACGCGCCTTTGAGATCTATTTTGATATTGGCTCTCGGTAGTTTTGCATTTTCGTCATTTGGAATGATAGTTGCCGTGCTTTCTCCAAATCAAAAGATCTCCGGCGCGATAATAATAGGATATGTGATCCCGACGATCTTTGTAAGCGGATTATTCATTCCCGTAGATCAAATGCCACAGGTAGCACAAATAATCTCAAAATTCTTTCCACTTACCTTTATGGCCGACGCGATGCAGAGAGTGAGCATACTCAACTTTCAGATCTTTCAAATCGCGATGGATATAGTTCCGCTTTTGATATACGCTGCTTTGGCGTTTTTGATATCCGCTTTAGCATTTCGCAAGATAGAAAATTTGGAGGAGATATGAGATGCTAAGGTGTATTCCTCAATTTGTAGAAGAAATATGGGGAGATGAATCCCTGGGAAAACTTTACGGCGTTGAAGGAAAGATCGGAGAGGTATGGCTGTGCTCGGGCCATCCCGATAGAAAGACAATTCTGATCGATGAAGAATCACACGAAATATCATGGGATTACGTTACGCAGATCTGGGGTTTCGAACGCTTCCCATTTCTTGTAAAGCATATAAAAACCTCTCAATGGCTTTCGGTCCAAGTCCATCCTGACGATGATATTGCAAAGAGTATAGGTGAACCGTGGGGAAAGCCGGAAATGTGGTACTTTTTGAAAGATGGAACACTCGTCAATGGCCTTCAAAAAGGCGCTTTAGAAAGGCTAAGGTCGGGCGATCGCAACTGGAAAGAATTGCTCAGTTTTACAAAGGTCAAAAAGGGGCAGGCCATGTACATAAAGCCGGGAACTGTTCACGCCATAGGGCCGGGGATAGAACTTTATGAGTTCCAGATGACATCTGATATAACTTACAGATTTTATGACTGGGACAGGGGTAGGAAAACCCATTTTGAAGAGGCTATGCGCGCCGCAAAAGAGATAAAGGCAGAACCATTTGATTTTAAAGAACTTAAGACAGATCATTTTAAAGTTCAACTCTTCGATAACGTAAAGGCAAAGGGAAAGTCAGTTTGCCTAAATGTGAAATCTGACGTTGGAATACCATCCTCTTACATCCTGGCAGATGGTGAAGAGATTTTCTTCAAAAATATCACCTTTGTGATGACTTTGCCATGAATTACTTTCATGTTGGAATATCTAAATATCCAATACAATCTCTTGTTTACTCTTATGATGGAGAAATAGAAGATGGATCCCGCGTTTTCGTAGACATAAGAGGAAGAAAGCATCTGGGGTACGTAATCGGAAAAGCCGAGAAACCTGAATTCAACGTGAAAAGTATACTGGAAGTTGTGGACAAAACCTCTTACATAGATCAAAAGATGATGCTTTTAATAAAAGAATCGTCATTCAAATACATGGTTCCAATCGGCGAGGTTATGGATTTGTGCTTTCCACCATTTAGATTCAAAGGAAAAAGTATCAAAGCCGAAGGAGCCGGCAAATACGTGGCTTTGAAGGTATCGCTTTCCGATCTTTTGAAATTTAGATTCACATTCGAAGAGACAAAGATAATAGAATTCTTGCTTGAAAACGGAATTGCCGAATACTCGTATATTTCTCGTAATTTTTCAAAAAATGCCTTAAAATCCCTAATCGATAAAAATTTTTTGGTCTTAACCAATATTTCAGACCAGCAAATCGTAAATCTTACTCCTACACAAAAAGACATCGTTATGTCAATACTTAAAAACCCTTCTAAACCTCATCTCATTCATGGTATAACGGGATCTGGAAAGACGGAAATATATTTTGAGATCGCCGATAAGATTGTCAAAAGTGGCAAAAAAGTGCTTATCCTTGTGCCTGAAATAATACTCACACCTCAATTGATGGTAAGGACAAGAAAGAGATTTCCCAATGCAAGGGTTGGAATGTATCACAGTGCCCTTGGATCTTCAAGAAAGCTCGAATGGGATGAGGCTGTCAGTGGAAGGTTGGACATTCTTCTTGGCACAAGAAGTGCTGTGTGGGTGCCGATGAAAGATATAGGCTTGATAGTCGTTGATGAAGAGCAAGACGAATCGTACAAACAATATGCGATGAGGCCTTATTACAATGCCGTTGAAGTTGCCGAAAGGCGTGCTCAAATAGAGGAGGCCATCTTCGTTCTCTCGTCGGCTACTCCAAGAATAGAGACCTATTACAAATGCATGACCGGCTCTTACGAACTTCACAGGATCGCAGAACGTACTGTCGGAGAGATTCCCGAAATTACCGTTGTGAAAACAAGCGGTACGATATTTTCAAATTTGATGATTTCGCGCATAGAACAGACCATCAAAAAAGGGAATCAGGTCTTTCTATTTGTCCCAAAGAAAGGATTTGCAAGCAGGGTACAGTGCGTAGACTGTGGCTATATTTTCAAATGCCCGAATTGTGACGTGCCTATGACGTATCATAAGATAGATGGGACTTTGAAATGCCATTATTGCGGGCACGTCGAGCCATTTCCAGTTGTATGTCCTGTCTGCGGATCTTCAAAGATAAAAAAAGGAGGAATAGGGACAGAAAGAGTCGAGCACGAAATCGCCAGATTATTTCCGGGCGCGAGGGTTAAAAGGATGGACAGAGAAGAAGTCAAGGATATAGGATCTGTAGAGAGTACGCTCGACGGAATTTCAAAAAGAGAATACGAGATAGTTGTTGGAACAAAGATGATAACTAAAGGTCTTGATTTTCCAAACATAGGCCTTGTGGGAGTCATCGATGCTGATCATTCACTCGGGATACCGGACTTCAGATCGAATGAGCGTACATTTCAATTGCTCTCTCAGGTTAGCGGAAGGGCCGGAAGAGGAGTAAGAGGGGAGGTTGTAATCCAGACAATGGATCCGGCCAACCCAACGATAAAAGCCGTCGAAAATCAGGATTATGAATCATTTTATCTTTCAGAAATAGAAAGAAGAAGAGTCTCGGGTTATCCTCCTTTTAAGGAACTCATACTTATAACCTCTGAAAGCGTTTCTGAGAAAGAGGCTTTTGAGAACATAGAAAAGGTTAAATCTTTAATAATAAATGGCCCATTTGAAGTGCTCGGACCGGCAGAATCTCCCATCTTCAAATTGATGTCAAAGTACAGATACCAACTTCTTCTAAAATGCGA
>CAYSSO010000039.1:0-12804 GCA_964433875.1 uncultured Mesoaciditoga sp.
GCAGGGATTGAACCTGCGACCTCTTGCTTGTAAGGCAAGCGCTCCCCCACTGAGCTACATTCCCGACTTGGCGCCCTCATGGGGATTCGAACCCCAGCTGCCGGCGTGAAAGGCCGATGTCCTAGACCTCTAGACGATGAGGGCAATCCTCTTAACGGAAATATATTACCTTAACAAGCGGTACTTTGTCAAGTAGTCAATTGAAAAGTTACGGTATTTGCCTTATAAGCCATGACGTGTAAGTTGCCCCTGTCGTTGAAAAGATCGCGTTAGAGACGGCACTCGCATATTGCGTCGCGACAATGTAATTTGGAAAAACCCCAACAAAAAGGCTGTACTGTGATCCATACTGGATATCAAAGGCAGGAATATTCTGGCCTCTTAAATTGTTGATTATCTTCATAACCCTGTCAGAATAAGGAGACGATAATACCTGAATTGAAAAAGTAGATCCACCAACGGCTGGATAGGCCAGAAAATATTGGTTATCGAATTTCGTGATCTCGTAATATTCGTTCATTGAAAGTACTCTGCTGAAATTCTCTAAATTCGTCGATTCAAGCGTGTTCAAAGGAAGAGATGGAAGAGTTCTTGGGGCATTTTGAAAGAGTATATCGTATTTTAGAAAAGACGGCGGCATTTGCACGGGATTTAGAGTTGATTGAATTTTTTTTACCTGATCATTTAGCGCATTTATCATTACAGAATTGTTCGAAATTTCGCTCTTCATGCTTTGAACTGTCATGTTTAGAGAGGAAAAAAGTACCAGCAAAAGGATCGAAAATACAAGTAATGCTATCTCGTAAATCGACATATTATCACCCCAAAAGTATTTTACAATGAATCAATTCTATTTTGGAAAATCTTGTTTGAAATTATTTTTTATCGTTCAATGATATACTTGATTTATACTCTTGCTACTAAAAGTCTTCAAGGGGGAAGTTGGATGAACAAGTACAAGTACTTAACTCTTACTTTCTCGGCAATTCTTATAGTTTTTGCACTATCGAGTTGTTTTCTTTTGCCCAAATCAACGCTTACCAAACCACAACTTCTTTCACCTGTCAATGGCGCAACAAATATCACGGCAATAGCAACCCTTATGTGGAAGCCTTCAAATCTTTCCCAAACAACGTATGAGGTATTCATAGGCCAAAGCGCATCAGGCATGGCGCGCGTAGCCTCTACCGGCAAAACCTATTTTGTCGAAAGCAATCTGAACTACAGCACGACTTATTACTGGAAGATCGTATCTATGGCAAGCAATCAGGCGGCCACAAGCGATACGTGGTCATTTACAACTAAAGTCTCTACTCCATCCAAACCGTTTTTGAGCGTTACAGATCTTTCTACCAGTTCAGTTGCGTTAGGATGGACTCAGTCAAAATTTGCATCTTCATTAACGCTTTATAGATCTACATCGACGGTGTTCGGTAAATACGCAATTTTGTCGGGATCATCTACATCTTACATTGTAAATGGTCTATTTCCGTCAACTGCGTATAAATTCTTCTTGGTTGCAACGAATGCATCCGGGCATGCCACTTCTAATACGGTAACTGTCACAACGCAATCATACACACCTCGGGCACTTCCAGTTATAAAAAGTTTTGATGTGACTTCTATTTCGACAAACACAATAACTTTAGGATTTCAAACTCAAGATGCCTCCGTGGTATACATTTACAGTCCGCCATCTAAATTGGTGCTCGCGACGGCGGGTGGAAATGCGACAAACTATACAGTAACGGGATTAACACCGTCAACAATGTACCGTTATTTCGCAGTCGCAATCAATCCATCCGGGCGCGCTACGTCCGGCACCGTAACTGCCACAACCCAATCGTACACGCAAATGATCCCTTTCCCAATATACATAGGAGACAAACCTGTATCACCGTCTTCGATTCATCATCTTTACGTTACACTCAATGGATTTTCGATCCATGCAACATTCGGAAGCACATCGACATGGTACACATCTTCAGAAAGTTGTACCTACGATCTGACAACACTTGTTGGAACTTCAACTAAATTTACGGAAATAACGCTTCCCGCATCTGCTATGGTTACGCAGATGAGATTCGAAATATCTTCGGCGACGATAGTCGTGAACGGAAACTCTTATCCTTTGAATATTCCAAGTTCAACGATATACATGAATATGAATAGCATAAATGCGATGGAATCAAACGGGATCTACCTTGATTTTGATATATCACGGTCAGTAGAGCAAACAGGACAGGGCTACCTATTCAAGCCTGTGATTCATACCGTAAATGGAAATGTACGGGCATCGGTAATGGGATCTGTCATGTACAATTCACAGCCAATTTTGATGGCTGTAGTTTCCTTGAGTAATTCATCTACTGTGGTTGCTCAAACGTATACAAGGTCGGATGGAAAATTTACGATACCGGCGGTGCAAATCGGAAATTACACACTTACGGTAAATGCAAGCGGGCTAATTTCATATTCAACCTCTGTATCACTGTCAAAGGGAATGAATAATGTCGGAACGATAAATCTTTCAATCCTTCCGCCCTCGACTCCTGCGCTGAAAATCTCAACACCCAATCCATACCTTGCTGTTTTGAGATGGACGCAGAGCATCAACGCGAGTGGATTTCACGTGTGGGAAAGCACATCTCCAATGCAGGCATACACCAAGATTGCAACATTACCGGGAACAGTTTTGACTTACAATGTAAATATAAGGCCAAATACGGATTATTACTTTATGGTCAGCGCGTACAACGCATCGGGCCAAACCTGGTCGAACAGGGTAGCGACGAAAACTACTCTTAGACTTTATATTCCGTCTGTGCAATTGACAAAGTCTGCAACAATAGGCGGAAAATCTTTATTGGTTGCAACTGCGGTTGTGTACCATGATGCTCCTGCGCTTAAAGGGGCAACTGCAACGATAGGGAATGTGTCTGTCAGCGCAATAACTCGCGCATCTCCGCTTGTGTTTGAGTTCAATGGAAATCTTTCAAATCTTCCGAGTAATTCCTACGTCGCGACTGTAACGGTAAAAGATTCTGAAAATAATACTTATTCAAGCACTTCAGGAAAGATCTACATAGACAATACGCCGCCGGCAATCGTTGTTTCTTTGATTGGTGGAACAGGCAAAACGACGTCGCCTCACACTTTGACAAATGATTCGTCTGTAACCATATACACTAATTCAAAAGCAATGCCGACAGTTGGGAGCATAAACATCACTGACAATTCAAAGATGCCTGTTACGGCAAAAGCGATAAAAGCCACCAATGTGTCAACTGAACTTTCATTTACGGCAACCTCTGGTGTATCCGCCGCAACGTTCAATGCCACCACCTCTCAAAAATATACAATAACAGTTTCCGCTACAGATGCATTTGGAAATGCATCAACACATATTTCAACATTTACACTCATCGTCGATACAATGCCGCCGGAAATAACGATAACTGTTCCTGCGACGGTCGAATCTGGCAAAACATTCACGGCAACAATAACAACTACAGATCTTCAAAGTGAGGTCACTTCTATTGTCGCAACGTACAACGGACAAATACTGGCAGATCCGGCAATAATGCCTATTTCAAAGGGATATGAATTTGTATTTACTCTTACGGCTCCGACTTTGATCAGCACTTCTGAAACGTATATAACGGCAAAAGTAGAAGACAGGGCCGGAAATATTCAAACTGCGTCTGTGCCAGTTTATGTTAATGGTAAGGAGCCAGACATTCAAGTAACCCTGACAGGCGGGAAGGAAGGATCAATAACATTGATAAAAGGTTCAAATATAACTATTCAATCCGTAAATAAACTCACAGGATCTATATCAATAACTGACGGAGGATCTCCCATTACATTATATGCTACGAAGACAACTACGCTATCAACGGGATTAAGAATGTCTTCTGCCCTTGTATTTACAAAGTCATTCGAAAGGTTAAATTCGACATTTGACGCGAGTTATTACTTTGTCAGACATACAATAAAGATCCTGGCAATAGATCCTTTTGGGAATAAAGCGACATACCTCGCGACATTTACGGTAATCCCCGTCACGGTCGGAGTTGGAAATAATCCAATAGGAGTTGGAGTAGATCAAACAAAGCATATGGTCTACGTCACCAATCACGGCGGCAACACGGTAAGCGTAATAGACGGAAATAACCTTAACACCGCGCCCAAAACCATATTTGTCGCAAATAATCCTTATGGAGTAGGAATCTCTTCTACAACTGGCGGGAGTACGATCTACGTCTCTAACAATGGTAATCACACGGTTAGCGTGATAAATGGCAAGAAAAATTACGTCGTTCAAACTGTGCCTGTTGGGAATAATCCTGTAGGTTTGGGAGATCCAATAATGAACATGATCTATGTCGCCAATTACGGCAGTAATACAGTTAGCATGATAGACGGCAAAACTAATTCTGTCATTCAAAACATAAATGTTGGAAAATGGCCGAGAGACGTAGGAGTAAATCCAAAAACAGGCATGATATACGTCGCCAATTTTGGCGATAACACGATCAGCGCGATAAACGTTAAAACCAACTCTGTCATTCAAACTATACCCGTTGGGAAATTACCAAGAGGTGTTGGGGTGGATCCAACGACGGGCATGATATACGTTGCCAATTCTGGCGATAACACGCTTAGCGTGATAAACGGCGATGATCTTTCTTTTTCAACAAATGTCAATGTGGGAATCAGTCCATGGGGAGTAGGAATTGACCCGATAACGCGTATGGTCTACGTCACCAATCACGGCGGCAACACGGTAAGCGTAATAGACGGCAGAACGAATTCTGTCGTTTCAGAAATACCTGTCGGAAGATGGCCGAGAGGCATAGCGGTAGATTCGACAACGGGCATGATATACGTTGCCAATTTTGGCGATAACACGATCAGCGCGATAAATGAAAAGATGATACTGCAAAATCCAATTTCTCATATTTTATGGTAAAATCTCAATGGGAGGTTTACAATGAAAGATGAAGATCTCATGAGAATAATAGAAGAGAAGATATCATACTGTACAGCCTGCGATCTGAGCAAGACAAGAACGAAAGTTGTGCCGGGAGAGGGAAATATTCATTCACCGATAGTTTTTGTCGGAGAAGGGCCCGGAGAGGATGAAGATCTTTCGGGAAGACCATTCGTTGGAAGGGCTGGTCAGTTATTCGACAAAATACTCGAATCTGCAGGATTTGTAAGAAAAGACCTCTACATAACGAATGTCGTCAAATGCAGGCCGCCGGGCAACAGGGTACCCCACCAAGAAGAGATCCTTGCGTGTTCGCACTTTTTAATGGCTCAAATTGCCGTTATAAACCCGAAGATAATCGTACCGCTCGGATCGACGGCGCTTAATTTTTTTATCAACGGCTCTATAAGCGAAATGAGAGGAAAATTTTTCGATTGGAAAGGAGAAATAAAGATCTTTCCAATGTTCCATCCAAGTTATTTACTTAGAAATCAATCAAAGGCGTCGGGATCTCCAAAGGCTCTAACCTGGGACGATATAAGAGTTTTAAAAAAGGCATACGATGAGATAAAGGAGAAATGAGATGATATCGAGGATAAAGGGAACGGAAGACACGATAGAAGAATCGTGGCTTTGGGAATGGATAGAGGGGAGATTCAAAGAGGTAGCCACAAATTTTGGCTTTACCCAGATAAGAACTCCCACCTTTGAGGCAACAGAACTCTTTAACAGGGGCGTCGGAAATGAAACAGATATAGTCCAAAAGGAGATGTACACCTTCGAAGACAAAGGCGGCAGATCAATAACCCTAAGGCCAGAGGGAACGGCCCCCGTCATGAGGGCATTCATAGAGCATAATCTTTCGTCAAAGGGCCTTCCGCAGAAGTTGTTTTACTACGGTCCTATGTTCAGATATGAAAAGCCGCAGAGCGGCAGATTAAGAGAATTCCACCAGTTTGGAGCCGAACTTATAGGATCGGCACTTCCGATGGCAGATGTTTTTGTGATCTTAATGGCCATAGAAATGTTAAACTCTGTAGGGCTTACTAATTTCAAACTCAAAATAAATTCGACCGGCGACGAAAATTGTAGGCCTGAGTATGTGAAGGCGCTCAAAAATTATTACAAAGATCTCCTTCCAAAACTTTGTGACGACTGTAAAGTCAGATACGAAAGGAATGTCTTAAGACTTTTAGATTGTAAAAGGGATGCACAGTACGCAATGTCCGCTCCCAAGATAACTGATTACCTCTGTAACGATTGCAAAACACATTTTGAGACTCTCAGAAGGCATCTTGACGATCTCGATATAGAGTACGAAGTCGATCCGTCAATCGTAAGAGGCCTTGATTACTACACAAGAACGGTCTTTGAATTCAAGTACCCCGCCCTCGGCGCCCAGGACGCCATCGGTGGCGGCGGAAGGTACGATAAACTCATAGAAGAACTTGGAGGGAGCAAAACCCCATCCGTTGGTTTTGCGTTTGGAATAGAAAGGATCATCCTCGCGCTTAAAATGGAAAACAAGATCCCTCAAGCCAGAGGCATAGATGTTTATGTCATCGCCGTCGACGATGCTCAAAGGATGGAATCTTTGAAAATCGCAAGGGCACTTTCCAAATTCTTTACCGTGGATGTGGACATTATGGGAAGAAATTTAAAAGGACAATTTTCGCAGGCATCAAAAGAAAATGCGAGATTTGTCATCGTAATCGGCGAGGAAGAGATAAAAGAGGGCCTTTACACGATAAAAAACATGAAAACCGGAGAACAGAAAAGGGTGAGATTTTCGGATATAATCGAAATGATAAAGGCATAAAAAGGAGGAGAGCGCTTTGCATCTTGAACTTGACGGTGAAATGGTAGAAAGAGCGAGAAAACTCGCCAGAGAAGTGACGGATGAAGTTCAGAAATTCATCGATTTGAGGAGCACCGATTCTGTCGAAAGGACAGTCTCGAGGCTATTTGGAATAGACGGTGTAAATTCAGAAGGCGCGCCACTTCCAAATGTCGTAGTCGATGATGTTAAAGCCGGCGGAGGTTTAAAAAGAGGCATAGCATACTGGATAGCGAATGGATGCGTTGCGAAGAATTTAGATCCTCAAAAACTTGCCGAATCCGTCGGGAAAAAAGAATTTTCGCTTGTCAAATTACCGCCACAAAATGAGGGACTCGTTGCCGAAAAGATGGATGAATTGACGGAAAAAGCGATCGAAAAGATCGAGAATGTAAGGGACGAAAGAGATAAGATGCTCGAAGAACTCGGAGATCCAAAAAAGCCTTATATCTACGTCATAGTCGCGACTGGCAACATATACGAAGACGTCATTCAGGCAAGAGCCGCCGTCAGAGAAGGCGCAGATATAATAGCCGTGATAAGATCGACTGCCCAATCTTTGCTTGATTTTATCCCTTATGGGCCGACAACGGAAGGATACGGTGGCACATACGCGACTCAGGCCAACTTCAAAATAATGAGGGAATCTCTCGATGATATCGCGCAAAAGGTTGGCAGATATGTAAGACTTACGAATTACGCATCGGGACTTTGTATGCCAGAAATAAGCGCCATCGCCGCCCTCGAAGGGCTTGATATGCTCTTGAACGATTCAATGTACGGAATCCTTTTTAGAAATATAAACATGATGAGAACCTTCGTCGATCAATACACATCAAGGCTTATATGCGCATTTTCGCATATAACTATAAATACCGGAGAGGACAATTACATAAAGACATCAGACCCTATAGAACGATCTCACACCGTTACAACTTCTCAACTTATAAATGAGCAATTCGCGCTCAAAGCCGGAATGGATCCAAAGTACATGGGAATAGGCCACGCATTCGAAATAGATCCAGACGTCGAAAATGGATTCCTATATGAAATATCCCACGCGTTGCTGACGAGGACGCTTTTCCCATACGCCACACCAAAGTACATGCCTCCAACAAGATACATGACCGGAAATATCTTTAAAGGATATGCACAAAATACCCTCTACAATCTGGCCTCTATAATGACCGATCAATCCATTCACCTGCTCGGAATGCTTACGGAGGCAATTCACACCCCCTTAGTCCAGGACAGATACCTTGCGATCTCCAACGCGAAATACGTCTTCAACAACGCCATGAATTTCGGATCGGAGATCGAATTGAAAAAAGATGGATTTATCCAGCGCGAGGCTCAAAAGGTTCTCTCGAATGCCGTATCCTTGCTTGAGCACGTCAAAGAAGTAGGCCTTATGGTGGCAATAGAGGAAGGAACCTTTGGAGATATTTCAAGAAAGATGGACGAAGGCAAGGGAGCAGATGGTGTATTTGTCAAAGGAGAGGACTATTCTAACCCGATCATAGAAGAGATAGAAAGAATTCTGGGGGTGGGAAGATGATCAACAATCTCGATCTCGAACATATCAGACCGTACGGCGACCAGTTAAATGATGGTATTATTCAGTTATCCTTTACTCTTCCCGTCCCGGCCGGCACAAAGGCGAGAGAAGCGGCAAAGAAATTAATCGAGTCAATGGGCTTTTCAGATGTCCAGATAGTTCACTCCGAAGATATCGGGGAGGATTTCACATTCTTTGTCATTTACGCGAAAACGACGAAAGACGTGAATTACAAAGAGATAAAAACTCTCGAAGTAGAAGTTCCCAAAATGGGAATGGAAGAGGTAAACGAAAAGGTCTTCAAATATCTAAAAAGGCAAATTGTGGTAGTTGGAGCCACTATCGGATCGGACGCGCACACTGTCGGACTTGATTCGATTTTAAATATGAAAGGATACCACGGCGATTCTGGCCTTGAAAGGTATAAGGCTTTCAAAGTTTACAACCTTGGAAGTCAGATTCCTCCGGTCGAACTCGTCAAAAAGGCAAGAGAATACAACGCCGATGTTATTTTGGTCTCTCAGGTTGTAACGCAAAGAGACATACACATAAAGCAATTGACAGAACTTGCCGATATATTAGATGCAGAGAAATTGAGAGACAAAGTTATTCTCATAGTCGGTGGGCCGAGAATAACGCATGAACTTGCGGTGGAACTCGGATACGATGCCGGCTTTGGATCGGGCACAATGCCTTCCGAAGTCGCATCTTACATAGTGGAGAAGATGGTAAAGATTTCATGAGAAAATATCTTGTAATCACCGCCATTGCCATTGTCGCGATCGCGGTGGTGGCAATAGCGTTCTTCTTCAAGCGAAATCAACCAGTTGTAGGAATTCTTTTCCCGGTCGATTCGGCCATAAGTTATTCGGACAGAATGGCTGGGGTTTTGATCGCGATAAAATCCCTTCCCGATGAGGTCAAATTCGTCGATATCGATTTTAATTCCTCCGATCTTTCAGCGGTTGTTTCTAAGTCAATAAAATCTGGAATAAGATACTTTGTAACTTTCCTTACATCTTCTCAAGCGTCGGAATTGAAAAATGTGGTAAACGGCAAAAATGCCGTTTTAGTCGATTCTCAGGTCACAAATCCAACTGTGATAAATGAGATAAAGAACTTCTACACCATCGCGCCGACCGATACAGAGCAGGCTTCGGCCATAGCGAATTATATTCATATGGAAAATTACAAAAATGTTCTTATAATAAAGGGAAATCGAAATCCAATCTATGAAAATTATCTCTCATTACAAACGGCAAAAGACCTCCGAAGTTACGGGATCAATTCGGTAATAGCGGATGTCAATCAAAATTTGGATGCGACGGCCGATAGCATCGTTCTTGTTATGTCTTCGGAAAGGGTACTTGATATTATGCCGCGGATAAGATCGAAGTACGGGAATGTACCAATCATAGGAAGTGACTGGACCTTAGATCAGACGCTTCTCAATTCGACGGCCTCTGATGGAATGATCGTAACCTGTTTTGCAGATCTTTCAAATCTTCCGCAATCATTCAAAGAATTGCTTTACGAAATAAAGATGTTTCCCGATCCGTCAATGCTTCTTGCCTACAATGCCACAGTTGTCACATTTATACTTGCAAAAAATGGCGTTGGAGCCGACAACGCCAAGAAATTTCTCGATTCGCGCATCTTCATGGGATCGAATGGGGAATTTACCTTTTCAAATAAATCGGCCTCTTCCAAGATTTACTTTTACAGGATATCCGGTCAAAATCTAACCCTTTTGTGGTCGTGGAGGTAAAGATGACCTTTAAAAGATTTGTGATCTTGCTTATCGCAGTATCCGTTGCATTTGTCATTTTCGATCTTTACTTTCAATTTGTGAATATTCAAAATGAGGTAAATGAAGAACTTACAGATGCCGCTATGGCATTTTCAGAAAAAATAGAGGGAATAACCCAACTCATCTCTATAATGCAAATCTCAAAAGATATAACACTTCCGTCTGGAATAAAAGGGGTCATAGAAATAAATAATGACGGAAATGTTGTAAAATCATACGGACTTGAAAATTACACCAAAGCCCTCTACGATTTTTCGGTAATGAGCGGATCGTACATCTCGCCACTTATCAATTTAGATGGGCATCCGGTCATCACAATCGCCTCAAAATCGCCCGCCGGAATAATCGCAGTCGAGATCGATCCACGCATCGCTTTGTCCGATTTAAACCTTTACATAGTCGATCAATCAGGCTTTGGAGTGAATTTGTCGAACAACGAATGGAAGACCTTTATATCGATCCTCGCAAATAATTCGAACTTTATAATCGACTGGCCATATCTTTTCGTAAAAGAACCAACGTATGGGCACTACACGCTTGTAGACCAGATTAAGATCTCTTCTATTATCTATACGGCTTTGCACACAAATTTGCCTTCCTACGTTTTAATCCTTGCGATCTTTTCTCTGACAGGACTTCTCTACCTTCATTTGAAAAAGAAAGATAAACCGGTAGAAGAATTTCTGAACTTTTTAAGTGGAATAAAGACATTTGAAAGATATGAGGGAAAAGAAGATAAAAAATTCATAAAAAATTACAACGATCTCGTGAATGAATGGGACAGATTGTCAAAGGGTTATGCCTCAGTCATAGATGAAATTAGCCAGACGAATACGGATCTCATAAAGTTTAACGATCTGTACGCAGAACTCCCGATGATATTCGAAAGAATAGATAGCGAAGAATCATTTAAAGACGCGATAAAGATCGTGGCAAGAAGAATACTCGATCTTTCAAAGTGCGTCAAAGGCGTTGGAATAAAATACGGCCAGCAAATTTTCAACATAGGCACGATAACGCCGTACGACTTTCAAAATAATGGAACTAAATTCAATTTGGAGATCAAAACACACTCAGACACACTTGACTTTGTCTTGGATTTGGATAAATTCACGACGACAGAGATATTCAAAGAACTTCTTGTCTCTCTTTTACACCACGTCGGATCGGTAGTTTCTATGTACGAATTGAGAACCGAAAGGAATGAATCGGCAAGGTACGATCCGCTCACTGAATTGCTCACGCGCCAGGAATTTTCAAATATTGTCTTTAGAGAAATAGAAATCCTAAAAAGAGAAAGGGAACAATCCGCTTTTGTCCTCATAGATATAAAGGATTTCAAAGATTTCAACGAAAGATATGGTCACTTTGAAGGCGATGTCCTAATGAAATACATCGCTAAAGTGATAAAGAACAGCACAAGAATAACGGACGTAAGTTGCAGATGGGGAGAGGACAGTTTTGCCATTTACTTCGCAAACTTCAAAAAAACAGACATTAAGGCGAAAGAATCGGAGATAATCGGAAAGATAAAAGAGTTCAAAAGATCGGTAAATATAAAAGTTGGCGTCTCATACTATCCTCAAGACGGAGAAACTCTCGAAGAACTAATGAAAGTTGCGGAAGAAAGAAGCAATCTTCAAAGCGAATAAAGGACGAACACAAACCACATTTTGAATGCCAGTGTTTTATAATGGGCAATTTGTTATATAATTGATAATGATAATGAATATTAGGAGGAATAATGAAGTTAGACGATAGGCAAAAGATCGCGAGAGAGGCCTTTAAAAGAAGAGACATGTCCCTTCATAAAGAGGCCCATTCGAAAGAAAGCATCTCCGCTGAAACGTGGCACAAAACGTCGCAGGGTAGATATATGACGCCACTTGTCTACGGTGCGAGTGATGGGATAATAACGACCTTTGCCGTCGTGGCCGGGGCGATGGGAGCCCATCTCAGCCCGCAGATAGTGCTCATAATGGGCCTTGCGAATCTTTTCGGAGATGGATTCTCTATGGCCGTTGGAGATTACATGTCCCAGAGGACGACCGTCAAATACAATCAAAGCGAAAGGGAACGTGAAGAGTGGGAGGTTGAAATAGATCCCCAATCGGAGAAAGAAGAACTCATCGAAATATACAAAGCCAAAGGTCTTGAAGAAGAAAAAGCCCGTCAACTCGTCGAAATACTCAGTTCGAATAAAAAATTGTGGGTCGAGACGATGATGCACGAAGAGTTAAATATACTCGAGGACAAAGACAGTTCTCCTCTCAAAGACGCGCTTGTAACCTTTTTTTCCTTTGTCTTTTTCGGATTCATGCCGCTCGTTACATACATACTCGCAACCTTCATACCGTTCTTTGCTCAAAACACATTCTCTATGGCCACCTTTTTGACGGTAGTAACCCTCTTTTTGGTAGGGGCTTTGAGAAATATAGTGACAAACACAAACTGGATAAAGAGCGGAATTGAAATGCTCTTGACAGGAGGAGCGGCGGCAATCATCGCGTATATCGTCGGGTACATGATAAAGTACATAACGACTCTTTGAAAGGAGTGATTTAGATGGAATACAGGAAGGTTGGAAAATGGGGATTAAAAAT
>CAYSSO010000040.1:0-12451 GCA_964433875.1 uncultured Mesoaciditoga sp.
TGAAAAAAATGCCTGCCGCTTTGGCCTACTGGTCATACGATGACGAAGATGGAAGGGAAAAACTTGTAAGGACGCTTGGCAGGGTAAGAGAAAGTCTTTAATTCCAGTTTTTAGGCTGTTCAACGATTTCGATTTGAACTTGTTGGACACACTATGAAAATACATATAAAAAAAGCGAAGGAAAAACCTTCGCTATAAACACGATTTAGCGTGAGAAGCCTATATTCGCGACGTATAAAGTGCCTGACTTGACATTGTCGACGTTGTTTTCAAAGACAAAGGTCATCTGAAACAATTTCGAGAAATCCAATGGCTTTGTCCAGGAGTAGGTCAACATTTTGTCGAATGGTACAACAATTTTTGTCCATTCCGTACCAATATCAACGTAATAATATTCAACGCCGTTATTTGGGCTTTTTAACTCTATTTTGAAATTCATATCATTAACGCTTCCTTTAGCGTAAAAGACAAGAGATGAATAATCGAAGGCATCAAAGGTTTGATTGAGATTTGTATTCGCAAGATCTATCCACGTGCCATTGTAGGCGCCATTCTTTTCCACGTTGTAATTTATTTTCCACACATGGCCAAATGTGTTATCGGAGACGATATTTGCATTCACATCAGATGCGGCAGACGTTCCTCCAGTCCATACGCCAAGGCCGTACCTTCCGTAAGGACTTGAGAAATTCTCAACCACCGTGTACGATGTGCTTTGTACACTTGATTGCGTCACGGCCTGTGATTGTTCTCCGGACGGTTTTGTAACTTCCGGTCCTATGAGTTCGATGGCCTTTTGAACGAATGGCACCTGCATGAAATATTTCCATACCATGCCCGTGTAATAATTTTCAGTCATCAAAACCTCTATTCCCACATCTATGCCTATGTAATCGAAATCCCTCCAGTTTTGATCGATGTTGAAAGCATCAACAAATCCATATCGACCGTAGAGTTCATTTTTAAGTGTCCACATCTTCAAAACGGCCTCTTTTGATCTATGCGGAGTGAAGGGAAGCGCGCCTATCATCGCGTACGGTGCAACAGTTCCATCCGTTCCGCCCATTATCGCTCCATATGCTTGATAGCCGTTAGGTCCATCAGAGGCGGATAATCCCCAAAAACCATCTTTAAAGGTCTTGTACTGGGAATTCTCATTCGCAAATTTCATATCGTATTCTATGGCCTTCTTTGAATTTTCCCAGAGATTCCCAACGTATTTGAAATTCAAATCTTTGAAATCTATGTACGCTTGAGAATACAGATAAGTAAACATACTTTCGTCGGAACTTGCCCAGTGTTTCAAATCTCCCGATCCGTTTTGAGACCATGTTACTATCCAGTATCCCCAATCTTGAGGCGGTATCGGATATGTAGGAGACCCTATGGCGAGGATGTACATCAACGCGGCCTCGCTGTATCCTGTCCAGTAAGATTTAGAAAATCCGCTTTCGGGATACCAGGCCATATCCAAATAGGCCGTGTTATTCGTCATCCACTGCCAGTCTATTCTCTCGTAAAGTTCATCTGCGAGTTTTTGAACCTTCGTTCCTGGAAAGTATTGGCCTGCAAAGAGCGCTCCGGCTATGAAAAGCGTTGTGTCTATTGGTGACACTTCAGATCCGCTTGCTCTCTGACCCGTCCAGAGATTCAAAAAATGGTAGTAGAAGCCATGCTCGTTCGGCAAATTTTTGAAATATTCAAGAGTTGTAAGAATTCTATTGTAAACATCCTGCTTGGGAATCCAGCCATGATCTGCGGCTATACACAAAGAGGTAAGCCCAAATCCAACGGCTGCTATCGATGAAGGAGAATCCCATGTAGTTCTGTCTCTGACAAGTCCATTCGATGGGTTGACCTCATTCCAAAAGTAAAATATGGCGTCTCTTTCGTTTTTTGCAAGAATTTCATCCGGATTGTCCTGTGCCATCGCAATGCCTCCAATTAGCAAAAAAACAAGAAATAATACAAAGAATTTTTTCATCTAATCACCCCACAAAAAGGGCACCTTGACGGTGCCCTTTTTTCATTTCATGAAACCTATGTCTGCAATGTATAAATGTGCCGTGTTTAAAACGTCTAAGTTGTGTTCAAAAACAAAGGTACCCTGCGTTAACTGAGAGAAATTCGTTTCATTCGACCATGAATACTTTGTGAAATCTTTGAATGGTATCTGCACAAAGGTCCAGTATTTCCCTATACCGTGCACGTAGAAATACTCTACTCCATTATTTGGGCTCTTAAGTTCAACTTTAAAGGTTATCGGGGTTGACGAGTCCGATTTTGCAAAAAATACGTAAGACGAATAAGCAGACGCATCAAATGACTGATTTAGATTTTGATTTGCAAAGAGCACGTATGTACCGTTGTAAGAGCCGTCTTTTTCAACGTTGTAGTATATATCCCATTTGTTTCCAAAAAGCGTGCTGGAGACTATCTGCGCACTCGCATCTGTTGCAGACGATGTGCCCCCCGTCCACGGACCAAGTCCGAAATGGCCAAATGGACTTGAGAATGGTTCAATGATGTAGTAATTGAAGGTTACCTGTGCAAAGGCTATTCCAAGAACTAAAACCAAAACTGCTGAAAAAACAAATGCTACTTTTTTCATTTCCTTACCTCCTTATTTTAAAATTGTGGATCAATATTTTACTTTTACACTATGAATGCCCTTCAGATAAGGTATAAGGTCTCCATCTATTTTCTTGCCATCGACAAAGATCACGTTTTTTGAATCAAGGCTTTTCATCGCCGGGTTTTCAATCTCGAGTGTGTATTCTCCGTCTCTTACGGTAAATGTGAATTTCGCGTTTTTCCATCTCTTATTTGTCGAAGGCCTAAAGAGGATTCCATCTTTGACGGGTTTTATTCCTATGTAATACTCTATTATCGATCTGTAAAACCATCCACCCGATCCCGAATACCATGTCCATCCTGCCCTTCCACTTTTTGGAGAAAGTGGCCCATCACTGTTTCCGGGTGTTACATAAGGCTCGGCCATGTAAGTCTCTGGCGATTTTACGAAACGCTTTATCGGCGAGAGAGATTCGTAAACTTTATCTGAAAGGTCTTTATCTCTCCTTTTCCATGCGGACCACATCGTCCAGACAGCCGCGTGAGTGTAGACGCCGCCATTCTCTCTTGACCCGGGCGAATATCTGCTGAGATACCCTATCTTTGGATCTGGCCTTGTAAGAGGAGGAGTAAAGAGCAATGGCCCGTAATCGGTTATGAGCCTCTTTTTTACATTTTCCATCGCTTTTTCTAATCTTTCATCATCGCTTATTTCGGATATTACGGCCCAATTCTGGGCATTCAAAAAGATCCTGTTATCATTTTTGCCGCCGAGCACGACTCGGTCATCAGATGTGGCCCTGTCAAACCATTCTCCATTCCACGCATGCAAATTGAATGATGCTTTGATCTCATTTACGGATTTTGTAATGAATTCTCTCTCTTCATTATCGAGCGTAAAGGTTTCCTGGACTTTGGAAAGGATATAGTAAAGAAATTCGCTTACCCAGAAACTCTCGCCTTTTCCATCCCTTCCAAGGCCGTTTAAGCCATCATTCCAGTCTCCGTTGAATATAAAAGGTATTCCTCTCTCAGATCGAGAAGCCATTACACTCTTTATACTTCTTAGAGCATGATCCTTAAGTGTTCCGCTCCCTTCGTCCAAAAATGGGACTTCCTCTTCGAGTATTCCGAGATCGGCAGTATGAGATATATATTCTGTAAGCGCAAATGGAAGCCACAAAAGATCGTCTGACCACCTTTCCGAAGGATGCCAGTTTGTAAGTGGAAGCCACCAGTGCTGAACCGTCCCGTCATTTCTTTGGTGGGCGGCATGAAGTTTTATCTGATCTTTTGTTATCTCGGGATTAAGCCATAATGCGGCAAGGCTGTCCTGAAGTTGATCTCGGAAACCGTACGCTCCTCCCATCTGGTAATACGCAGTTCTTGCCATGAGCCTTCCACCTATTGCCTGATACGGAAGCCATTTGTTTATTAAAAATTCTATATCTTTGTCAGGGACGCTTATTTTGAATTTGCCAAGGAAGTCTTTCCAGTACTTCTTCACATCATTTTTAACATCATCGAAATTGACTTTGTTGTACTTCTTCGCAAGAGAAAGCGCCTCTTCTTCGCTCTTACCGACTCCTATGAAAAAGTTAAATGTTCTGCTGCCATTCGGATCTACGTCTATCTTCACGTGAAGAGCATTTACGCCATCTATGTGCCTATTTTGATTCATTCCGCAACTTCCATTTTTAACTGCCTGCGGTTTTCGAATGTCTCCGTACATGCCGATGAATGATCTTTTGTCTGTGTCGAATGAAACGACTTTCTCCGATGTCGAATGAACAAGAATGTATGGATAGGAATCGTTCCAGTTAAGCCATAGATATTTTTTGCTTAATATGGCCGAATGATCTTTTACAAATTTAGTTTCAAAGAAAAGTTTGTGAAATTCGCGATGAAAATCGGCATTTGTGCTCATGTTGAGTTCAAAATACGAAAAGATCGAAAGATGCAGCGCATCTTGGGTCTTATTCTTAAAACTCAAATTTATGATCTCACCATCACCGTCGAGTGGCACGACAACATTCATTTCAACATCGAATTTAGAAAATTTTGCATCGAATTTTACAAATCCCGGAGAGAATTCAACGGTATACTTTCCTTTATGCTGGACGGGTTGAAATGTTGGAGAGTATATTTCTCCGGTATCTTCATTTCTGATGTATATGTACTTTCCATAATCATCCCTTACGAGATCTTGAACCCATCTTGTCAGCAAACTCTGGGATGCATCGATGTAAAAGGAATATCCGCTCCCGCTTTGAGAGTAAATAGATCCGTACCTTCCATTCGTTAATATGTTTATCCACGGCATCGGAGTTTTGGGGTCTGTTACGATGTAATCTCCATTTTCGTCAAAATATCCGTATTTTGTTTTAAAGTATCTCATTGACTTGCCTCCTTGTGCAATGTATCGTAATATTTCGTTATCTCGTCTTTTTTTCCGCCGAGTAAAGAAAAGATATTCTCGTACATGCCTATCTGCGATTGATCCTTTGATCTGTGTATTAATTCGGCCAGAACGTAAAGTATATATGGATTTCTGTTTCTCACCGTGTTTTGAAAGTAAGTTTCAAGGTCGCTCGTTGGCATAGTGGCAATCAATTTCATAACCTCTTTTCTGGCCTTTTCGACTATTGGCGGAACTCCAAAGATCGAATTATCTTCAAACATTGTCGAGATCTGGGTAAAGCCTACATAGGTGACGTACTTTTGAAGTTTTGTGTCAAATACCTGATAACCGTTAAGCGCATCGAGATATTTGCCGACCTTTAGAGCCTCTTCGGCTTTGCTGTAATTTTCAACTGCGAAATCTCTTGTCTGGACCCAAGCCGCGACGTATCCGGCAAAAAAGATAGCCAAAACGATTAAAACAACGATAGAGTAAAAAATGAGCCGCCTTTTCAAATCAATCGCCTACTTGAAAGAAACATTCGTAAAAGCCCTGATGAAATATTTTTGAAGGAATAAAAAGACTATCAATATTGGAAGAGTTATGACGACCTCTCCTGCCCATAGTACCTGTATGTTTTGACCGGGAATAGAACTTGAGAACATCTGAAGGCCGAGTTGAACTGTCCACATGCTCGGACTTCTTAAATAAAGCAAAGGACCGAAAAAGTCATTCCACGCACCCATAAATGTCAGTATCGCAATCGTTGCTAAAACTGGCACGCTCATTGGAATGATTATTCTCGCGTATATAACCGGATCGCTCGCACCATCTATTCGAGCGGCCTCTATGACCTCGTCTGGAATCTGCTCCATGAATTGCTTCATAAGAAATATGCTGTAAAACTGAACAAAACTCGGAATTATAAGGGCCCTGTAATGGTTAACCCATCCCCAGTTGTAAAGCATAGTGTAAGTCGGTATGAAAAAGAGAACGCCAGGAATCATCAACGTAAAGAGCATGAAACCAAAAAGCGCGTCTTTTCCGGGGAATTTCAATTTTGCAAGCGCGAAGGCGGCCAGAGAATCAAAGAAAAGGTTGAGCAACGTTATGGACCCGGCTATTATTAAGGTATTTTTGAAAAGCAACAAGACATTGAGATCTTTGAAAAGACCCGTATATCCAGACCATGTCCATGGCATGGGGATTATCATCGATGGGTTGTTCAAAAGTTGTGACGGAGTCATAAAAGAACTCATCACCATGAGCACGAATGGATAAAGCGTTATTACAAGTCCTATACTTAAAAGAATGTATGCCCTTGTTCTTTCTCTTCTTTCCTGCTTTAACATCTGATCACCTAACTTTTTTCCTCAAGTACTTTAAGCGTTATGACCGTTGCTATAATTATGAGAATGCTGAGGATAAAGCCCAGCGTTGACGAATATCCCATCTGGAATTTACTCAGTCCTTGATCGTATATGTAAAGTACAGGAGTCATGCCGGCCTGATCCGGCCCTCCCGTGACACCGAAATTCACGTAAACTTGAGTGAACATTTGAAGCCCACCTATTGCGTTCATAACCATTATGAAGACTATCTGTGGCCTTAAAAGCGGGAAAATTATCCTCCAAAATATAGTTCCTTCCCTTGCACCGTCTATTCTTGCCGCTTCTATGAATTCGGTCGGGATCGTACCCATCCCACCGAGTAAGATAATTGCCTGAACCCCAAAGGACATCCATGAGGTTATAACCGCTATGACTGGCATTATAAGTATAGGTGTTAAATTCCACACTATAGGTTGGCTTAAGATATGCCATTTCACAAGCAAGGATTGGATAGGCCCGTATGGAGCGGTTATATTGCCAAGCACGAGCATCACAACGACGACAGAGGTTATGGTTGGTACAAAATAAGCACTTCTGAAAAATGCATTCCAGAATTTGTTCCCGTTAGAAATTTTGAAAAGCAAATAAGCCACAAGCAAAGCAACGAAGAAGGTTAGAATTATGAATATCGCCTGATTGTAGAGAATATTGAGAATACTTTTCCAAAATGTCGGATCTATGAAGCCGTTTATCCAGTTTTGAAATCCAATGAATTTTATCGATTGCGGCGCGACAAGATTGTAACTCAAGAAGGTCATCTTTATTCCAAGCCACAGCGGATAAACGCTAAAGACAAGAAAACCAACGATCCAAGGGGCTACAAAGATGTAGCCCCATTTGGATCGTTTTAGCGTTCTTATAAAACCCTTCATGATCTCCTCATAAGCCGGAATTCAGAGCGGCTTGAGCATTCTTTGCCGCTATCTGAAGTGCCTGTTCTGCCGTTGGAATCGAATGGTTAACAACGTACTGCCCCCACGCGTTTAAAACGGCCTGGGTAACCCCGGAATTTTGTTCGAATGGATTCGTAACGATAACGTGAGCGAGTTGGTCGACGTAAGGTTTGACATCCGGTTTCATGAAGAATGGATTATTTGCATTTTCTTTGACAGATGGTAACCACCCTATTTCTTCACATGCCTGAAGTTCATTCTGCGGTTCCATTAAGAATTGAATGAACTTCCATGCTGCCAGGTCTTTTTGTGGAGTTGATTTAAAGACTATCAAAGGCCTTTGTGCAAGGGTTGACCAGTGAATAGCCGTTGCCGAATCAGAATTCGTCGGTATCGGTGCAAGACCGTAATCCTTGCCGTAGATCATAGGACCTCCTGTCGAATTCTGAAGGTTAAAAGTCCATCCATAGGCAAATTGAAGCCACATTCCAACATTTCTTCCAAAAATAGAAGCCTGTTGCATGCCTGACGGGCTGTATTGCTGGGCTTCCTTGCAAAATCTCAGGAAGTCTACAAAATGCGCATTGGGATTTGTAAATTCAAGTGAAAGGCCGTACTCTCCTATTAAATGAGGATACTTTGCGTCGTTGAAATTGTAATATATTTGCTCTAACATACCCCAGTACCAGGAGTATTGAAGCATCTCATTCCAGAAAAACTGACCATAGTATTTTCCGTAAGGTCCAGGTGGGAGTTCGCTTATCTTTTTTGCATCGTACAAATATTCGGCAAATGTCTTTGGCGGATCATCCGGGTTGAGTCCGGCAAGTTTGAATATAGTTTTGTTGTAGAACATTACCTGCGTTGTTACCATCCATGGTATGTTGTAAACTCCACCGTTATACGGAAAGATTCCAGTTATTAGTTCAGAGGCTATCTTGTCGTATCCCGGCATTTTGGTAAAATCAAGCAAAAGGCCGTTTTGAACGTAATTCATAGAAACCGGCCCTATGAATATATTTGGAGCATTGCCTGCGGCGACAAGCGCTGCTATCTGACCGCCACTTGGCTGGGCCACAACCTGAACTGTGATATCTGGATTTTGCTTTTCAAAAACTGGGATCACGCTTTGAAGATAGTTAAAAGATTGAGCGTCTGGTGGTGCGATCGTTATCGTAACGGCCATAATCGATCCAACTATGAAGATCAACATGATTGAAAAGACCAAAAGATACTTTTTCATGAATTACACCTCCTATTGAGAAAAGGCAGGATGAAACATCCTGCCCTCCAAATTCATTTCAAATGTACGTTCAAAGCGATCATTTCACCCTCGGCCGATCCTATTCCTGCTCCAGTTGCGTAAGGATGAGATTCAGAGGGCCATCCTGTGAAATTATTTTCATTGAAAACATCAAATTCCGTTCCGTAAACGACCGGAACAAAGGGCATATCCTGTAAGAAGATCCTCTCTATGGTGTACATAGCCTGTTTTTGAAGACGTATATCGCTCGTTTGTGAGTAGGTGTTCAATGCCGCAGTTATCAGAGGATTTGTGTAACCAGACCAGTTGGAGGACGATGTCTGTCCGACCGGTGCTGTAAAAGATGGATTAAATTCTTGGTTGAAATAGAAATAAGGGGTTGGTCCGCTTCCTGTTGCCCACGCGAAGGCCATGTCGTACATTCCTTTTGTTATTGTTGACCACCATGATCCGAAAGATTCTTGATCTATTATCGTATTTATACCGAGTTCTTTAAGGTTTTGGGATATTATTTGAGAGATCGTTAAATAATCGGTCCAGCCGGCAACGACTGGCAATTTGTAGGTTGGAAGAACTTTTCCATCCGGCCCGACGAGGTTACCATCTGCATTTTTCTTAAAGCCTATTGATGCGAGCAATTCCTGGGCCGCTTTCGGATTGTACTGTGCCAGAGACGTATTCAAACTTGATAGAGTTGGATCTAGCCATTCGGACTGCTGGGCAGGAAGAATTCCAATTGCATTTGAAGGTCCGCCTGCGTTGAAATAAGCCTTTTCTTCTGCTGCCGCCCTGTCTATCGCCATCGATATTGCCTGTCTGAAGACTGGATTGTTGAAAGGATATTTTCTTGTGTTCAAATAAAGTATCAGAGTGCTGTTCATCGGCCACCATATTTTGTTAATGGCCGGATTTTTTCCCACCCATGTTTTTTGAACGTCAGGAATATAGACATAACTCCAATCCGCCGTGCCTTTTAAAAGTTCCAACATTACGGTCGTGTTAGATTCAACGGACCTTACGACTATTTTGTCTATGTAAGGTCTTCCAGCCATCCAGTAATTTGGGTTTTTAACAAGCGTTATGGTGTTGGTCGTGGGGTTAAACGAATCAAGCAAAAACGGCCCAGTTCCAATCGGGTTTTGATTCGGATACGTTGCCGGATCTGATAACTTTGACCATATATGTTCTGGAACTATGAGTTGTCCAAGAAGCGCATAAAGTAAAGGTGTGTTTGGCTTCGAGAAGGTGAAGATCACGTTGTCGCCGCTTGCAACAACACTTTGAAGATAATTGTCTTTGGCCCACAACGCTCCCAGATCGAGGGCCGGATACTTTTTGATCAAATTAAACGTGAAGGCGACATCGTTAGCGGTGAATGGCGTGCCATCGGACCATTTGACCCCATTTCTAACGGTAACTGTAAGGGTAAGATTATCGTCTGACCATTTGTAAGACGTGCCAAGCATAGGCGTAAGTTGACCTGTCAGACTGTTGACGTAAAAAAGACTTTCATAAATCATGTTCTGCATTTGTAAAGTTTGTGAAGTTGGCAAAAACGGATTGACGCTATTTGTCAGTTGCCCCCATGGCATTACAACATTTAAGGTGCCACCGTATTTGACATTTCCCCAGTTAACAATCGCCGGGCCCTGAGTTGTAGATTGTGCCAGACCTAAACTCACCGCACCGATTAAAATAATCGAAAAAACTAAAAACAAACCCTTTTTCATAGACTTCCTCCTTTCAATTTGTGAAATCGGTTTCACAACCACATGAATTTCTTACAATCAATCTTGTACTTAGAACGATTCTCATCGGAGATTTAACCATATCATTTGAATTCATCCTGTCGAGAATCATCTTTGCCGCCATTTTTCCAATGCTGTGCATTGGCTGATGTACCGTAGTCAAGGGCGGATGAATATACCTTGACCAGAATACATCGTCAAAGCCGACTACGGCAATCTCCTTTCCAGGAGTTATCCCGATCCTTTCCAATTCCTCTATGACTCCGAGAGCCATTTCATCATTTGCGGCAAAGATGGCCGTCGCGCCGTTTTTGAGACAATGCTCGACCGCTTTTTTCCCGCTTTCTTTTGTAAAATCTCCCCGGCACACAAGAACTGAATCGAATTTGATACCGTGCCTTTCAAGGGCATATTTATATCCACGCAATCTCTCAACGCTGTCGAAACTTTGCGCGGGTCCGGTTATAAAAGCAATTCTTCGGTGGTTATGGACCTTTATGAGATGTTCGGTCATTGAATATGCACCGTTGAAATTATCGACTAAGATCGCGTCTCCTTGAACATCTTCTCCGAGGTATACCACCGGGATCTCAAAATTTGTAACTCTTTCGACTGTCTGACTGTCAACCTGTGGATCGAAAATGATTATTCCATCGATCCTTCCAGAACTCATAAGAGATATGTATCTTTCTCGGCTTTTTTCTGGAGAATTGGATTCGAAGGTCATGAAAAGAGTGAAGTATTTATTCTCGCTTAGCACCTCTTCGACTCCCTGAATTACCTCTCCATAAAAAGGTCCTGTCACCGAAGGCAAAACAAGGCCTATTGTCATCGTCTTTTTCTTTGTTAGATTTATGGCCTTGGAGTCTGGAACATAATTGTGAAGTTTGACAAGTTCAAGTATTTTTTTCTTTTTCTCTTTTGAAATGTAGCCGGTGCCATTGATGGCACGCGATACTGTCGATTTGGATACTCCGGCCATTCTTGCGATATCATCTATTGTCGTTTTCAATCTTTCACCTTCTTTGTGGAACCGATTCCACACAACAGAATACAACTTATTTCACAAATTTCCAAACTCGATTTTCGAACTTTATAGGCGAAATTTAGCCGAAAATGGACAATTTGTATGATTTATCTGTTTTATCTATGAATATCTCGAATGTCTTTTAAATAAGTCCTTATTTCAACTCGCTTATAAGTTCTATCTCTATATCCGCATTTCTCGGGAGATTTGAAACCTCCACAAAAGATCTTGCAGGCTTTGAAGTTTTAAAATAACTTTCATACACGGCATTTACACGGTTGAAGTTTTCCATATCTTTCACAAAAACGGTAACCTTCACAACCGATTCTAAGTTCGATCCGACAGTTTCGAGGATTGCCTTGATGTTTTCAAAAATTCTAATCGTTTTTTCCTCAATTTCACCTTCCACGAGTTTTCCATTTGCCGGATCTATTGGAAGTTGACCCGAAACAAAAACAAAATTTCCCGCGACCACGGCCTGAGAATAAGGACCTATGGCCTTTGGAGCACGATCTGTGGATATGTACTTCATAAATTCATTCTCCATTCTTCTTTTAAAATCCCCATAATTATCTCATCATGGTATTTTCCATCTCTAAAGATTTGAGATCTAAGAGTACCCTCGATTTTGAATCCTACCTTCTTGTAAGATTTTATCGCACGCTCGTTAAAGGCAAATACATGAAGCATTACTTTGTGAATATTCATTTCCGAAAATATGAAATTCGTAAGCACTTCCATTGCGTCGGTACCGTACCCTTGAGAAAGGAAAGGTTTACCCAAAAAGATTCCCACAGTGGCAACGCTGTTTTTCCAATCGAGTTCGTTTATGCCACATCCCCCAATGTACTGTGAGTCAGAAATCCTTTCTATTGCAAAACTGTAATGCGATGGATTCCTCGAGGACAATTCCTCATACCATTTTTCTTCTTCTTCAAACTTCCATGGTAATGGAACATCGAGGGCAAGATATTTTTTTACCTCCCAGTCATTGACATATTTCCACACAATCGGAAGATCCTCTTTGTGGTAATCTCTCAACCTGACAAGTTTCCCTTGGAAAATGTTCTCTTTCATTTTCTCACCTCAAGAATTATACTATACTCAACCAAGTTTAAATTCCGAATCTCCGGTATAAAAACACGACCAAATT
>CAYSSO010000041.1:0-10205 GCA_964433875.1 uncultured Mesoaciditoga sp.
AGTGAAAAGTGAACGGTTAATTTTCCATTTTCAATTGTAAATTTTTAATTTATTCCACGTGCTACGAGCCACGTGCTACGTGCTAAAGTTATATCCTACCTTTGAGGAATGTACTGGCGCATGGCTTATGGCCAATGGCGCCGGTGAGAAGTAAAGAGTGAAAAGTGAACGGTTAATTTTCCATTTTCAATTGTCAATTTTTAATTTATTCCACGTGCTACGAGCCACATGCTACGTGCTTAATTTACCTCTTTTTAAAAGTGAAAATAGAAAAAGTGTGATTATATAATCTGAAGAAATGAAAAATTAAAAGGAGTGAGCCAATGAGTGAAAATACAAAACTTGCAGGGAAGATCCTTTTAATGGCCTCTCAGACTATATCTGAGATCAGTTCCTTGTTACTGATGTGGCCTGATGAAGAGAAACAGCCAGATCAAACAAAGAAAGAGATCCAAAGTGAAAATAAGTGATGACTGGAAAGAGGACGTGCAATTGCTTGTTCTCTCTTTGGAGTTTGTTGCAGAGGTATTGTTCTGGTGCCTCTTGTAGTAACCACCCCGCAGAAACAAGGCTGCGGGGATTTTTCTTTTAGAAATGTCGTAAAAAGTGTGATTAGATAATTTGAAAGGAGGTGATAATATGGATATTGAAGATATAATTTCAATAGGATTTGTTATTTTAAAGATCTTGATTAAAATGATCTAATGAGTGAACTTATTGTAAAAGTAGAAGAAAAATGAATAATATTTATGCTGTTATGCAAAGCATCATTCACTGACCTTTGATTCAAGAAGTCATAGACAAAGATTCAGGTGAATGTTCTAAAATTGTTAAATCGCAGTCTGAGTCCTACTCCTCTTTTTCTCTTAACCATTTTCAGGTGCCGAAACCATGGAGAGGCCACATAGAAAAAGCAAATATTCTATTCGTAAGTTCTAACCCCGGAATAAGTTTCGACGAAAATTTCCCAACATGGAACTGGGATGTGGGATCTATCGAAACATTTTTTATCACCTGCTTTGATAAAGAATCCAAATTCACAAAGGACGGAATATCTCAAAAAAGATGGAACTTACAGTTCTGCTGTCCGCTTCTGGGTAAGGCTCAAGAGCATAGCAAACGAAATTATAGAAAATGCAATTCCCGGAACTGATTATGCCATGACTGAAGTTGTACACTGCAAATCGCCGCACGAATACGGTGTACCCGAAACATGCGGGATATGTTCACAAAGGTACTTATCTTCTGTTATTTCTTTGAGTCCTGCAAAGGTTATAATAATCTTGGGATCAACGGCAAAAGGGGTATTCAATTCTTATTACAACATATCAACAGATGAGAATCATAAACTCATCGGACCCATCCAAATAGAGAATGGAGAAAGATATATCGTATTTCTTCCACATCCAAACTCATTCAAACCTCACAAATTATCTACCAACCTTTCTTTGAAAGAGATTGAAATTTTAAGGCAATTTGTCAAAGGCAAGGAGGTACAAGCATGATAATCACCGCGATCAAAAGAGGAGGTATTCTGTACGTTTACGCGGAAGGCAACAGGGTTTTATGGACGATAGGATGCGGCTCGGACTGTGAACTTATGGGCTACACATCTACAACGGTCACGATAAGGCGTGGAAATATAGCCTATGTATACGACGAAAAAGGACATCTCGTTTCTACAACCCAGGCAAGGTAGCGTTAGAAAGATTTCTCAATTCGATGGGTGCAAAGATATCCGGAATCGGGAAAAGGAAAATGATTGTAAAAGGGGTAGAAAGTCTCGGCAGTACATCTTATTCGATAAAAAATTGATTAAAATCAAAGGGGATGATAGAAATTGAGAAAATATCGAAAGAATCTTGCTCGCGATTATGTTTTCGCATCTTTTAACCTTGAATTTTTAAAGAAAAAGATCAAGGAAGATGAAAGAAATTTGGAATGGGATTACGATTGGTATCTTAAAGCACTTGAAAAGAAAAGATCCATTGAATCAATGATGGACGAAGATGGATATTCCGAAGGAGAATATGGTGTCGTTGAATATTTTGACCTTTACAACGTTCCAGACGTAAGTTACGGAGAACAAGCGTTAAAGATGCAAGAAATGGAACTTGAGATTCTTAAACTTGAGACCAGAAAAAAAGAAAGAGAATGGATTAAACTCAAAAAAGAGTTTGAAGATGCCATAAAAAGAGACAAAAATGCAAGAAAGATCACGATAAAATCAGCCAACTTTGATTCAATTTCAGACGAGCCGCAAAAGCAATTTAAAAATCTTGTTGTATACGTTGATATCGAGAATCCAGTCGTAGCCATAGGATATGGTCTCCATTTTCGTGTGTATCCTCCATATCCTGCCGAAATAGAAAAGATCAAAAAGGGATCTGAGGTTTACTTGGAAGGATACATCGAGAAAGTTTTAAAGGAAAATGATCATACCGACTTTCAGTTTTCTCTTTCAAAAATCCTTTTGATAAGTGAACCGCCACAGATGCCTGAGAAAGATTCAAATAATTCTCCATCAGAAAATTGGGAGAAAATTTTAAAAGATAAGGAAGAACAAAAAGAAGCGTTCATCAGATTCTTGGAAGAGCATAAAGATGAAAAAGACGAATCTTTTGATATTTTTGACAATTTACCGGCAAAGAATGAATTCGAAGAAGATAATGATATACCCATTTGATAAATCGAGGTGATGAAATGCTTAAATCGGTAAGAGACATTGGCAGGGCCTACGGCGGGAGTGATACCGACAGACTTCTGAGCCCTTTTCCTTCTTACGTAAAGGTCAAAGATAATCCGGAAAATGTTCAGACAATAGCCGTAAAGGTAGAATTTGACGACAATTACAATTTTTCTCTCAAAGATATAGTGCCTCTTTATCTAAAATCAGATCCGTATCCTCTGCTTTACAAACAACTTTATGGCAACGATAAAAATCTTTTTTCTCCGACAATCGTCTTGAAGTCTTACGAATATGTCAGCGATAAAAAAGCAGATCAAATCTTGAATCCATTTGGCAAATATTCGAATTTCATAAAGGATATGAACTCACAATTTTTGAATAATTTTGCGGATTTTCTCGACAAAACCATTGACGGCATCGCACAGACGGTTTCACAAAAGATAGGCACTTTTTCAAATAAAAATGCGGTTTTGACATTTGAATTCGAGTCAAAAGGCAGTATGTTTTATCCAGCAGATGTTAGAGAAATTTTAGACGCCTTTGTAAGATCAAATCAGAGCCGTACTTCATCTTCTTCAATTTGTTGCGTTTGCGGCAGAAATGCGCCGATCTCGAAGAAAAAACTGAGCGATATAGAGATTTTCAAATTCGCGACGGTGGAAAAACTTGGATTTTTGCCGGATATGAATCCAAAAAACGTAAACAAAATTCTTCCCATATGTGAAGACTGCTACAAAGATATGCAACTTGGATCAAAGATCATTTTAAAGAACCTTGATTTTCCATTTTATTCAAAAGACAAAGTTTGGGTCATTCCTAAATCTCTCAACGGTGATTTGAATGTGATACAAAGCACAATAGATAACCTCAAAAAGATAAATTCTGTAACTTTTGATAAAGACTCAATAAAACGCAGGTCTGTCTTTGAAACGAGAATTCTAAAAAATTCAAAAATGTTTCCGGCCCCTATATCTATTGACTTCATCTTTTACAGACCAAATAACGCACAAAGGCAGATAATTTTGAATATTCAGGATATGTCTCCGACATGGATAAAAGAGATATCTGACACGATGGATCGTGTAGATGCTATTTACAAAAAGATAGCCGGAGAATGGTATGACTTTACCTTAAAAACAATATATAACCTGACAGTTAACAAAGAATCGAAAAAGCCTAATCTCAAAGATTTTTACATAATTGTAAGAGGTATTCTTGAGAAAAGAAAACCGCAGCGTCATTTAATAATTTCTGATGCCATGAAAAAGATAAGAACTGCCATTTACAATTCTGACAAAGAATTCAAAGAAGATTTCAGATCATATCTTTATGGTGCAATGGCTACTTTGGATTTACTTAAGTTTCTTAATAAAAATGAAGGGAGCGGTAAGATGGATTCGAATCTTAGCGGTCAAGAGTATGAATTAGACAAAAGGGTAGATGAATTTTTCAACAATTCATTTGACACAACTGAGAAAAAAGGACTGTTTTATCTGGGCGTACTTGTCGGCAGGCTTGTTGCGTGTCAGCAAAACAAAATGGATAAGTCGAAAGCACCATTTTATTCGCAACTTAAGGGTTTGAGAATGAAAAGAGAAGATTTCAAAGGCCTCTACGCAAAGGTGATAAACAAAATGATCGAGTATTCATCTAACGATAACTGCTATTTAAATTCAAAAAATGTCGATATTCTAAAAAGGCTGTGTGCCTATTACCTTAATTTGACCACCGATTGGAAATTGGATATCGATGAGGCCAATTTCATTTTTGTGTCCGGCATGACATTGTCATTTGCAGAGCCATTAAAAATTTCGAAAGGAGAAGAAGATAATGGAGAAACTGAAGAGATCTGAATTTCTATTTCTCTACGATGTGAAATGGGGAAATCCAAACGGAGATCCGAACGATGAAAACAAACCAAGATATGACGAGATAACTTCACACGTACTCGTGAGCGATGTAAGACTCAAAAGAACGGTCAGAGATTATCTTGAGCAAAACGGAAAGACAATTTTCATTTCCAAATCTGCAGATGTTCAAACTTCTGAAGGCAGAACAAAGGCACTCATAGGCGATTCAAAAGATCCTCTCAACGACATACTTGATAAAGCAATAGATATAAGACTTTTTGGTGGCATGCTCCCTATAAAATTGTCTAAAAAAGGCAGTTCAGGCGATTCTGTAACACTTGTTGGGCCTATTCAGATGAGAATGGGAGAATCTTTACATGCGGTTGATCTTTCTTACATAAAAGGAACGGCAGCCTTTGCATCGAGAGAAAACGCTCAAATGTCATCTTTTCGTGAAGAATATCTTGTACCCTACGCATTGATAGCCTTTTACGGAGTCATAAATCAAAATGCGGCCGTAAAAACAAAATTAACTGAAGACGATATTGAGGAATTTTTCAAGGCACTTTGGTTTGGCACAAAAGACCTTATAACAAGATCAAAAATGGAACAACTTCCAAGATTGCTTGTACAGATTGAATACAACGATGACACACACAACGGTGAACTGGATGCCCTTATCTCTTTAAAAGCAGAAAAACCTGAAAACGAAATAAGATCAGTCTTTGATTACACAATTGATATGACAAAATTGTCTGATCTGATCAAAAGAAATGCAAAAAGAATTTCAAGGATCAGATATTTATCAAGCGATGAACTTAGAATCACACCATCATTTGATACTTTGGAAGGAGTAAATGTTGAAAAATTCAAGATGGAGGCTTGATTAATGGAGAAAATATCTGTCTTTGAAGTGTCTTCAAGATTTGGTGTGTTCAGAAAGCCATACACGACAACTTCCTCTCTGACATATGATTTTCCTCCCCGGACGGCTATCATCGGCATGATAGCCGCCGTTTTGGGATGGGGAAATGATGATCAAAATCACTACATATTTTTATTTAAAGAATTCAAAGTTGCCGTTAAAATCTTAAAACCTATTCAGAAAAAAAGCACGACTTTTAAGAATTTAAATACCAAATCAAATGCTCCAAGCCCTAATATTTTAACTCTAACCGAGATGATATACAATCCTTCTTACATGCTCTACATTTCTTGGCAGGAATCCGAATTGTCAAATCTGAAAAACAAAGTCATAAACAAAGAAAGTTTTTACACGCCATATCTCGGTACAGCCTCAAATATAGCAAAGATAGAATACGTCGGAGATTTTCCGATTGAGTGGGTAAGTCCTCAAACAGAGGTTATAATAAGTAGCGTTGTGCCAAAAGTCGGTAATCTTATTTTTAAGCCTATGGATGATCAAAAATACATTTTTGATACCTTGCCATACGAAATAGATGAGAAAAGGAATTTCGTTTCAAACAGAGATTATA
Organism: uncultured Mesoaciditoga sp.; assembly: GCA_964433875.1. Lineage (GTDB taxonomy): Bacteria > Thermotogota > Thermotogae > Mesoaciditogales > Mesoaciditogaceae > Athalassotoga. The sequence goes on from CAYSSO010000041.1 coordinate 6,036, forward strand.
TATACAACCCTGACCTTGGCGGAATAAAAGTTATTGTCGGCGATGAAAAAACAGTCTTTAGAGTTAAGGACGACTTTTTGATTTTCATGTGATTATGATTTATTCACATCCACAAAGGCCTTTGGTTGATCACCTTTTGGGTGTCGAAAAAATGATGTTAGAGTTCTTTGAAGATCAAAAGATCGATACTCAAAAGGCTTTTGGAATTGAGAGAGAACTTTTTAAAAATCTAATCCATGCTGTTGCCATCTCACATGATCTGGGAAAAGCGACCAAGAAATTTCAGGAAAAACTGATCGGATCAAATGTAAGGTCTCCGCATTCGGAGATATCGGCAATTTACGCTTACGCTGTCGCAAAGAAATATCTTTCGAATATGAGTGAAAGATCAAAAGAATTTGCGTTTTACGCTTTTGTAGTTGTAAGACGCCACCATGGATTTTTGAAGCATTACATTGATGAAGTCGTCGATCTGAAATACAACGAAGACAGACTTATAAAGATGACAAAAAGTATAGACGAGGAATTCGCAGCGTGGTTTAAAGATCAAACCAATGTTGAAATATCTCCCCAAAAAACGGCAGAGATCATCGACGAGATATCAGAAATAGATGTAAAAATCGAAGAGGATTTGAATGCGAAAAACGATCTTTCATCTTATTTCACAATGAACTTTTTGTACTCCCTCCTTGTCGATTCTGATAGAATAGATGCGGCAACTTACGGGCATAAAGTTTTCAAAAGGATCGATTTCGACACTAAAGTGGTACAAAAATACATGCAGTCTAATTTCAAAAGTTCAAATATAATAAATGATTTAAGGAATATTGTTCACAAAGATGTTATAAACTCAGAGATATCTCTCGAAGATCATTTCTACACGATAACAGTACCAACTGGAGGAGGCAAAACTTTAACATCATTCGACTTCGCCCTGAAGTTAAGAGAGATGATAAAAAACAAGGAAGGGAGAATACCAAGAATAATCTATGCGCTTCCCTTCACGAGTTTGGTAGATCAAAATGCTCAAAGAATAAAAGAAGTGCTCTCGATCGATCGAGAAGTGAATACAGATCTTTTACTCGTTCAACATCATCTTGTATCTAACGAATACATAGACGAGACAGGACCTTTGAATGAAGATCTTTCATCTCTTTTGATATCCGGATGGGACTCAGAAATAATCGTTACAACCTTTGTAAGTTTGTTCGAAGGATTGATCTCGAACAGGAGATCGGACATTCGGAAACTTCACACTATATTTGGATCGATCGTGATTTTGGACGAAATACAGAACATACCACACGAATACTGGAAATTGATTTCGGAAGTTTTTAAATTCATTGCTGAAAATACTGGAACCTATTTCATACTCACCACAGCGACAAAGCCAAAAATTTTAATAAATTCGAAAGAACTTGCGACAAAGAAATTCGAACTCAAAAGAATAAAAATTGTAAATGAAACACAAATTAACACCTTGGAAAACTTATACGAAAAAGTGCTTTACGATCTTAAACAAAATAAAAGAGTGCTTGTTGTTTTAAACACCATTTCATCATCCCAAAATTTTTTCAAAATGTTTGAAGATATCAAGGTAAAAAAATTTTATCTTTCGGCCGGCGTCATTCCCAAATTAAGAGAAATGGTCATAAATGAAATAAACAAAGGAGATGTCAAATTGCTTGTAAGCACTCAGGTCGTTGAGGCTGGAATGGATATAGATTTTGACACGGTCTACAGAGATATGGCGCCGGTGGATTCCGTAATTCAAAGTTGCGGCAGATGCAACAGAAATTACACGATTGATCTTGGATTAGTTCATTTGATCGATCTCAAAAACGAAAACGGCACTTCCTACTCGAACCTGGTTTATGACGATCTTTTAGTTGGCATTTCAAAAGAACTTTTCAACGAAATCTCTGAAATCACCGAAGACAAATTCGAAGAATATTTAATCAATCCTTACTTTGAAAAAGTGGGAAATTACATAACCCAATCCGAAAAATATCTTAATTCTTTAAAGACCCTTTTTTACTTTTCTCAAAATAAGGCCAGTGAAAACCCTCCTATATCTTCCTTTTCAATAATAAAAGGATTTTTAAAGGCGAATATTTACATCGAATATGATCAAGAAGCCGTTGATCTATGGAATGAATTCGAAGAGATTCAATCACTTGATCCTAAAGAATGGTACGTAAAAGCAATCCATCTTTTCAAAAAAATGAATCAGTACATGATCTCTGTCAATCTAACCAAATCATTGATAGAAAATGGACCGCCTCTTATAGATCGTCAAAGAGGCAATTCATTTTATTTTGTTCAGAAAGATCGACTGGATGATTTTTACGATGAAGAAATAGGATTTAAAATTCCTCAAAAGGATGTGATGATAATGTGAGAATAACTCCTTCTATGCTTGGTGCATTTATGATGTGTCCAAGAGAAGCATGGTTTATGTCAAGGGCCATATCTCCAGAAGAAGACAATTATTTCTTGACGGTCGGACGGTTGATCCACGAAGAAAGTTACCATTACATGAATTTAAAAGAAATTGAAATAGAAGGCGCCAAAATCGATTTTGCCACAGAAAAAAACGGAGAAGTTATAGTGGCAGAAATAAAAAAGAGTTCTAAAAGCATTGAAAGCGCAGAAATTCAGTTGATCTATTACATGGAAAAACTAAAAGAAATTGGAATTAATCTGACAGGACAGTTGAGATTTCCAGCAGAAAAAAAGATAATAAACATTACTTTCGATGAAGAAAAAGAAAAACTGCTTCATTCAAAAATAGCCGAATTATCCGAAGTGATCTCTCTTGATATTCCACCGAAAATCATCGAAACATCTTATTGCAAAAAATGTGGCTTTCAATCTTTGTGCTTTTCCTAAGGTGATAATATGTCGAGAAGACTTTACGTGTTTAAAAGTGGAAGATTGTCGAGAAAGCAAAACACCATTTTCATAGAGCAAGAAGATGGCACCAAAAACTATATACCCATAGAGAATGTTTCTGAAATTCATTGCTTTGGAAATTTAGACTTTAACAAAGATGCGCTCGAATTTTTAACCCAAAACGGGATTCCGTTGCATCTTTACAATCATTATGAATATTACATAGGCACTTACTATCCTCGAGAATATCTTGAATCCGGTCAATTGATACTGCAGCAGGTTGAATATTACAAAAGTGACGAAAAACGATTGAATTTAGCGCGGAGATTTGTTCAAGGGTCAATAGAAAATATGCTTGCGGTCATTTCCTATTACAAAAACAGAGGAAAAGATCTTTTGGAAACAGAGATCAAATTAAAAGCATTTCTTGACGAGATATTCAAAACGAAAAATGTGGATGCACTCATGGGATTGGAAGGCAATTCAAGAAATACGTATTATTCTGCGTTTGACAGAATTATCGAGAACTCTGATTTTCCTTTTGTAAATAGAACAAGGCAGCCACCTTCCAACGAGGTAAATGCTTTGATAAGTTTCGGCAATTCGATCATTTATTCGGCTGTACTCTCAGAAATATACAAAACACATCTTGATCCCCGAATAGGTTATCTTCATACAACGAATTTCAGAAGGTTTTCGCTTAATCTCGATGTTGCGGAAATTTTCAAGCCGATAATAGTAGATAGAAGCATATTTTCTTTGATAAACAAAAAAATCATAACCAAAAATGATTTTTCTCCTCATTTACAAGGCATATACATGAACGAAAATGGAAAGAAGAAATTTGTCGAAGAAATCGAAAATCAATTGTCAACGACTATCTCTCATCCGAAGATTAAGAAAAAAGTTTCGTACAAATATCTTATAAGACTTGAACTTTACAAACTTGAAAAGCACTTTTTGGGAGATAAAGAATACGTTCCGTACATTTCAAAGTGGTGATGATGAATGTACGTCATAATGGTCTATGATATAGAAGAAAAGCGTGTCGGTAAAATTCTCAAAATAGGACGGGAATATCTTACATGGATCCAAAATTCGGTCTTTGAAGGTGAAATAACTGCTGCCAAGTTCAGAGAACTAAAATCAAAAATTAGAAACAAAATCGAAGAGGAAAAAGACAGCGTTTTGTTTTTTAAACTAAAGACAAAAGATCTTTTTGACAAAGAAGTAATAGGTACGGAGAAAAATCCTCTCGCAAATGGAACGTCTTAC
>CAYSSO010000042.1:0-10072 GCA_964433875.1 uncultured Mesoaciditoga sp.
TCAACTTTTGATCTGGCGTCAAATGGATGACCGCCCCATATCACGAGATCGGCATCTTTCCCCTCTTCAATAGATCCTACTCTGTCTGCAATTCCGAGTATCTTTGCTGGATTTATCGTAAGCATCTTTAGCAAATCTTCCTCCTTCGCACCGTACCTCAAAGCACTTGCCGCTTGAATGGAGGCATATTCAAGTGGAATCACCGGGTGATCACACATCAAAGACACAAGTACACCTTTTTCATTTAAAATCTTTATCGACTCCATCGTCATATCCTTCAGTTCGCGCTTTGTCCTAAAGGTCATCAAAGGGCCTACAACTACAGGTATCCCCTTCTCTTTTAAATAATCAACTATCTTGTAACCTTCTGTCCCATGCTCTATGACAAATCTAAATCCAAATTCATCTGCTATCCTTGCGGCAGTAAGTATGTCATCGTAACGATGGGCATGAATTCTGGCAGGAATCTCTCCTTTGAGGACCTTTTCTCCCGCTTCGAGTTTTAGATCCCTTTCGATGAAAGGCTTGCCGTCTTTTTGGGCAATTTCCTTCTTTTTCATGTAATCCTGCACTCTCGTAAAATACGCCCTTACAACTGCTGCCACTCCCAGACGCGTCGAAGGAGTTTTCTTCTGATCGCCGTAAACCCTTTTTGGGTTTTCACCGAAGGCCATCTTCAATCCTGCCGGTTCCTTGACTATCATCTCATTTACTATCTTTGATTTGAATTTTATTATCGCCCCTTGGCCGCCGACAGGATTAGCGCTTCCGGGAACTATCATGACCGTTGTAACCCCTCCGCTAAGCGCTCTATCTATGGCAGGATCTTCGGGATTAAATCCATCTATGGCTTTAACATCGGCCGTGATAGGATCTGTCATTTCATTCACATCTGAACCAACCGGATCGTTAACGCTTTCTTCTTTGAGTCCTATGTGGGAATGGGCATCTATGAAACCCGGAAAAAGATATTTACCGGCTAAATCTATAACCTCGGTGTCTTCGTCTTTTTTTATCGATTCACCGACTTTGTATATTTTTGAATCTTTGACAAGCACGTCTCCTTTGAATGGTTTAGATGTAATTGGTAAAACAGTTGCGTTTTTGAAAAGTAATTTCATTTTAGCCTCCTTGTGTGGATTTTAGATTATCCTTGATTTCTTCCCTCGAAAATCTTTCTCCCAAAATTACCCCTGTCATCAGAATTAACCCACCAATGTAAAACCAAAGAGATGGTATATTCCCTAAGATAAAGAAATCAGAAATAACAGAGATCAAAGGTACAAGATATATTAAATTGGTAGCCGATCTCGGCCCTATGGTTCTTATAACGTAGTTCCAAATAAGATATCCAAATCCAGAACACAACACCGCAAGAAAGAGTAACCACAACACTACATCTGTTCTTATAGGAGCAAATTCACCATGTCTTGAAACTATTTCCACTAAAGAAAATGGTATCAAAAAAATAACTCCCCATTTTGTCATTTCAATGGTCGTTATGAGGTTATCGTAACCTGAAAGTTTATCGATGTAGAAAGTATACATACCCCAAGAAAAAGCCGCAATTAAAATCAAAATATCTCCAAACACGTCTCCTCCAAGATCAAAACCATTTGAAAGCACAACTACAACAACACCTACTAACGCTACCAATGACATAATGTAGAGTTTTAACGAACTGATTTTTCTTTTGACAAAATCAGTTATGACGATGGTAAAAATGGGCATGGTGGATATCAAAATGGAGGCCTGAGCGGGTGTCGTGTAGTTAACCCCAACATTTTCAAAGATAAAACAAAGTGTTATTCCCCACAAACCTGCCAATATGGAAAGCCACTTTGCCTTCCGTGAAAGATTAATTTTGTTTCTAATTGTGAATTTTGAAAAAACCCACAATATCAGCCATGAAATACAAAATCTTAATATCGCCATTGTTATTGGGGGAATAACACCTACCACAATTTTTATAGCAACAAAAGAAATTCCCCAGAAAAAAACTACAACAAGACCAAGAAAAATAGCTTTTTTCTTCGTTTGGCTTTCTATCCTACTTCCGTAACATTTGAGTCTTTTTGCTCTTCCACTATAACACTGAGATCTTCAGTGTTGTGTCCACCTCTAAGTGCAAAAACATATATCACAGAATAGACGGCTATCATAACAATCGTATCCCATGGAAATGGAATTAGAACATCGTTTCCGAATGCTCCAAAATATGAAAATAGTTCAGTCACTATCATCAAAGAAAGCAACCAATAGGAACTTAAAAACATCTGTTTATCTTTTTGAGAAACTTTTAACGATGTTATCGCCGTGAATAACAGGACAATCCCGGCCATTACAACCAGACTCAAAAGAAATATTTCTGTCCTTGTCCCCAGCGATTCTTTAGAAGACGGGTAAAGTACGTACATGTAATTGATCACCAAAGCACTTATCGCTATGACTAATTCTATTAGTCCTATTGTGTAAGCAAAGAATTTTGAAAGATTTAATTTCTTAGGGGCGTAAAGAAAATAAAATATCGGGATTCCTATAAATGTTGTGTAAAAGATCATCGTAAAGGTTGTTATTCCAGACCAGTAAACGATAAGGGCAGCTCCAACAAAAGCAATGGGGGCTATTACAGATGCGTAAGGCAAATGGAATGGTCTGTGAAGTTGTGGTGCATGTTTTCTAAAGGTCATCAATGCCAGTGGTCCCATTATGTAGGTTAGCACTGTAGCGCTGGATATAAAGCCCACAAAAAGATACCACGACGGAAACGGCAAAAAGAAGACCACTCCAAGCACAAGACTTGCTATCAGTGCAATATAGGGTATCCTTGTCTTACTATGGATTTTAAGCAGTGAAGATGGAAAATATCCGTCTGCCGCTATACCGTACAACACCCTTGCAGAATTGCCAGAGTATATCCAACCAGTCCCGCTAGGCGAGATCCAGGCATCGATGAGTAAAAAATAAGAAAATGCTATAAATAAGGCTATGCCGCTGTATTGCAGTTCTGTGAAAAACGGTGCGGAACCCAAAGAAGACGATGTCAATGTAGACCATGTTGTGTTGACAGGCCATTTGATTGCTCCCAAAAAAGCAACCTGCAAAAGTGTGTAAAGTGCTATTGCAGCCAGCACAGAATACACAGTCGCTCTCGGAACATCTTTCTGAGGATTTTTTGCCTCTCCACCAAATTCAAGCGCTTGCCTGAATCCAAGGTAAGAAAAGACTATTCCCGCTGATGGAATTGCGTAAAACATACTGCCAACTCCCAATGGAAAGAATCCTCCGTGAGAAACTAAATTTGACTTGTTGAACATGAAAAGCAGAAAGACAAATGTAAGTGTTGGAATGATGAATTTCCACCATGTGGCGACCGAGTTGAACTTGCCAAGGAACCTTATACCGAACCAGTTTAAAAAGAAAAATGCGATTAGCAAAGCCACACCGGCCAGTATACCAACAGGAGTCAAAACCGATACGCCGGATACCGTGTGGAAAAGACCGGGAACATAGGTTGAAGCATAGGTCAGTACCGCTTCAGCCTCAACTGTTGGCACCGTTACGGCACTCAGCATGTAAGCCCATCCTATTATGTATCCCGTGTAACCGCCATAGGCTAAATGAGGATACCTCACAATGGCACCACTTTTTGGAATTGCACCCGAAACTTCTGCAAAGGTCAAGGCTATGAATAAAACTATGACTCCTCCTATTATCCATGACAGTATTGATGCGGGTCCTGCCGTACTGGCGGCGCCTGCAACTCCCAGCAGCCATCCAGAGCCTATTATTCCTCCCATTGAAAGAAAAAATAAATCCTGAAGGCTTAAAGCTTTTTTGAGTTTTTTATCCGACTCTTTCGCTATAGCCTCTGCTGGTCTTATTTCATTTTGATCTGCCAAGAAAATCACCTCCCTATGTAAGTTTCTTAATTACCCGATTTGTACAAACCGTAAAAATGAAGATCTTTAGAGTAACTCGGATTGTAATTTGTTGGATAAAGGCCATGCAGCCAATCTCTGTAAACCAATTGTCGCGATGGCTGAATCAACCATATCATGATGGCATCTTCGTAAGTTTTCAAACTTATCTCTTTGTAAATTTTCTCCGCAACACTGTCAGAGGTCGCTGAAACTGCCGCGTTTATAAGAGGATCAAATTCCTTTTTTGCAAATTCTTTGAAATTTTGTCCAAGCGCTTCTCCATAAACTCCTGATGAATCGAGATAGCCGTAAACTCGATCGTAGGAAGTATTCGCAAACCAGTCAAGGGCTATCATTGGAATATTGTTACTGAGAAATTCTCCAACAAGTGTCTGCCATAACACTGGCACAGGTACAACGTCAAATTTGGGATTTACCTGCTGGGCATACGTACTTAACATCTCGCACGCTTCCTGCATCGTCGGATCTGTAGAGTTGTAGATTATGGCAAATTTAAATCCCTTCTTCCAAACCTCTCCGTTGTATGCTTTCTTGAAATATTCGGCAGCCTTTGCCAGATCCTGATGGTACATAGGAATATAAGGATCATATCCTATAAGACCTGTGCATATCGGACTGTTGGGCACTATTCCAAGTCCATTCCAGACATCTTTCACGTACGTTCGATGCGGGAAGAGATATTCGAAGCCCTTTCTTACATCTAAGTTTGAAAAGAAATCGGGCGGAATTCCGTTGCCATCCAATTTGCCGGAATAAATGTATTTGCTGTGTGGATTCACACTGAATGCAAATGACAGTTGATACTGTGCAAGTTCGGGTATGTTCTCGGAGACCTTTACCCCTCGAATATTTTCAACCTGGGTAATGTAGGCCGGAGGCACAGAGATTATATCGGCATCTCCGCGCATCAGATCGAGTTTTCTTGTGGTGAATTCAGGAACTGTTTTTATGATGGCGTATTTTATCTTCGCAGGCTCTCCCCAGTAGCCATCAAAACGCTTTAAAACAACTTCTCTTCCCTGAGTCCACGATTGCAATTCAAACGGCCCTGTTCCATTTGTTATGGAATAAAGCGGATCTGCTTGGCGCTGAGGATTGTAATAATTCCACCATGTATCTGCCGTTCCAGGCCACGCTCCGTTATCCGCAGCCCATTTCGCGTCCAAAATGTCTATCCCTTCGAGATAACTGAAAAAAAGATCGGATGAAAATGGATGAGCAAGGTGTATTATGACATCATCACCTTTTATTTCAAAGGCTTTGGATAAAAGATCAAAGGTATCTATGAGGGCTTTTTTGTACGCCTCATTCTTTGGTGTGGTCGTACCGGTGGCAAATAAATCATTCCATGATTTCACGCCTGCAAGTTTGACTGCCCACTTCGAGATGTTGTTAACATAATTGCCGTTTATCTTAGGAAGTAGAGGCTCGGTCAATATGTATGAATTGCCTCCGGCCATACCTGTGACAACAAATCTTTCAAATGAATAAACCACGTCCTGAGGTGTAAGCAGATCTCCATTTTGAAAATGGACTCCTTTTCTTATGTGAAAGACGTATGTCATGCCGTTATCGAGAATTGTGCCGTCTTTGACAGAAGGTATATTTGTTGCAAGCACAGGCACGTAACGCGTCAAAAATGTGCCATCAAAGGTGATAAGAGTCTGGTAGATGTTGTCGAGTACCTCTCCAGAGGCCGTGTCGATGACCATAGCCGGATCAAGCGTCTCCGCCGCTCTTTCTTGCTCGTAGACTACGGTATCGGGATTTGGTACTGAGGCCAAAGTCATAATTGAGAATAAAACCAATACACCTGTTACAAAAAACCATTTGTGCTTCATCTAACCACCTCCATATGAACTTTTATTTCAGGAAAATACTATTTTGTCAGACCTCAAACGTTTTTGAATTGTTCCCCCGTTAACCTTTATGATCTTTGCTTTTGGAGGAATTTCGACCTTCTCACCTACCTTTTCAATCTTTTCTCCGTCTATAAGCACAACGCCATCGAATAGAACTTTACCCGTACCGTCTATGATCCTTCCGACAAATGCCATTTTCATAACGATCACCCTAATTCTTTGTATATTTTCCCGGCCTTCATGACGAATTTGACGTCTTTCAAAATGGATATATCCTTTAGAGGATCTCCCTCTACGGCTATCAGGTCGGCCTCTTTTCCTACCTCGACGGTGCCGACGATCTTTTCCATACCAAGCAATTGCGCTCCCCATTTAGTTGCGGCCATTATCGCATCCATAGGTTTCACGCCATTTTCTACCATCAAAACTAACTCCTGCGCATTTTCTCCATGTCTGTTGAAAGGTGTGGCGGCATCGGTACCCATCGCTATCTTTACCCCCGCTTTGTAGGCCCTCGAAAAACTATCCGCATGGTAACTTATTATCTCTTCGGTCTTTCTTACGGCATGCTCTGGAATTCCAGCCTCACGTCCGTATTTTTTTATGTTGTAAGGCGCAACGAGAGTGGCGACCAAAAACACCCCTTTCTCCTTCATCATCTCAATGGCTTCATCGTCCAAAAATATGCCGTGTTCTATCGAATCAATTCCTGCCCTTATGGCATTTTTTATGCCTTCCGTACCTTGAGCATGGGCGGCCGCTTTCTTCCCTACTTTGTGTGCCTCTTCAACTGCCGCTCTCATTTCTTCTTGAGTAAGTTGCGGCGAGCCCGGCTCATCTCCCTCAGACATGACTCCACCGGTGGCCATCATCTTCACGACGTCCGCCCCCATCTTCAGTTGATATCTCGCAGCCTTCCTAACTTCGTCTGGCCCATCGGCTATAACGCCGTATCCATTTGTGCTTACCTCCGGTGCAAGCCATCTATCACCGTGGCCTCCGGTCATTGAAATCGCCTGACCTGAGACTTTCATTCTCGGCCCTTCTACAATGCCACTTTCTATGGCCTTCTTTAAGGCTATATCGAGAAAGCCTCTGTCTCCCATCGATCTTACAGTCGTAAATCCTGCCATAAGATCAGATCTGGCGTTAACGTATGCCTTTAAAGTCGTCATCGGAAGCAACTCTTTGAGCATCTGAAGTTCTCTGTTTGGCTCCCCATTTCCGCCTAAATGTAAATGTGCATCTATCATGCCGGGTAGCACTGTGTATCCTCGCATGTCTACGATCTCGCCATTCGGCAAATGGCCGACATTCTTTTTGACATCTTGAATTTTTGTCCCTTCAACCACTACAACGGCGTCTTCTAACACGTTACCGTTACCATCTATTAAATTCATATGAGTTAAAATGTACATATTTTCTCTCCTTCATATCAGCATTTTTGGATCGAGAATATCTCTTAGAGTGTCCCCGAGCAAGTTCCAGCCAAGCGCGTAGAGCACTATGGTTATTCCCGGAAAAAAGATCGTGTACCAAAATTGAAAGGGATTTCCTCCATTTGAGGCAATTATCCAGTTTCTCGAAAAAGCCACAAGTTGTCCCCAGTCTGCATATCCAACAGGAGCCCCAAGACCAAGGAAGGATAAGGCCGCCGCAAGTAATGGAACTGTCGCCATATCCATGGAAACTTGAATTATCACTGGATATATGGAATTTGGAATCAAATGGCGTGCGATAATGCCATATCCCGGCGCCCCAAGTGCAACGGATGCCATCACATATTGATTTTCTTTGACCTGAAGAATGCTTCCTCTTATGAGTCTTGCGAAGGTCATCCAGTAGAAAATTATCATCGCAAGCATGACATGATTTAGACCGGGGCCGAGAATTGTGACAAGCACTATAACACCTACAAGAAATGGAAAGGCAAGAAAGATGTCTGTTATCCTCATAAGCAATTCATCGATCCATCCTCCAAAGTAAGCCGCAAGTGTGCCCACAATAAGTCCTATTGTAAGTGCAAAACCTATCACTATAAGTCCTACTCTAAAGGCAGTTCTTGTGCCCCATACAACCCCGTAGTATATGTCGTACTGCCCCTCAGTTGTACCAAACGGGTTTTGAGGAGAAGGCGGCTGGGGAGTAACACTCCAGCCGCTTCTCGGTATCTGGTAAGGATCCCCATAAGATGGAGGCGCAAGAAGAGGAGCGCAAATTGCCACCACTATGAAGAAAGAAACAAGTACAACTCCTAACAGAGATGTAGCGTTTCTCATTATTTTTTTGACTGTCCTGAGGATCCCTTCCATGTAAACCACCTCATTATTTCGACAACGAATAGAAATTCAATCTCAAAAAGTTCATTGGATTGTACTCCCATCCCTTAAGCCATGTGCGCATTACCGCTATGCCTTCCTGCTGGTCTGTGAAGAGAAAGAGTGCGTTATCATGCGCTATCGTGTTCATTTCGGTAAAGAGTTCGGCACGTTTTTGTGGATTGGTCGTACTCATCGATTCCGAAAGTAATGGATCCATGTGTTCTCTTGCCCATTCTCTGTAAGAAGATCCAAGAAATGCACCGAATGCTCCGCCGGAACCGTAGAAAGGCTGGGCCGAATTGTATGGATCCGGGCCACCCGTCCATCCAATCATAAACATGGGAATTCTGTTCATCAGCAGATCATTCAGATAAGTTGCCCACAATTCGCTTGCTATTTTTATCTTGAATTTCGGATTAACCTGTGATGCGTAATATTGAAGCATTTCGAGAGCAGTTTGCCTTTGAGTGTTTCCAGTGTTGTAAACTGCTGTGAATTCGAAGCCTTTTTCCCATAATTGGCCGTTGTACGCTTTCTTGAAATATTCGGCAGCCTTTGCAAGATCTTGATGAAATGCCGTAGGAGTGGCCGGATTATATCCGAGTAATCCCTTCGGTACAGCCCCATTTGGAATCAGTGCCTGATCAAGCCATACCTGTTTTATGTAAGTACTGTACGGAAAAAGATATTCAAATGCCATTCTCACATCTTTGTTGGAGAAAAAGTCAGGCGGTATTCCATGTCCATCTAATTTGCCAGATCCAAGGTATGGATTTCCTCCCTGATCATTGACATTCCATGTGAAGAATATCGAATCAATCGCAAAAGTTGGCAAATGTGTGTAAACTTTGACCCCTGGAATTCCTTCAACCTGGCTTAGATACGGCACAAGGACATTTATAACGTCGGCCTGTCCTCTTGTAAGATCAAGTTTTCTTGTCGTGAATTCTGAAACATCATTTATAACACCGTATTTTATCTTCGCAGGTCCTGCCCAGTATTTGTCAAACCTTTTGAATGTAATCTGTAATCCTCCGGTCCATTTGACGAGTTGGAAGGGGCCTGTACCGTTTTCTATGTCGTAGAGCGGATCATCGTTAACTGTGGGATTGTGGTAGTACCACCAGTCATCGGCCTTTCCATCCCAAGTGTTGTGAGCGGCGCACCATTGTTCGTCCAATATGGATGTCAATGTATTGTAATGCGCCAATGTTGCCAAAAATGGTGCGTAAGGATGAGGAAGATGAATTATGACATCATTTCCTTTTATCTCAAAATCTTTTGCAAGAAGATTGAATGTGTCTATCAAAGCCTGTTTGTACTTGTCATTTAAGGGATTTTTCGTGCCGGTCGCAAAAAGATCATTCCACGATTTAACCCCTGCCAGTTTGACAGCCCACTGGGTTATCGAATCAACGTACCTTCCATCTATTTTCGGAAGCAACGGCTCGGAAAGCATCCACGAAGGCCCTCCTGCCCTGTCTAATAAAACTGCCCTTTCGAGAGAATAGACAACATCCTGAGGCGTTAGGAGATCACCGTTGTGAAAGTAGACACCCTGTCTGATATGGAAGATATAAGTCGTTCCGTTGTCAAGTAGCGTTCCATCTTCAACTGATGGCACGTTTGTGGACAGCATAGGCAAAAATCTTGTAACCGAAGTCCCATCGTACTGAATGAGATTGTCGTAGAACTGACTTATCGCCTCTTCAGATCCAACATCTGATACCCATGCGGGATCAAGGCTTTGGATGTTGTAATAAGTATCTTCAACAACCGTGTCTGGATTTACAACATTTTCAGCAAAGCCGATTGCGAAGATCCCTATCAGTACTACAGCGATTAAAGCAAAAATCTTTTTCACTTCTCATCCCTCCTTAATCATTTTGATCTTCGATGTTTTTCCAGAAATGACATGCGACAAAGTGACCGGGGTGAACTTCTT
>CAYSSO010000043.1:0-4121 GCA_964433875.1 uncultured Mesoaciditoga sp.
AAATAAAGATCTCTTTCTCCATTTTTTATCCTCTCGTGGTAATTTTCAAGCGCTTTGAATGTTTTCTCAGAATAAATTTTTGGAACCCGCGCTTTTACCTCTGCCATTTCTTTTTTTATCAACTCCTCGCCGATCTTCTTAGTCTCATCCGAGGCAAAATCATCGAGCCATTCTCTGAATGTCAAAATCGCGTTTAACTTGCAAAATTGCCCCTCTTTTTCACTTTTCAAAAGCGTCATTATGTTAGTACCGGTTCTTCCACACCTGTAGCCTGCCGTGCAGAAAGAAGTTATGTACCCCATCTGCGCAAGTTCTCTTATAACATCATCAAGATCGCGTGGATCTCCTATCATGAACTGCTGCTTTGAAAGGTCCTGATCGGCCTCGGCCATCTTTTCGGCACCGTATATCTCCGAATATGCCCCTATTCCTATTCTTGTCGAAGCGTCAGTTTGTGTTATACCAAGTGGCAAAACTTCCCTTCTTACATTTGCATTCTCTCGGGCAGTCAGGATCATGCCAGTGTACGGGATGGAAAGCCTTATGACCGCAATTAACTTTTTGAAATCCTCGTCCGAGACTTTGTACCTTTGAGTATCGAATGCAACGTTCTGGGCAGGCTCAAGCCTCGGGAAGGAGACCGTGTGCGGGCCGATACCGAATTGCTTTTCAAGTTCGATTGCATGGTACAAAAGACCCATCACTTCAAATCTCCAATCGTAAAGACCGAAAAGCGCTCCTATGGCGACATCATCTATGCCAGCCTCCAACGCCCTGTGCATTGAGTAAAGCCTCCACTGATAATTCGCCTTTAGAGTACCCTTTGGGTGGACTTCCGAATAGGTTTTGTGGTGATATGTTTCCTGAAAGACCTGATAAGTTCCAACGCCTACGTCTTTGAGAGCCCTTAGATCTTCAACTGACATTGGAGCGGCATTAACGTTAACCCGCCTGATCTCGCCTATTCCATTGCGTGTTTTTACCTTAACATCGTAAATCGTTCTTATTGTGTCTATCATGTACCTTACGTCGGAGACCGGATGCTCTCCGTATACGACTATGAGGCGCTTATGCCCTATCTTCCCGGCAAGAATTTCGGTCTCGTGTCTTACATCATCTAAAGTGAGTTTCAAACGTTTTTCATCCTTGTTGTCCTTTCTAAAGCCACAGTAAAGGCAGTTGTTAACGCAGAAATTACTGCAATAAAGCGGGGCAAATGTAACTATCCTGTTGTCATACACCTTTCTTTTTATTTTGCCGGCAGCATCGAAGATCTCCTCCCACAATTGTGGATCCTCTACATTCAAAAGCGCCGCCGTATCGTCTGGAGAGAGTAGATCGAGATCAAAGGATTTTTGTATAATCGATCTTATTCTCGCGGGATCTGGCGATCTGTTCTTTTCTATTTTTTCCCATATCTCATCGTCATTTATAAAATCCCTGCCGTCTTTCATGTACTTTTCGTACTCTTCCGTTTTGATAACATTCTCAATCCATCTTGTTTCAGTTCTCATTTTATCACCTCTCGTTATTATTTTCACAAATAAAGACAATAACTAAAACAAAAGACCGAAAGATCTCCTAAGAGATTTTTCGGTCTTCTATTCTAATGTAAATACCTTTATTATCTTTCATCTTTAACCTCCTCGATGTCAGGCACACCCTCCATCTCAGAAATGAAATCGGACTTTAGACCTTCTGTGCCTCTTTGACCCTTTCTAAAACTGGTTTCTTTCTGTTTGTGTAATGCGTATGGAGTAATTTCTTTGAAAGATCGCTCAATGGTTTTTTGTAAAATTCGACGTAAAGTTGCTGGATTGCCGGGTTTTCGTGAGACTTTCTCAATTTACTTGCCTCGTCTATAGAATAGATCGCGGCAGATCTTTTCTTGAGAATATCCGGATCTGTTGATTTAGGCTGGCCGCCTCCGCCTATACATCCACCGTAACATGCCATTATTTCAACGAAATCGTATTTTACATTTCCGGCCTTTATGTTCTTGAGCAGGTTTATAACATTGGCAGTTCCATGGGCAACGGCGATTCTCACATGTCTTCCATCAAGATCGACCTCGGCCTCCTTCACACCGGCGAAACCTCTGACATCTTTGAATTCAACTTTTGGAAGCGTTTTGCCCGTTGCGAGTTCATATCCGGTTCTCAAGGCGGCCTCCATAACTCCGCCCGTAACGCCGAAGATCGCGGCCGCTCCAGTTGAAAGGCCGAGCGGAGCATCGTAATCTTCATCTGGAAGATCAAGGAAATTTATTTTATGGTTCTTTATGAGCCTTCCAAGTTCCCTTGTCGTTATAACCGCGTCTATCATCTGGATCTCATCGTAAATGTGCTGGGGTCTGACGATTTCATCCTTCTTTGCCGTGCACGGCATAACAGAAACAACAAAGATATCCTTAGGATCGACATTTATCTTTTTGGCAAAATACGTTTTTATCGTTGAAGCAAGCATTTCTTGTGGAGATTTTGCCGTCGAAACATTGGGAATAAACTCGGGGAAATGTTTCTCGACAAGATTTATCCATCCCGGACAGCAGGAGGTAAACATGGGAGCGGGATGTTCACCATGGCCCATTAATTGTTCTATAAGTTCGCTTCCCTCTTCCATGATCGTCAAATCAGCGCCAAAGTTCGTGTCAAAGACGTAATCGAAGCCCAATTTTCTTAAAGCCGCAACCATCTTGCCCGTCGAGACATGGCCGGGCTCCATTCCAAATTCTTCACCTATGGCAACTCTCGTTGCGGGGGCCGTCTGGACTATCATGACTTTGTCATGTTTTCTGAGATGGACATCTACCTTTTTGTAATCTGGCACTTCCGTTATAGCCCCAACCGGGCAGACAGCACTGCATTGACCGCAGCCTATACAATCTGTGTATTTCATTTCAAGACCAAAGGCAGGCACGGGAAGTGATTCGGCGCCACGATTCGAAAGAGTATAGATACTTAATCCCTGAACATCTTGGCATACCCTTACACATCTTCCGCAATTTATGCATTTGTTAAGGTCTCTAAAGATCGCATTTGAAGAAATGTCAAATTCGACATTTCTGAGGTCCTTTGGATATATGTCATGGATATCGTAGAGATTTATAAGATTCTGAAATTCGCATCTTCCGTTAACATCGCATGTCATACAATCATTTGGATGCCTCGATAAAAGAAGAGCAAGGTTATCTTTGAGAGCCCTTTCGACTCTATCGCTCGAGGTCTTTATCTTCATGCCATCTGAAACTTTTGTCGTGCAGGCCGTCATCAAAGTTCTTGCGCCTTCTACTTCGATCGCACAAACCCTGCACGCCCCAACATCTTCGAGCAAAGGATGATGACACAAAGTCGGAACGTAAATGCCCGCCTTTTCGCACGCCTGAAGGACTGTCATTCCAGAGTCTACGGTGTAAGTCTTGCCATTTATCACAACGGAAACATCGCTCATCTGTTCACCCCCAAAAGAGATTGACTTACATGTGAATTATAGCACAAATTTTTAAAAATGCAACCTGCTACCATGCCTTGATCGAAAAAACTTTTGGGCGTACAATTAAAAATAGGAGGCTGAAAATGGGTAAAGTTACTGTGATTTTGGGACCGCCATTTTCCGGAAAAACGGCACACATAATCTCTGAAATATCCAAATTGAATCCCTTCGATTACACCTTTATAGGAAGCCAAGGAGAATCTGTAAAATCAATAGCAAGTTATGCCGCGCATAAAATAGGTTCTATAAACAGATCGGCCTTTAAGACGATAGACCAGTTTGCGGTCAGTCTCGTAAGGTCGCAGACAAACCTTGCCTTTGCCGACAGATCTCTTAAGATCGTCATACTCTCTGCTGTAATAGAAGAGATGGCCTCACGGAATTTGGATATGCCTGAAGAATTGAGAATGGAAGCCGGCATGATAAATCACAAATCAACCGTCGAAAAATTGCTCTCTTTAATAGACGACATAAAGACATACATGAAAGAGGAAGAGTTTTCAAATCCCGACAATTTGCGCGATATGTTCATAGAAGGAGTTATGAGAAGATTCAAAGAAAAGATGGAATCGATGAAAGTGTTCGATACCTATGATGCCTACAGGCTCATAGCAGAAGGCAAAGTGCGA
>CAYSSO010000043.1:4132-9783 GCA_964433875.1 uncultured Mesoaciditoga sp.
TGACTTTACCCCCGTTGTTGGGAAGTTTTTTAAAGCGGTGATATCCGCTTTTGAGAATACGTACATAACTGTAACGACCGGCGAGATATTTGAATTTGGATCCGCAACTATAATGGATGCCCTTAAAGATTTCAATCCCCTCATAATAAAAAAGGAATTTTTGGGAAATGGAATAGCAAAAGGCCTCTTTGGTAAGAACGGCTACGGCGTAAAGGTACATAGATTTGGAAAACCGTCTGAAGAGATAGAATGGGTGTGCAAAAAAGCCAAATCCCTGCTTTTGGAAGGATACGATCCCGAAGACTTTGAAATAGTCGTTAAATCTGAAAACAGCGACTATATAAAGGAAATAGAAAACAAATTAGAAGAATATTCCATAAATCTTTCGTACCTTGGAAAAAAAAGATTGTCTCAGAACACGGCCGTCCAAAAGGTTATGCTTCCATTAAGAGTCGCGAGCGGAGGATACCCCCAGGATCTTCTCATGAGTATGATCATCGCTGGATTCGGGGGAGAGGCGGCGGAATTCCCCGTCATCTACAGCAAGGCCCATTTGGAAAGGGGCCCTATGAAACTCTCTTACAAATCGAGATTTGAAGACTGGAAAAGAAGGCTCGATAACTTCGAAAAATACCTCAAACATCTAAAGGATCTTGAAGATGAAGAGGCCGAAGAGATAAAAGAAGAGGCAAAGAATCTTTACGCTTCATTGCAAAGGGCAAAAAAGAATGTGGAGATGCTCTTCGAATTTTTGAAAGTACTCGAAGATGCAAAAGATCCCAGAGAGTATTCCAAAATTGTCGAGCGGTCAATAGAAATAGTGAAGTTAAACGCAATAGAAGAAGACATCATCGCACTCGAGAGGCTAAAAGAAATTGTATGGGAGATCGAGCATATCCTAAACTTCACGGGAATAAAAGAAATAAATGTCAGCGAATACAGATATTACCTCGAAATGCAGATAAAGGATACGGATTACAATCCGCCGTTGAAGTACGAATCTGTAAGAATATCTGACGTGTTGACGTCGAGATTCAGCAAAAGAAAGATAAAAATATTCGTAAACTTTACGGAAGGCAATTACCCTGAATTTCATCCGAATTACTTTTACAATTCTTTGGAAGAGGAAAAGCACTTTGGAATAAACAAAACAAGAAAAAGGCTTTCCGACGACAAACTCGACCTTTACACGGCAATGTCTCACGCGGATGAAGCGTACATAACCTTTTCAGAAGCCTCCGAAAGCGGGGTAGGAATAATACCGTCCGTATATCTTGAAGAGATAACTGAAAAGTTCAAAGAGGTAACGCCTCCACAGTTTTATCCTTACATGAGCATTCAGGAAGGAATTATATCTTACTCTAAATGGGCGAGATGGAATGGAAGAGACGATAGCGTAGAGAAAAGATTTGGAATAACAGTTTCAAATGAAAAAGACTTTCACATAAAAAATAGAAGGAACCTCGAATACTGCGAGAAGATTTCAAAAATACCTGTGAGTTTTTACAGATACCAAACGTACATCGAATGTCCCTTGAGATATTTTTTTGCCTACGTTATGGAACTGCCGGTAGATATCAAATACGATCTCGACCTTAACAGCATAGAGATAGGAACAGTTTACCATAACAGTTTGAAAGCATTGATAAGATACGGAAGAGAAAAATTAAGAGAGATGACAGATGAAGATCTCGTGCGATACGTCGAAGGAATTGCTAAAGGCGAACTTGAGAAGATGAGTTTTTTTGAGCCTGAGATATTTGAAATAAATCTTTTGAAAGTATCGAATACTCTCACAAATTACCTTAGAAATGTAGAATTTCCGGTTGAAATAGATGGAAAGAAGAGAAATCTCAAAAATTACAGGATATACAAGACAGATAACGGCGAGGAATATTTCATTCCAAAAGAATTCGAATATTCATTTGCAAAGGAAGAGGCTGAAATCGAAGGGATAAAGTTCTCGGGGCGCATAGACAGAATAGACGAGGTGCCATCTGGCCTTATGATAATCGATTACAAGGCAAGAAATGCGGGCAAAAAAGAGCAACTCGTGCTTTATTCAAAGATATGCGAAAAACTTCTTGGAAGCCCTGTTGTAAGGGCAACCTTCTCGGTAATCGAGGATGCGCAGATTCACAACATGCTCGATCAGAACAGGATGGATGAAATATGGGAAGATCTTTCCGAGAATATACAGCGTTTTGTAAAAGGCGTAAGGGTTGGCGAATTCACGCCGCGAAGTTGTGAGCAAGAATGCAGGAATTGTGACTTTAGAGATATATGTTATGTGAGGTGGCCGGATGGAACTTTCAAGTGTTCAAAATGAAATATACCGAAGCCATGATAACTTAATAGTCGTCGCTGGAGCCGGAAGCGGAAAGACAAGAGTACTTGTTGAAAAATACATAGATGTATTTAGAAATAATCCATCTCTTGTGATAGATCAAGTCGTTGCCATGACCTTTACGGAAAAGGCCGCAAGGGAGATGAAAGAGAGGGTAATGAAGATAGCGCAAGAAGGCCTCAAGGATGATCCTCAAAATGAGGTTTATCAGAAGATAAAAAGAGATCTTGCCTTCTCGCGCATATCGACAATCCATTCCTTTTGCGCGCGCTTGCTTAGAGAAAGCGCACTGTACATCAACATAGATCCTGATTTCAAAATAATAAATGGATTAAGCGCTTCAAAAAGGAAAAAAAGGTTCGTTGAATCTTACATCATCGAAAATGTCAAGGAAATAAAAAAATTTTTTGAATTAGATCCAACAATCAAATTTTCAAACCTTCAAGATTGGCTAACAGATGTGATCGAAAAGAGGACAAATGGCAAACTTCCTCAAATAGACGATAAAATAAAGGAGATATTTAGCGATCATGCCCAAAGGATTTTGGAATCTTACGAAAAGATGGAAAGAGAAGAATCAACGCTCGACTTTGAAGACCTTCTCATATTTACAAGGGACTTTCTAAGGCAAAACGACGATCTCAGAGAAAGATACGCGAATTATTTCAGATACATCTTCATAGACGAATTTCAGGACACAAACAGAATACAGAGTGAAATAATAGAACTTTTAAGGACCCCCACAAATAGAGTTTGGTACATAGGAGATCCAAAGCAATCGATATATGCCTTCAGAGGAGCCGACGTTGAGGTATTTCTCGAAATAACGGAAAGTTCTATTGAAAAATCAGTATCTTTGAAAGAAATGAACGAAAATCACAGATCAAAGCCCAACCTTGTGAAATTTTACAATCAATTCTTCTCTCAAGTTTTTAGCGGTAGGATAAAATATTCACCCCAGACTTCCAAAGAAGAAAAGGATACCGAAAAAAGAGTCATTCTTTTAGACAACCCTGGCGATACGGACAAAGCGAAAGCGAGAATTGTCGAAGCGCAGGCGATATGCGGAATAATAAATGATTTTGTGGGATCTGGAAAAAATCTTTCGGATATAGCGATACTTTTAAAGCAAACCACAAATATCTGGGCGATAGAAAGTGAACTCGTCAAATATGGGATACCGTATCACATAGTTGGCGGCAAAAATTTCTTCGACAAAAAAGAGGTTATTGCCATAAAAAACCTTATGAATGTCATAATCGATCCGTACGATCAAAAGGCGATGACCGGACTGTTAACCTCCCCGTTTTTTGATATTAGCATAGACGATATTTTGAATTTAAAGATATCATACCTCTCGATATACGATGGGCTAAAAGAAAGATATCCACAAATTCATGAATTGATCGAAAAATTGATAAAATTGAAAAACATAACTGACGCCTCTAAATTGATAAGAATGGCAATAAGAGAAACAAATTACCTTGGAAAGATAGCCATAGAAAAGGACGGAGACAAAAGAATAGCGAATGTTTTGAAATTCATAGAGATCCTCGACACGATGGATATACCTTCATGGGACATAAATGGCATCAGTTCCATACTTGAAAAGGGATCGGCAGAAGATGAGCAGGAAGCATCGGCGCTTTCGGAAAAAGAAAATGTCGTCAAAATAATGACAGTCCACAAATCAAAAGGCCTTGAGTTTCCAATTGTCATAATTGCGCAGATGGGAACCCAGTCTAAAGGCGAAAATAAAACGGAGGAAGATTTGGAAGAAGAAAAAAGACTGCTCTACGTTGCGATGACAAGGGCAAAAGAATACCTTATACTCAGCAAAGAGGTTAACTTCAACGGTAATGAAAATAACAATGTATGGATTAACACACTCTCTGCGGCCGGATTTCAAGAAGGAAATAAATGGCGAATTCCCGAGGAAATGAAGGACCTCGTAGAAATAAGAAAAGCAAATGTACCACAGCCGAGAAACGGATCAGGCGAACAGTTTCACTTTGAAGACGGATATCTCAAAATTCCGAAGATTCAATCAAGGCCGAAAATATACAACGTGACGGAATTATTCGAAAATGAGATCCAAAGCCAAAGGATGGATTACGGAAATGTAGCGCACGAGATTTTGGAAAAAGTAGGTTCCTACAAACTCGAAGAGGTACTAAAAATGGATCTCTTCACCGTCTATCCGCAAGAAATGATCGAAGAGGTCAAGGCGGTACTTTCAAACCTTGTGAATCACCCCATCGTAAAAGAAATAGAACGATCGACGGTGGCAAGCGAGATCGCAATAGAGATAGAAATACCGGAAATAGGGAATATCATAGGAAAGATAGACAAAGTTATAAAAGACAGGATAATAGATTTCAAATACGCATCCTTTTCTCCTTCAAAATTGAAAGATTACGAATTCCAGATAAAATTCTATCTTTTTTCATACAAAAAACTCACAAATCAAAAATTAAACGGCGCCGTTTTCTTTCTCAAAGACGGCAAAGTCTGGGATGTAAAATACCCTGATGAGAACGAATTGATCGATGAGATCAAAAAAAGAACAAACAAATAACAGTTTTAGGCTATTAATCAAATGCCATTTATGCATTATCGTAAAAAATGATGCAAAAGATTTAACTTTTATTTACAGAATATTTAACTTTATATACATAGGCGTTTGATAAAATGTAAATAGGTGATCACCATGAAAAATGGGTATGTGCTTGAAGCGGCTTTAATACTCTTAATAGCTGTCGCAATTTTTGTGGGGGCGATAGTTAGTTTTGTTTCAAACACGTCTATGCTTCGCGTATCTCAAGAAAAATTAGTTATAGCATCTAATAACGCAATGAATGGCCTACAAATGGGCGCATCTTTCATAGCGCATTCCGCAAACACGATAGGTGGATTCAGCCTTAACTTTAATTCAGGACAACCTGGTATAGTTTCATTCTCTTCTATTCCATGGCTACAATCGAGTTCTCAAAACAATTTCTTCAATGCAATCTATTCATCGACGGACGGCGCAGGATGGAAGGTTGCACTTTCGACACTTGCAACTAATAGTAATGTTTTGTATTTGAATAAGATTTCCGCAGTTCAAAACTTTATTCAGACACTTCATGCAACCGGTATTTTTTCTTCCACACCCGATATTGTGATAATCCAGACAAAGGTTGGAGGATACATAAACAATTCTAAGTATTTCGTCGTTGCAAGATCAAATGTAGGAGGGTCAGTCGCCTACGCGAGTGGCTTTGTCGTCGCAAACGGACTGAATAGGGACGTGTATTTTACG
>CAYSSO010000044.1:0-9637 GCA_964433875.1 uncultured Mesoaciditoga sp.
TGAAGGGACAACTTTTTGACAAGAAGGATTCAAAAAAGTAGGTGAATTATGGCAAATTACCTTGATAGAGAAGAATTGGCAAGAGAATTTTATCCTCTTGTAAGAAAGATAGCCTACGATCTTGTCCGATCTCTGCCTCCTTCGATCTCTGTCGATGATCTTATTCAAGAAGGAATTATGGGATTCCTAACTGCCATTGAAAAATTCGATCCTCAAAGAAATCTAAAGATATCAACTTATGTAACTTCAAGGATAAAGGGAGCAATGCTCGATTATCTAAGATCGATGGACTGGATGCCGAGAACTCTTAGAAAGCAGATGAAAGAGATAGAGAAAAAAAGAATTGAAAAGTTGAATGAAGATCCTCAAAAAGCACCCGAAGAGATAACTTCTGAAATAGCAAAAGAACTCGGCATGGAAGTAAAGGATGTCGAGATCGTAGAAAGGGAAATATCGAGAGATCAAATACTATCGCTTGACAAGTACTTCTTTGAGGAGGAAGGGGAAGAAAATTTTTCTTCAGACGATGAAGGGCCGGATAAGGCTTTTGAAAAGCAAGAATTAAAAATCAAACTTGAGAAGGCAATTCGCAGTCTAAATGAGAAAGAGCAATTGGTACTCTCTCTGTATTACGAAGAAGAAATGAACTTTAAAGAAATATCAAAGGTACTCGATTTAAGCGAATCAAGAGTGTGTCAGATCCATTCCGTCGCCCTTTCGAAGATCAAAGAAATGATCAAGGAGTGGGTATGAATGTTAAGACCTATAGATCTTCAGGTTGTAATAGTAAAAAGCGTCGATAATGCTCAAAATACAAATTACGCCCAGCAATCTATCCTCATTTCACAGCAAGTTATTTCCATGGAGAATGAAGTTAAAAATGACAGAAATTCGAAACGCGTTACAGCGCGCGAAAGATACGGCAACGATCCTTCCAAAAGCGCCACAGATGCAGAACAGAATGACAAAGGTAATGAAAATAAAAAGCACAAAGAAGAAAAGGTCAGCGACCCTTACAGGGGAAAGGTGATAGATATACGCCTGTAAAAGTTGAAGAATTAGAGTCTATTTCTCAAAACATCTCCATAAAAGGAGATCGGATAAATTTTTACTCTTCCGGTACATTAGGTCTACTTTCCATAGTAATGAAAATACAAAAAAGCAAGATGGGAGCCCTCGTCGTTTTGCCAAATCACAGAGAAGTGAGAGCATTCCACTCGAACCTTTCAGAGGCAGGCATAGAGAGTGTGATACTTTCGGATTTAAACCTTTTGCCTCTCGAAAATGCCGAGCCGATCAAAGAAGACCTCGCAAAGAGAGTAGAAGCACTTCACGGAATCCTGAGCGGCAAGATCGTAATAGCGGACATAATGGCAGTTTTAAAGAAGACGGCTCCGGCCGAATTCATAAAGAATGGTCTCAGATTTTCGCAAGGAGGCTCTATACCTTCCGATATCACAAAAATTCTTTTTGAGTGGGGATACACCCGAACCCTCACGGTAAGAAGTGTCGGGGAATTCGCCGTAAGAGGAAATATAATAGATATCTTCTCACCCATCGAGGGGGCCATAAGAATTGATACCTTTGATAAAGATATAGAATCGATAAGGGTATTCGATCCTCAAACGCAGATAAGCGTTAAAAATGTTGAATCGGTAGTGATCTACCCGGCAACAGAGTTGAGACACGATGAAGAAAGTTTCGAGATCGCCAAAAAGAGGCTTGAAGGATACCCGGAACTGCTCGAAAACTTTCAGAACCTTTACGGCATTATAGGCATTTTCTGGAAGAACTCCCAGTGTGCCATCGACCTTCTTCCCGAGGATGAATATCTCGTTGTCTACGAAGTGGAAGAATGCAAAAGACACTTTGAAGATTACGAGAGAGAATTGAAGGACATATACGACGATCTTAAACTCATAAAATCATTTGCATATTCTGACATAGAAAGGATCGATGAAAACAAAAAGATCATCTACGTCTCTTTGAATCCTCTCAAAGCGCCACTTGATAACGTTATCGAACTTAAGACGGGAATGGCTCCATACAGTATTGATCGCATATCTTCTCAAAGCGCTTACGAGTACATTCAAGAAATAGAGGTTAATGAACCGGTCGTACACGAAGATCATGGAATAGGAATATACAGAGGTACCGAAATCATTGAAGATACCGACGGAATGCACGAATATCTCAAAATAGAGTACAAAAATGGTTCTATCCTCTACACACCGATAGAAAAATTCACAAAGATAAGTAAATACGTAGGATCAAATTTTGTCCTCTCCGATATAAATGGAAAAGAATGGAAAAGTTTGAAGGAAAAGGCAAGAAAGGACATAGAAGATCAGGTAAGAGAATTGATAGAACTTTACGCGATGCGCGAAGAATCTAAAGGCTTTTCTTTTATGCCTCAGGCCGAACTTGAAGAAGCCTTTTCAAAGAGTTTTGGATATCTCGAAACTCCGGATCAGATGAAGGCCATTCAGGAAGTTTTCGAAGATATGGAATCTCCAAGGCCAATGGACAGACTCGTTTGCGGTGATTCAGGATTTGGAAAAACAGAGGTTGCAATGAGGGCAGCCTTTAGGGCTGTCGCCAACGGAAAACAGGTCGCTCTCCTTGCTCCAACAATGATTCTTGCAAGGCAACACTTCGAAAATTTTAAGAAAAGGATGGATCCTTTTGGAATAAAGGTTGAGTTGATCTACTCTCAGACTACGGAATCAGAAAGAAAAAAGATGATGGATAGCATCGCGAATGGAAAATCCGATATCATAATAGGCACTCACGCGCTTCTTTCAAAAAAGATATCTTTCAAAGACATAGGCCTTCTAATAATAGATGAAGAGCAGAGGTTCGGAGCAAAGCAAAAAGAATTCCTCAAATCATTGAAGTTGAATGTTGATGTCCTTACCCTTTCGGCAACGCCAATTCCTCGCACGCTATACATGGCACTTTCAGGAATAAAGGCCATCTCGGTCATAAGCACGCCTCCAATTGGAAGGGTGCCACCGCACATCTACATAACAAGATGGAATGAGAAGATAGTCACAATGGCCGTTTTAAAGGAGATAAACCGGGGCGGCCAGGTTTTCTATATCCACAACAGGATCGAGGATATTGAAAAAATAGTTGAAAAACTCAAAAAAATGCTTCCATCTGTAACGATCGCAACTGTTCACGGAAAGATGGCCAAACGTGAATTCGAAGAGACAGTCAATGGCTTTTATGCCGGCAAGATAGACATGCTCGTTTCGACGAGTGTTGTTGAAAACGGAGAAGATGTTCCAAATGCGAATACTCTCATAGTCGATGACGTGGAAAGATACGGTATGGCCCAACTTTACCAATTAAAGGGCAGGGTGGGGAGATCTTCAAAAAGGTCTTACATATATTTCATGTACACAAAAGAGCCGGGAGAGACGGTCATCAAAAGGCTCAAAGCGATAGAGGATTTCAACGAATTTGGAAGTTCTTTGAATCTTTCTCTGAAAGATCTCGAGATAAGAGGCAGCGGAGAGGTGCTTGGCCTAAAGCAGCATGGCCATATAGAGGCGATAGGACTTCAAATGTACAAAGAGATACTCGAAGATACCATAAAGAAGATGAGGGGAGAAAGAGTTGAAAATAGAAATTGTGATCCGGACATATCGCTTCCATCTTCTATCTTGCCACAAAATTACATTGAAGACACCATAGAAAGAATGAAGATATACAGAAGGCTCGCCTCGGCAAAAAGCGTTGAGGAGGTAGATCAGATAAAGCGTGAAGTTGTAGACAGGTTTGGAAAGATTCCAGATCACGTCGAAAATCTCTTCACTCACTCTAAAATCAAGGCTTTGCTTTGTGATCTCAAAATAACAAAGATTAACTCGAACGGCGGAGATGTAGAGATCGTCTTCGGCGATAAAGAGAGTTTGATGAATTTCTCTAAATTTTTCAAGACCTATTCTTTAAATCTTCAAAAAAATGGTATGATATTAACCGATGTCATAAAAAATGGAAAGATCGAAAGACTTTTAAATTTACTCATTGAATATAAAAAACACCTTGAACAGAAGGAAGGAGTTGCTTGAAAAGATGGACTGGATGAGAAAACACACGGCCGTTATTATTTGGGTAATAGTCGCGGCTTTTGGAGTTGGAGTTGTGTGGTGGAGTGTTGGGGCTTATATAGGAGGACAAGGAGCGTCCCAGAGTGTAAATCAGGCTCCATCTCCTTCACAGGCGATAGCGCTTGTGACAAAGAATGGAACTCCGCTTTCATATCAGTACGGGATAATGCCGACAGATTTCAACAATTACATGCAGAATGTAAACAACAATTACAAGAGCACTTACGGACAGGAGCCTGATCCTCTCTTTGTCGAGCCACAACTCGAGTTAAATGCCGTAGGTGCCCTTGTAGACCAGAAAATAATCGATTATTTTGCCAAACAGAGCAATATATCTGTTTCCAAATCAGACGTGGATAATCAGATCAATTCGATAGTAAATCAATACAAAAATAATCCACAAGTTTTGAATTACATAAATCAACAATATGGTTCTCTTCAAAATTTTGAGAATTACATAAGACCACAGGTTGAAGAAAATCTGATAACTCAAAGGGTTATGTCTTTAGTTGTGAATGTAACGCAAAATGATGTCAAAAATTATTACGAAACGAACAAGGCAACGATAGAAAACACGTACGATCAAGTTAAAATTGCCCATATATCTCTATCTTCTCAGGCCACGGCGCAAAAGGTCGCAAACCTTATAAAGTCTGGCGCCCTAACGTTCAGTGATGCCGCCAAAGAGTACTCTCTCGATACAACAACTTCCGCAAGTGGCGGAGAAGTTGGATGGCTTACGAGGCAACAGGTACAATCGGCTCTCGGCAGTGGAATTTTTAGCGCTACGCCCGGGACAGTTATCGGTCCTATCCAGACGAATTACAGTTGGGAGATCGTAAAGGTTGAGGCCAAAAAGTTGTACGACAATTTTGATTCAGTAGTTCAGGCAACGAATATCTACAACACCCTTGTAAATGACGTCAAGCAGCAAAAATTCAACGAATGGCTTGCAAATTACAAAAACCAGAACAAATTTTCATACCAACTTGAAGGACAGGTACTCCCTTATTTCAAAGAATACTATTCCATACCTGCAACAGATACTTCAAGACTTGAACAGTTCATTCAAAATATGAAGTCGTACATATACCCATCAGATCAGGCAACGGTCAATACTTCCGTCGATCCAAGGCTTCTCGCCCTCTTCGTCACAGCCCTTGAACAGTACAAATCGGACTTAAAAACCCAATATGAGCCGGTTTTAAGTTATCATGCAAACAAGGGAAGTTTCCCTGCAACTTACGTTGGGGTTCCCGTTGATGTGCTTCAAAACCAACTCAATGAAGTCCAAAATAGTCTTAACACGGCAACGGGCACGAAATTTACAAAGTTGTTCAACGAACAGACAGATCTTCAAACAGCCATAAATTTCAACAAGGCCGTTCAAGCACTTAAAAAAGAGGGATACACAACTGATGAACAAATAAATGCTCAGTACGACAAATACACAAATCTCATTTCTCAAATAAACGATCAACTCAAACAGGTGCTTACCGCGATATATAAACTCGTTCCCTATTCGACAGTGGCAGTTTCAAAACTTTACAGCCTTGATCCTTCGAACCAGCAAGTTGCCCTAAGTTATTTCCAGAATCAATATAACCTTTTAAAGCCCATAATTTCCAATCCGCAAACCTATCAAATGTACGCATCCCAGATAAATCCAATGTTCTCATACGTCGTATCCGGACTTCAGAGTTTGTCTTACACGGCCCAATCGACATCTATAAAGCAAGGAGCCCTTGTAACTCTTATAAGCATCGCGCAAGATCTTAACAGTCCGCAGCAAGAATTGACCTATCTAAAACAATTAAAAGCCGTCAATCCACATTATCAAGGAATCGATCAGGTCATCGCCCAGGTCGAAGCAATGATAACCCCGAAATCAACTGCCACAAAGGCGGCGACGATCTCTACTCCTTCTCCTGTCGCAACAAACCTGATTCCTTCTCCTCAAGCAACCCAATTGAAATAAATCGATTAGACACGAACGATAAAGCACGCGATTGCGTGCTTTATCGTTTTTCACATGTTTTAAGGAAATGAAGGAAAATAGGATGCGGGTTTGATATCTTCGATCTGTATTCTGGATGGAATTGGACTCCTATGAAGAACTTTTTGTCCTCCAGTTCTACGGCCTCGGCAAATTTAGACATTGCCGAGATAAATAATTTGTTCGATGGATCTAAAGAAGAAGTTTTGAAAATATTTTTGAAATCTTCTAAATTTATCTCGTAGCGGTGTCTATGCCTTTCTCTTACCATTTCTTTTCCATAGATCCCGTAAAGTCTGCTACCCGATGAGATCTTTACATCATCGGCTCCAAGCCTCATTGTGCCTCCAAGATTCATCTTACGCTTTTGTTCCTCCATAAGATCGATTACAGGATAAGGTGTTTGAGGATCAAATTCAGTCGAATTGGCTCCAGCGAGTCCGGCGACATTTCTTGCGTACTCTATCGTCATAAGTTGCATTCCAAGGCACAACCCGAGAAGGGGAACATCATTTTCTCTCGCATATCTTATGGCATTTATCATTCCCTCTATTCCTCTTTTTCCAAATCCTCCCGGTATTATTATTCCACGATAACCTTCAAGTTGACTTTTGACATGCTTTTGATCCAAGTTTTCAAGGGATTCGGCGTCTATCAATTCGGGCTTTTTGTACCCGCAAAGAAAGACGCTCTCAAGAACGGATTTGTAAGCATCATCAGTTGCGAGATACTTTCCAACCATCGCTATTTTCACATCTTTTATAGAGTCCGGATAATGCCATTCAAAGGACTTAGAAGGGACGATATTTAACTTGCGCATTATGATTTCGTCCATGCCGTCATCATGTATTTTTTGAGGGATCGAATATATGTTCGAAACATCCTCAAGGCCAAAAACCGAATCTACTTTAACTCCTCCAAATAGCGCTACCTTTTGAATCGTTGATTCAGGCAATTTTTCCTCGCTTCTTAGGACTATAAGATCTGGAACGATTCCAGATCTTCTCAAAAGTTGAAGTGAATTTTGCGTTGGCTTGGTTTTAAATTCATTGGTTATCCTAAGGTAAGGTATGTACGTTACATGGACAAAGAGAAAGTTCTCTCTTCCGACATCCATCGAAAATTCCCTTACCGCTTCCAAAAAGATTTCAGATTCTATATCTCCGACAGTACCACCAATTTCTATGAGAACAACATCCCCTTTTAGTCTCGCAAGGCGTGACTTTATCTCATTTGAAACGTGGGGTATCATCTGGACCGTTGCGCCGAGATAATCTCCGGATCTTTCCTTTTGGATAACGCTCGAATATATCTGACCGGCCGTGATGTTGTTGAATCTAGTCATGTCCATGTTTAAAAATCTTTCGTAATGGCCAAGATCAAGATCCGCCTCATATCCATCTTCTGTTACAAAGACCTCACCGTGCTGATTCGGATTCATCGTGCCGGCATCGACATTCAAGTAGGGATCTATCTTAAGCACCTCAACGTTAAAACCATAAGATTGAAGCGCGGCCCCGATTGATGCTGCCGTTATTCCTTTTCCTATCCCGCTTATGACTCCACCCGTTATCGCTATGTACTTCACGATCATTCACCCATTATATTTTTTATGTTTTCAAGAACTTCTTTCAAATTTTTGAAAGTGTAATCGGGATTTGAATCTATTTTTGGATTGGATTGAACACCTTCTATATATATAGATTTTATCCCGCACCCTTTTGCGCCGAGAATATCCGTCTCGTAAGTATCCCCTATCATCGCAACTTCATCGGCCTTCATATTCATTATCTCGAGAGCCATTTCGAATATATGTCTAAAGGGCTTTCCGAAATAAACCGGGGTAACGCCCGTTGCGTAAACGATAGGAGCTGCTAACGATCCAGAGTCTGGATAGAAACCATCTTCCTTCGGAAGAAGTTTGTCCGGATTTGCAACCCACAAAGGTTTGCCATCGAGCACCCATCTGATAGCCTTCGTCAGTTTCTGAAAATCGTACCTTTCATCGTATCCAACTATCACAACATCCGGCTCATCGACCACGTAACATCCGACATCAAAAAGTTCGTCTATGAGGCCTTGACGGCCTATCACAAAGGACTTGCGGTAACCCTGCTTTTTGATCTCAATTGCCACCTCGTAAGGAGTGCTAATGACCATCTCCATCGGGATCTCTATACCCATTCTTTTTAATTTTTGAGAATAATACTTTCTGTGAAAACTCGAATGATTTGTAACGACGCAATGAGGAATGCCTTCCTTTTTTAAATATTGGAAAAAATCTTTCGCCCCTTCTCTAACGGTATCGCCCTTGTAAACAACGCCATCAAGATCGATCATAAAACTCTTTACCATAGTAGCCTCCCATCAAAGGTTAATTTTCCAGACTATTTTACCATCAAAAGGCCTTTTAGGCTAAAATATATTTGAGAACAAGGGTAAAGAGATGTGATCTTATGATAACCACAATTAAGACAGAACTTTCAAGATTTTCAAAGATAAAAATCGGTCCTTCTGCCACTGTTTACATGGCAGAAAATGCTTTTGAATACATGAAAAACCCGGCCTTCATCACGGACAAGATAATCCTTGGAAACTGCTCAAAAGTCTTGATAGGAAATAATGTTAGACACGTGATAATAAACGTGGATCAAAATCCGGTAATAGAACATAACGGTGATATTTTACATGTCAGTAGCGGCCTTACGGTAGATTATCTTATGGAATATCTTTTAAAAAATGAGATCGGCGGGTTACAGTATTTGGCCGGAATTCCAGCAACGATCGGTGGACTTATCTGGATGAATGGAGGAGCCTTTGGACACCATATATGGGAAGACATTATTTACATAAGAGTCATAGATATGAATGGGAAGATACTCTGGGTGAAACACGATGATGTCAAATTCTCATACAGATTCAGCGATCTTAGGTCAATCAACGTGAAGTTCATAGTCGACGCTTTCTTAAAAATTCATAAAGCGTCATATTTTGAAATTGCAAAAGAGATCTTAGAAAAGATAGAGTACAGAAAGACCCACCATCCGATTAATTACCCCTCTCTTGGAAGTACTTTTAAGAATTCCACTGATATTCTTGCATGGAAGGTAATACAAGAGATTGGCCTTGTGAATTACAAAGTCGGAGACGCCAAATTTTCGGAAAAGCACCCTAATTTCATAGTAAACCTTGGAAATGCGACATTTGACGATGTAAAAACCCTTGTCGAACTGGCAATGGAAAGATCTCTTGAAAAGTTGAATTTGAAAATGGATCCAGAAATAATTCTTATCGATTGAATTGTTCAAAAATCCTTCAAATTACCTAAAATTGGCCAATTGACTTCTAAAAATGGGATTGTGCTCTTCAATCTCATTTTTATTTTGCTTTTCTTCAATTTTCTCTATGATCTTCTACTTGAAGATAAATTAGTTTATTGATACAATAAATTTGGTGCAATTTCAAAATAAAGGAGGGAGTCTCATGGGTAAAGTGAAGTTTTTTGTCCTGCTCGTAGCCTTAA
>CAYSSO010000045.1:0-9491 GCA_964433875.1 uncultured Mesoaciditoga sp.
CGTGGTAAAGACGACCTTCACATCTGGATTTTCTTTTAACAATTTCTCGATCTGTTCAGGTCTTACGTAATCTCCCCACTCGATGTCCAACTCGATCATATTCGCATTGTATGCTTTACAGAGATCTGCCCATCTTTCACCGAATTTACCGCCTACAACTGCTATAACCTTGTCCCCAGGATTTACCGTGTTCGCCACCGCTGCTTCCATTGCTCCTGTACCAGAAGAGGCCAAAATGAAAACATGTCCGTTAGTCCTGAAAACACTTTTTAAATCACTTGATGCCGTCTCTAACATTTTTAAGAATTCTGGATTTCTGTGGTATAGAGTTTCACGTGCTCCTTCAAGCAAAACTTCTACCGGTACAGGTGTGGGCCCTGGAGTCATTATTCTTAATTTCTTTATCATGATGATCTCCTCCTCTTTGCAGATCGTGCTAAATAAATTTTACCACTTTTTAAACCTTTACATGACAAAATAATTTTTCGTTTCAATTGTTTGATCCATCTTGTACGAAATACAAATCTTTAACGACTGATGAAAAGATATTTTGAGAATCGCGAGATTAAATGACGTTAGAGTAGATTTTTAGTCAAAAATTGGCAAAATTCATCTGTAAACGAATTTGAAAAGATCTTTTGATATGATTATAATGTAATCGATTACATGAAGAGGTGTATTTGATGACTATAAAAGATGTTGCGAGGGCCGCAAATGTTTCTGTCGCGACAGTTTCAAGGGTGATAAACCGTCTCGGAAATGTAAATCCAGAAACTGAAAAGCGCGTTATCGAAACTATCGAAAGGTTAAATTACTTTCCCAACCATTCTGCCAAGAGTCTCAGAACGAATTCGAGCAATGGAATAGGGATAATTATATCTCACGATCTCGATTATTTCATATCTTTTCCCTATTTTGTTGAGTTCATTCATGGAATGAGTTACGTACTTTCAGATCTTGATTATCATCTTGTTATCTCGACTGAAAAGAAAGGCAATGCCACCTCTTATCTCGAGATAGCAGCCAAAGGATTAGTTGACGGACTAATACTTTTCGATGTAATGGACGGAGATGAGAGGATCCTTGCTTTGAAAAAATTTGGAATACCGTTCGTTGTCATAGGGAGACCGAATAATGTCGGAATTTATGCATACGTTGATACGGACAATGAAAAGGGTGGATTTATAGCAACGGATCATCTTTTTGAGGTGGGATGTAAAAGGATTTTATTTATAAATGGGCCGAAAGGCCATGCCGCTACAAGATACAGACTGGCAGGGTATATAAGAGCCCACAAGGAGAAACACGTGGAATACGATGAACGTCTTGTGAAATATGTGGAAAAAAATTCAGACAGAGAGAACGGATATCTTCTTACAAAAGAAGCATTAAAAAGCATTTCCTTTGACGGGATCTTTGTGTCTGGTGACTTTATGGCAACCGGTGTGATTGCAGCCGTCGAAGAAGCAGGATTAAAGGTTGGAAAGGATATACCGATTGTAGGTTTTGATGATGTGCCTCTTTCTTCAATGGTAAATCCATCTCTTACGACTGTGAGACAGCCTATAAATGAAGTTGGAAAGAATGCGGCGACGATTCTGATAGACATGCTAAACGGCAAACCTGTAGAATCAAAGGTGCTCGATGTTTTCCTTGTCAGGAGAAATTCAACGGTTAGGGAGTGATTATGTGTACACTTTGAAATCCGGCAATTTAATGGTCTTAATAGGAGATAATGGATTTATCGATGGAAAAGCGGAAGGGCTTTATTACATGGACACAAGGATGGTTGGAAAAATTGTCCCACATATCTCGCAAAAATTCGATTTTCTGAGTTTGGGAGAATACAAAAATGATTCTATCTTTTTTTGGTTTATCGCCAAATCGCCTTCGAGTTTTCACGACAAAGATCTGCTTTTGAAGGTTGAATACAAAGTTGACGGCCAAAAATTGAGTGTAAGTTATGATTTTTTAAATTATTCAAATGCAGAAATTTCTTTTTCCGTTAGAAATGTAATCGATTACACATTTAACGATATATTCGAAATAAGATCAGATAGGACGGAAAGAAGAGATGTCAAAGTTGAAAGAAAAGGAGAAGAAGAAATCGCAACGTACAAAAGCGAGTATTTAGAACATATGGTTGTTTTAAAGGGAAAGGATTCGGAAAAAGTAAAGATCCGTCCAAAAGATCACGCTAAGATTTCTTTCGATATTTTTCCTTACGTTAAATTCAAAAGGCAGACTTACGGCACAGAACTTTTTTCGATCAAGCAAAAAAGGGTAGAAATTGCTCTCAACAAAAAAGGTTCTGCAATGATAAAGCATGCCATCGAAGACGTGAAAATGCTTTTGATGGAGACCAAATACGGTTATTTCCCGGCCGCCGGCCTTCCGTGGTTTGCCACTATTTTTGGAAGAGACTCGATTGTCTTTGCGATCCAGACAATGGATATCTTTCCAGAACTTTCCCACGATATTTTGAAGATACTATCTTTGACACAGTCTCGTGAAAGAGACGACGAAAGGGATGCCATGCCGGGCAAGATCATCCACGAAATAAGAGTTGGAGAATATGCTTTATCTGGGAAAGTGCCTTTTTCAGCATATTATGGAAGTATAGACGCAACCCCCCTCTTTTTGATGGCAGTTGGAAGGTATCAAAAAATGTACGGAAAGGTCTTCGATGATTTAAAAGAATCCATAGATTTGGCCGCAAAATATTTAGATGAAAATGTTGATTCGCGCGGTTATCTCTATTACAGGTCTAAATCCTCTAACGGCCTTTCCAATCAGGGATGGAAAGATTCCGGAGACTCTGTAGTCTTTGCGAATGGTAAAATGGCCAAACCACCGGTTAAACTCGTCGAAGTTCAGGCATATCTTTACGAGGCATATATGACGCTCTCAAAGTTTTACAGTGGAACGATGTCGAAATATTTTCTTGATAAGGCGCTCTCTTTAAAGAAGAACTTTAACGAGGATTTCTGGATGGAAAAGGAAAAATTTTTCGCCCTTGCCATAGACGGTAATGGAGATCGCGTTGATTCTGTAACTTCAAATCCCGGCCATTGCCTGATGAGCGGGATTATCGATGACGATAGGGCATATCTTGTGTCAAAAAGGCTTATGGAGCCAGATATGTTTACAGGATGGGGCATAAGGACTATGTCCTCAAAGATGGCGGCATACAATCCAATTGCCTATCATAACGGATCTGTATGGCCTCATGACACATCGATAATAGCGCTTGGAATGTATGAAAGAGGTTTCAAGAAAGAATCGCGGAAGTTATCGAGGGCACTTTTTAAGGCGGCGCGCCATTTCAAATGGAGATTGCCAGAATTATTCGGCGGGAATGAATATTTGGTTCCTTACCCGGTTGCATGTTCACCTCAACTCTGGTCGGTAGGAGCCGAATTTGTAATATCAAAAATTTTAAAGGAGGGATTTTAGTGAAAAGTAGAGTATTTCTTCTGGTCATCGGACTGATGTCAGTACTCTCTGTTGGACTCTTTGCGGTGACGGTCGTAACTCTCGGTGGATGGGTTTCATCTCCTGTTGAGCAACAGGCTATGGAAAATGTTGTTAATGCATTCAATCAAAAATATGCAGGTCAGATAGAATTGAAATACCAGCCAATCCCGGGTGATTACCTTGTAAAATTGACAAGCGAACTTTCTGCAGGCACAGCCCCAGACATTTTCTACCTTGATTCGTCATATGCGCAACAGTTCATAAGATCTGGTGCCATATATCCTCTCGATTACTTTGTAAAAAAATACGATTTCCCTGTTTCAGATTTTGCAACCTCTTTGCTTCAGCCCTTTGAATACAATGGCCACATATATGGATTTCCAAAGGATTTCTCCACTTTGGCACTTTTTTACAACAAAGATATCTTTGACAAATACAATGTACCTTATCCGACAGATAACTGGACATGGCAGGATATGCTTGATGCCGCACAAAAATTGAACCATCCTCAGGACGGAATCTACGCTCTTTCTTTGAGCCCGAATGCCCTTGATCGTGTGATGCCATTTATATTCCAAAATGGTGGAGAAGTTGTCAATTCTCAAATGCAACCAGTCCTCAATTCTCCACAAGCAATTCAAGCAATAAAATTCTACTTTGATCTTCACAACAAGTACCATGTAGCAATTCAACCTTCCGATGTTGGTGCTGGATGGAATGGAGATGCATTCGGACGTGGTAAGGTTGCCATGATAATGGAAGGACCGTGGGCATATTCCTTCCTTAAAGAGACATATCCACAGATAAATTTTGGGATGACCGTAATGCCCATGGAAAAGACACGCGCGACGATGATATACACCGTTTGCTATGCCATGTCGAGAAGTACGCCTGACAAGGATGCCGCTTGGAAGGCAATGGAATTCCTTCTTACAGATGGAATGAAGATCTTCACCGAAAAACTTGGAGTTATCCCGACGAGATTTTCAATCCAAAAATCCGAGAATGTCTTTGAGAATCCGGCCGACAAAGTCTTCGTCGAACAGGTAGGTTACGGCCATGGATGGTTCATACCCACTCCGAGTGGTAATTCTTCAAAATTGCTCGATAACATAAACAGCGAACTTTACAATATATGGCAGGATAAAGTAACGGTAGATCAAGCGGTGAATTACATAACACAAAATTGGAATAACTGGGCTTCTCAACAATAAATTCAGGGAGGTTTAAACCTCCCTGTTTTTTGAGGTGATATTTTGAGAAAAATAAGAGAGTGGATTGCGGGCTATCTTTTTATATTGCCGATAATAATCGTAATAGGAGTCTTCGTTATATATCCTATATTTGCATCGATTTATTACAGTTTCACAAATTACAATCCTCTGCGCCAGATGGAGTATAAAAATACTTTCAATCTTCAAGATCAATTAGAACAGTACCTGCTTATTTTCAGCATGAAGAACCTCAGCGCAAAGGATCTACTTTCCCAGTTTGATCCTGCCGATTTCATACAAACCCAGTTGGGGATAAAACTCAACAAAGATCAAAGGGAGATTATAGAAAAATATTTTGATTCGCAAAAGTTAATTGAAGATTTCGTTGATTTGAAAACGAACAAAAGAATGAATGGATCTCAATTCATGTCAGAGTACATGTCAAAGTACAAAGGAATGTTTTCGGGATACATGCCCGAATGGGTGGGATTGAAGAACTTTTATCAGATGGTGAATGATCCCCTCTTCTGGAAAACTTTGTGGAATTCGATCTTTTTTTCGATAATCGTTACTCCAATTCAAACCTTTATAGCACTTTTGCTTGCCGTAGCCGCGAATCAGAAAATCAGGGGTATAAAGTTTTTCAAATTGAGTTTTTACATCCCATCTATAACATCTTCTGCCGCAATCTCGATGTTATTCATGTTGCTTTATGCCAAACCGGGAATAATAAACAGATTTTTAGGATTTATTGGAATTTCTCCAATCGATTGGCTTTCAAACACATCAACTGCTCTTCCTGCGGTAATGGCTATGAATATATGGACAACGGCAGGGTATTTCATGATAGTTTTTCTTGCCGGACTTCAAAATATTCCAAAAGATCTCATAGAGGCTTCTGAACTCGATGGAGCGACGGGGTGGACAAGATTTTGGAAGATAATAATGCCGCTTGTAAAACCTCAGATCTCTTACGTTGTAACACTCGGACTTATTGGCACTCTTCAGGTTTTTGATCAGATATATTTTCTTATCCAAAATCAGCAAAATTACACGACGGCAATGTACATATATGTCAATGCCTTTAATTACAATCAGATGGGATATGCGTCGGCAATAGCGGTATTCTTCCTTGCATTCATAATGGTATTGACCTTGATTCAAAGAAAAGTTGTTAAAGAAGAAAGTTACTTCTGAGGTGGATCATGAGAAAATGGGAAATTGCAAGAAAAATTTCTTACATCATCTTGATAATTTACGCGATAATATCTCTTACACCTTTTATATGGGCATTTCTTGTCTCTGTCGCGCCGATGAATTACATTCTTAACGGGAAACCTACCGGAGTCAATATAATGCAATGGCCTCCGGAAATAAATATCTTCAAAATCCCACCAGAAGTTTTTGGCGCTCCGTCGACTCTTTCAAATTACGGACAGGTCTTTACCGTAACACCTTACGCAAGATGGATTTTGAATACGATAATATACGCGGGATTTGTAACTTTAGGAAATTTGATCCTCGATGCGATGGCAGGATACGCCTTTGCAAAGTTAAGGTTCCCCGGCCGGAACTACATCTTTACTTTGCTCCTTGGAACCCTTATGGTACCATTTCCAGTTACCATAATACCCGTCTACAATTTGCTCGTCAATTTTAACCTTGTGAATACCTATATGGGACTCATTTTTCCAAAGGTGGCATCGGTGACAGGGCTTTTTCTCATGAGACAGTTTTACATGTCAATACCGGATGAACTTGATGAAGCCGCAAAGGTCGACGGTGCTGGAATCTTCAGAAGGTTCTGGCAAATAGACTCTCCGGTTGCACTTCCAGCATTTGCAACTCTCGCTATATACACCTTTATGGGAACGTGGAATGATTTCTTCTGGCCTTTGATAGTAACATCCAATAAAGATATGTTCACACTTGCGATGGGACTTAATTATTTTAGAACCTCGTATTACACATTCTGGCAACTTATGATGGCCGCATCTCTGCTTATGACCATTCCGATGATAATAATATTTCTTTCATTTCAGAGATATTTTGTCGAGACCTCCACATCCAGCGCAGTAAAGGGATGAAATGTGATATAATTAACTGAAAATTGAAATTACGGAGGCCCAGAGAATGGATGTTCAAGAGTTTGTCGGAAAATTGGTTGTGAAGAATGACACAAAAATAATCCTTCTTGTCATGGATGGACTTGGCGGTGCTCCAAATCTTGGAGGGATGACCGAGTTAGAAGGTGCAAATAAACCAAATTTAGATTTACTTGCAAAATCTTCTGACTTAGGCCTTAGTATTCCCGTTTTGCCAGGGATAACTCCAGGAAGCGGCCCCGGTCATCTCGGACTATTCGGTTACGATCCCGTGAAATATCAAATAGGTAGAGGCATTCTTGAGGCACTTGGAATAGGCATTGATGTCTCCGAAAAGGATGTTGTGGCGAGAGGAAACTTTGCAACTTTCAAAGGCGATGTTGTCGTCGACAGAAGGGCCGGAAGGCC
The DNA here is from genome assembly GCA_964433875.1 of uncultured Mesoaciditoga sp. Lineage (GTDB taxonomy): Bacteria > Thermotogota > Thermotogae > Mesoaciditogales > Mesoaciditogaceae > Athalassotoga. The sequence continues at coordinate 7,205 of CAYSSO010000045.1, forward strand.
AGCAACGGAAGAAAATGTGAAGGCTTGTGAAAAGATAAATGCGCATATAAAGGAAATAAACGGTGTAAAGGTACATGTCTATCCGGGCGTTGAACACAGATTTGTCTTGAAATTAACTGGTGAAGGGCTTTCGGATGAACTCACAGATGCCGATCCGCAAAAGGACGGGGAAAAGATGGTCTATACTATTGCCACAGATCCAAAGGCAGATAAAACGGCCAAAATCGTCAACGAGTTCATAAAACAAGTTGGAGAACTTCTGAAAGACAATGGAAAGATAACGGGATGCCTTGTAAGAGGCTTTTCAAAACATCCCGTGCTCCCGAAATTTCCGGAAGTTTACAGATTGAGAAGCGCTGCCATAGCGACGTATCCGATGTACAGAGGACTTGCAAAATTAGTCGGAATGGATGTACTCGATGTGCCGCATGTAGATGATGAAGAGGGAAGTTTGGAGGCAGAGATAAAGGTACTTAAAGAAAATTACAGCAAATACGATTTCTTCTATTTTCACGTAAAACACACGGATTCTTACGGAGAGGACGGAAATTTTCTTGCAAAGGTTGATGTTATAGAGATTGTTGATAGAGCCATACCGCAGATTATGTCGCTTAAGCCCGATGTAATAGCGATAACGGGAGATCATTCGACGCCTTCGCTTGTTGGTGGTCACAGTTGGCATCCGGTACCATTGCTGATCCATTCAAAGTATTCAAGGTACGGCCTTGCCGATAGATTCGATGAAAAATCATGTACTCATGGTTCACTCGGCACGATAGAGGCAAAACATATTATGACTTTGCTTATGGCCAATGCCATGAGACTTGAAAAATACGGGGCGTGATATGTAAGGGGAGGGAGTATCTATGAAAAGAATACTTTTACTGTCTTTTTTGTTGTTGATCGGGGGAATAATGATAGCGGCAGAGGCGAAGATTCCATCTGAGGTGGAATCCCTTGCTTCGGCAAAATTGATAACTTTGGAGCCAAATGATGTTATAACCGTTTCAATGAATAAGCCGGCTGGAAGCGAGTACAGATCTGGTGAGAAGATATATTTTACAGTGCAATTAAAGAAAGCAGGATACCTTTACATATTCGATATGCCACAATACGGTAATGTAGTCCAGATCTTCCCAAATTACTATCAAAGGGAAAATTTTTTCAAGTCGGGAACGTATAAGATACCATCCGTCTCTTCTTACACATTGACGGTCTCGGGTACCCGATCTGGCATAGAACTTGTTGAATTTGTCCTTTCATCAAAGCCTTTAGAACTCGGAGGAACTTTGTCGGAGAAAAATCCTTTTTTGAAATTCGAAACCATTCAAAAGGAGGATTTTGTTAAGTTCAAGGAAGCATTTGTCAAATCGATAATCGTATCGCCAGAAAAATGGACTGCATGGACCTATTTTTATCTTAACGCCGGCGTGAAAACAGTTCTAAATGTTCAAACGATCCCGGCAGGGGCTCGGGTAACTCTGGACGGAAAGTACTCGGGAAATAGCCCTGTTTCCTTTAGTGTGGCGCCGGGATATCACAACCTTTCGATCTCGATGAATGGTTACCAATCATGGAATGGCGAAGTCTATGTGGGCATCGGCGAAGAAAAGAACATCAACGTTCCGCTTATTCCAATCCAGCAGCAAATAAAAGGCACTCTTTCGATAAATGTCAATCCTTCATCTGCCAGTGTATACGTTGATGGCCAATTTGTCGGGACGGGAAATCAAAGCCTTACCTTAAGTAGTGGATATCATAGCGTTTCTGTGACTTTAAATGGTTACGAGAGTTATTACAATTCGATGGTCCTTGTCAATCCAAATCAAACGACGTACCTTAACGTTAACCTTGTACCGCTTGTCGGAAACCTTTACGTCTATTCTCAGCCTTACGTTCAGATATACATAGATGGTGTCTATGCCGGAGGGACGGGATACCTTGGTTATGCTTACATAACTGGAATTCCGGTTGGGTATCACGAGTTGAGATTCTCAAAGGAATGGTACATAAGCCAGACGATGAATTACAATCTCATCACGGGAGACAATTTTCTTTCTGTTAACCTTTCTCAGGCAGGGATGCTGATGGTCAATTCGAATGTTTATCCTGTGGATATAAGAATAGACGGTAAATCTTACGGAAGGATAGAAAATCCGAATAAGGGAATCTTTGTTCCTGTCGGATCTCATGAGGTGGAAATATCCAATCCACAGTATTTACCTTACAAATCGACGATGTCATTTAATTTTCAGAAAAGTACGACTTTAAACGCAAGTTTAACGTT
>CAYSSO010000046.1:0-9420 GCA_964433875.1 uncultured Mesoaciditoga sp.
TCAATTCTTATCTTGGAGATATGTTGGCTATTTCAACTGTCACAATACCTTTTGGAACGATACTTTTAACGGCTTTTATGAGGAATATTCCTTTTGAGTTAATAGAAGCTGCTGTCGTAGATGGAGCAAGTTCATTTAGAATATTTAGACAGATAGTGTTACCAATTTCTCGCTCTGGGATAGTGACTGTTAGTTTGTTGACGTTTATGCTTGGGTGGGGAGATTTCATATTTTCTGTTTCTTTACTTCAAAATCAATCAATGGTACCTATGAGTGTTGGTCATTATACTTCATCTTGGAATATTCTTATGGCAGGGAGTATGATTTACGATCTTATACCTTTAGTCGTGACTATAATTGCAGGAAGATCTTTACTATCAGGTTTAACTGTTGGAGCCTTAAAAGAATAAATTTGAAAGGGTGGCTTTAATTGAAAGAAGAATTATTCGAAGGAATTTCGATAAGCCCGATAAAGTATATCTTAATCGATGAAAATGTTTTGAAAGAAGTACCTTATGTCCTCAACGATTTAGGAGTAAAGAAAAGCATAACCGTCATCTGCGATCAAAATACTTACGATGCCGCGGGAGAAGAAGTTATCGGATATTTAAAAGATTTCAACGTCACGCTTTGTAAATTCGATAAGTCTCATCTTATTCCAGATGAAAGATCGCTTGGCGAGATAATTTTGAGAATGGATCCTAAAAGTGAATTTCTATGTGCGATAGGATCGGGCACGATAAATGATCTCACAAGGTTTGTAAGTTTCAAAACGAAGATACCGTATGGAATCGTTGCAACGGCTCCGTCGATGGATGGGTACACATCGTCCGTTTCTCCTTTGATCGTGAATGGGTTTAAACGTACTTACAACGCTGGATATCCTCAATTTGTAATCGGAGATCTCGGTGTGCTTTCGGGCGCACCTTACGATATGATAACTTCTGGCTTTGGAGATATCATCGGGAAGTACACATCTCTTGCCGACTGGATGGTAAGTAGCGTTGTCATTGGAGAAAAATTTTCAGAAGATATTGCAAATATAGTCAGAAATTCAATTGAAAGATGTGTTAAGAATGCTCAAAAGATCAAAATAAGAGACAAATCTGCCGTCAAAAATATTATGGATGCGCTTGTGCTTTCCGGAATAGCCATGCTCAAGGTCGGAAATTCAAGGCCAGCATCCGGATTAGAGCATCATATCGCGCACTACATCGAAATAAAGGCCCTTATGGATGGTAAGATTCCACCATTTCATGGAAGTTCAGTTGGAGTTGCAGAGGTAATCGCTTCCGAAATTTATCATAAGATCTTTTCGTTGAATTCCGATGAGGTTCAAAAGATGATCGCTGAAGCTAATTTTGAAACCGAAGAGGAGTATACGGAAAGAATAAAAAGCATTTACGGACCGATCTCAAACGAGATCTTCAAAGAGACAGGAAAATTTTATGTGGATAAATTCGAAAGAGAGAAGAGACAAAAGCAGATAGTCGCTAACTGGGATTATTTGAAAGAATGGGTTCATGAAAATGTCCCTGAGTCTTACCGTGTGAAAGATTTATTGAAATCAATTGATGCCCCTACAACTTTACAAGATATTAACGTTAAAATGGATTTGAACGAGATCGTTAAAAATGCCAAAGAAATAAGAAAAAGGTATACAATTTTGAGGCTGGCCGAGGATATAGGATTAGATGTATGATTTATCAATGTGATAAAATATTAATTGATAAGAAAATAAAAATTCAAATATTTCCATCTTTTAGGGGAGGTGCAAAAATGGGTAAGTATCGTGTGCTTTTGCTGGTAATTTCGATGATCGCCGTAATGACATTTGCGGCGTTAGCGGTGACGACGATAAGCGTTGTCGTTTCTCCGGACAATGGTCCATCTATCCAATATCTTGCACAGCAATTCATGAAGCAAAACCCTGATATCAAGGTAGATGTCACGATCATTTCCTGGGAAACACTCTATCCAAGACTACTTGCGGATTTAACTTCTAAAACAGGTGTCTACGATGCGTTCACGTGGGACGTTATGACGGCTGGCGCAATGCACAGTGGATGTCTTGACCTTACCCAGTATTTCAAAGATCATCCCGATATAATCCCTGCAGGATATGATATGAATGACTTACTGCCCCTTGCTTACAAACTTGGCACGTGGAACGGAGATTTAATAGGATTGCCTTACTACAACAACACAATGCTTTTCTATTACAGAAAAGATCTTTTCAACAATCCAACGTACCAAGATCAATTTTACAAGATGTTTGGAAGGCCTTTAAGAGTTCCGACGACATGGGCAGAGGCTGTTGATGTGGCGAGGTTCTTCACACAGGCATATAATCCAAAGTCACCAACAAGATACGGTATAGCTCTTATGTTCCCAACGACCCATACGATGTTTTATATGTTCCCGCTCTTCTTCGGACCTTACAGAACAAGCACAGATGGAATAAGGGAATTTGGACCTGTGAATTTCAATTACGGAACTTACTTTACATCTGATGGAAAACCTGCATTTGCAAACAAATATGGTCTTATGGCTCTTGAAGACATGAAGGCTTTGATGCCGTATGCGCCTGATCCTCTCGGTTCAGATTACGGCCAGACAATAGAATACTTTGCCCAGGGAATGGTTGCGATGTGTCCACAATGGACAAATCCATACTTACAATTTGCGTCTTCACCAGCCCTTCAGCCAGCAAATGAAAAGATCGGAATAGCGCCAATGCCTGGCGTATCAGTTGCAGGAAACTGGGCTTTGGGAGTCAACAAGTACATATCACCTGAAAAACAAGAAGCGGCCGTCAAATTCATTCTCTTCTGCACAACTAAAGAGGCTGGAATGGAAGTTCTGAAGCAATTTGCAATAGCGCCGGTAAGAGAATCTATTCTCGATAGTCCAGAGGCCCAGGCTGCTATTCCATGGGTATCGGCACTTCCATCAATATACCAAACTGAGGCCTTCAGACCGAGAATACCCCAGGAACCTCAACTTGAAAGCATAACAGATGTTTATTTCTCAAAGATGCTTAGCGGTGCGATTCCAATGACCATTCAATCACTTCAAAATCTTGCAGATCAGTGGAACAAGGTACTTGCCGGTGGTCAATAAAAATTAGACGGGGAGATGGAAACATCTCCCCTTCCAATGAGGTGATCAAATGAGCAAATCAAGTAGAAAAATAGCGATTTTGTTTATATTGCCTGTTATAATTTTCTATCTTGTCATGGCAATTTACCCTTTTGTAAGCATGGTGTACGAGTCATTCACGAATTTGAACCTAACAATACCGCATTCTGGCCAATTTATTGGGTTGAGTAATTATTTCGCCATATTTCAGGATCCGCTGGCCTTATCTTCCATTGATTTTTCTGCCATGGTCATATATATAGCGGTTCCGGTTGAGATGATTTTAGGTCTCGTTTTTGCTTATTTGATAAGAGGCCTAAAGGGAGAAAAGATTTTTAGAACTCTCTTTCTCATTCCAATGATGATTCCCGGAATCGTTTTTGGTATAGCAGCCCAGATGATCTTCAATTATCTTTTCGGTGCTGCGAATTATTTTCTTTCATTTTTTGGGATTCAACCCATTGCGTGGCTTGGACAAGCTTCAACGGCCCAGTTTGTGATAATATTTTTGGACGTTTTACAATGGACGCCATTTGTTTTTTTAATAATTTATGCCGGCCTTTTATCCGTTCCACAAGATTTGATAGATGCGGCTAAGGTCGATGGTGCCAATGGATGGCAGGCCTTCTTGCACGTTGAGTTTCCAACTCTAAAACCCTTGATTTATGTGGCTTTAATAATAAGGATAATAGATGCTTTAAAGATATTCGGAAAGATTTACATGACCACGTGGGGAGGACCCGGGACTGCGACATCTTCATGGTCTTTTTACATATACAAAGTTGGGGTTTCATATGGATGGGATATAGGGTATGCCTCTGCGCTTGCCGTTATTTTGCTTATAGTTAGCACAATTCTTGTCAACATACTCATAAGATTCTTAAATCTCGGAGAACAACTCGGCATTTCTAAAGAGGCTTGAAGGGAGAGAAAAAGATGAGACCAAAGGCGAAAAGGAAAATTATAAATATCGTAAGGTACATCTTTACAATCCTTATACTTGTTGTATTCTTATTTCCCGCTTACTGGATAACTATTACGGCCTTTAAGCCATCTTCTGAATGGAACCAGTGGCCACCTCATTTTTGGCCGTATCATCCAACACTTTCAAATTTCTTCGGAGGGAATTCAGTTTCTTCAATTGAAGGAATTTTGCCATTTTTAAGAAATAGCCTGGTTGTGTCAACGGCTGTTGCAGTGATCGCGGCGATAATAGCGCTTCTTGCAGCCTATTCGATAGCAAGGTTTAAAACAGGTGGGATGGCTTTGGCCGGGTGGATAATATCGATGAGAATGCTTCCTCCCGTTACCATAGTTATACCCCTTTACGTTATATACGCAAAGGTGAATTTACTTAACACATGGACCGGTTTGATCCTTATATATCTTGTTCCTGCGATAGCGCTTGGTGTATGGATCCTCATCACATTCATAAACCAAATTCCAAAAGAACTTGATGAAGCGGCCAAGATAGATGGGGCATCCAATTTGCAAACCTTTATCCATGTCATATTGCCCTTGAGTTTAAGTGGTTTTGCGGCAGTTATGGTTTTAACATTTATCCAAACGTGGAGCGAATTTCTCCTTGCGACTATTCTTACGAGCAATTCGGCTGCTCAAACATTGCCGGTCTATTTGGGAAGGTTTATAACAGGTTATAATATCGCATGGGGCGCACTTTCTGCCGCAGGTTTGATAACGATGTTACCTGTTATAGTTTTTGGTATCATATTCCAGAGATATCTAATCAGAGGACTCACATTTGGTGCGGTAAAATATTGATAGAGGTGATTAAATGTACGAAGATATTAAAAGAATGCTTCACAGTGCACACATGAATCTTGAAAATTACGGCCTTGTGATGTACACAAGCGGAAACATAAGTGTAAGAGTCGGTGAACATGTCGTTATAAAGCCATCTGGCGTTCCTTACGATGAGTTAAGACCAGAAGATTTCGTTGTCGTCGATTTAAATGGCAAAGTTATAGACGGAAAGTTAAAGCCATCTGTTGACACAGCAACCCATCTTTACATTTACAAAAATAGATCGGACATCGGTTGTGTAATCCACACGCATTCTCCATACGCATCTGCCTTTGCCATTTTAAATGAGCCATTGCCTGTCTACAGCACTGCCCACGCCGATGTTTTCGGAGTTGAGATTCCGGTTTCTGAATACGCTCCCGTCGGATCGGAGGCCATAGGGAAGGCGGCTTTAAAGGTTGCGAATAAGGCTGGGGCTGTATTGCTCGCAAAGCACGGAGTACTTGTCTTTGGTAAAGATCTCAAAAGTACTCTGCGAGAGGCTATTTTCTTGGAAGAAGTTGCCAAGACTGCGTATCTTGCCAGGACAATGGGAAGGCCTGAGCCTTTAGACGATCAAGAGGCTCAAAGGCTTTACGATTACCACCATACACATTACGGACAGAGGTGAAAATATGTATCTGATGGGAACGGACATAGGAACTCAGGGAACGAAGACGATAGTCGTTGATGAAAATGGTAAGTTGATATCCGAAAGTTTTCGTGAATACAAGGTTATAACCCCTCGTCCATCATGGGCCGAACAATGGCCAGGCGTGTGGGTAAAGGCCGTCATAGAGACGGTAAAAGAGTCATTTTCTAAGGCAAATGTTCCTCCAAAGGAGATAGCCGGGATAGCGATAAGCGGTCTCTACGGTGGTTCTGGAATACCAGTGGACAAAAATGTTGAGCCGCTTTATCCATGCCTTATATGGATGGACAGGCGCGCGAAGAAGGAGACGAAATGGGTTAAAGATAATGTGCCGAAGGATAAAATTTTCGGCATAACCGGTAATTACGTCGATTCCTATTTTGGGTTTACAAAGATAATGTGGATAAGAGACAACCTTCCAGATGTGTGGAAAAAGACGTATCAATTTGTTACACCAAAAGATTTTGTGATATACCAGATGACCGCAACACTAGGCACCGATTACACTTCTGCCGGAAATCTCGGAGGGGTCTTTGACATACGTAAAAAAACATGGTCTGAAGAGATGGGAAAAATTCTTGGGATAGACGTACAGAAATTACCACAGAAGATCTTCAAATCTTCGGATGTTATGGGTTATTTGAACAAACAATATGCCGATCTGACAGGTTTAATGGAGGGAACGCCGGTTATCGCAGGAGGGATAGATGCGCCCGTTGCCCAGTTAAGTGCCGGCGCTTTATTTGAAGGAGAACATGTCGCAATGGCCGGAACTTCTATGTGCTGGGGAACTGTCCACGATGGAAAGTATCTTACTCCGGAACTTGTGAGTTATCCGTACGTCGTTCACGATGATAGGCTTATATACACATTCGGAGGGGGAGCAACGTCGGGTGAACTTGCAAGGTGGTTTAGAGACAACTTCGGAAAGTACGAAAAAGAGATAAGCGAAAAGACCGGCATTCCATCGTACACCTTGCTTGAATTGGAGACGAAAAACATTCCGGCGGGAAGCGACGGAGTAATCGTGCTCCCATACTTCATGGGAGAGAGATCGCCAATATGGGATCCTGACGCGAGAGGAGTTATCTTTGGGCTGAGTTTGTATCACACGAGATCTCATGTTTACAAAGCGATGTTGGAAGCAGCCGCTTATTCTCTAAAGCATAACATGGAAGTCGCCATAAAATCTGGAATAAAGTTGAATCGCGATTGCTGGATCGTCGGAGGCGTTGCGAAATCCGAATACTGGGTGAAGATCTTTGCAGATGTAACGGGCTTTTCTATGAAAAGGCTTGCCAATGATGTTGAGGCGCCATTTGGAGATGCTTTTCTTGCCGGACTTGGAACAAAGGTCATAGATAAACCCGAGAAAATAAAAGATTGGGTAAAGTTCAGAACGGAGATAGAACCCGATGAGAAGGACAAAGCGCTTTACGGAAAATATTACGAAATATACAAAGAACTCTACGAAAAAACAAAAGAAACGATGGAAAAGGCTTCTTCAATTTTCGATCAAGAATAAGAGAGCGTAAAGCTCTCTTTTTATTTTATTTTGAGTTTGTTATTTATTCCATCGATAACGTATTTGACTGCGTTGTCAAACCCTACACTGGATGTGTTTATGCATAGATCATACGTTCTAAGATCAAGCCATGGGATTTTTGTAAAAGTCTTCATGTAATTTTCTCTATCGCGATCATTTTGATTTATCATATCGATGGCTTCTTTTCTTGAAAGATTGTAAAGTTCTGAAACCCTTTTTATTCTATCTTCCATTTCCGCATAGACGAAAATGCTAAACCTCTTTGGGAAATCCCGCAAAACCCACATTGCTCCCCTGCCGAGGAAGATAGCGGATCCTTTTTGTGCTATTTCTTTTATGAATTTAGATTCAAGTTCAAAAAGTTCTCTATCGCTTGGCAGGTATTTCTCTCCGCCGGTCACCGTCAGGGTACCTACCGGTCCGGCTATGAAGAACTGTTCCCAAAAGGACACCAATTTTTCCTCTCTTTCTCGAAGATCTGATTCTGGAAGATTAAGGTAGTCCGCAACATGTTTTAAAATATCTCTGTCAACGAATGGAATAGACAATGCTTTTGAAAGCCTTTGACCGACTTCTGCTCCTCCGCAACCTATCATATGATTGATCGTTATTATGTAATGCTTTTCCATTTAAAGGTCTCCTTTCGATTCATCATCTAAAATAATACTACTTTTTATGCAAAAATTAAAAAGACTTCGTGTTTACCACGAAGCCTCTTTTTTCTTGCCTCATTTTTACTGCTTTGAGACTATGTAATCGACGACGCTTTTTACATCCGTTAATTTGGAAATATCTTCGTCAGGGATCTTTATTCCAAATTTTTCTTCAAGATCCATCGTCAATTCAACAAGATCAAGTGAATCCGCACCAAGATCATCTACAAGTTTAGAATTCTCCTTTATAGAATCAAGACTTACTCCGAGGTGATTTGCTATGGCTTTTTTCACCTCGTCTAAAACTTCAGAACTCTGCAACTTCGGCATTCTTTACCACTCCTTCCAGTTTATCCATTTCATCGATTGAATCTGTTGAGTAGGTCTCCGCGTTGACTATTTTCTTGACAAGACCGCAAAGCACATTGCCAGATCCAACCTCTATGTACTTGTTCACGCACATCTCATTCATTGTTTTTACACTCTCTGTCCATCTGACAGGCGATGTGAGTTGATTTACCAAATTCATTCTCATCTCTTCGAGAGTACCGGCGACCTTACCGGTTACGTTGAACACAACCGGTACATTTGGCCTTCTGAATTCAATTTTGTTTATAAATTCGGAGAGTTTTTCCTTAGCGGGCGCCATAAGCGGCGAATGGAATGGTCCGGAAACGTTAAGTTGGACGACGCGCTTTGCACCGGCATTTTTGAAAATATCAACAGCACTCAAAAGGGCAGTCAACTCACCACTTACAACTGTTTGTAAAGGTGAATTGTAATTTGCTATGTAAACACCACTTAAATTTGAGACTATCTCTTCGATCTTTTCGGGAGAAAGTCCAAGAACTGCCATCATTGATCCCGCTCCGCTTGGTACGGCGTTTTCCATCAATTCGCCGCGCAATCTCACTGCTCTTAGCGCATCATCGAAAGAGATGACCCCAGCCGCGACCAGCGCCGAATACTCTCCAAGGCTATGGCCTGCAACGACATCAAAATTTATGCTCTTAGATTTTATAACCTCAAAAACCATCATTGAGGTCGTGAGAAGTGCAGGCTGGGCGTTGTAGGTCTTTGTCAGTTCGTGTTCATCATTCCCAAAAATAAGGCCTTTTAAATCAAACCCAAGTACATCGCACGCATGATGCATAACTTCTCTTGCCTGAGGATATTCATCGTAAAAATCTTTCATCATATTCAACTTTTGTGATCCCTGTCCTGGAAAAATTAAAGCGTTCATCATTTCACCTCCACATCTATAGATCGAAAAGCATCTATTGTCTCAAGTGTTTCATTCCACAATCTTTTTATGAGTTCTTTGACGGTCGGAATATCATCGACAAGTCCGGCAGACTGGCCCGCCATAAATGAGCCTTTGTCTAAATCACCGTTAACGGCTGCCCTTAGAGCGCCTCTTCCAAGTTGTTCAACCTCTTCCGGCTTTCCACCTCTTTCGTCTACCTTTAAAAGCGCATTCGTCAGAGGATTTCTCAATGCCCTTACAGGATGGCCTGTGACTCTTCCCGTCACAAGCGTGTCGCGCGTTGAGGCTTTGAGAATTTTCTCTTTGTAATTTATATGTACTTCGCATTCCTGCGTTGCGACAAATCTTGTCCCGATCT
>CAYSSO010000047.1:0-8913 GCA_964433875.1 uncultured Mesoaciditoga sp.
TTTGTTCAAACCACGGCTGAAAATATGGAGTTTTGTCAGGAATTCGATCTTGTCAACGCCCAAGGAGATGTTTTGAGTTATTTAGACGATCCTGAAGAAGGAATAAAAAGAATTCATAGAGCCTTAAAATCTGATGGAATCTTTGCGGGAACGGTTGATTCTAAATATGCCTTCATCAAGGATCTTTCAAGAATGGGAGAGTTTGAAAAGATCGCCGCCATTGAAAGAAATTCTGTTATCTTCATAGGCGATCCCGACATTGATATAACATTCAAAACAAGGCTTTTTACGTCTAAAACACTTTCACAATTTCTCGAAGATCACAATTTCAAAGTTATGGAAATATCAGGAGTAATTCTCTTCGGGCCTTACGAAGAGAGACTTCATTCTAAGTTCAACGAAATAGTCGAGAATGAATTAAAATACAGAAATGATACCGCTCTTGTCGATCAGGCAATGCACCTGCATTTCATAGCAAAAAAATTAGCGAATAGGAGGTTATAAAATGAAAAAGAGTATCGTGATTTTTAGTTTCGTTATACTTTTCGGCATTTTATCCTTTGCAGGAACAGCAAGTTTAACGAGCACGAGTGTAAATTGGTCGAATTTACCTTACACTCTGTCTGCCACCGTTGAAAGCCATACAATATTTGGCACAAAGGTCGATTTTCACTCGACTGTCAAGGACGGAGTGTTAGATCATTATTCAGCCTTTGACTTTGAGCATTTGGTATTCACATTCGATCAAAACTTTATCAATGAATTGCCATACGGAATAACAACACTTAACTGCTCGATAAATCGCAACTTCTTTTCGTGGATTGTATCTTCAAAAGCATACCCCTGGGGGAAGGTCAGCATAAGCGCGCCCACGGTCGGGGTGATAGAGATATTCGTCGTCGGTGGAGTTAGTTTATATTTTCTTATCACTCACGATCCCTTTCCTATTTTCTACGGCCTTGGTGTCCTTACAGTCGAAAATCTATTTGTCTCATCGCTCAAGACAAATTGCACGATAATTTTGGACAAAGAAAAATCATAAATTTCTTTCACCTTGCATCAAATTCACTCTGTCTTGGGAAGGCAGAAGTCTAAAGAATCTCTTGTACTCTCTGCTGAACTGGGAAGGGCTATCGTAGCCCACCTGATAAGAGGCGGTTGTTACATCATTTCCCGTCATGATGAGTCTTCTTGCCTCACATAAGCGAAGTTTTTTCTGATACTGAAGCGGTGTCATGCCAGTTAAAAATTTGAAATGCTGGTAAAAACTCGAAACACTCATGCCCACAAGTTCAGAGAGTTCCTTCATATCGATAGATTCAGAAAAGTGCGTTTTGAGATAATTCAAAGCCTTCATCACATCGTTGTTTTCTGAAAGGGCAATCTGGATAAGTCGTGGACCTAATTCACTCATCAAAAGTCGATAAGTTATCTCTTTTGCAATGATAGAAGAAAGTGCTAAAAAGTGTTCTGGCTCGTTCACAAGATCCAAGAGCCTTCTAAAAGCATCAAGAAGGTGAACTGTTACTTTTCCGAGTGCCATTCCACTGAACATATTTCCAAGTTTGGCGCTGAATTTATGTTCAACGATTAACTCTGAAAGGATATTCATGTCTATTTCCCAGGTTATGCCGAGGTAAGGTTTTTCTTTCGATGCCTCTATTATCTGGGCTGTGACGGGAAGATCCAAAGAAGTAAGTAAAAAATGTTCTACGTCATAAACGTAGTATTCCTCTCCTAAAAGTACACGTTTTGTTCCCTGAACTGCGAGACAAATTCCAGGGGGTAGCATATAACTGTGAGGTTGCGTCGGCTCCTCATGTCGGCTTACGGTAAGATCTGGGAAAGGATTTACCACAGGTTGTTTTTCTGTAAGTTGAAAAATTTTTTCTGTCAATTTTTCCTTTACAAAAGTGACATACTTCCACCACTTATAGAAGTGGGAGAATTCTTGCTTAAAAGGGCGTTAAAAAATGCCTTTATTTAAGTTTTGAAGTCTTTTGATCTCGGTTTTTATCTCATCGATTACTTCTTGATTATATATTTTTCGCTTATCTTCTTTTTTTATTGAAAAGACATAAAAAACACTTCCACCGTATTTCTTTTTAAATTTTTCATGCGTTTTCAACTGAAGATCTCTTTCTTTGAAAATTTCTGGTATTTGGTAAGCGCCGGAAACAGGTTTAATCTGGATGCCTACATAATTTTTTCCGACTTTTATGTAAAAATCAACGTTATACAACCTGTCCCATTCATCCGGAGCAGGCTTTATCTCTACTCCAAGGATATCTTGAAGTTGGCCGTATATAGTCGTTTTTTCTGTTATATAACCCTCAAATGTTCTTTTAATAACTAAATTCGTTATGAAATCAATGCAATCCTCTTCTGTGATACTTTCTATTTCGGCCGATAAAACTTCTTTTATCTTTACGTATAACTTTTGTCCCAATTCGATAAGATGCTCTTTTGGATAGACGTTATTGTAATAATAGTTTTCCCATTCTTCTATCGCTTTTGGAGAACATTTTCTTATCTCTTCAGAAACTTTTCCAACATTTCTAGAAAAATTCAGTTGGAATCTATTCGTAGCGCTGTTTAATATCCATTCTTTAGACATTCAAATCATCTTCTGCCTTCATCAATATTTTTCGATACCTCGAATTTTCATTTAAAACATCAGCCATGCCTAATTTTACAAGTTCTTTGTTGATGAATATTTTATTTTTAAGAAAAACGTAAGCAGATACAATTTCGCCTTCTGGTTTAGAAAAAGTATCGAATTTCAAATAAACGAATTTCCCCTTAAGATATTCATTCAAGTATAAGAATATTTTTGAAGATTCGTTCGCTTTTGGGATGATTCCAAGGAATTTAACTTTAAGCCCCGTATCTAACTCGATGGTATTTTCACTGACGATTTTTACAACTTTGTACAGTCTTTCTTTTCCAAAATTGAATTTTTCCGGCGAAATTATCGGTTTTGCGTCTTTTATATTTGGTTTATATTCTTTCTCATTTTCAATTTTAATCTCAGAAACACGCTCTATTATTTCTATGTTGAATTGAGATAACAAATTTTCACTCTTTGCGATCTTTTCCTTTATGACTTTCAAAAATTCAGGATTTATTTCATATCCTATGGAATTTCTTTCAAGTTCGTTGGCAACTTTTACAGTTGTTCCGCTGCCTAAAAAGGGATCTAAAATAGTGTCTCCGACAAAACTGAACATCTTGATCAGCCTTCTAGGCAACTCTTCGGGAAACATTGCTTCATGCTCTAATTGTTTGGCACCGTTGAAATTCCAGTGACCAGAAAAGTACTCTTTCCATTCTTCCTTTGTCAATTTAGATCTTTCCTTTATTTCTTTTGAAACAGATCGTGCCTGACCCGGCTTTTTGAAAATCAAAATGAATTCATAATCAAGTTCTATTAAACCATTTGGAGGATAAGGATATGATCCCATAACAATGGCTCCACCGGTTGTATTCATTTTCGTCTTTTTTTGCCATATTATCGATCCCATGTAATCAAAGCCTATTTGCTCACATTGAGTAATTATCTCGGCATGAAGGGGAGACACTTTGTATTTTCCATATATAATGCTTCTTAAGAATTGATCTCCTATATTCACACACAATCTTGATCCTGGCTTGAGGACTCTAAAACTTTCTTCCCAAACAAGATAAAGACTTTTAAGATAATCATGCAAAGATTGATCATACCCTATTTGGCCTTTTACTTTGTAATTTTTGATGTGCCAGTAGGGTGGAGATGTTACGATCAGATCGATCGTTGAATTATTCAATTCAGGCATTCTTCTGCTGTCACCAATTATTATTTTTGATGAGATCACACTTTCTCCTCCAAACTAATTTTTCATATTCCACTCACCGATTTTTCCTGGCATATGCCATTGGCCATCGGCTATTTTTTATTCGCTTTAGATTGGTTCGCGACGGCCTCGACCTTTTTCTCGATCTCCTCTTGATTACCAAGATAATAATGCTTTATCGGTTTTAGATTATCGTCAAGTTCGTACACAAGAGGAATTCCCGTCGGAATGTTAAGAGCGATTACCTCTTCGTTCGATAAATTGTCAAGATATTTTACCAATCCTCTTAGACTATTTCCGTGTGCGACGACAATAACCTTCTTTCCCGATCTTATCGTTGGCGCTATCGTTGAATTCCAGTAAGGTATTACCCTGTTTATCGTGTCTATAAGATTTTCAGTAAGAGGCAGTTCAGACTCTTTCAAATTTGCGTACCGCGGATCATGGCCTGGATATCTCGGATCATTCTTATCAAGCGCCGGTGGCCTTACATCTGCCGACCTTCTCCACAAAGTTACCTGTTCTTCGCCGTACTTTTTGGCAGTTTCGGCTTTATTCAACCCTTGCAAGGCACCGTAATGCCTTTCATTCAATCTCCATGAATTTTGAACGGGTATCCACATCAGATCCATCTCATCGAGTACTATCCACAAAGTTCTTATGGCTCTTTTGAGCACAGATGTGAAGGCGATATCGAAGTTATAACCTGAATCTTTGAGAATTTTACCTGCACTGTGGGCCTCCTGAATCCCTCCATCGGTAAGATCCACATCCGTCCAGCCTGTAAACCTATTTTCTTTGTTCCACAAACTTTCTCCGTGTCTCAAAAGCACAATCTTGTACATTTAAAGACCTCCTTAACAATGTATTCAAATCTATTATACCCAATTAGGCTCCAATTTTATCAGCAGGTGGCGTGTGGCTTGTAGCACGTAGAATTGTCAATTAATCTTTATGTCTTACAATTTACATGGTAAGATGGATATGGAGGTGAAAATTATGAGAAAATTGAAATTGGGAATAATCGGCTCTGGTATAGCGGTAAAAGAGTTGCATCTGCCGGCATTGAGAACTCTCGATACGCTTTACGAGGTAAAGGCAATTTCAAGTAGAAATATAGATCACGCCACATCACTTGCCCGAGAATGTGGAGACAACGTTGAAGCCTTTGATGATCTTTCAAGGATGAAGGAGATAGACGCTGTCGACATAGCGGTACCTGTAAATCTGAATTACGATATGATAAAGATCGCTTTTGAAAAGGGCTGGGATGTGATTTGCGAAAAACCCATCGCCGAAAACACTCAAAGCGCACGAAAAATACTTGAACTTCATGAGAGATATCCGCAAAGAATACTCTACATCGCCGAAAGCCACAGGCACGATCCTGCCATTAAGATAATAAAAGCACATCTTTCCGAAATCGGGGAGGTGGCCTTTTTCGATTACACGTTAGTTATTCCAACAAAAGACAGCAAATACGCAAAAACTGAATGGAGAAAACATCCGGCACACGTTGGGGGCTTTCTTTCGGATGGGGGAGTTCACCACGTTGCATTTTTGAATGCTATTTTTGGCAAATATCTTTCTGTCTGCGGATTTGTAAAGCAGATCTCTGACTTCACTGAGGCTTATGACACGATGATCATGAATATAAAGTATGAACACGGTTTTGGCACCTATTCCGTTACTTACGCGCCTGATTACAGAGAAAATGAATTTTCAATCTACGGATCTGCCGGATTTTTAAAGATGAAAGATTCAAAAATCATAGTCGTAAAGGGAAATGATGTCAAAGAATATCCTGTGCCTAAGGCAAATTTCTTCGCAGAAGAATTCAAGGATTTTTACAATTGCGTTGTCAACCGCCAAGAACCCGTTTTGGGCGATCCTTACCTTGCATTCACAGACCTTGAAATGATAGAAAAAGTCATACGCTAATTCTTTTTAGAAGCGATCTATCTTTTTTCTGAAATATCCAAAAGATGCTTCTTTTCGAAAGGTCTTATTGACTCGATGGTACTGTCGTCAAGGTAATTCAATTTTTTTATTTCTACATTCATTTTTTCTTCCATTTTGGAATACAGAAATCAGATCGGTGATCATAATTATACACAATGATATCCATTTTTTGGAAGGATCATTTATCGAACTTCATTTATCATGAAAAAATTAAATTTTCTTAAATTAAGTTAAACAAAATTATTCTTTTTTATGATATAATACAAATGAAAATCGTTTTTGGAGGTGAAAAAATGAAAAAGTTTCTAACAATTTCAATTTTATCTGCATTCTTAATAGCGGCATCGATAGCCATTGCAGCGGTTCCAGATTTCACGATGTATGGATTTCCCAATGTTGTCGCAACGATAATAATTCAGCCAGATCAAAACGCGGTGCTCACACTCGGCAACGCGTCTATAAACATTCCAGCAGGTGCCTTTGGCAACGTTCCGGTTAAATTCGAATTGCTTACTGCAACCCCGTCTTCATGGCAAAAGTATGTTCCATCAAATCAGAAAGTGCTTTATGCTTTCGCTTTCAAAGTCACAGACCTTACAACGGGTGCTTTGATAGGAAAATTCTCAAAGCCTGTGATCTTCTATTTTTCATCGAGCCAGATCAATTCACAGGCACAATATCTTGACACAACACCGTCCTTTGAAGTTTCTAGAAATCCCATACCACCAAAGATAGATATCGTTGGCCAGATAGGCACACTTTCTCATCCGATAGCAGGTGCACCCGTTGGATGGCTTGTAACTGTTCCAGAATAATTGATACAATACAAATAATTAAGCCGGCTCTCGCCGGCTTGATTTTACCTTAAAATAGTCGTCGAGGAAGTAAATCTCCTCTACGTGACCGTGACGTCGTATGACGCGCATTCGGGCATATCTTTGTCACAGGCCGAGGCTTATCTGTTCCTCGATGTACTTCCAGAGGTTATGCTCGACTTCGAATACCCACAAAGATTCGGGCACCTCTATGAACAAAAGCAGTGGTGTGACAAGGAGTCCTTCTGCCGCAGCTATGCCAAGGTCTTTCAGCCATGCAGCGACTCCTATTCTTATCGTCAAATCATCTGAAGTGCCTGTTATCGTCACGGTCAAAGATTGATCCGCCGCTATTATGGTCCTGAATAATCCGGTTTTCTGAGCCTGGATTATGGTTCCATCAGGATGTGTGGCACTTTGTACTTTGAACTTTTCATTTTTGAAGAATTCCTCGATTTTGCCGGCCAACTTTTCCATATCGATATGTTTGTCTTTGTATTCCCTTACCGCATTTTTCATCTTATCCGGCACACCATAAAATGTGCCTTCTCTCCTTTCAGTATAAACATATATCTATTAGATGGATTCCATATGGAAATAGTTCATTCAACGCTATCCTTGAAATTTGTGCCGGCATGAAATTAAGACAGCAGGTATAGCAGAAGCCGAACTTTTGAAAGATATAAAATAAAAAAGATAAGCACAAATCAAAAAGTAAAACTCGGGGCAGTTGATATCTCTTCATAAAAGATATATAATGATTATTGTATACAATATGTGAAAGGGGCGGGAAAAGTTGAAAGTGTTTAGCAGTAAAGAAGTACGGCAAAAATGGCGGGAATTGCTGGACGATATCTATACCGGAGGCGATGTGGTTGTCGAAAGAAACGGCAAACCTGTCGCTGTTGTCATTCCATACAAAGATTATGCCGAGATAAAGACAATTCTTGAAAACATCAGAGTTGAAAAACATGCAAACGATGTGTATGAAGAATGGAGAAGGAATCCGGCTACTGCGACATCTCTTAAAAAGTTTGAAAAAGAATTAAAAGATGAAGGTCTGATTTGAGGAAATACGAAATTCTAATCCACCGCAACGTTCAAAAGATCATCAAAAAACTGCCAAAAAATTTGATCCTCAAGATGCTGGATTCCATGAATAAACTGGCAGATGACCCGCGACCAAACGGAAGTAAAAAATTAAAAGGATACAAAAACTTGTGGAGAATCAGAGTCGGAGAGTGGCGGATCATTTACGCGATTGAAGATGAAAGACTTATCGTCGTGGTGGTTGAACTTACCACACGTGGACAGGCTTACAAAGACCTCTAAATTACAAACTTGGTGAGTATGAAAATAAATCAGAGGTATATCCATGGTTTATCCATTATGGCTAATGATCGTGGCAATGTCATGCGCTCTTTTGATAAGAAAATTAAGAGTCGCATTGACGATTATCTTTTGCTGATCTAATCTCGTTATAGTCGCAGGATTATCTCCATCTTGACCTCCGTACCATCCAAATTGCGCATGATCTCCTCCCAAGATCCTTACATATTCAGTATTTTGAGGAAGTAAATGTTTTGCGTCTTCTATCTTTTGAGGTGTCGCAAGTCCATCATTGGTGGCATAGATTACGAGTACTGGAATTGAAGAATTTGAAAGATCATCCGAATCATCCGGATAGGACGCCCACAAAACAATTCCATCTATTTTGTTTTCGTTATTCTTTGCATAACGAACAGCCATAACTCCTCCGAGAGAATGTCCTCCTATTACCCATTTTTTGATGTATGGGTAATCTTTTACAACTTCACCGGCTTTGTCGACGCCAAAAATCGCCAAATTTAGCGGCATAGGAACTATAACCGTAAGGAATCCATGTGATGCTATCTCGCTCATTTCCGGAGCGTATGATCGAGGATCGACCTTCGCGCCGGGGTAAAAGATAAACCCAACAGTCGGTGTGGCACCTTTTGGTGTGAATGTTATCCAATTTTTGTAAGTGACCTTAACAGAATCATTTGATTTCATTGCTTCTAAGGCTTGTGGCATAGCGTTCATTGGCTTTAGGTACCAAAAAAGCAGTCCCGCTGCAACCAAAATTGTTACAAGTGTCAAAAGAAAGATATTTCCCTTTTTCATTTTTCGACCTTCTTTTTTATATACTCGTTTATTAGAATATCTGAATTTTCATTCTTCCAATCTACCTTTCAAAAATGCGTCTTCCGGCTTTGTTATTGGAATGGGAATTATATTCTCAAGTGATCCTAAGGAAGAAGCAAGGTTCGGAAAGTGTTCTA
>CAYSSO010000048.1:0-6208 GCA_964433875.1 uncultured Mesoaciditoga sp.
AGTCATGCCATGGGGACCGCAAACTTTGAATTTCAACCCATTTGTTCCGACAAATCTTCCGACTCATGCCATTTACGAACCTCTATTTTACGTTAACATGTTGAACGGCGACACGACGAATTTGCTTGGGACCTCTTACAAATTCGAAGACAACAACCTCAAACTCGTTATAACAACAAGAAAGGATGTCAAATGGTCGGACGGTACGCCATTTACAGCCCAAGATGTGGCATTTACATTCAACTACATAAAAGAATACCCCGCAATAGATGGATACGGCATATGGTCTAAGATATCAGATGTTCAAAGTGTTGAGGCAAGCGGAGATACGGTGATCTTTACATTTGCAAAACCAAATGTCGCTCTCTTTCCATTTATCGCGAGCCAGCCTATAGTGCCAGAGCACATATGGGCAGATATCAAAGATCCTTCAACGTACACGAATCCAAATCCAGTTGGAACGGGACCATTCATTCTCAAAAGTTTTTCTCCTGACAAGGTCGTGCTCGTAAAAAATCCAAATTACTGGATGAAGGGCAGACCATACATCGATCAGGTCGATGTCTCATATGTCGTTTCAAATACAACTGCTTATCTTTACATGTTAAAACATGATGCCGACTGGTCTTTCCTTTTTGCTCCTGATCCGGTAAAAACATATGTAGACAAAGATCCTTCGGTTAACAAGATATGGTGGCCAACCTACAGTGTAAACGGGCTTGTCTTTAACACTCAAAAATACCCCTTTGACAATCCGATATTCAGGAGAGCCATTTCAATAGCGATAGACAAGAATAAACTTGAAAAAGAAGTTTATTTCGGAACTGGCGGTTATAATCCAAACCAAGCAGGGTTAATTCCGACCCAGTACGAGTGGATGGATCCGTCTCTTGAAGCAACGAATAATTATCTCAACACCTACAATCCACAGGAGGCTCAGAAATTGCTTGCATCTATAGGCTTTGTAAAGAACTCATCCGGTCAACTTGTTGGTCCAGATGGCAAGGTTTTACCCCCAGTGCAACTCGTAGTTTGCGCCGGATGCACGGATTTCATATCGATGGGAAATATAATAGCAAGTGAACTTGGACAATTAGGAATTTCCGTCAATGTAGCCCAACAGT
This sequence comes from uncultured Mesoaciditoga sp., assembly GCA_964433875.1. Lineage (GTDB taxonomy): Bacteria > Thermotogota > Thermotogae > Mesoaciditogales > Mesoaciditogaceae > Athalassotoga. The sequence continues at coordinate 1,125 of CAYSSO010000048.1, forward strand.
CCGGTGGGACTTACATGGGAAGTATTACAACAGGGACCTACGATATGGTCATATACTGGGGAATCGGTGGAGGACCAACGCCGTATTACGAGTATTACACAAATCTTAACCCGGCCTTCTCGGCGCCAAAACTTGGAGAGCCGGTCATTTCTGACATATCTCGATATACAAACCCAATCATAACTGAGGCTTTAAGGGAATATGCGCAGACAACTGATTTGACCGTTCAAAAGCAGGCCATATATAAAATTGAGCGCGTATTTCTTGACGAAATTCCATACGTATCTCTAACGAATAGAACGAATTTCAACATATACAACGAATCTACGATAACCGGCTTCCCCTCGGATCAGTATCCTTACTCTTCTGGTGGAAGCCCAGGTGCGGCAATTGGACTTGGAAGTTCTGATCTTTTGATGACACTCCTTAACGTCCACCTTAAATGAGCCAAATGTAAATTACCAGTTGAATCATTGGCAGGCAATTTTGCCTGCCTTTTCAAATGGAAACGCATTCTTGAGATAAGGCCAGATGTGAAAAATCCTTCCTTTTCGATCAACAATTTTTCATTTTGAAAATACCCATATATGGTATATAATTGACTTTTGATAGGAGAGTATTAGTGTAAAAAATCACAAAAATCATATAAGGGGATGATTTTTTTGTCTCACGTGGATTTAATTGTATTTTCACTCGTCGTTGTTATGACTTTAGGCTTTATCACCTTCTTTCTCAGCAAGAAAGTTCATATCTCCTCAATCCCAATCCTCATCGTTCTTGGTATCATCTTCGGCCCCGTACTTGGTTTCATAGATCGCGGCAATGCAACGGCACTTTTTAATTACGTTAGAGTTATAGGACTTGTGGTAATACTGTTTGCGGAAGGACATAATCTCAAATGGCCATTGCTTAAAAAGCACATGGCAACAATAGGTATTCTCGACACGATAGGACTTTTTGTAACTGCAATAATCGCAGGACTGTTCTTCTCTCTATTTTTCCATCTTCCTTTTCTCGCGGGCTTTTTATTTGGTGCCATCATTTCGGCCACAGATCCGGCAACTTTGATACCACTTTTCAAACAGAACAAGGTCAACGAAGATATAAGGACCGTTATAGTGACAGAATCTATCTTCAACGATCCTCTCGGGATAGTGTTGACCGTGCTTGCCGTAGCCCTCGCCGTACCTCAAGCCTCGAGTGCGAAGTTCATAGAGGCAATAGCGAAATACACGACGCTTTATCCTGCGGCCGTGATATTCTTCCTCTATGAAATAGGTGTATCGATTGCAATAGGTGTGGTTTTAGGGATAGTTGGATACTGGATCGCAAGAAAACTCAAAATCGACACCTTCCCTGAAATATATGCGCTTGCGCTTGCCTTCGGCGGATTTTTGATAGGAGAATGGGCTCAGGCCTCAGGTTATCTTGTTGCAACAACAATCGGCATAGTTTGGGGAAATCACGATATTTTCTTTAAGAAAAACGGGGAGTCTAAGCACTTTGGGGAACTTATGGAATCAGAATTGCATTTCAACGAGATCCTTTCAGATTTTGCCACGGTCTTTATCTTTACACTCATAGGTGCAACTGTAGATCTGAATGTTTTTGGATCAGCCCTGATTATGGGATCAATCGTTGCTTTAATTGTGGTCTTTGTGGCAAGACCTATTGCCGGCCTTACGATATTACCCTTGAGAAGATGGAATGCCAAAGAGTATCTGTTCATTTCACTCGAAGGGCCGAGAGGAGTCGTTCCATCTGCACTTGCCGGTCTGCCGCTTAGCCTTGGAATAATGTACAAAAATCCGGTTTTAACCCAGTGGGGTGAAGTTATACTGGCTGCCACGGTTATAACCGTTTTGGAGTCCGTCATAATTGAAACTCTGTGGGTTAGACCTTTGAGTAAGAGACTTTTAGAGGATTATATTGAAGATGCTGTTAACTGAGTATGATGAAAGGCATTAAATCATAAGGAGGGATTTAAATGCTTAAAAGTGTTGAGGAAGTCCTTGAAACTGCAAAAAGAATAGAAGAGAGTTCTTATGCTTTTTACACGCAGGCACAAAATGTTGTTACTTTACCGTATTTGAAAAAAGAATTGCAATATCTGGCCGAACAGGAAATCGATCACAGAAAAAAGATCGAGGCGATGATAGCGGAAGGCCCGTCCAAGATCGCAAAAGAATTGAAGATCGAAAGAATTCAGGATATGAAACTTGGAGATTATTTGATGCCGTCCCACTTCGATCCGAACTCAACCATTCAGGATATCTTGATAGCGGCCATAAAAAGAGAGGATTTAACCCATCAGTTCTACCAGAATCTTCTAAAGGGTGCAAAAGACGAAGATTTAAGAAAGGTCCTTGAATATCTTTCGATAGAAGAATTAAAGCACAAGAACAAGGTACAATTTCTTTACGATGATATAGTCTACAAGGAGAATTGATCATGGAAAGGGCAGAAGTTTCTTCGATCAACCGTTACTTTTACGCGGTTGTACTTTACTTCTTTTTGTGGATAATTTTGACTTATCCATTTTCAATTCAGGAATGGGAAGCAGGCACTGCGATAGCCTTTACGGCGGCCTTGCTGTCTTACAAACAGTTAAGTGTTTCTGGATTGAAAAACATAAAGCGAATCGGCGTTCTGCTATTTTGGTATCTGCCGGTCTTTATACGTGAATTGATAAAGGCCAACCTTCACGTGGCCGGACTCGTTTTAAACCCCAAAATGCCAATAAATCCGGGCTTTGTCAAAATAAAGACAAATCTTAAGTCTCCAGTTGCGCGCGTATGGCTTGCCAATTCGATAACACTGACACCTGGGACCTTATCGGTCGATATAGAAGATCAGTACCTTTACATTCACTGGATAACGGTTGGATCGACGGATGTAGAGCATGCTTCCGAAGAGATAGCCGGCAGTTTTGAAAAAATCTTAGAGGTGATGTTCAGATGAGAATCGAAATACCTCAATTCATATGGATAATATGGTTTGTGATAGTATCCATTGCTACGATATTAGCAACGATAAGGGCAATTATAGGCCCGACGAATTCGGACAGGGCAGTCGGCCTCGATACGTGGACGACCATTACGACGGGCTTTTGGGTTATACTTGCGCTTTACTTTTTTCAGTACATACTTTTAAGTGTTTCGATGGTTTACGCCATTCTTTCGTTTTTGGGAGTGCTAGCGATAGCAAGGTACCTCGAAAGGGGGCTTTGATATGGTCGATTTAATACTTGGCTGGACCGGAGTCGTTTTGGTCTTTATAGGTGTCTTATTTCTATTTTTGGGAGCACTTGGAATTTTCAGACTTCCAGACCTTTTCAATAGACTCCAGGCCGGCACAAAAGCCACAACCTTAGGCGTTGTATCGACAACGATAGGAGTAGGTTTAATTGCAAAAGGATGGCTTGTTTTCTCACTTGCACTTGCGATATTTTTGCTTATGACAAACCCCATTTCAAGCCATGCCCTCGGACGCGCTTCTTACAGGGCGGGTGTTAAACCTTACAAAGGAACAAACCCTGACCTTTACGCCGAAAAGATTAAAAAAGAAAGTGATCAAAAATGATAACGCTATTTTCAACCTTGCTTGTCATCTTGATAGTGGCGGGAGGTTTTGTCGCCGTGTTTTCAAAGAAATTGCTTTCTTCCGTTATCTCTATGGGCCTTGTCAGTTTAGGAGTTTCGGGGCTTTTTTTCTTTCTTCAGGCTCCCGACGTCGCGATAACCGAAGCGGCCATAGGCGCCGGGTTGTCTACCGCGATCTTCATCATAGCGATGAAAAAAATACAAAAGGGCGGGACCAGCGATGATGAGTGATACCCCCGAGATGGTAAAAAAGATCTTTGCCATTTTTGTCGTCGGCATTCTTATGGTTGGCTTTTTCATGGTGTTCACTCAAATGCCAAAAGGAAATGAAGTCAACGTCAACAATTCCGTATCGAGATTTTACGTCATGAAGGACGTCGATCAGGCTACTCAAATGCTTGATAAAGGCACTTATTTTAACAAAGATATGGTTCCGTTGAGAAATGATGTGCCTTACACGCCAATAACGTTCGGCAAAAGTTCGAATTTGGAAGATGGGGCGGCCAACGTCGTGACATCGATAGTCGTCGATTACAGAGGTTTCGACACGTTAGGTGAAGTTACGGTGCTCTTTTTGGCCGCAAGCGGTGTGATGCTTGTGCTTTACGGAGAAAAAAGAAAGGTACCCAAAAAGAAAACGGCTCCATCCGAGATCATGTACGTCGGAACAAGAATTGCTTTCGCCGTTATCTTTCTTTTTGGAATTTACGTCTTCATACACGGTCATTTAACCCCAGGAGGAGGTTTCCCTGGTGGCGCGATAATAGCCTCCGGAATACTCGGTCTATTTTTAGGAAGGCAGGGATATTCTCCGAACAAGGCAGGTTTGACTGTTTTTGAATCTCTTTCTGGGATGGCTTACGTGATAATAGGCATAATCGGCCTTGTCGCCGAAAAATCCTTCCTTGCCAATTTCCTACCGACAGGTACAATTGGAGATCTCTTTAGCGCGGGTTTTATAGCGTTGATATACATAGCGATAGGAATGAAGGTTGGATCCGAACTGTCGGCCGTTACAAATGCAATGATAGTTGATACGGAGGAGGATTGAAATGATAGACTTTCTCCAGAACTGGGTATATTTAACCGGAGCAATGGCGCTTGTTGGAATAGGCCTTTACATAGTACTTACAAACACGAACATATTCAGGATAATAGTCGGCCTTAACATAATAGACAGTGGCACTAATCTATTCATAGTGACGATCGCGTGGCATCCAAAGTCTGTTATGCCCATATACACCGCAACGAATAACCTTGTGGTCAACGGTCAAGTGATCTCGGCCGATCCTCTTCCACAGTCATTGGTCTTAACTGCCATAGTCATAGGCCTTGGGACAACGGCACTCGCGCTTGCCATAGCGGTAAAAATTTATCAAAAATACGGCACACTCGATGTCAGAAAGATCAAGGAGGAGGACAGATGAAAACTTACAATCTTGCCGCTTTACTTGTCGGCGTGCCTTTACTTATGGCCTTTTC
>CAYSSO010000048.1:6263-8291 GCA_964433875.1 uncultured Mesoaciditoga sp.
TGGCTTTGAGTTCTTTTTTGGCCTTTACATATTTTTGTGGCACATTTATCCCTTTAACGTCATAATGGGAAACTGGGTACCACCATTCGGAGAAAACCTTTACATAGGCCCATTCGCAACTGTCTTGATAATTTTAATCTCTTTTGTAGGATTGATGATAAGCATATACAACCTCTGGTCTGCGAATCATGGAGATGTTGTACATTTTGCACTGCTTTTTTTGATGTTTGTCGGTGGATCCATCGGATTGATATCCACAGGAGATATATTCAACATCTTCATATTCATGGAAATAACAGGTATCTCTTCTTTTGCACTTACAGCCTATGGGCCCCAAAGGAGGGCTTTGGGCGGTGCCTTCAAATATCTTGTCGTCAGTTCAATAGGATCGACACTTTACCTTTTTGGCGTCCTTTTGATTTACACGCAACTCGGAACTCTTAACATAGCAGAAATTGCCGCAAGAATTTCTCAGACAACCTCAGGCCTTTTGACCTTTGCCGGCATTTTGTTAGTTGCCGGCCTTGCAGTTGAGGCGGAACTCTTTCCGTTCAACGGGTGGGTTCCGGACACGTATACCGGAGCGGTCAATCCCGTCTCGGCAACTTTAAGCGGCATAGGGTCTGTCGGCGGCGTTTACGTGCTTTTTAGAATTCTTATGACGGTCTTTGGGAAGGACGGAAACTTCGTCTCGACCTACGGAAATATAGATCTTATGGCTTTGGTGGCCATTTTGGGATCGGCAACCGTTGTGATAGGGGAGTTATCGGCGCTTGTCCAAAAGAATGTTAAAAAGATGCTTGCTTACTCTTCGATGGCTCAGATGGGCCTTGTCGCGATAGGCTTTTCGATAGGATCGAAGATGGGATCGTATGCGGGTGCCTTTCAACTTGTAAATCATTCAATAGCCAAAGCCATGATGTTTTTGATACTCGGCGTAATAGTCTCTTTCGGAATCGGAGAACACATCGAAGACATGAAGGGTTTGTGGTATAAAAGCCCGCTTTTGACAATCACCTTTACCATAGGCGCGTTGAGTCTGCTTGGTCTTCCCTTATTCGGAGGATTCTGGTCAAAGTTTGCACTCGTCGATGCTTCGATCCAACGCGGCGGATGGTACGATTTCGTGATTGCAATCGTACTTTTTGCCTCAGTTGTCGAGGCCTTTTATTACCTCAGAATAGTCGGATACATGTTCACATCAAAATCAACTTCGACCGATAAGATAAGGGTTTCCATCTCGCCGGCCGTGCCTATCGTCGCATTTTCCATTTTGATAATCGCAATAGGTGTATTCCCGCAAATAGTCGGTGGCATTTCCTGGAACGCGGCGCACGAACTGACCGATAAAATGGGCGGATATGTGCTTAACGTCATACCCACCATAGTTGGCCATTGAGAGGTGATAATATGAATTCACTTTTGGCACTTTTAATAGTTCCCTTAATAGGTAGCGCTGCTGCTGCCATACTTCAGAGGTATAGACTTGTCGAAAGGCTCATAATCTTTTTGACCTTTTCCGTGACCTTTCTCTTTCTTTTTGGCATAAAGGTCGGAGATCTTTTCACATGGCATCTCGATTTTTTAGGCAAAAGTTTGGAGATGGGCCTTCAAATAACGCCTCTGTCGATTTTCATGCTTTACATGACGATCGCTTTCGGAATCGTTTTGACATTCTACAACATTTCAGAAAAATCAAAGATGAAAGGTTTCCTGCTTTTGTTAACTTTGATGGCAAGTAACTGGATCTTCATGTCAACCGATCTTATCAGTTTCTTCTTTGCATGGGAATTGATGGGATGGTCATCTATTTTGATGGTATTCGGAGGCAGACGCGAAACCGAGTCAAGACATGGCGCACTCTATTACGCGATGATGAGCATCGGTGGATCTTACTCGATGCTTATAGGGATCTTTTTGCTTTCAAATCTCACGGGCACATTTTCAATTCAGTCAAACGTGTCATACCTTATGTCCATTTTAGGCGTTCATCCATGGTGTGTTCTGTGAATAGTTTCTCTGTTTTTC
>CAYSSO010000049.1:0-2501 GCA_964433875.1 uncultured Mesoaciditoga sp.
AGGAATCTTTATATTCAAAGTATCAGTTATGAAGAAGGCATTCAAAGAATTTTTGCCGGATATGTATAAATTGTTTTTCGAATCAAAGAAAGAAATCAAAGAGATTTACAAATTGACAGAATCAATTTCAATAGATTATGGCATAATGGAAAAGGCAAACAATATCTTCATGATCCCCGGAAATTTTGGATGGAGTGATGTTGGCAGTTGGGATGCATTGTATGATCTCGTCGAAAAAGACAAAGATGGAAATTTTTCAGATGCGAAACAAGTAATTTTTAGAGACGCCAAAAATTGTGGCATCTTTGCAGAGGGTAAAACTGTTGCGATATCCCATCTTGAAGATATAATAGTTGTGGTGGATGGAGACAAAATTTTGATAACCAAGCGCGGCACAACTCAAGATGTGAAGAATATAAGATTCAACTGATGAGAATTATAAAGGAACTGAAATGATCTGGGGGAAAATGTGGGCATAAGCAAATTTGCGAAAATAGATCCATCTGTCAGAATAGGTCAAAATGCAGTCATAGAAGACGGGGTTGAGATAGAAAAAGATGTTGAAATCGGACATAATGTCGTAATTCACACCGGAACTAAAATTGGTGAAGGTGCATTGATTTCTGACAATGTTATCATTGGAAAAAATAATGGGAAGGTTATAGTTGGTAAAGGTGCATCGATAGGAGCAAATTGCATTATTTACACCGGTACCATTTTAGAAGACGAAGCCACAATTGGAGATTTCGTCTCGATCGGAGAAAATTCTAAAATAGGAAGTTTTTCGAAGATCGAAGGGAAGGTAACGGCAGAAAGCAATGTTGTAGTGGGCGATCATTCAAGAATAGAAAGCGATTCTTACGTATGTAAAGATTGCAGGATCGGGAATTATGTGATTGTCGGAATGAAAAGTCTTGTGCTCGCCGGCATTAAAATATCAGACGGTAAAGTTATAAATCCAAAATCGACTATTTCCGGTGATTCAAAAATTCGTTTACATCTTTTATAATCTTTGCATCAAGATCTAATTCTTTGATGATTTTTTCTGGATCGCGCAAACCGCTTCTGACAAGATAAAGATCGATTATTTTATCTGCGTTTGATATTTCGGCCATTTTTAAATCGGTTTCTGAATCTCCGATGATCTTTATTCTGTTGTCCAAATCTTTTATATTTTCATAAAGCCAATTTTTCTTCGTATCCATGCCTTTTGGCTCTAATACAACACATCTTCCTTCAAATAATCGAGAGAGATTAAGCATTTGAATTTGCCAGTAAAAATTCTCTTTGCTTTTTCTCATAGTAAGTATTATATAATTTTCTTTGATATCTTTTAGTCTTTCTATGTTTACTATCAATTTATCGAGAGAAAGGTACATTTTGTTTTCAAGATTCTGGCTTTTGAAATTTTTGTAATTTTCAAAATCTTTCTGTGTAAAAGATACATTTAAATCTTTGAGGATCAAACGCTCATCGTTGTACTTCCATTTCAGTAATTTAAAAGACTCGATTTCGATGTTGATTTTCCAAAATCCTATGAATATTCTATGATATCTCTCCCAAACATCTGCGAGCGTTCCGTCAAAGTCAAATATTATCATGTGCTTCTTCGAATATCTCTTCGAAATACCTGTACATTATTCTTGGCTTTTTGTCCGGAATACACTCTTTTTGATCAATTCTGTCTCCCAGCAATAACTTAACGGTTATCAAAGGAATGTTAAGACCGGACGCGACACTTAATGGAAGACCGCCGGAGGCAAAACGTAAATTAACATCTGTAAAGATGATTTCATTGTTCTTGGTTTTGAAAAATTGAAAGTGGGCTGGCCCTTTAACTTTAAAATGGTTGACTATTTCCTTCAAATAAGAACCTACATCTATTTCATAATTGTTTTCGGTTATAATCGCGGCGCCACCGAGCATTTTTATTCTTATTCTTTGATTGTAACCGAGTAAATTCCCAGTCCGATCGCAAATTGTGTCGACTGTGTATTCAGTCCCCTTTAGATATTCCAAAAACAATCCTTTCTCTTTTTTCAGAATTTCAAATTCTGCCCTTGTATCGACCGTCATGGTTCCCTTGCTTCCGCTTCCGCTTTCAGGCTTGAAAAACAGAGGGAATTCTTTATCTGAAGGAGAAACCTCATTTGAGTAGATTTTTGGCGCTCTTATCCCTATTTTGTTTAACGATTCATACAATGCCCTTTTGTTATCGAGGGCCAAAAAACTCTCGTATGGAGAAACGATAAATTTAGCATCTGTCGAATGCCTTATTCTGTCTTCGAATTTAGATACAACTCTTATTTCTTTTGAGTGAAGGGGAAAGTAGATGTCTATCTTTTCTTTTTCCAAAAGATTTATAAGGGTATCAATAAATAATTCTTCATTTGAAGCACCAGGTACGATAAAGAATTTGTCAACGAAAAATTTAGTTGGATTTTTCGGCTCGGCATCGAAGCCATATATTTCAAAATCAGCATAATCACTTTTTTTGAACA
>CAYSSO010000049.1:2557-5848 GCA_964433875.1 uncultured Mesoaciditoga sp.
ATAAACCTGTTAGGCCGCCACATGATCCAAGCAAAATACGAATTTTTGACATTTGCATTCTCCCTTTTAAAGTCGGATTCGTGTTGATTATATCATATTTTGTTTTGTCATTTTTGTATTGACAAAGTAGACTAAAAAGGTATAGAATAGAATCAAAGAGCAGTTGAAAGCGGAGGAGGACGAAGATGAAGAAAAATAATATCGATGAATTGGCAGAAAAGGCGTCAAAGAAAGAAATTGCTGAAAGGGTTATGATAGAAAATCTTATAAAAGTTACGATATACGGATCAAGGCTATGACAAAGCAGGGCAAAAAGCCCTGCTTTGTTAATTCTAAAAAGAAAGGTGAATTGAGATGAAAACTGTAAAAGTAAATATCATTTTCCACAGTATTTATGGTCATATTTATCAACTTGCGCTCGCAGAGGCAGAAGGCGCAAGGGAAATCGATGGCGTCGAGGTGGGAATTTATCAGGTCGAAGAACTTTTACCGCCCAATATCATAGAGGCAATGCACGCAACGGAGGCAAAGAAAGCCTTTGCACATGTTCCGGTGGCGACTCTCGATAATTTATCCGAAGCGGACGGCATTATCTTTGGCACTCCGACAAGGTTTGGAATGATGAGCGCCCAGATGAAAGAGTTCATCGATTCGACAGGGCCTTTGTTTGCAAAGGGTGCGCTTGTCGGCAAGGTTGGAAGTGTTTTTACTTCCACGCAGACCCAGCATGGCGGTCAGGAATCAACCATTTTGAACTTTCACACTGTGCTTTTGCACCATGGAATGATAGTCGTCGGCGTCCCTTACACAATACCTGAATTGAGTTATATGGATGACGTATCGGGCGGCACTCCTTACGGCGCTTCTACGATAACCGGAACGAACAGAAAGATAAGCGAGGTTGAACTCAAGATCGCACGTACACAAGGTAGGAGAGTTGCGGAGATTACCAAAAAATTGTTTGGATGAGATGAGTTCGAACAAATAAGGAGGGGTTGACCCTCCTTTTATAATATCTGATCTTTGATGTACTTCCACATAAGCCCGAATCCACCTGTATGTAGCATATGTTGCATGTTGACAAGATGCTTTATGATTATGGCCCTGTACCCGGCAAAGGTGCCAATTGATTTTACGTTCACAACGCCGTACTTTCTTCCTATGTAGACTATGTTACCGTGAAGGTTCAAATTGAGAGGCTTTTTCTCTTTTCCATTTATCGCGGCGAAGATATTGTGAGCCGCTATTTCTGCAGATTGCATCGCGGATTCAACAAGACCTGGCATAGGCTTATTCGATTTGTCAACGTAAGAGGCTATATCGCCTATCGCATACACGTGCGGATCGGATGTTTCCATGAATTCGTTGACGATTATCCTTCCTCTTTTGTCTTTTTGCAAGTCTAACAGATTGCTGAATGAGTTCGCCTGCACTCCGCCTGACCAGATAAGCGTTTTTGTGGGGATAAATTCTCCCGATTTCAAAGTCAGACCGTCGGTTGTCACATTGACTATCATCGAATTGGTCTTTATTTCAACTCCGTGATCGTTCATATATTTTATGGCTTGATTTACAACCTCTTCTTTTTCTATGTTCGGGAGGATTCTTGGCAATGCCTCGACTATCATTAATTTCACGGATTTTCTCATTATGCCATTTTCTTTGCACAACTTTTCTACCCATTCCATTATTTCTCCCATAAGTTCGACGCCCGTAAAGCCTCCTCCGCCGACGACGATGGTAAGCATCTTTTGCCTCTCGGATGGATCCGGAATATTCTTTACATCTTTGAAGATCTGCTTTATGCGGGAATTTATCTTTACAGCGTCTTCCAATGTCCAGAAGGAGAGTGCATTTTCTTTCATTCCCGGTATTCCAAAAAAATTAGGATCGCTCCCGGCAGCCACAACTAAAAAATCGTAATCGTAGGATTTGTCGCCGGCAAAGACTTTATGGCCTTTAAGATCCACTTTGTCGACCGCTACTTTCTCGATTTTGACGCTTGACGGAAGAACTTTTGAGAGCGGTATTTTTATGGCCTCTGTCGGGATTCTTTCGCACGCGAATTTATGCAATTCTGTTCTGAAGGTTTGATCGCCTTCCTTTTCGAAAAGCGTTATGTCTATCTTTTTAGACATTTTATGAAGTTTTTGAACGAATTCAACCCCTCCAAATCCTCCACCAACAACTATTACTTTTGGCATTGCACACCTCCTATTAGATCAGACCGAGTAATATTCCTATTCCAAAGATCAACATCGCATTCGAACTTTCGACATCTATGTTCATTATTTCTTTACCACTTATTTTACCATACGATTTTGAGAAAAGTTTCACTATAATTCTTACATACAAAGGCAAAGACGCCAAAGAGATCAGCGACCACAATGATATATCTTTTAAATAAATAGCGTAAAATGTCAGTACAAACTGCATGAGCGTTAAGATTAGATAGACTGCAGATCCGGCGACATCTCCAAAGACGAGGGTGAGGGATTTTATTCCAACGACCCTATCATTTTGGGTATCCCTTATCTCATTTGCCAGCACTATATTTGTAACCGGCAGGCCTATTATCACGGCAAACAAAAGCGCGCTTATAGAAAGCGTTCGGGCCATCAAAAAGTATCCTCCAAAAGTTATGAGGATTCCGTATATCAAAAAGATCGACGGCACTGAAAGGCCGTGGTATTTTAAATTCACGGGATCGGCCGTGTAAAAGTACCCTCCGGCAAGTCCCAGGATACCGAAGATGAGTATGTACGGAGTCGAGAGTATAACGGTAATTATCCCAAAGAAGATCGCAAGTAAAAAGGTCGTTATCATGACGTATTTTTCTTCTTTTAGCGTTATTTTGCCATTTATCAAAAGCCTGCTTCCGCTCGATCCGAAGGTTCCGGGCCTGTCTATGCCATGCTTATAATCGAAATAATCATTTGCACTGTTAGAAGCGAGGTGTATTAAAACCAAAGAGAGGCCACCGAGTATGTAAAGGATCAAGGAAAAGTGGCCTTCTCTTAAAGCCAAAAGTGCGCCTATCGTAAATGGAATTAAACTTGCGCTTACAACGTAAGGACGTGTTGCCAGAAAGTATTTCATAGGATTCTATCTACTTCTTTCATTATATCGTCTGTCAATTTGTTCTTTATCTCGGCCGCGGCTAAATTTTCTTTGAATTGATCGATACTGCTTACTCCCAGTATCACGCTGCTTACATTTTTGTTCTTCAAAACCCACGCTATCGCAAGTTGGGAAAGTTTTACATCCAAAGATTTCGCGATCTTCTCAAGC
>CAYSSO010000049.1:5858-6632 GCA_964433875.1 uncultured Mesoaciditoga sp.
ATCTTACCTTCTCGATTCTCTCCTTTGAAAAACGGCCGTCCTCTTCAAAACGTTTTTTCAAATCAGGAAAGAGATCGAGCCTGCTTCCCTTTGGAACCCCTTCGTTGTATTTGCCCGTAAGAATTCCAGAGGCGAGAGGGCTGAAGGTTGTCAATCCCATGCCGTACTTTTCATATATCGGAAGGTATTCCTTCTCGACTCTGTCCCTTTTGAGCATGTTGTATTGTGGCTGCTCGACTATCGGTTCAATACATCTCCATTCCCTGCATACCCTGTGAGCCTCCTCTATCTCGGCCGCGCTCCATTCAGATGTGCCCCAGTACAAGGCCATCCCGCTTCTTACCAGATAATCCATCCCTAACACTACCTCTTCCATCGGCACCGACGGGTCCGGCCTGTGACAGTACACTATGTCCACATATTCCATCTCAAGCCTCTTTAGTGAGTTCCTTAAACCTTCCACAAGATGCTTCCTCGATAATCCCGTGTCATTCGGCCCAGGTCCTCCCCAGAATATCTTCGTCGATACCACCAAATCTTCCCGCCTGAAGTCTTTGAGAGCCTGGCTTAGTATGTATTCGGCCATCCCTCCCTGGTAGGCCTCGGCCGTGTCAAAAAAGTTTATCCCATTCTTGAAGGCTTCCCTTATTATCTTCTTCGATGTATCAACGTCCAACTGGGGACCAAAGGTCAGCCATGTCCCAAATCCTACCTCGCTTATTTTTAATCCCCATTTTCCAACCTTCCTGTATTCCATCTAAATCACTCCTTTCA
>CAYSSO010000050.1:0-3386 GCA_964433875.1 uncultured Mesoaciditoga sp.
TACAATGGACTTCCGACGGCCCTCGATCATCTCGCATGGCTTGGTGTAAACTACGTCCAACTTTTGCCGATAGAAGATTACGAAGATCCTCTGAATCCGGGATATAACTGGGGATATGTTCCGTACCTTTACATGGTTCCCGAGGCAAAATATTCAACAACACCGAATAACCCCATAAACACAATAGAAGAAGTTAAACAAATGATAATGGCACTTCATTCGATAAATATTGGCGTGGTTTTGGATATATCCTTCAGTCATACATCTTACGTTACAACACCTTACACCGCGGCAGTACCATATTACTATTACAATTACAACGAATACGGTCAGATGACAAATTATTCAGGTGTCGGTAACGATCTAAAGACTGGAAATACGATGGTTGCAAAACTCATAATAGATACTCTAAAGTACTGGATGACTCAATACCACGTTTCTGGCTTCAGATTTGATCAACTCTACCTTTACAATCCATCCACGATTCAACAGATAATAACTAATCTGACAGCCATAAATCCAGAGGTTTTGCTATACGGCGAACCATGGCCTGCCGCCGGTGCACAGTTCGTCTACGGAGATCAGCGCGGCATGCATATGGGAATGTTCAACGGTTATTTCAGAGACGCAATAACGGGAACAGCGGGCGATTATTCATCTCAGGGCTTTATAGATGGACAGCCGTCTCAAAATCAAGGTGAGATAATGGAAGGGATTGTCGGAAGTATCACGTACAACAATTTTGGCAATGATTTCGCATCTGAGCCGGATGAGACCATAAACTACGCGACCTCTCACGACAATTACACCTTGTGGGATAAGATAGTTGGCGCGCAGCCTTCATGGCCGGCATCGCAGGATATAGCGGCACAAAAGTTAGGTCTTGCCATTCCTTTACTTTCAGAAGGTGTTTTCTTCATGCAGGGCGGAGATGAATTTGCACGCACAAAGGGCGGAAATGGCAATTCGTACAACGTTCAAATCCCGAATGAATTCGACTGGTCAAGATTGACAACATTCGCAACCGTCGATAATTACGTCCAGGCGTTGATTTCAATAAGAAAATCCCATCCCGCCTTTACAATAGATTCAGCCCAAACTATAAGAGATAATTTGTCATTCCTTCCACTGCAACCGGGGGTTGTGGGATATACCATAAACGGATCTGCAGTTGGGGATTCGTGGTCTAAAATCCTTGTGTATTTCAATGGAAACACAAATTCTGAACAGGTAACGCTTCCGTCCGGCACATGGAACTTGGTCGTTGATCCGTATGTTGCGTCTCAGACGCCGATTGGAACTCTTTCGGGAAACTTTACACTTGAGCCATTGAGCGCCTATGTGATGTATCAATAAACACAGCGCCCTATTGGGCGCTGTGCTTTTCTATCCCTTTGGAGAATATCAACGATTGAACTCTTTGTTGATGATTTCTTCTATCATGTCAAGATCTATTTTTATTATTTCGTCATCTTTGCTGGATTCAAAGCCAGATTTGCTAACAAAAACAAGAATGCGTTTTCTTTGGGGTTTGTCAATAGTTTTGTGATACTTCCAAATGTTATTTCTACCATATATCCGACCTAAGTCCCGATACTATAAACTGTCCAATTGTTGAAACATGATTTGCATCTTTCAATTCATTTATTTTTTGAGTTACTCTATTTGTGATCTTAATTATTCCTTCGTGTATTTGCTTGTGCTCATCAGATGTTAATACAATGAGATTTTCTGGTGTGTCTGTGCCTTCTTTGCTCCTTGGAATGATGTGGTGAACTTCAAGAATGCCTTTCTTGCCTGAGTATTCAGATTTATAACCAGCACGCCACAGGCAATACTCTTGTCGACATCGAAACCTTTCCTGATTTGCTTATTACGTAAACTATCTTAAATCTCCTTTCAGAAATAACTCAGCCTTGCGACTGTTAGATGCTCATTGCCAATGTTATCCATGCTTTTTACGCTTACCATACTGTCCCTACCCATCAGAACTGTTTAATGGTAAGCGACAGAGCCTGAAACTTGAGCAGCATCTCAGGATATCATGACAAGGATAACGTAGTCTTGGCTAATCAACAAGGGCTTTTACAAGTTCCCACCTCTAAAGGTGGTGGGTTGTTGACTAAAATTTCAGTATATCTGGTCTTTTGTAAATCCTGCCGTTGATATTTATCTCTTTGTAAGGCCAGTTGCTTTTCGAATAAAAACTCAAAAGTTTCATTTCACTTCCGAGTTTTACATAGGTGTCTTCCAATTTTGTCCCGGTTATGGTCGGATTCCATGCAAAGGCCATTCCATTTGTTATCTCGAATGGCATATGAGGAGTGGCAACGAGTTCGCGCGTTTTATATCCCGCTATTCCACCTTGATGGTGTAATTTCCATTCGTCCGGATACCCGTAAGATGCGTAACTCTTCTCTATTTCAAAGAAGATTTGCCCCATCGAATTCATCCTGTAGGTTGCGTCAAGTATACCAACCTCGACTTCCATGTTTTTTAAGTACTGGCTTTCAAATTGCGGATCTTTGCCAAATTCGATAGTTCTTGTCGCAGAGATCACAAGGCCATATTTTTTGGCGCATATGGAGGCAAAGCATCTTTTTCCGATCTTCACCTCGCGTGGAAGGTTATGCCTGTACCTTGTCCTGCTCTCATCGCCGAAAACAAGGACAAGAAGAGAATCAAGGCCGTGGGCGGCAACCTCATTTTCGATGACGCCTTTGGCCTGAATCTCGGTCATCTCGGGCCTTATCTCAAGCATGGCCTTTTCAAGGGCAATGGCACTTCTTTCGCCAACCTCACCGTACCTTTGAATCTCGTACTCGCTAAGTTTAACCCTCGAATTGAATAGAAAATTCGCAAATTGAGGATCTTCTTCGTAAAGGATATTTTGATCGTCAACGATTTTTTTGATACTTTCCTTGGGATCTGTAAACCAATCAAATTCAACGATTTTGAAATTGCCCGGTAATTCTTCGTTTTTCATTCTCGTCGTTTCTATATTTTTGGTCAAGATGTAAGATTCATCCGTAGTTATAAGTGCCAAGGCCGCACCGGTGAAGTCTGTAAGCGCAACGTAAGATCGGGCGCCCGAAGTTATCCATGCGAAATTTTCGATTAAAGATAAAACCGCTCCCTTTTTATTTCTCTCCTTGATGTAATTTCTAACCCTTTCTATTTTCCTTGCAACGTCTTCTTCCCTTGTCAATTTTTATCCCTGCCTTTATCTATTAATTTTAAAAATAATTTGTAAAAATCGCCATTCGAAGAATTTATCGATTTTAAAGTTAAATTCGATCTTGCTATTAAACTTATTATCTTGTCGAGTTCCTGATTATCCGTGTAGTTGAAGATCATTTTTTGTCCAACCCTTTGCACATTTAATC
>CAYSSO010000050.1:3397-6381 GCA_964433875.1 uncultured Mesoaciditoga sp.
AAGATGATCCTCTATTTCTATAGTTAAGGTTTTGCCGGTGACATTTTTAGAAAGGTCTTCCAACGTGCCAAAAGCGATAAGATGACCAAAGTTTAAAATCGCGACCTTATTTGCCATCTCTTCAACCTCTGTGAGGATATGCGTTGTGAAAATAACCGTCTTTCCCTTACCATTAACATCTTTCAAAAGATTTTTAATCGACAAAGCACTCTTCACATCGAGGGAAGCCGTAGGCTCGTCCAAAAGGATCACGTCCGGATCATTCATGAAAGCGCGCGCTATGTTAACTCTCTGTTTCATCCCGAAAGAAAATTCTCTTATTTTTTTATCTTTCCAGTCCCACATCTCAACGCTTTTTAGGAATCTTTCGGCCCTTTCAAAAAGTACCTTCCTTGGAAGATGGTACAACCCGCCAAAGAAGATCATATTCTCCCACGCGCTCAATTTGTCGTAAAGTAGGAAATTTTCGGGAACTATGCCTATTTTTTCTCTAACCTTTTTCGCATTTTTAGCTATGTCGTACCCGCAAATTTCTACCTTTCCACTGTAATCTTTTAAAAGAGTAGAGATTATCTTCATGAGTGTGGATTTTCCCGCGCCATTTGGACCGAGAATGGCAAGAAAATCCCCGCTCTTGATTTCAAATGAAATATCCTGTAACGCCTGAAATTTTCCGTATTTTTTAGATAAACCTTTAACCTCTACACAATTCAAAAAATCACATACCCTTCAATTCAATTTGAAACCTTTTAAATTATAGCAAATAATTTATTTTTCTCAATCAGGAAATGTGCCTTATGATACTTAAAATATGGTCGACAACTCTTTTGAATATTTTCGCACTCTCCCTCATCAAAGATGCGTAGATTATTTCAAAGAAAAAGGCCGAATAAATGACACTTATGCTCAAAACCGTAGAAAATGATAGGCCGTAAACCAAAAAGATAACAACGCTTCCGAAGATCAAAAAAAGAGATGACGGAATGTTGATTTTATCGCGAGAATTTATCTCGAACTTTTCTATAACATTGTGGGCAAACCTAAGGAATGCTTCCACGATGAATACAGAAAATCCAAATGTGAGTATTACCCAAAAATCTTTCAAAAAGAATGGAATAGAAAATCCAATTACCCAAGAAAATTTAGAAAGAATAAGAATTAGGGAAGAAAAAATCGGCATCGAAGAAACGGCAAGAGGATAATCGTAAAATCTTATCAGCAAAGACAGAGAAAGTGGGACTATGAATAAAATGAAAAATAGAGAACCTCCTATATCGTTAAAGGCGAATATGAAAACGGCAGAAACGATGCTCACCTTTACCCATTCAGAAAGAGATCTTCGTCCAGCGTAAAAAAGTGGTATAAGGCTTAAATAACTTATCGCCGTACCGATCCCGGTGATAAGTTGCATCGTATAGATCAAAGCCGTCAGACCACCGAGTATAGCGCTTTCAGATATTTCAAGAATTCTTTCCGATTCACTTTTGATCACACAACCACCTCCTTCTCGATCGGTGATGCGTGATGATCATCTAATCATATTATACAACCGCAGTCGGCTAATAAATAAATTTGTGTGTATTATAAATGATAAAGTGAAGAGTAAGTAATGAGAAATGAGTAGTGAGAAGTTAGCGACTTCAATTGTCAATTCACGGTTAAGTTTGTTCAAATCTTTCCCGCTACTTTACACACACTGATAAAATAAATTCCGGCAAGATGCCGGAATTTATTCGTATCTCAAGGCTTCTACAGGACTCTTCTTTGATGCGAGATATGCCGGATACAAACCAAAGAAGAGGCCTATTGCCACAGAAACACCGAAAGATAAGGCTATACTTTGCCATGTTATTATAACGGTTAATCCAAGGCCGGATGCAAGGTACGTTACAATCGTCGCTATCAGGAAACTAAGTCCAACCCCTATGGCACCTGCAACTATCGTTATGAACATACTTTCAACAAGAAATTCAACCATTATTCTTCTCCTTGTCGCTCCCATTGCCATCTTCACTCCGATCTCTTTTGTTCTTTCTGTAACGGAGACTAACATTATATTCATTATTCCTATGCCTCCGACCACCATTGATATTGCGGCAATTGATGCGAGCAACAAAGTAAGAACGTCTGTCGTTTGACTCACGGTAGAAAGAATCTGATTCTGACTTATAACCCTGTACTGGTTGGTATTTTGAAGCCTCATGTAAAGTATGTTGTTTATCTCATCGACGGCATTTAGAGCAGTCTGAGGCGATTTTGCAGAGGCGATGATCTGGGAGACACCTCCGTTAAGTTGAATTAATTTTGCTGCGGCCGTAGTGTAAGGAATGATGATCATGTTATCAGGGTTGAATGTGAGTTTGCTTCCAGTTTGCTGGAGTTCTCCAACTATTGTCAAAGGTACCTGAAAACTCCCGGTCGACACGTAAATTGTTTGACCGACAGGGTCAGCATTTCCAAAGAGTGTAGTTGCGATAGTATTCCCTATAACTGCGACGTTGGCGTCGGTATTCTCATCATTTTGGTTCAAAAGTCTTCCGCTCTGGAGTGGCAGATTCAAAATTGAGAATGTATCCGGATAGGCCCCCACGACTGTGACGACGGTATTTGTTGCCTGATATATGACGTTAAAACTTTTTTGAATTATAGGTGTAACGTCTGCAACATCCGGTGCCATTTGCTGGATATTTTGAACATCCGTCTCCTGGAGTACACTTGTCAGTGCTACTGCCGCTCTTCCTCCAAATCCGCCGGTGAATCCAGGTGTTATTATTATAACGTTGGATCCCAGTGAAGAAATCCTTGCCGTGACATTTGCCGTTGTTCCCGCTCCTATTGCGATGGCAACTATGACGGCTATCACGCCTATCACTATTCCAAGCATCGAAAGGAAGGTTCTTAACTTGTCTTTTCCAAGAGATCTGAATGCTTCAAGTAGAATTTCCATACTCTCACCTTATCCTTTCGTCCTTGATTATTGTGCC
>CAYSSO010000051.1:0-6295 GCA_964433875.1 uncultured Mesoaciditoga sp.
GACGACAAGCGGCTCGGCCCAAGGAGTGCTGTATCAAAACCAGATTTTAAATCAGGTCCTCTCATCGATGAAAAAGCTCGTCTACCAGATGGTACCCGGTCTTACCTCTTACAACTCCTTCCCTTCAATTGGAATAACTACAGGCGCTGTTGGATCCGGATGGTACCAGACGATGGCCGGAACCCTTTCATTCGATCCGTCCCAACTCGTTCAGGCCCTTCAAAATAATGCCCAGCAGGTTTACGAGATGTTTGCGAACGATCCGACAGATCCAAATGGTAATCCTTCCGTTGGAACGGGCATAATAAAGCAATTCGATAAAACCCTTTACCAGTACACCCAGTTTAACGGGATAATAGATCAGTACGCTTCTAATCAGGGATATCTCGGATCGCGCATGATCTCTTTAAACGAGCAAATATACCAGACTGCGACCATGTTAAAGCAACAGGAAGAGATGTACATAAGCCAGTACACTGCGATGGAACAGGCAATAGCCTCCCTTTCAGGTCAGGGAAATCTCATAACGAGTACGGTCGCATCCTTTACATCTTCACGTCCGTAAAATGCCAATTTTTGTTTTGCATAAAAATAAGGGCCCTAATAAGGGGCCCTTTTGTATAATTAAGGGGGATAGGGGGGTATTTCGTTTATTTAGACGAACCTTTTTGGATTTGGTTCAATGAATTTTCTGTATCAAATTGATTTAGATATCTTTGCGGCTAAGGCGGCATTCGCTTTAACGAGTTCGACATTTGCCTCAAGTGCCTTGGGAAGGTATTCAACTATCCTGGAAAGCAAAAATGGAGTTACGGCCTTTCCCGATATATTCGCTTTCTTTGCCTCGGCTATTGCTGAATTTATCTTTTCGTTTATCACATCATTTGGTATCTCTTTGGATTTTTCTATTGGATTTGCGACTAAAATGCCTCCCGAAAGGCCCAACTTCAATTTTACATTGAAGATATTTGCAACCTCTTCGGGTGAATCAGCGCGCATGTAAAGTCTTGACCCGCTATTTCTTGAATAGAAGGATGGAAAGTAATCTGTTCCATATCCCAAAACAGTTACCCCCAAGGTCTCCAGGACTTCGAGAGTTTTGGGGATATCGAGTATGGATTTGACGCCAGCCGAGACAACTATGACCGGAGTTTTAGAAAGTTCAACAAGGTCTGCGGAGATATCAAAGGTCTCAGCCGCCCCCCTGTGAACCCCGCCGACACCACCGGTGGCGAAGACCTTTATGCCGGCCATGTGGGCGCAAAGCATCGTCGCCGCCACAGTTGTGGCCCCATTTGATTTTTTTGCGATAGCGTATGGAAGATCCATCCTGCTTAACTTGAGGATCTCTTTTGATTTCGCCAAAAATTCTAACTCTTCATCTCTCAGACCGATCTTTATTCTCCCTTTCAGGATCGCTATTGTGGCTGGCACGCATCCATTCTTTTCAACGATCTCTTCGAGTGATCGAGCCGTCTCGATGTTCTTTGGGTACGGCATGCCATGAGATATTATGGTCGATTCGAGAGCCACAATCGGAATTCCGTTATCAATTGCATCTTTGACCTTCGACGAAAAATCGATAAATTCGTTCATTTTTTCACTCCTTTTAAAAATTTTTCTATCTCTGCTTTTTGCGGAACATTTCGCGCTCCAATCTTTGTGACCGAAAGCGCACCTGCGGCAGAAGCAAATTCTATCGATTTAAGGATATCGTATCCCGCGATCATGGAATGAATAAAGGCCGCATTGAAGATGTCGCCCGCACCCGTTGAATCGACGATTTTTACGCGGAATGTGGGGATTTCTTTGAGCATTTTTCCATATTTAAAGTATCTAACGCCCCTTTCTCCCATCTTGACGATAAGGTTTTTGAATGAGGTCCATTCTGGAAATTTTCTAAAGATTTCGAATTCTCTTTCGTTAACCAGGGCATATTCGATCTTTTTGAAAGGGCCAAGATCGTCAAGGGAAGAAAGGAATGGCATTCCTGGATCCCAACTCGATATTTTTACCTCTCTGGAAAGTTCCTTTGCCCTTTCTATAGAAAGACCCGCGAGATGGATCCACTCTGCGCGTTTTATGGCCTCGATATCCAATGGTCTTTCACAGTTTGTATTTTTTTTGTATGTCATAAGGCGTCTTACACCAGTTTTGTCGACGATGCTAAAACACACTCCCGTCTTTGCGCACCTTACAATTCCTTCCAAATTGACAGATCCAAGATTGTCGAGGGCTATTTTCCCATTTATGTCATCTCCGGCGTATCCGAAAAGGGAAACGTCATCGCCAAGTATCGAAAGGGCATATGCCGTGTTTGATCCAAACCCTCCTCCGGTTATTTTCAAATCATCTATCTCAATATCTCCATCGTAATCGGGAATATGATCAACCATTATTATGTAATCAGCGTTTATATCTCCGATCACGGCAACCTTAGCCAATCTCCTTCACCTCAACCCTGAAAGTTTTACCGTTAACATTTACACGATACACAAACTTCGAAGAATTGCAAAGTGAAAACTCTATCTTTCTTATCCATTCTTTATATTCCATGTAAAGTCTCCTTGCAAGGTCTAAATCTATCATTTCAAACTTTATCCTGTCAGATGGTCTTTTCTGTCCGAGGACGGGAAGGTCTATGTATATGACATTCGCAATCTTGGCGTACCCTCCCGTTACCGGATGATCGGCCATCATGATTATGGGAAGGCCATCTGGAGGAACTTGAATGGTTCCATCGCTTATTCCCTCCGAAATGATCTCGTAAGATTCGAGATCTAACCTTTCACCGGTGAGTCTATATCCTATTCTGTTGCTGTCCGGAGAGATAACGTATTCTGACTCTAACGCGCGAGGATTCTTCAGAAGATCCCATTGAGGCCCTTTCACGATTCTTACCTCATTTCCAGTCCATTCTATGTCGCATTCAAAAGTTCTATCTTTTATGTCTGCATTGCCGCATTCGAGAATGTCTCCGATCGATAATTTTCTTCCCATAAAGCCTCCAAATCCGGCCGGCAGACATGTAGACTTGCTCGAGAGAACCTCTTCGATCTTCAATCCACTCACGGCAAGGTAAGATCTAAAGTTACGATCGTTAGAGACTTTCAAAATGTCTCCGTTTTTGACGTGAAATGCACTAAATCCTTCGAGATGTTCTCCATTCAAAATCGCCCCTCCAGGCACGACTGAGACAAATGTCTCACCTTCGAAGATTGCCTCAAAATTGCCAGTTATCTCTATGAGAGGATCATCTCTTTTGTTTCCCGCAAGAAGGTTTGATATTTCAAATGATATCCAGTCCATCGGTCCGGAGTGTGGAACGCCATACCTCGCGAAGCCAAAACGTCCACCGTCCTGCACTGTCGAAAGTATTCCGGGATCATTTACAATAAGGCGTGTCATTAGAGTGGAATAAACCTCACTCTCTTTCCAAGATCGAAAAGAGATGGAGGAGTTTTGTGTATATCAAAGATTTTCAATTCTGTCCTTCCTATTATCCGCCACCCTCCAGGTCCGTCGAAGGGATATATTCCGCACAGGTTATCTGCCATTCCGACGCTTCCGGATATCACATACTTTCTCGGTCTCTCAAGCCTTGGAACTTTTGCTCCTGTGTATCCGTAAAGATATGCAAAACCCGGCATAAATCCCATCATCCATACCTCGTAGATGAAAGAAGAATGGACCTTTATGAATTCGTCTATCGTCATTTCATTCAAATTACTTACGAACTCTATATCGGGCCCGTACTTTCCGCCGTACACAACGGGTACTTCCACGATCTCACCATCGATCTTTTCCATCTCTGATGGTTCGAATTTTTTGATTATTTCGACAATCTCTTCATAACTGATGATTTCAGGATCGTAGAGGATGGTAACAGAGGCGTAAGATGGAATCCACTCGAATGGTACCTTTGATCTTGCAAGGAATTTATCAAGATCAAGAACCATTTTATGAGTTAATGATATCTCGTCTGAAAATCTAACTATTAGCGCTTTCTCTCCCATCTCTTCAATTATCAAGACCCTTTACCTCTATTCCGCGCATTGTTAACTCTTTTCTTACGCGTTTGGCAATTTCGATGGCATTCGGAGAGTCCGAATGGATGCATATCGTCTCTACCTTTAGATCTATCTCCTTTCCGTTTACACTCTTTATCCTTCCATTTACCATGGCCAATACCCTTGATGCGATCTCTTTGGGATCGTTTATAACTGCGTCCGGAAGATTTCGAGAAAGGAGTGTTCCATCGTCGTTGTAATTTCTGTCTGCAAAGCCTTCGCGCGCAACGTTAAGGCCGTAATCGAGAGCAATTGAGAGGAGTTTTGACTTTGGAAGTCCAACGATCGCGATAGAAGGATCGAAGATGTAAACGGCCTCGACGATTCCGCGCGCTATCTTTTCGTCTTTGAAGGCCATATTGTACATCGCCCCGTGTGGTTTGACATGGGTTATCCTCGCGTTTTTTGACTTTACAAAGGCATAAAGGCTACCAATCTGGTACATAACATAATCTCTTACCTCTTCAAAAGATAGGTTCATCTCTCTCCTTCCAAAGCCCATCAAATCGGGAAATGATGGGTGTGCGCCTATGCACAGGCCATTTTCGACGGCCATCTCGACAGTTTTCTCCATCGTCACGGGATCTCCTGCGTGAAACCCGCAGGCAATGTTGACAGAAGTTACGTATTTAAAAAGCGCGCTGTCCACACCAAAATTGTAAATTCCAAAGCCTTCGCCGGCATCGCAATTTATATCTATCGCAGTTCATCTCCGAATATCTGATTTAGGATCTTTTGATCCTCTATCCATTTGTCCTTTACCTTGACATGAAGGGAGATAAAGACGTGCCTGTCGAGAAGGTACTCTATATCCCTTCTTGCGAGTGTTCCTATCTCCTTTATCATTCTACCATTTTTGCCGAGTATTATGCCCTTTTGCGAATCCTTCGCGATGAGGATCGTTGCGTAAATTCTCGTAAGGTTTCCTTCATCTTCCATTTGTTCTATATCGACGGCCGTCGAATAAGGAATCTCCTCTCGGGTAAGTTCGAAGACCTTCTCTCTTACGATCTCGGATATCATAAAAGAAAGTGGCCTGTCAGTTATAATATCGTCTGGATAATACTTCGGACCTTCGGGAAGAGACGAGATGATCTTCTCAAGAAGTTTGTCTGTCCTCCCATTGATTGCCGAGATTTCAAAGATCTCTCTCACTTTTAAATTTTCAAGGATTTCCCTTGCCTTCTCGATCATGGTTGGATTTGCGATATCGATCTTGTTTATGACGCCAAAAACTGGAACTTTTAATTTTTCAATTTTTTGTGCGACCATAATATCGGCTCTTCCAACCCTGGAGGCCGAAAGCAAATCATTGCCCTCGAGGGCTGAAAGCGCTATCTTTAGCATGTAATTTCCCATCAAATGAAGCGGTTTGTGAATGCCGGGAGTGTCGACGAAGATAACCTGCGCATCGTTGAGTGTAAGGATCGCATTTATCCTGTTTCTCGTTGTACCCGGCTTTGGAGAGACTATGCATACTTTTTGTCCCACTATGGCATTGACAATTGTTGACTTTCCGACGCTTGGAGCGCCGGCAACGCATACAAGTCCAGATTTCATAAATCACCTCAAAAGAATTATACCAAATGGCGGGCAGTCATCGTGTGCGGCCAAAAATAAAAGGGCCTTCCGGCCCTTTCAAAAAGATTTATTATGGAAGGTTCGTAAAGAGTCTCAGTATCTGCTGCGGGTTGGCATTAGCCTGTCCGAGCATTGCCATAGAGGATTGCAAGAGTATCTGCTGCTTTGAGTATGTCATAAGTTCCTTTGCCATGTCAGCATCCTTTATCGTGCCTTCGGCCGATATAAGGTTTGTCGATGAAGTCTGGAGGTTATTTGTGATATCAGTTATTCTGTTCTGCAACGCACCGAGTTTTGCGGCCTCCGTCGAGACAACCTGATTCGCGTTGTCTATTATCGAGATGGCAGCCTGTGCTCCGGCCTGCGTTGTCACATCTATTGTCGAGTAGAACCCATTCCCAAGGTACGTATTTGTCGCCGCTTGCGGATCAAAGGTTGTAGATGGGGTCGTCGATTCGAGGCCGAGCGCCTGTGCTCCCATATCGTTAAGGCCGAGAGAGACTGTCTGCGACTGGTTTGCTCCGACCTGGAATACGAGTTCCATATTCGCAGGATTTAAATTTCCATGTGGATCATTGGCGGCATCGAGCCTTACCGCGCCAGTGTTGACAACGCTGTAGGCTGCCGTCGATGCAGAAGTGTAA
>CAYSSO010000052.1:0-5840 GCA_964433875.1 uncultured Mesoaciditoga sp.
ATATTCTCACCTCAAATGAATTATCGGCATAAAACTTGAAAAACTTTAGTCGTGTGTGTATTATTTTGTTATATACTCAACCAAGTTTAAATTCCGAATCTCCGGTATAAAAGCACGACCAAATTCTACCCATTTATAATCTGAAATTTGGTGCCTATGAAAGTCTTCAATTACTGACACCGAATATCTTGTATTTCTCAATGACTTCTTGTATCATCCCAAAGGAACTTTTTGAATGGATTTCAATGCTTTGATTGAAAAGACCACCATGCTGTATGAACTTAGCACCGATCATGAAATAAAAAGTTCTGCCGTTAGACTGTACTCTTTTTTCGTTTGAATACATCTACTACGTTCCACACAGGCATTATGAACAGTAGTAGGACTATGTTGGCTCACAATTTTGTGGCTTTTGCAAACATTTCGGCCGGATTGCCAAAGAACAGAAAGCTCAAGAGTGTAATACTATTACCCTAAAACGTTGGACAGTCTTCAGTCAATTCAAGTTAAATATGGCAATGAAATTGGTTCAAGAGATCCTTCTTGCTCAACTGAATTCGATAAAGGGCATTTCAAGAAAACAGTTCAAGCAGCATTAACATTCAAATGTTAAAATGGGACACTGTCAGGGTTGGACACACTATATATGTATTTTCAATTAATAATTAATATATTTGAAAACAACAAATAAAGATATGGTGGTAATATTAGACCAAAGTGTTTACCGGAGGAAAAAATGATCGTAGTCCAAAAGTATGGCGGCACTTCGGTCGAGAGCACGGAAAAGATATTAAAGATAGCGGAAAAGGTTTCTAAAGATTACGATCGCGGAAATAAGATCGTTGTCGTTGTATCTGCGATGGGGAAAACGACGAATTATTTGATAGATCTCTTGAATCAGGTAAATTCCAATGCAAGTCCGAGAGAATACGATATGATAGCATCTACCGGCGAGCAAGTATCAATAGCGCTTATGGCTTCGGCGCTTTCCAAATTTGGCAAAAAATCCATCTCTTTGACCGGTTTTCAGGCAGGAATCGATACCGATTCGACACACTCGAGGGCAACCTTAAAAAGGGTTTACAGGGGAAAATTGCTCTCTCTTTTAGACGATGGATTTATACCTGTAGTCGCTGGATTTCAGGGAATAAGTCCAGATGGAGAAATAACAACCCTTGGACGCGGAGGATCGGATACCACGGCTGTAGCCATTGCTTATGGAATAGGAGCGGATCTGTGCGAAATATACACGGATGTGGATGGAGTCTACACGGCAGATCCAAGATACATAGAAAGGCCGAAGAAACTCGATAAAATATCGTACGATGAGATGATCGAAATGGCTGTAAATGGGGCAAAGGTACTTCATCCAAGATCTGTCGAACTTGCACGGAGGTACCATGTTAAAGTCGTTGTGAAACATGCACACAAAGAATCGGATGGAACGGTTATTGAGGAGGCTGATAAATTGGAAGAGCCACTGGTCAGATCGCTAAGCGTTGACGAAGGGATTGTCAAAATAGTTATTTCGGATGTACCCGACATTCCCGGAATTGCTGCGGCGACTTTCAAAAAACTTGCACAATACCATGTTTCGCTGGATATGATAGTTCAAAGCATGCACAAAGACGGGAAGAATGATATAGCCTTTACCGTCTCAAAAGAGGAGTCCAGAGATGCTCTAAAGGCGATGGAAATGTTAAAGAGCGAGATAGAGTCGGGCGGGATTCACTTCGATGATACATTGGCAAAGATCTCGATAATAGGCGTCAATATCGTGGGATCTTCGGAAATAGTTTACAACATGTTTGATGCCATAGCATCCGTGGGTGCGAATATAGACATGATAAGCACGTCA
The DNA here is from genome assembly GCA_964433875.1 of uncultured Mesoaciditoga sp. GTDB lineage: Bacteria > Thermotogota > Thermotogae > Mesoaciditogales > Mesoaciditogaceae > Athalassotoga. The sequence goes on from CAYSSO010000052.1 coordinate 1,859, forward strand.
AATAGCAGAATTTCGTGCATCGTAAAAAGAGAAAAGGTAAAAGAGGCCGCCAAAGCCGTGGCAAAAAGGTTTGGACTGGAGGAATAAAATGAAAGTGGGAGTTGTCGGATCAACTGGAGAAGTAGGAAGAACAATGGTAAAGGTGATCGAAGAAAAAGGTCATACATTTGATGAATTCAGACTTTTTGCCTCTGAAAGATCAAAGGGAGTAAAGATTCTATTTCACGGCGAAAAGATTCCCGTTGAGGTCTTAACGGAAGATGCGATGAAAGAAGGATTTGATTTTCTTCTTTTTTCGGCCGGAAAGGAGATTTCGAAACATTTTGCCCCGATAGCGGCGAATCACGGTACAACTGTTATAGACAATTCTTCGGCATTTAGAATGGATCCGAAAATTCCCCTCGTAGTGCCGGATGTCAATTCACACGTTTTGAAGAACTATCGCGGAATAATAGCGAATCCAAATTGCTCTACGATCCAACTTGTTATGGCTCTAAAGCCACTTCACGATCTTTACCATCTAAAGCACGTGATCGTAACTACCATGCAGGCAGTATCGGGAAGCGGTCATAAAGGCATAGAGGAACTTGAAATGGAGATGAAAGAAGATATAACTCCAAGGGTTTATCCCAAAAAGATAGCCTACAATTGTATCCCTCAGATAGGCCCCTTCCTTGAAAATGGTTTTTCCGAAGAAGAGATGAAGATGTACAATGAAACGAGAAAGATAATGGAGTGCGATTGCATAGTCGAGGCTACAACTGTAAGGGTGCCGGTCTTTTATGGTCATTCTGAATCGGTCTGGGCAGAATTCGAAAAGCCTTTTGATCTCGACGGTGTCTTGAAAGCATGGAAGGCCGTCCCTTACGTCAAAGTATGGGATGATTATCCAACTCCAATCGAGATAAAAGGAAGCGATATCTCACACGTTGGAAGAGCGAGAATCTCTCCCACAAATGCTCTTATGTTCTGGAATGTCGCAGACAATGTAAGAGTCGGTGCTGCCACAAATGCCGTAAAGATTCTCGAATACTTTATAAATGCCTGATGATAATTCCTCTTTTGGATGTACTTTTGTGAAGCACTTCCCATCCGTCGGGAACGTCTAAATGATGAATACCGGCTACGGCCAGGGCACTTCCTGATCCGCATATAAAGACAGGATCCTTTGTTTGTGATCTTATCTTTTCAAAAAACCTCTTCAATTCCGGATAGATGGAAAGCCTTCTTTCTTGATGAAGTTTGTCGTCGAAGAATTCCTTTTTCATCTTTTTCCCAAGATTTGCAACTACCATTGCCACATGCTGAACGTTAAAGACGGCATCCTCGAGTGAAACCATCTGTGGAAGCGCTCTTCTCGCTTCATGAGTGGAGGTAGAAAAGGGAGGTATTATTATCGTCATGGATGAAAAGATCGGAGAAAGAGATACAGTCATGTAATTTCCAAAATTACCGCTTACGGTAAAACCGCCGTAGACACACGCCGAAGCATTATCCGGATGGCCCTCCATTTCAGATGCGATCTCAAAGATTTTCTTTCGCGACAAAGTGCCATTTATCGCCATCGCAGCTGTTATTCCCAAAACTATAGAGGCGGCACTCGATCCCAGTCCCTTCTTTGGAGGAATCAAGGTCTTTTTCTCTATTTTGTAGTTCAGATCGAGATTGTACTTTTCCATCATCATTTTGAAAGATTTCAAAAAGAGATCCTCTCCGTCTATCTTTATACCCTTCTCAACGATCGAAAGATTTGAAGATTCTTCAATTATTATTTCATTTCTTAGATTTATGGCCAGCGCAAATGTGTCAAATCCGCTTCCAACATTCGCAATCGTTGCAGGCGCTGAAATGGCCAATTTCATGATTCTATCTCCCTTGAAAAGTCTTCGAATTTTGCGGGTATAACCTTGATTTTATCTTCATACGCTTTTTCTATAACGTGAGGATCTTTTAATCCATTCCCGGTCAAAGTCGCAACCACGCTTTCACCGCCTTTGAAAAGACCCTTCTCCTTCATTTTCAGTATGCCAGCCACTGAAGCGGCAGAGGCAGGTTCACAAAAGATGCCCTCCGATCCTATGAGGCTTTGAGCGTTAAGTATCTCTCTATCGGAGACCATATCTATTATTCCGCCAGATTCGTCCCTTGCCTTTATCGCCTTCTGCCAGTTTGCCGGATTCCCTATCCTTATCGCGGTCGCTATAGTCTCGGGCTCTACGGGAAATCCCCTTACAATGGGAGCCGCGCCTTCGGCTTGAAAACCCATCATGCGTGGCAATTTTGAAGAAAAACCAGCCTTTTTGTATTCTTTATACCCCATCCAGTAAGCCGTTATATTCCCGGCATTTCCAACGGGAAGAAAATGGTAATCGGGGGCATCGCCAAGGACATCTACTATCTCAAAAGCGGCCGTTTTCTGACCTTCAAGCCTGTACGGGTTTATAGAATTAACGACTGTTACCGGGAATTTTTCGCTTGCCATTCTTACCAGTCTAAGGCAGTCATCAAAATTGCCTTCTATCTGAATGACCTTCGCGCCATACACTAAAGATTGGGCAAGTTTTCCTATCGCTATTTTTCCTGCCGGGATTACAACTATCGATTTCAAATCGAAAGCCGTTGCGTAAGCGGCAGCAGACGCAGAGGTGTTGCCGGTAGAGGCGCATATGACGGTTTTCGATCCTTCTTCGATTGCCTTTGCCATAGCCATTACCATGCCCCTGTCTTTGAATGAACCGGTTGGATTCATTCCCTCGTATTTAAGATAAAGATCTATTCCAATCATCTTGCTTATATGCTTAGCCTTTATAAGCGGAGTAAAACCCTCTCCGAGCGTTATAATCGGGGTCTTATCACTTATCGGCAAAAATTTTGAATACTTTTCAAGAAGTTTCTCCATCTTTTTCCTCCTATTTTAAATTTTGGATAATTATACCAAACAAATGTCGCTGAAACACACTAAAACATGTATCGTGTAAAAAGAGGCAAAAAATCTATTTATCTAACGTAAAGAATACATATTAATATTTTAGATTTTAAAGAGCAAATAAAAATTAAATAATTTATCATTTAATTTTTATGGTATAATTCCCAAAAAGAAAAGGAGGGTATGAGATGAAAAAGTTTTTTGTGATTTTCATTTCGCTTTTGATCTTTGGAGCATTCGCTTTTTCCAAAACTTACTTGGTCGGTACTTCAGCCGATTTTCCACCATTTGAATACGTTGAAAATGGAAAGTATGTTGGGTTTGACATCGATCTCATAAAATCGATCGCGAATTTGGAAGGATTTCAGGTTGAAATAAGGGATATGTCCTTCGATTCTCTAATACCGGCACTTAAATCTGGAATAATAGACATTGCCATAGCCGGCATGACGATAACGCCGGATAGATTAAAAGTCGTTGATTTTTCAAATCCTTACTGGTCTGCGGATCAGGATGTGATAGTCAAAAAAGATTCAAACTACAATCTTACCGTTCTCTTCGGGAATCACAAAGTGGGCGTTCAAACCGGAACGACTGGCGATCTGTGGGTAAGCGATAATTTGATAAAAACAAATATATTGAAAAATATAGTGAGGTATGAAAGTTTTATATATGCCCTTCAAGCGCTTTTGAACGGTGAAATCGACGCGGTTGTCCTCGACAGTCCTGTTGCCGAAAGATTTGCCCAAACCCGGCCAGTTTCAATAGTTGGAATAATAATAACAAATGAAAATTATGGAATAGCGGTCAACAAAGGAAATAGCGAATTGCTCTCCAAAATAAATGATGGACTATCGAAGTTGCGCAGTTCAGGCCAGTTGACAGCCCTCGTTGATAAGTACTTTGGAAAGTAAAGATGGGTTTCATTTCAATCCTACAGGCTTTACTTAAAGGAACTTTGATTACCGCTGAACTGGCGGTAATCTCTTTTGCAATGGCCTTTGTGATAGCAATTCCATTTTCGCTCGGCCAGGTCTATGGCAATATTCCGGTAAA
>CAYSSO010000053.1:0-3860 GCA_964433875.1 uncultured Mesoaciditoga sp.
CTAATAAAACTTCATCATTTTCAGTTGGTTTCATATCTTCGATCAAAATAAGCGCATGGTTCCTGTAAGGCTTACCTAATTTTGGCACCTCTCCGCCGGCAAAGCCAGATGGCCATTTATCCTCATCGTAAAGCCATGCATAAGTTTTTGTCTTTTGCGCTTCTTTAACAGAGACACATGTTAATTTCATCCAATCAGACGAAAGATAACCCGTTACAAGTCCAACACGGCTATGAAGGAATACACCACCATATCCTTTATCTGCAAATTCATCTGTTTGCCTTTCAATTTCGTCTTTGTCTAATTTGTCGTTTAAACTGAAGAAAGGCACAGATCTGTAGAATGGATCTGCTTTACTAAAATTATTAAAATTCATTTTATCACTTCCAATTTCTCATTTATAAAATACGAAACTTTCTACATTAAACAGCCTTCCCCAACTTCTTTTAGAATTTTTGAACCTTAAGTACAGGGCATGAATCCCTTTAATGCTTCTATCAATCTTGCATGAAAAATTTTTCCATTTATTCCATGCCCCAGTACTGGAAATATAGCATTCTCCAATTAAAAGACCATTTATTTTGTCAATTCTTATTTCAATAACCCCTCCTTGAGTCGAAGTAGAAGCTCTTACTTCAAATTCAGAAACACCATTTTCAAAATCGATGTATTTATATGCAGCCCAATCATTATCTTCTATAAATGAAAGATATTCTGTATAGTCATCATTTAAAGGCACAACTTCCGTATGTACCTTACCACTTAACAAACATGCACGATATGCTTCCATTCTTGATATCGCCTTTGGAGGATCTGAGATACCCTGTGTTGTCATTTCTACTTCGTTTATACTTCCATCTTGATTAAATTTTATAGGTTCAATACAAACTCTACGGTTGAATTTGTGCCCCTGAGAAGAGCGATGATATAAAATATACCAATTTCCATTGAATTCTACGATAGAACCGTGATTATTCCATGTTTGTGGATCACATCCTGTATTGTCAATTATTACACCACCCTTTTTAAAAGGGCCCAGAGGATATTCACTTGTAGCATAAGAAAGGCATGATGCTTTACCTCTGCTTATATCTGTATAAATAGCATAATATATTCCATTATGTTTCCTTATTGAAAATCCCTCATGGAATCCATGTTCTTCATCACTTAAGACTTTTGAATTTAAGGTGCTTTCGTTTATTTCAAACATATTTTTTAATTTAGCCCCTCGAGCTTTAAATTGTCCCCAGTAATAATAAGCTTGCCCATCATCATCAACAAAAATTGCTGGATCTATGGCATCTTTATTAGCCACTTTAATAGGTCGCGCATTCTTGAATGGTCCATATGGTGATTCACTTACGGCAACTCCTTCACTATTATCAGCCATACAAAAATATAAGTAATATAATCCATCCTTATAAATGCAGTCTGGAGCATATAATGGAACATATGGAGAAAAAGTGTCTTCAGATGTAAAACTTATTCCATGATCAACCCAGTCAATTAAATTGTCGGATGAAAAAACATGGTATTCGTGACTACAATAGTTTGTGTTTCCGCTTATATCATATGATCCATAAAGATAAATACGACCATCCTTCCATTGCCTTGCTTCAACATCTGGTATATAATATTTTCGTGGTAATATTGGATTCATAAAATCACTCCTATCAACGAAGGGGAGGAAATTCTCCCCTTCGTTTTTTATTTCAAGTGAACATTTAAAGCTATTATCGACTCAGAACTTGCTAAAACGTAAGTATAAGGATGCTCTGCATTCGGAAATCCTTCAAGAGTTCGTGTTTGGTATTCATACCAAAATGGTCCAGGTAAAAATGGAATTATTGGCATATCATCAAGCACAATTCTTTCAATTGTCCATATCGCCTGCTTTTGAATTCTTGGATCAGAATTATTATTGAATACCTCAAGAGCGTCATCTATAAGAGGATTGGTATATCTACAGAAATTACCAATAGCTGGTTTTCCTATCGGAGCTGTTTGATATGATGAAAGTGCAGAGAAATACATAGCATATGGATTTGGAGTTGTTGCATAGTACCCTACTACAGTCATGTCAAATCTGCCATTTTGTAAATCGGAATAAAAAGCTCCGAAACTTTCCTGATCAACTGTAACTCTCAATCCTATATCTTTAAATTCATTGCAAAGAATTTGAGCACCTGTTATCCAATCAGTCCAGCCTGCTACTACTTTAATGGTATAAGGCGGTAATACATTTCCTTGAGGATCCATTAAAAGTCCAGATTTATTCTTTTTGAAACCTATAGAAGCAAGTAATTCTTGAGCTTTTTGCGGATCATAAGTAATAAGTGAAGATGCCAATGGAGTTAAAACAGGATCTATCCATGATGTTTGAGGAAGAGGAATCATAGTAGGATTCTCATAATCTTGCAAGTCTTTACCGTAATCGGACATGACAATAAATTGCCTGTTCATTGCTAATGAAAGAGCCTTTCTAAATTCCGGGATGCTAAATGGGTATTCAGTATCATTTGTTATTAAATAATTATTTCCCATAACCGGCCACCATAATTTGTTATTTGGATTTTTCGACAAGTAAGCAACTTCAACATCAGGAATATACATTTGAGCAACGTCACCTTCACCTTTTAATAATGCTAATAAAGTAGCTTGATTTCCTCCAAATGTTCCTTTAGCAACAAATTTATCGATATAAGGCCTTCCCTTCATCCAATAGTTAGGATTTTTGACATATACCGCTACTTGATTAGCTTGATTAAAACTCTGAAAAATGAAAGGACCTGTACCGATAGGATTTAAATTTGTATCTTTAGAAGGATCTGCAATTTTTGACCAGATATGTTCTGGCACAATTTGTTGAGAAGCGATAACGGGTAAGGAAGAATATGAAGGCTTTAAAAATGAAAAAATTACCTCATCATTTGTTGCTTCAACACTCTTTAAATTATTTGTAGGAGCCCATACAGCATTTGTATCTATACTTGGATGTTCTTTGACATAATTAAAAGTAAAAGCAACATCTTTTGCTGTAAAAGGTACCCCATCGGTCCATTTAACATTTTTTCTTATTGTCATTTCCAATGTTGTGCTATTAATCCACTTATAAGAAGTTGCAAGAAAATAAGTTATATCACCATTTGGACTCATATACATCAAAGGCTCATAAATGAAACCGTAAGTTGGTAAACCTGTTGAAGGGAAAAAAGGATTTAAAGAGTATGAGTATGGAGCTGTGTTAAGAAATGTAAAAGTTCCACCATACTTAACATTCGGTCCCCAGTTTAAGATAGCGGGGCCATATTCAGATGGCTGTGGATAAGTAGTTTCTGTTGCCTGGCCAAATACAGCACTAACGCTTAGCGCTAAAATCAAAACTGCTAAGAAAATACCTAATTTCCTCATAAATCTCACCTTCTTTTCCTTAAAAATGTGAAACTAAATCATTCTTCGTTTTGAACAATCGTGAATTCATAATTTCCCGAGTTCACATCAAATACCACACGATCCGCTTTTTGTCCAACAAACATGACATCTTTTTCTTTCCCGATTTGCTTTCCTTCTTTAAATATTTCTTTCCCGTTTTCATTTACCGAATATCTTTCCCACAAAATCGGCAGATGTAATTCCGCCTTGCATCCATCTGGAACGGAAAGATCCAGTTTGAAGGAATCGTCTGTCTTCTCCCATGAAACTTTTATCTTTCCTCTGACAGTAGCGATTGAAGAAGAAAGATGCTTTAGATCTCCGACTATGTAAGGTTTTACTTTGAATTTTTTCCATCCTGAAACTATCGGAGACAAACCTGCAAGATATTTGTAAAACCATGCATCAACGCTCACGAACATCACATG
>CAYSSO010000053.1:3870-5792 GCA_964433875.1 uncultured Mesoaciditoga sp.
CGAATTCATCCCACCTCCCATTAACTTCTCCCATCTCTCCCACAGCGTTGTCGCCCCTTCTTTTATCATGTAACCAAAACCCGGGTAAGATTCCTGGGTTATTATCCTGTAAGCGATATCCGCATATCCATTCTCTGAAAGTACATCGAATATGTATTTCGTCCCGACTATACCTGTGTCAAGATGGAAATCCTGATCATTTGTTATCAAACTGACAAGTTTTTGGATTATTTCCTGCTTTTTTTCTTGAGGTGCCATGTCATAAAAGAGAGGAAGCACGTTAGATGTTTGTCCTGTACCGTTATCTATCGGACTCATTCTTATCACATCGTAGCCGTTTGGGGTAAGAAACTTTTTGTTGAATGCTGTCTTTATCTCTTCCGCAAGTTTTGAATAAGTACCTCTGCGATCTTCGAAAGTAAATATACATCGTTGTAGTAATAGAATGTAGAGGTCAATTCAACGGGAGTTCTTTTGGGGAAAACGCTTCCCGGAGGACACCAATCACCATACTTTCCAAGTTTTGAAATGTTATTTTCAGAGTTAACTTTTAGAAATTCTACATATTTTTTCATACTTTCATAGTGTTCTTCCAGAACAGATTTGTCATCGTAATACCAGTAAAGGTACCACGCGATGGTTATGTATGCAGTCCCCCATGCCGGATCTGCGGGATAAAATTTGGCATTATACGCAGGTGCAACATCCGGAAGTGATCCATCCGATCTTTGTGAGAGTTGGATATCTTTAAGCCATTTTTTGTAAAACTCATGCATATCAAAATTGTAAATTGCCTCTTCTGCCGAAAGTTGGGCATCTCCCATCCATCCGAGTCTCTCATCTCTTTGCGGGCAATCAGTTGGAATGCTCATGAGATTGGAAAGTTGAGCCCATAGAGTGTTTTTATGAATCTGGTTTATAAGTTCGTTTGAACAGTAAAAATCTCCTGTTCTTTCTACATCCGTATGAACAACGCGGCCTTCTAAATTTAAAAGAGTTGGAACGCCAGGAAATCCTTCAATTTGAGCGTATCTAAAACCATGGTATGTGAATCTCGGCTCGTATGTTTCTTCTCCCACTCCTTTGAGAATATACACATCTGTCGCTTCAGCATTTCTTATGGTCGAAAAATTGAGAGTGCCGTCTGAATTTACAACCTCGGCGTACCTTAACTTTATTTCCGTACCTTTAGGTCCACTTGCATGCAATTTTACCCATCCGGTGAAATTCTGTCCAAAATCGTAAACATACACATTTTCCTTTGGACTATACATTTTTACAGGTTTGAGTGTATCGACGATTCTTATAGGTGGCATCGTTTCTTCAACGAGTTCCGGTCCCGTTGTTTCAACAGCCTCTTCCCATTTCGAATCATCAAAATCAAATTTATCCCAGTCTTCCATCTCAAGACGAGCATCGTACTTTTCTCCGAAATAAATTCCATTCTCCATCAGAGGACCGTGAGAGACCTTCCAGTCCCTTCCGGTAAGAATATATGCTTTCTTTCCATCTTTGTATTCGACTTCAAGTTGGACAATCAATTTCGGAAAATCGTATCTGTAGGCCTTTATGTGCCGACCATTCCCGACTATAACTCCAATTGCGTTTTCCTTTTCCAAAAGATTTGTTACATCGTAAGTGGAATAAAGCGCTATCTTTGAATAATCAGTTTGGGCAGGATCCAAGACCTTATCACCGACTTTATTGCCATTTATTGTAAGTTCATAATATCCGATTCCACTGATATGAATTTTTGCCCTTGAAACATTACCTTTTATTTCGAATGTTTTTCTGAAATACATGGCATAACTTTGGATGAATTTCTTTACCATCCAGTCTCCATTGGATTCGAATGTTTTTGGGTCTTTTTTCGTTATCCACTTTGCCTGCCAGTTCATTGCTCTCTCCTTTCTAAGGTGACT
>CAYSSO010000054.1:0-5679 GCA_964433875.1 uncultured Mesoaciditoga sp.
ATAAAAATCGCAATTGTCGGGGAAAATCTAATCGATTTGTTCAAGATAGACGGCTCTTTTGAGCCGCATGTTGGGGGATCGCCTTTGAATATAGCCGTGGGCCTTGCGCGCCTTGGAGAGCATGTCAGTTACATAACCAAATTCTCTTACGATTTTTTCGGAGAGATGTTAAAGGAAACCTTAAGATCCGAGGGCGTTGATATATCTTTAAGTTCCACAGATGATGATCTCCACACAACCCTTGCCTTCGCGTTTGTGGATGAAAAAAAGGTTCCGAGATTTGCCATATGGAACAGATCGACTGCCGATAGCGCTTTGTCTTATGAAGACCTTTCAAAGGTAAGAATAGATGATTTTGATGCTTTTCATTTCGGATCGATTCTCTTTGCAACCCCTGCGGCGGATCACATATTGAAATTCATGGAAGATATCAGAAAAATGGGAAAATACATCTTCTTCGATCCAAATTACAGGCCAAACATTTCCAAAGATGAGCACAAATACAAAGCAGACCTTTTAAAGGGCTGGAAGATGGCAGATCTCGCTAAATGTAGCATGGAAGATGCGAAATCGATCTTTGATCTTGATGATTTTGAAAGTATCGTTGAAGTGGTAAAATCTATTGGTAGGGCCATTATAACTGATGGAGAAAATGGTGCGTATGTTATTTCAAAGACCGTTATTCATATTCCGGCAATACATGTTAACGTTGTCGATACCACAGGATGCGGTGATGCCTTTATGGCAGGCTTAATTTATGAATTTTCAAAAGGTAATTTTTCCAATGAAGAAGAAATTTTGATCTCTTCAGCAAGATTTGGGACGGTAACTGCCGGAATGGCCGCCCAAAAGATAGGCGCAATAACGTCTTTTCCAAAACTTGAAGAGGTCAAAAGATTTTTAGAAAATCTAAAAGAGGGATCCAATGGTTAGCATAAAGGATATTGCAAAAAGTGTTGGTGTTTCAACCGCAACGGTATCAAAGGCTCTCAATCACAAATCAGGCGTCAGCGATGAGATAAGAGAAAAGATTATCGCGACAGCGCGGGAGATGGGATACGTTGTAAATGGCCTTGCAAGGGGAATGAAGATATCTAAGACCTTTACAGTCGGTGTGCTCGTCTCCGACATAAAAAACCCGTTTTTCAGCGAGGTTATTTCTGCCATGGAAAGGGTGCTTTACGCCAAAAAATACAACCTTATGATATGCAACGTCGGAGAGAACCCACAAAAAGAGGTTGAATACCTTGAACTACTCGTTTCAAAAAAGGTAGATGGCCTTATCGTCGCTCCTGCGGCAGAAGGGCAAAATCTTTCTGTTTACAGAAATATGGTAAGGCATGGTATGAAGATTGTGCTTTTCGATAGGCTTATAGATTCGGTCAATTGTGATTCTGTTGTCATAGACAACCGGGCCGCGATCTACGACGCAGTTAAGTATCTCAAAGACAAAGGTCATAAAGAAATAGGTGCCATTTACGGTATAGAAAAAAGTTATACAGGTCATGAAAGATTAAGCGGTTTTAGGGAAGCAATGAAGAATTTTGGGCTTGAATACCGTCAAGAATGGGTAAAGAGCGGATTTTTTACCGAAGAGAATTCTTACAAAAAATCTCTTGAGATTTTGCAAAGATCCAAAAGGCCAACGGCGATGATCGCGATGAACAATTTCACAACTTTGGGACTTATGAGAGCGATAAAAGATCTAAAATTAAAGGTTCCCGATGATCTTTCTGTAGTTGGATTCGATGATGCAGAATGGATGAAGGTTTCCTCTCCTTCCATCACCACCGTTGTTCAGCCCGCAGATGCAATAGGAATGACGGCCGCGACACTGCTTTTGGATGCGATAGAGAACGAAAGTATCCACAAAGTTCAGCACGTTGTTCTAAAAGCCAAATTGATAGAACGAGAATCCGTTAAAAGTTTGGTATAATAAATCAACTTATTATGATAAGGAGTTTTATTTGAAGAACATAGAAAATTACACGCTCGGTGAAGAAATCGCCAACGCAGTAACTCACGGAATTGGAACATTGCTTGCAATAGCCGCTCTTGTGCTTTTGGTGGTTTTTTCAAGCATTTACGGAAACGCATGGTATGTTGTGAGTTTTTCCATTTATGGAATCTCATTGGTCATACTTTACACTATGTCAACGATTTATCATGCCCTACCTCGGGGCAAGGCAAAGAATATCTTCGAAATATTCGATCATTCTTCTATATTTCTTCTGATAGCCGGAACCTACACTCCATTTGAACTTATCACCCTAAAAGGCCCTCTGGGATGGACATTGTTCGGTATAACATGGGGTATGGCTGTCATAGGCATACTTTTCAAAGTTTTCTTTGTAAAAAGGTTTGTTATCCTCTCGACGTTGATCTACATATCGATGGGATGGATGATTATTTTTTCGATAAAGCCTCTCCTTGAAAGGTTACCACCGGACGGTATCGCCTTTCTTGTCATTGGAGGCATACTTTACACCTTCGGGACGATTTTTTATATTCGAAGAAAAATGAAATACCACCATTTTATATGGCACCTGTTTGTCATAGGCGGGAGCGCTATGCACTTTTTTGCCATTCTCTTTTACGTTCTGCCCCTCGCATCGATCCTTCATCAATAGACAAATTCAAAAACCATATTCCCGTCCGGATCAAAAAGTTGTGCTTTCCCCTGTGGAGACCATATTACGGACTTCGACCAGATCAATCCTTTTGCGTCTGGACCAGAATGGACAAGCACGTAACGACCGGGATCTATGACGAGATCATTTTCAAATACGAAGTATTGACCTTCTCCGTTTGAGATCTTATAACCTTTGAGATTTACACTTTTTTCCCCCGCATTTTTTATTGCAACGTATTGATCATTTCCATTCGCAGACACTTTGAAGATCACTATATTTGGACGCGATTCGACCTTTGGGATATAATTTTTCGATTCATTGTAAGCCATTTGAAAAAGCGTTGAGACGAACTCGACAGATCTTGTTATTTGAATTGTCGCTATCCACTTTGTCGAATCCCATAACATATTCTCGTAAGAAATAGACGAAACGAGTGAATCTTTTGAAAGCCTTTCAAAAAGTGCCCTTTCGCTTCTATCTATTTCAAGCAGAGATTGAGCATAATACCATGCCGTTTTTGAATTTTCCAAAGATGCGTTTATTATATCCGTAACGGTGGATATTTTAGTTGGAAGAATCATCGATGCGTCAAAATGTTTGTCGACTGTCGCACTTTCCCACAGGCCATGTATACCGCTTTGACCTGTCATCTGACCTTCAAAATTGACCGTTGCATGTAAAGGCATATTTATATCCGATGAAAAATGTGCGAGTATTCCGGCGATCTTGGGTACGTCTGGAGAATTTATCGCTATGTCTTCGACGAGTAGATGGTAGTACTTGTCTATCGCCCATGGTGTATAACCATGTCCTCTTCCTATCATCTCTCCGTAAGTTTGGATGTAATTTTCTATCTTCGATCTAAGATTATCAAAAGGTGGCTCGGCGTAAAAATCTATTTCCATGAAATGTGCCGTTCCGGCTTCGAAATCGTGATGTTCGTCGGGATATGTTGAATAAGCCATTATTTGGCTCTCTAAAGGAAGAAAGTAATTCAAAGATGGTCCGTTAAGTCTTTCGATAGCAGCCTTGGCTATCATTCTATGGACTGAAAAGCCCCATCCGAAGAGCGAAATTGTAAAGGCTGAAAGTAAAAAAAGAGCGACTAAAGTTCTTTTCATTTCTCCCCCACCTCCTGTATGTTTTAGCCGTAAATTATACTATACAAAGTTATCGACATCAAAATTTTGATCATCTCTGATACAATATAGTTAAACGCAAAAAGGAGAGAGTGAATTGTACATTCTTTTGCAAATAATCTTACTCGTAATTGCTTTATTTCTACTTGAACGTGGTTCAGATTGGCTTGTAAGTGGTGCTGCAGATCTTGCAAGGCATTTCAAAGTTTCAGAACTTTTCATAGGTCTAACAATAGTTGCCTTTGGAACAAGCGCACCGGAACTTGCCGTAAGTCTTGCGGGTGCTTTTAACCATTCAGGAAGTGTTGCGATAGGAAATGTTGTTGGATCTAATATAGTCAATGCGAGTTTTATTCTTGGAATTTCCATTTTCCTTGGTTCTATTTCGATAAAATCTCAAACTCTAAAGTACGAAATACCTCTTGTCATAGTGGCGCAGTTCATAGCGACGATGTTGTTTTTGAAAAATGGTTATCTTAATTTTTATGATGGAATGGCACTACTCTCAGTTTTTGCGATCTTTATGTCGTATGTTTTATCAACATCAAGGCAGGATGTAAAAGCATCAACGCAGTCAGCTCACAAATTTTCAATAGCGATTATTCTAACGCTTGTAGGCCTTGCGGGAGTTATCGCCGGAGGTGAAATTGGCGTTTACGCGGCCGTTAACTTAGCAAGGTCTCTTAAAGTAAGTGAAACTTTAATAGCCGTAACGATAGTTGCCTTTGGAACAAGTGTGCCAGAACTTGTTACGTCTGTAAGGGCTGCTTTGAAATCAAAAAACGATCTTGCCGTCGGTAATATAATGGGATCGAACATTTTTAATATCCTCGCAATACTTGGTCTTTCCGCGTTGCCCGGTAAAATTGCAACGGATAAGCCTATAACCGTTGATCTGATTTTCATGGACGTTATAGGAATAATAGTCTTTTTCATTTTTCTCAATTCAAAAAGAACGGCCAAAAAATGGAAAGGCATATTGCTAATGTCAATATACGTTTTATACGTACTCTATAACGTCAAAATTTAATCCCCTTTTAAACAAGAATTTTTCAGATTCTATTAAGCAGACGAGCGTATCCTTAAATGATGAACTCTCACATGGATATCTGTTGTAATACTGCAAAAGCACCTGAGCGCCGGGGCGTGAGAAGTTAAGTGTAATTGATGGAATAAACTCTCGGAAGTCTGAAGTCCCATACAAGATCTGGATTCAAAAACGGCGCTATAAATCCCCCCGACGCCGCATCGACATGAATCGGTATATCAAGTCCTGTCTTCTTTTGAAATTCGTCCAGCGCTTTTGCTATATCGGCAACGGGATCATTCAGACCTGTGTAAGTATTGCCGAGAATTGGTGGTTCAGACGGGATGTAATGATACTTTCTTTCATCAGGACTGTTTTTTGTCCATACCAACAACTCCTTTCATTTGTGGTTGAGTAAATTCAATTTTGAAACTTCTTGCTATTCCTTAATTCTTTTTTTGCCCTCACCCCACAACAACTTGCCACCAGGGTGTAAAATTTTTTTATAGTCAAAATTCTTTCAACCGAGGTGGCAGGCATGTTGCGGAGCTCTTCAGATGTGTTTCTCTTCAAATTTCCTTCTTCAGACGCTGTGTTTAATCTCGTCTTCCTTGCTTTTCAGCGAATGGACTTTGACTCCATTTCTTCAGAACTCCTTCGGTCTTATTCTCCCATCCAAAATAAGAATCGTCCTTACGACCCTTCTTCTTTGCTCAGACTCTTTTTCATCTTAAATCTTTTCAATTTGGAATATGACTTTTACAAATCAAAACGCATTGACTCTGTCTTGTCTCGCGATTACTTGGACCTTTGCGGCCGATTCGAAACCTATCGCCGCTTATGGCAATGTCCCTCTCGGACCTATTCATTCTTACAATAA
>CAYSSO010000055.1:0-5325 GCA_964433875.1 uncultured Mesoaciditoga sp.
ATAATCGCAATGGGGTGTTAACGAAAATGGCGTGTTAACATTTGATGTAACAATACCAGATCGTTATAATGATTAAATCCTCTTTAAAAGAACTTTTTCAATGCTTTGAGAATGACAACTATAATAACTACAAGTATGAAAATAAGAAAACCTCCCAATGTCAAGATAATCCCCCCTTTTTAATTTGTCAGTGTCGATATTTTCTTATTTCTTGTTACATTTATCATCTCCTTTATTTTGATCCGGAAGCACTAAAATTATTAAAAATCCAATCAATCCAAGTATCAATCCGAGAAGAAAGGCCGCTCTCTCGTTTATGCCTTTACTTTTGGCCATTTCCATGTTTATAATCCCCATCATAAGGTTAAAAAAGAATAACGCAAAAATCCACACCATACTAATATCCCCCTTTAAAAGAAAAACTCTTTCTTTTCATCTACATAGATTTTTCCCACGTTTAAACTCGGTAACGTAATACGCGCTCTTTGTTTGTAATCTTTTACGATGATTCTTTTTATCCATTTTGGTTCTATTATATTTCTTACGAGTATTTCAGACTGCATAATTGCTTTAATTTCATCGTCTGGTGGGTTATTCCAACTTTTCGCAAAAACTTTATTCATATCAAGAAATTCATTTATTTTAACATTGCTAAGAATTCTTATATCTGCATCATTTTTTGCAGCGTTACAATTCGATATGAGAACATCTTCAGGCCTTTTTTCCAATACAAAATCGGTATTGAATTCAATTATAACGACATTTCTACCTTCTCCGACAACTCTGTAGAGCATCGCATTTCTTGGGTTCAAATATGTACTTGCATAATCATGAAGACTTTTGTTTTCCCTTCTTTGTTGTATTTCTTGATCGGAGATATCGTTGAATCTTATTTTCGCTTTGTTCATCAAATTTCTCGAAAGAAGGCCATGTTTAACTATCAAAGAAACGTTATTTTCATCGGTCATGTGATAGACACTTTCAATTCCTTCAACTTTTAAAAGATTGTATTTTTGAATCACCAATTGTAGGTCACCCCCCTTTGGAATTATCTTTCAAATTCTTTAATCACACTTTGAGTGTAAAACAAAAAGCGATTCCCATCGGGGAATCGCGACATAAGGGCTTTAAACTTATTTCGATGCTATGTCTATGAGCATTTTATAACCTTTGTCTCCTACACCTTTGATGTTTAAAATGTCTCTGAAACGTTTTATTTTATTTTGATTTTCTTTTATAAGTGTAATCACTTTTATGATTTCTTTTGGACAATCATAATCAAAAAGTGGAGAATCTTTAGAAGAGCATCTACTGACAAGGTCGGAAATTTTTGCGAGGGCTTTGTATTCTTTGGGACCAATTTCAATATCTGTTGTTATTATAATCTCGCATTTTAAATCATGCAATTTCAAAATCTCTCTTTCGACATATTCCCAATCAAGATGACCAAGCGAAGCGCCAACCTTTGGAATGACGACAGATTCTAAATGACGGCTTAAAATTTCATGTCTCAAATTTTCTATTCCTTTTGAGATCCATTCGATTTTAGACGGAAATTTATAATCATCTTTCGTTGCCATATTTCCTATGAGGATATTTTCTCCTTCCCATACCCAGAGATCTCCTGGCTTTATCTCGCTTTTTTTGCATTTTTTGATGTATTCTTCCTCCATTTTGGGGAAGCGTATTGCAAATTCCTTTGCGAGACCTTTGCCCATGTATCCTTTTGTATTTATCGTGTTGACGACCATGTCTTTTTCTTCGATGAATTCAAACAAAGAATATGGTGATAGAATGATGCTCATTTTTGTTCCTCAACCTCGAGAAATCCAAATCCCTGAGAGTTTCTCGATCCTATTCCGCTTCTGTACGCAAATTTTATCATCTCGATGTCTCCTTTGATTCTGTAAATTCCATTCCAGCCCTTTATTACAAATGGCTTTTCTTTGTCTTTTTCGTAAAGCAAGACTTTGAAATCATTTTCCTGAATTTTAAATGGTTCTATTGATACATCACGATCTTTCTCATAGAGAGCGAAATATTTTCTTTTTATGTTCTCGATAAGATATAACCTAAATTCTTCTTCATCCGGGTTAAGATAGACTGTCTTTTTTCTGCCTTCATTTTCAAGCGTTTTGTGTACGGTAACAGGAGAAAGTGCTCTGAAGTACATTTCTTCCTTAAACTCCGGCTCTTTTGTCGGCATTATAGACTTTATCTTTATAGGCTGATTTCCTATTTTGTACTCCGCTCTTTTTAAGACTTTTTCTGCAACTGCCATGCAAAAGTCTTCAACAGGGCTTGAAAAATAAAGTCTTACTGGACTTTTGAATTCGTGTTTTCCGTCGTAAAATTTATGATTTCCAATCAACGGCGAATAAACGAAAAGATGGTAATTTTTACTGTCAGAATTGTAAACTCTGCCGTGAAGGTCTCCTTCTCTTCCGAGTTCGTAAACAAATGACTGAAGAAGATAAGAAAAATTCTTCGGAAGTAAGATCTTATCTCCATTTATTGCTTCAAACTCCAAAGATATTCTCGAAATCATCTCACACCTCCCAAAATATGGGCGGTACTCCCGCCCATATTCATTAATCACACTTTAATCATTCTTCCATAGCCTACCGCTGTTTTCCCACCGATTCCGACTTCTTTAAATGCTTTCTCGATTAGATTTTGCACCTCGTTGACGATCTTTTCATCTTTTCCAAGGATGGTAAATTCAAAAACTTTGCCTTCAGATATTCTCAAAAAATAGACGGGGTTGGGGCTAAACCAGTCATTTGGTGCTTCGCCTTCCAAATAATAATCCTGAAAGTGATTGTTTATTATGTCTATCTTGTAGGGTAGGCTTCCACTTATCATGTAAGCGTTGAGAAAATCAATCTCTCCTGATTTAGGGTTATCATCGTCATCGCTTCCAAAATACCTGTTTATCTTTGACTTTTCTTCATCTGTGCCGTAAAGGGTTACATAACTTCTTACAACACCTTTGATGCTCGAGGACGGTATAATTGGAATGCCAAGATTTCTCTCGAGAGTTATTCCATTTTCTATTGCGGAATCGCGCCCCATGCCGATACAAAGGCCGCTTATCGCTTTAAGCATAAACCTTTTGACTACGTATCCCTGATCTTTTAAACCATCTGCGACACTTTCCATTCTATTTTTGTAAGCGGTATAGGCATCCAAATTCCCAAATTTATAACTTGAGGCAAGAGATTCGACTGTTTCTTTAAGATTATTACTTTTAGAACCAGAATTGTATTCTTTTGCGCTAAGACATTTATCAAAGAAAAATGATGGATTGGCAACGCGCTGAACTTTTATATTTCCCGGCAATTTATATTCCATCTTAATCACCTACAATGTCAACGTAGCGTCTGAGCCACTTTAGCGTGATCATCAAATGCCTTTGAAAGTTCATGTAATCTGTTAATTTCATGTTTAGAAGTTTTTCAGAAAGCGAACCTCCATTAGGGTTGTACTTTAAATATTTCAACTCGTCTTCTATGTTTTTGATCAATTCAAGGTGATGCTTTTCTCCCTTAGATTCGCAAAAACTCACAGATTGAGCAAGACCGTTTGACATCACCATAGAGCCGAATGATTTGCAAAGATTTTTGTATTTATCTCCACAATTTTGAATACCTCTCTGGGCATATCCGAGAGATCTTTTGGCAGTTTCCAATTCGTAATCTATCATTTCAATCGCCTCGCTGTAAAGAGTCCTTTCCCTATTGTCTTATTTCCACCGACAGAGAATCTTTTCCCATCGAAACTATCAACAAAATTTTTGCACTTATCGTTCTCATCGTAAGAAATAGTGAAATACATTATAGTGTCTTCGGGAAGATCTTCTTCGTACCAAAGCGCTCCTTCTTTCACAACGCCGGTATCAGGATCTATTCTTATGCGCGGATTTACCTCTGTGAGATTCTTGACGAAGAAAGTAAAGAGATCGTCTTTGACAACAACAAGCGCATTTTGAATGTGTTGCCTGAGATAGTCGTAAACCTGATCCTGAGGTATCGCATTTTCTGCAAGATATTTTGCAAATAGTTTAACATTGTTGTCTATTGTTGACTTTAAAGAGAATTCTTCGATGAAAACCTCGCCGTTTTCGACGCATGAATCGCTCGCGGTTATGGCTTCTGTCTTAAAATCAGGTTTAAAAGAAAAGGCTGGCTTTGTGTTTATCATAGAAATGGCCTGATTGTATTTGCTTATTACCATAGGGCAGGTTATCCACACAAATGGTACTTTCACGCTTCTTACAGGAAAGGCGAGAATCTTCGCATCGCTAAAGGCCAGGTGCCCTGCCTCGGCGTCTTCTGGCTTTGAAACATCTTCGGGACCGAAGAGGAAATTTTGATCTTTGACGTTGTTCTTCCTTGAATAATCGCGAATTGATCCTTTAAGAGACGATGACCATATCACCGGATGATCCGTGTGCCTTTCTCTTTGAATTGGCAGATCTACTATGCCTATATCGCTACCACTTCCGGCATGAACAGGCGTTTCAGCGTAGATATGAAAAAGTTCAAATTTATTCATAATCCCATCCTCCTATCAATGATCTTCCAAATCCGTATTCTTCCATTTCATCGGTGAAGGTTATAAAACCATCTGACTTTATTTCTTTTTCGCTTTCGACAAAGTAAACGCTTCCGGCCGGCACCGCAAATTTTGACGCGCGTGGTTTGTGCTTTGCGATATCGAAAGTTGAAACTGTTATGCTCTTTGCATTCGCAATCGAGATGAGTTTACACTTGACACCATTTATGAATATATTTTCTCCATCGAAATTTTGCGGGAGCACACCATTTTTGAATATGGCAGGCGTTGCAAGGTATATCATTATTCTTCCCTTCAACGTTTTAGGTGGTATCGTAACATCTTCGATTTTTGTAAATGCCATATGCCTCTCACCGCCGAGAAAAACCGACTTTATACTGTCTAATTTTCCCATATCATTTTCGACAAAAGATGCAAAGCCGCATCCTTCAAAAAATCTTATCGTTGATTCTCTGTAAAGATATCTCTTTTCGGCTGCGCCTTTTTCTTTGTCGATTCTTATACCTATTCTGTTTTCTATTTCGTAAGTTTTTAATTTGTCCTTCGCGATTGTTATAACATCTTTACCATTTAAAAATTCTAAGAGAGAATTCAAATCTAAATACCCAATATCCGGCTCTTCAAGTGTCTTGTAAGATCTGTGCCATAGTTTTGTAAGAGTTGCGACTTTTTCACCGGAGACGATCTTGTAGGGATCGAGTTTTTGAAATGGTTTTAATCTTGTAAGAGTTAAAGTCTTATTGTCAT
>CAYSSO010000056.1:0-4657 GCA_964433875.1 uncultured Mesoaciditoga sp.
ATCTCGGTAGGAACTGAGTTATCACCTTCAACCGTGAATTTGGTATGTTTTGCAAACTGTATGAATAATCCAGTTGGAGTATGTCTATCAGCATATGGAGGAGGAACTTACGGATACTACTGTACTTCGACATACTTTGAGCCAGCGTCTTTTTGCTGCCTATATTGTGGCGGAGGGCTGTGTCCTCAAGTGCCATCACCAAAAGTGAGATGATTTAAATGACAAAAAAGATTATATTTTTCGTAGCGATATCGGTATCCGTTCTTTCAGTTTTAGGTTTCTCTAATGAATTACTTGAATCGATAACCTATCCGTATTATCTTCCAGCATGGCAAAATGGAGAATTTTGGCAATATTCAATATCCACAGTTGCTTCTATAGAAGGGTATGTAATACATCACAACTGGATCTCAATTCCAACAACAGAGATAATATCCGTAAAGTATGTTATTTTACAGATGAAGTATTTCGATGATATTCCATCTTACGAGTATGTTATCTTAGAAGAAGTTCATACAAATCAAGGTACAATTTTAGATATAAATTACGCACCCGTTTGCAATCTTCAAATTTCTTCTCTAAAAGAAGATCTATCGTATTATTTTGATTTTCCATTATACGTTGGAAAAAAATGGCAAGTATTAATCCCCACCATAAAATCTCAAATTCCATTCCCCAAAAATCCAGAAATGAATAAATACTATCCTCTTGAAGCCGAGGTAACCTCTACACAGACCATCGCAACATCGGCAGGAGAATTCGAAACGATTATTGTAAAAAATAAATACAAAAATGGGCAGACATACGAAGTTTGGTACTCACCAAAAGTTAAGAATTACGTAAAGTTCGTAGTAACAAACAATTACTCTTATCTTCTCATTCAGTACGGCAAGATAGAAAATTTAAAATCATACGTTATAGAGATGATAAAATCAATGCCAAGTGAATACCTCACCCAAAAGTATTTTATTGTGAATACGCTCTACCAGTATGGGTTCTTTACACTTAAAGAAAGTTTAGAATTGCAATAACCATTCACTTTAAGCGGATGACTTCGGCAAGAGATAATACAAAAGCCGCCCAAACAGGCGGCTTTTGGTGCTCATTGATGTAAGACATACATCGTTGTTGGTGGAATTTCTATTTCTCCAGATAAAATTCCTATTGTATTTATTCCAGCATGATTTTGATCGACAACAAGATCCCATTGACCTTCTGGCAATGTGAACTTGACGCTTGATGTCTCTCCATTGTAAATTACAATTATGTTCTTCCACGTATCACCATTTGGACTTCCGTGGATTTCATAGGCAACAAACGCTATCGGCATTCTAAGATATTGTGTTACCTGCCTGTATTGTGTTGGGAAGAACGTTATAGACGATTTTATCTGATCTGCCGTGTACATTCTGAAAGCAGGATGAGCCTTTCTCAATTCTATTAATCCTTGGTAATATTTATCGAGAGAATAAAAGGTCTCGAGCCTTGACCAATCGAACTGGTTAACGGCGTCTCCGGCATCGTAACTATTTCCGTTTCCTTCCTTTGTTCTTGCAAATTCCTCTCCACCTGCGATGAAAGGTATTCCCTGGGAGGTTAAGATTATTCCATTTGCAAGTTTATCTGCCGCTTCTTTTTGCTCTATTGTCCAGTTTGTGGCGGCGCCGCTTATTTTATCCCACAGCGTGTAATTGTCATGGCATGTTACGTAATTTATCGTCTCTCCGGGTTCCTGCGTAAAGCCGGATATGACCTGAGAATAAGGAATTTCGCCAACAACACCGCGTTGAATGAGTATATTTTTGTTAGCTCCTTCTATGAATCCCTTTGCCGTTATGTCAAAAACACTTCCAATTATCGCGTCTCTGAGATCATCGTTGAAGACGGCCACCTTCATGCCCTTTTGATCTCCCTTTCCAAAGAGAGGAGTAACTCCCCATCCACCCCATGGTTCGCCATAAAGCAAAATCTGGGGATCAATTGCGTGGAGTTGATCGACAATCTCTTTAACGGTTTGTTTGTCAAAAAGACCAAGAAGATCAAATCTGAATCCGTTAACGTGATATTCCTTTACCCAGTACTTCAAAGAATCGAGTATATATTGTCTTGCCATTGTGTTTTCAGTCGCTATTGTGTTCCCAACGCCAGATTGATTAAGATATGAACCCTTTTCGTCTATCCTGTAGTAATAATAGGGTACGGTTTGATCGAATGGAGAATTTTTTCCTATTCCATATGTGTGATTGTATACAACATCCAAGATAACACCAATGCCATTTTCATGAAGAGACTGGATCATTTCTTTGACCTGCTCTATAGTGCTTGCGGGATTTTGAGGATCTGTCGAATACTGAGCCTCAGGTACATTAAACAGATATGTTATATATCCCCAATTGTATTGATCGAATGGCTCGTTCCAGAAATCCTGTATCGGCATTATCTGAACATCTGTTATGCCAAGTACCTTTAGATGATCTATTCCTGTTGGAATTCCGTTGTAATTTGTTCCAGTTGCCGTGAAGGCAAGATATTTTCCGCGATATTGAGCCGGAATTCCAGAATTTGGATCGATTGAGAAGTCTCTCACATCTAATTCGTATATTATGGCGTCAACCCTATGGGCAAGGGACGGAGAACGATCTTTTGACCAATTTGGTGGATTTGTATCCGCTAAATTCACGACCATGGATTTTCTGTTGTACATATCTGCCGCGTAGCAATTTATGTCGGGCGTTATTCTTTCCTTGCCGTATGAATAGAATTCGTACAGATAATAAACACCGTTGAGATTTCCTTTAACGGTAACGCTCCATACTCCTCTGGCGTCTCTGGACATATCGTAAGTTGCGTATGGTACTGTGGCATCGGCCGTCTTGTAAAGCAAAACCTTTGCCCATTCAGAAACGGGAGACCATACCTTGAAAGTTGTTTCGGCCGGTGTGTAAATCGGGCCCAACTGGCCTGAGTAATAAAATTGAGTATTATTTAACGCTTTGTAAGCGTAGACGGTAGCAGGTTGGAATCCTTTTATTTCAACGGCCATAGGTTTTGCAACATCATAAGTTGAAAGCGGTGCTTTCAAGGTTATCTCGATGTAAGAAGTTTTGGACAGCGATCCCGCAATGGCAGGTTCAACATTAGATATCGGCCAATCTTTCCCTCCAACTGTAAAAGATACATTACCTTTCCAGTCTTTGGTTTCTATTGGATTTGTAAGGTAAAGATCTATCTTATTTAAAGAATTTAAGAATGCACCCATGGCTCTCGGTGATATGTCGATATCTTTAGGATTTGTGTACCATTCATATTGACCCTCCAAAACCCAAATTTCAGCCACACCGGATGAAGGTATGACAACATGCCTGTCTTCCGACACATCCTTTGCCTGCCAATCATTTAATCTTACTATGAAACCAAGTTGGGTGTACTTTTGATCGAATTTTATTATCGCGTAAGGCCCATAACTGTCTTGACCGGTGAATTGATATGCCGCACCGGGAAGACTTTCTGGTCTGTAAGGCCATACCCACAAATTCCACCCTGTGTAATTTCCATCATAACGGTGATAGTGAATGATGAGCACCGTCTTTGCCCCGAAATCTGCCGCTGTTTTGCTCGCTGCAAGTGAAGGATAGACAGATGCGAAAATGGCATTTACGACAATCACAAGCAAAACAAACAGTATTAACAAATACCTCCTCAATTTGAACACCTCCTTGATGTAATACAGAAATATTATATCAGCAAAATAATGTTTAATTTGTATTTCTAAACATTTTCACATTCATTCAATAAACTTTATTGAAAATTTATTGAAATATGATACAATGATTTTGATCTACTGAATTCTCAATTCAAAATAGGGGGGATAAAAGATGAGAAGTTTTATTCTGGTCTTAGCAGTAATAAGCGTGATAGGCATTAGCAGTTTTTCTTTGATGGTCGGATTTACGGATAACGCTATCTCGGTAGGAACTGAGTTATCACCTTCAACCTTTGTCTATGCTGGAATTTCTTATCCCCTTGGTTTAATGGCAGGGGGAGGAATAAAGGTTGGAGATCTTTACAATCTCGATTTTGGTAAATCCGCAAACGGTCAGGAAATCGGAACCATAAAAATAGGCTACGGCGCCGTTGCCGATGTCGAGGTATATACCTTCTTTATTGGAGGCTATGGAAGTGTTTTTGCCGGTCCAGCCTTGATTTTCAACGCTGACTTCCCGTCTATAAACGTTAAAACGCTTTCTTACACCGCGGTTGGTTTTTCTTGGCCGAGTTATTCGTTGCTTACAATGTCAGGTGGCATTTTCTACATCTTTTAATCAAAACTGTCCCCGAAAGGGGACTTTTTAGACACCTCTTTTGCGGATTTTTTTAGTTCTTCCCTTACACGCCTGTAGACGATTATCGGTAAATCTCCTTGATAAAGATTTTCGTTCATTCTTAACTCGCTTTTTATTGGCTTTTGGGTAATGACAACCCTTTTATCTTGATTGAGAACTTTTTTGTTGAAAGGCATCGATATTTTCGTTACCAAATTTCGAATGAGCGGAATTTTCAAAAATCTTTGGTAGAATCTCAGATATATTATGGTATTCGAATCGTCTATCGGGACAAATGCCGCCACAACCCTTAAATCTTTGTTTATGATGTTTTG
>CAYSSO010000057.1:0-4505 GCA_964433875.1 uncultured Mesoaciditoga sp.
TGATGTCATAATTCACCTCCCGCAGCCGTACGCTCCATTCCTTTACATACTCGCACACGGTGCAAACTGGTCTTCTATCCTTGACAAGAAATGGGCCGCCGATCACAACGCGTGGGACGGAGCAGCCGATGACTGGTGGTATTATCACAACCCGGTTGAAAGTGCAGATCCGCTCAGAGCAATAGAAAATGGTACTGGGCCTTACCAGTTGCAGTACTGGATACCTGGCAGAGAGATGGCCTTTGTGAGATTTGACAATTACTGGGGCAAGCCCGCTCCTGTCAAATACGCGGTTATAAAATACGTCAACGAATTCACGACAAGGTTGCTCGATCTCCTTTCTGGCCAGGCAGATGTCATATACGTTCCTATCGAGAACCTTTCAGAAGTTGAGAACAATCCAAATGTTCGCGTTATAACAAAACTCCCAACTCTCGAAATCGACAATATTTACTTTACATGGAATATAGCCTCTCAGGGTAATTCTTACATAGGATCTGGAAAATTAGATGGCAACGGAATTCCACCCGATTTCTTCTCCAATTTGGATGTCAGAAAGGCATTCGAATATCTCTTCCCGTACAAGCAGTACATTCAGCAGGCATGGAACGGAAATGCCATGCAACCTAACAGTTGTATAATAGAAGGATTACTCGGATACGATCCTAACATTCCTATGTACGAGCAGAATCTCGCAAAGGCTACAGAATATTTCAAGAAGGCCTACAATGGAGAACTCTGGCAGAAAGGCTTCAAATTCACGGCCGTTTACAATACCGGTAACACCACACGCCAACTTGCACTTCAGGCTCTTGCCAATTACGCAAGGCAGATTAACCCAAAGTTCCAGATAAACGTTGTTGGAGAACTTTGGTCGAACTTCCTTAACGATTATTTGGCGGGAAAATTACCGATGTACATGATGGGATGGCTTGCCGATTATCCTGATCCGTATGACTTTGCAGATGCTTACTTTGCATCGACTGGTGCTTACGGTTCGGCTCTGGGACAGAGTTTCATAGATTTTGCGCAGAAAAATCTCGATCCACTTGTCAATGATCTGATAACCAACGTTGTTCCTTCGCAGCGCGCGGCGATAGCACAGAAACTTTCGATGCTCTCTTATGAAAATGCGCTCTACATATGGACAGATCAGCCATACGCGTATCACGTTGAAAGAACATGGGTCAAAGGCTGGTATTACAACGCCATGAGACCTGGCATTGATTTCTACAGTTTGTCGAAATGATGAAAAATACTTTTTAGACAAAGATAAGGGGGCCCTTACGGGTCCCCACTTTTGATTTGTTTTGATGGAGGTTGCACAAAATATCTTTTTATTTGTGATGGAATTTTAACTTGAAGTGATCTGCATTAAAAGTTTATAATCGATAAAAGAATTCTAAAAAGGGCGGTGTTTTGATTGTTAAGTTTTATAATAAGAAGGTTACTTTTGTTACCTGTGACATTGCTTGGATTAACGTTTTTGATCTTTTTATTTATGTCGGCGCTTTCTCCTTACGCTCTTTTAAGCACTTATGTTAACAATCCGCGTCAATTGCAGGCTCCCGGGGCGGCCCAAAATCTTATAAAACAGTATGGACTTGATAAGCCATTTTATATCAAATACGTGAATTATCTCAACCAGATAATTCATGGAAATTTTGGATGGTCCCAGACGATGAATCAAACTGTGGCACAGGTTATAGAAACGAGATTTCCGGCTACCCTTGAACTTGCGCTCTACTCAATAGTACCAATAGTTATAGTGGGAATATGGCTTGGGGTGGTTGCGGCAGTTCATCATAATGGGCTGATAGATCAGATATTGAGAGTAATCGCTCTTATTGGATATTCTGTTCCGGCCTTCGTTCTGGGATTGCTTTTGCTTTATATATTTTACGGTGTGCTTCGATGGCTTCCACCAGGAAGGCTTGGACTTGAATTTGAGATGATATACAATTCACCCGCGTTCCATCATTACACGGGTCTTGTTACGATAGATGCCCTTCTAAATGGAAGATTTTGGATGTTTTTGGATGCACTTAAGCATCTTATAGATCCGGTCTTAACGTTATCATTTCTTTCCTGGGCCGGTCTTTTGAGGATAACTCGATCTTCGATGCTTGAAGCCTTGGGTCAGGATTACGTAAGGACTGCACGCGCGAAAGGGTTAAGCGAGAGGGTAGTTATAAACAAGCATGCCAGAAGAAATGCGCTAATTCCTGCGACAACAGTTGCCGGTTTGATGTTCATAGGGATACTTGGCGGTGTTGTCATAACTGAGACGATCTTCAACTACCCAGGAATTGGAAGCGCTATGGCTCAGGCGTCTGAACAACTCGATTATTCCACAGTGCTCGGTCTTTCTTTGTTGTTTGGTCTTATAACGGTTGTGGGTAATTTGGTCGTCGATGTTGCTTACGCTTTGATCGATCCAAGAGTAAGGTTGGGGTGATTTGAATGGAAGGCTTTATCAAGGTTTTAAGAAAAATGTTTAGAAATCCCGTCTCTATCGCGGGAATAATTCTTGTGCTTTTATTCTTATCTATAGCCATCTTTGCACCACTTCTCGCTCCTCCGGCGTATCCTTGGAATCCTTACATGATGCCACAAAGCGGTCTTTCGGCAGTTCCACAGCCACCGTCGCCACAGCATATTTTCGGTACAACCCAGGGACAGTACGATATTTATTACGGTGTGATATGGGGTACAAGAACTGCTCTTAAAGTTGGAGTCGTGGTTATAGGACTTGCCCTTGTGATAGGAATTTTTATAGGAACGCTGGCTGCCTACTTTGGCGGATGGATTGATGAACTTCTTATGAGAATCACAGATATCTTCCTTGCATTTCCATTTTTTGTAGGAGTTATAGTCGTCATAACTATAATAGGTCCTGGGATTACGAATGTAATGTGGGCACTTGTTATATTTTACTGGATGACTTACGCGAGGCTTATTCGTGGAAGCATTTTGGAGGTAAAGGAAAATCAATACGTTATGGCCGCAGTTGCACTTGGAACTCCTGGAGGCCGTATAATAACAAGACATTTATTGCCCAATTCGATATATCCGGTTATAATTCAGGCCTCGATGGATATGGCAACGATTCCTCTTACGGCCGCTGCCCTTTCTTTTCTTGGGCTTGGCGCGCCCGTCGGATATGCCGACTGGGGACAACTCGCGTCTTTTGCGAGAAACTGGATAGTAACTCCTTCGGGTGGAAATCCATTTCAGTACTGGTACACCATATTTTTCCCCGCTGTGACAATCGTACTTTATGCGCTCGGCTGGAATTTGCTCGGTGATACTTTAAGAGACATTCTCGATCCGAGAATGCTCATATAGGATGTGATATGAATGGCTCAGAAATTGTTGGAAGTTAAAGATCTGCACACAGTCTTCCACACCGAAGATGGAACCGTTGAAGCGGTAAGTGGGGTCAGTTTTGAAGTTTATCAAGGGGAGACGCTTGGAATAGTTGGAGAATCTGGATGCGGAAAGAGCGTCACATCTCTTTCGATAATGAGGTTACTTCCAAAACAGACCGGAGAGATAACCAAAGGCGAGATCATCTTTAAAGGCAAGGACATCCTCAAATTGCCAGAACAGGAAATGAGACATGTTAGAGGCAAAGAGATCGCTATGATATTTCAAGAGCCTATGACGGCCCTAAATCCTGTCTACACGGCCGGAGAACAGGTGGCCGAGATGGTTGAGTTGCATCTTGGCATGAGCAAAAAGGATGCTTACAATTACGCAGTTGAAATGTTTAGAAAGGTTGGAATTCCAATGCCGGAAAAGAGAATATACAATTATCCTCACGAGTTAAGTGGAGGGCTCAGACAAAGAGTAATGATAGCAATGGCGCTCTCTTGTAATCCGAGTTTGTTAATAGCGGATGAACCGACGACGGCTTTGGATGTCACGATACAGGCTCAGGTACTCGATTTGATGAGAAAACTTTTGAAAGAGTACAATTCCTCTTTGATAATGATAACGCACGATCTCGGAGTTGTGGCAGAAATAGCGCAGCGCGTGGCCGTTATGTACGCAGGACAGATCGTCGAATACGGCGACGTCGTTACGGTCTTTAAGAATCCATCCCATCCGTACACGATAGGTCTTATGAGGGCTATACCCAGGCCAGACGTTGAGGTTGAAAGGCTTGTGTCTATAGAAGGAAATGTACCGGATCTTTTCCATATGCCAAAGGGATGCAGGTTCAACAACAGATGTCCTTATGCCATAGACAAATGTATGGAAATGCCACCACTTTTTGAAGTCGAACCAGGCCATCTTTCAAGATGCTGGAGATACAAAGAGATAAAAGATTTGGTAA
Organism: uncultured Mesoaciditoga sp.; assembly: GCA_964433875.1. Taxonomy (GTDB): domain Bacteria; phylum Thermotogota; class Thermotogae; order Mesoaciditogales; family Mesoaciditogaceae; genus Athalassotoga. The sequence goes on from CAYSSO010000057.1 coordinate 4,343, forward strand.
AAAAAGAGGGCGGTGTTGACGTTGGCAGAAGTTAAGAGTGTACAGACAACACAAACTCAATCTAAGGATCAGGTTTTGCTTGAAGTTAAAAACCTCAAGAAATACTTTCCGATAAAGGCGGGAGTCTTCAGAAGCACGGTCGGATGGGTAAAGGCCGTCGATG
>CAYSSO010000058.1:0-4400 GCA_964433875.1 uncultured Mesoaciditoga sp.
TTACCAAAAACTTTTTACCCATCTTTATCCCTCCATTCAATGAAAAATAAAAAATTAGATCCTATTTATTGCCATTCTCACACTTCCACCACTTTTTCCTAACAATTCCTCCGCCTCTTTTACGGAAGAATTAGTTAGAGCCATTATTATGGCTACTTTTGGTCTCATTCCCGATACTTTCAACAATTCTTCGGCCTTTGACTTGGAAATGCCGGTTGCACTGACGATTATGTTTATAGCCCTTATGATGAGTTTTTCGTTTATGGGAGTAACATCGACCATCAGATTTTTGTAAACTTTGCCAAGTTTTATCATCGAAATTGTGCTTAGCATGTTCAAAACCATTTTTTGTGCCGTCCCAGCCTTTAGCCTTGTCGATCCCGTTACAACTTCAGGCCCGGTTATGACCTCTATCGGTATATCAACCATAGAAGATAACTTAGCGTTGCCGACGTTGGATATAGATCCAGTTAATGCCCCAAGTTGTCTTGCCTTTTCAATGGCCCCCATAACAAAGGGTGTCCTTCCGCTTGCCGAAATTCCTATAACTACATCTTTGAAAGAAACATTGTTTTTCAGGATCTCCTGTGCACCACCTCCCCAATCGTCCTCAACATTTTCGAGTGATCTTATCATTGCCTCAGGTCCTCCGGCCAAAAGGGTTATAAACGTTCCAAATGGTAGATTGAATGTCGGTACCGTCTCGACCGCATCTATCATCGCAACACGGCCGGAAGTGCCGGCTCCGACATACACACATCTGCCCCCATTTTTTATAGATGATGATATTTTTTCCGCGAGTTGTGATATCGGCACAAGCGCTTTTTCTACAGCCAACGCTATTGTTTTATCTTCATCATTCATAATTCTGGCAATTTCGATGGAATCCTTTATATCGATTTCTGAGGTTTTTGGATTTGATTGCTCCGTTTCAAGTGCTTCTATTTCTTCAAATTTAGGCAAATTGCATACCTCCCTGAAGTTATATATACAACTATGCATAAATTATATATATGTTTACATACATCATCAAATGCTTTTACAGGCAATTATAATCGATTTTAGCCGAATATCTAACATTACATCTTAATATCTAATTGACATGCAATTTTTCTGTCAATAAATGCGAATTTCGTGTAACAAAGCATACAAATGATTATGAATTCATCAAATATACCTTTCATAAATGGAAATTTGTCTTCTCATGTTACAGGATAAGTTTATCTTCTGTCGTATAACTGCCGACGCATGTGCGCTCTACTAATCTGCCGATAATTTTTAATATTATATGATATTCGAAATTTTTTAATCATAAATGCCAAAAACGGTCAAAAATGGCAAAAAATCATCTAAAAACAGATTCGTATATTTTAATTTGATATTATAAAATATTTTCGGTATCGATACCGGTATCGATTAGGAGGGTAATGATGAGTTACATTACTGTTAAAGACATAGCGAAAGTTGCCGGAGTTTCTGTTAATACCGTTTCGCGTGCGTTGAATAACAAACCTGATATAAATGAAGAAACAAAGAAAAGGGTGCTCGAGGCGGCAAAGAAATTAGGATATGTTTCAAACAAGTCTGCACTTTCGCTAAAAAGACAGAAGAGTTATATTGTCGGGGTTGTGATCGAAGACAATGCAAACCCTTTTTGGGCCGAGGTGTTAAAAGGCGTTGAGGCAACGGCAAAGATGTATGGATACCACGTCATTCTCGCAAATACCGCTCGAAATTATGAAACCGAAGCGGAAGGAATAAAGATGCTTATCGAAAGGCGCGTTGATGGGCTTTTGATCTCTCCCGTCCAGGAAAAATATGATGATATTCTCAATCTCAAAAAATACGAAATTCCATTTGCGATAATGGGAAGACATGTCGAAGGATTAGATGTTCCGATGGTTTACGATGACGGGATAAGAGGCGGGAGCATTGCAACTGAGTATTTGATAAAGCGGGGATGTAAAGAAATAGCATTTATCGGTGCCCAGCCTTACAATACGGCTTCATCTGAAAGATGTCAGGGTTATAAAAGGGCGCTCCAAAAAAATGGTATATCCATAAATGATGATCTGATAAAGACCGGTGGGATAGAAATAGACGGCGGATATAATTCTGTCATGGACTTGGTTGCAAATCATACAGATTTTGATGGCATCTTCGTTTACAACGATTTAATGGCTTTGGGGGTTATAAAAGCTTTGAAAGAATTGAAGATAAAGATCCCAGAAGAGGTCAAAGTTATAGGATACGATGATATTTCTTACTCTTCATTTATATGCCCATCATTAACGACGATGAGAATGAAAAAATTCGAAATAGGTGAGATCGCATTTAAGATGCTTTTCGACTCAAACGAACAAAATAAAGACGAGGTTGTGCTTCATTCAGATCTTGTAATCAGAGAAAGCGCTTGAAAAATAGATTGGAGTGATAAATGTGGAAAAGAAGCCTAAAATTGGACTGATTGGGATCATGCAGGAACTCTACGATAACATGCTTCCGGGTATCACCGAAAGGCAGGCAAATTACGCAAAAGAAATTGTAAAGCAACTAAGCGATGTCGCAGATGTCGTATTTACAGCGCCTGCGCGCGTAAGAGATGACATAGAAAAGCAGGTAAAGGCATTCAACGATTCAGATGTCGATGGAATCATGATCGTAATGCTCACGTATAGCCCGGGAATGAGACTTGTAAGGGCTTTTCAAGAAAATCATCTTCCGATTTTACTTGCGAACATTCAGCCGGAACCAACTGTGACAGATAAATGGGATATGGGAGATCTTACCTACAATCAGGGAGTCCACGGAGCCCAGGATAACGCAAATGCTTTACTCAGGGCAGGAGTTAATTTTGCCGTCTTGACAGATGACTGGAAATCGGAGACATTTAAATCGGCATTTTTAGATTGGGCCAAGGCCGCTCAGACCGTTACGAAGTTGAGAAAAATGAAAGTTGCCATTTTCGGTCAAATGCCGGGGATGGGAGATATAACAGTTGATTCATCTGCTTTTATGAGAAAGATTGGGCCTCAAATAATTCATGAAAGCATGGGATCGATATATTCAATCTTTGAAAAAGTCAGCAAAAAAGAGATCGATAGTCTTATCGAAAAGCAAAAGAAGAATTTCCAGATAGATCCCAAACTCAAAAGGGAAGATCACGAATACGCGGCGAGATTCGAAATCGCGATAAAGAAATTCCTTGAGGCCAATGGATATGAAGCCTTCAGCATATATTTTCAGGCCGTTGCAAATGACGGAAGATTCAGACAGTTACCGATGATGGCTGCATCTGACTTGCTGGCCGAAGGATACGGTTATGGTGCAGAGGGAGACGCGTGCGCGGCCACACTCGTTGCGGCAGGACATACGTTGATCGGAGATGCCCATTTCACCGAAATGTACGCGATGGATTTCAAAAGAAATTCCATCCTCATGAGCCATATGGGAGAGGGAAATTGGAAGGTTGCAAGAAAAGACAGGCCGATAAAGCTCATCGACAGACCTCTCGGCATAGGTGGCCTTGAAAATCCTCCAACAGTTTTGTTCAGTGCCCGGCCTGGCCCTGCAACGATCACGTCTTTGGTAGCACTTGAAGGAGAAGGATTCAGACTTGTCGTATCGAAGGGAGATGTGCTTGACACCGAAGAGATGCCGCATGTCGAGATGCCGTATTTCCATTTCAAACCGGAAAGAGGCGTAAGAAATGCCTTAAACGGCTGGCTTAAAAACGGCGGAACGCATCACGAATGTTTTAACATCGGTGATCAGACAAGAAGATGGAAGTTGCTTTGTGAAATGCTTAGGATTGAATATGTGGAGGTTTAATTCTCTTGACAAAAGGAAAAGGTGAATTTAAAAAAGCAAAACTCATCTTGGACAAAGATTACCAAATAGGAAAGGTGGATAAACGTCTTTTTGGATCATTCATAGAGCATCTTGGTCGCGCAGTCTATGAAGGTATATACGAGCCTGATCATCCTCTGGCAGATAAGGATGGCTTCAGGAAAGATGTCATAGAACTTGTCAAAGAGTTAAATGTACCTATTGTCAGATACCCAGGAGGAAATTTCGTCTCGGGATATAACTGGGAAGATGGGATAGGGCCACGGGAAAAAAGGCCGAGAAAACTCGATCTTGCATGGCATTCGACAGAGACAAATCAGATCGGAATAAATGAGTTTGTCGAATGGACAAAAAAGGTGAACTCGTCAGTTATGCTATCTATAAATCTTGGGACACGTGGCATAGACGATGCAAGGAATATAGTCGAATACTGCAATCATCCGTCTGGCAGTTACTGGAGCGATTTGAGAATATCTCACGGATACAAAGAACCACATAATATAAAAGTATGGTGCCTTGGAAATGAGATGGATGGACCATGGCAAATAGGC
>CAYSSO010000059.1:0-4287 GCA_964433875.1 uncultured Mesoaciditoga sp.
TCTCCCATCTTGACTGTTTTGGAACGAAAAATGTATCTCCATATATATCTGGATCTTCTAAAAGTTCTTCTATCTGTTTTTCAGAAGATACTTTGTTTTTGAATTCTACAGCAAGTTTTTCCCGCTTTTCATCAAACTCATCTGACATACGTTTTAAAAATAGCATTCCGAAGATGTACTCTTTATATTCCGAGGCATCCATTTTGCCTCTTAAAATATCTGCTGCTTTAAATAGGTGCGCCTCGAGTTGCCTTAGTGTAATCTTTTCATTGTTCATTATTAAACTCTCCCTTTAAATTAAGATCTTTTTAGGAATCAACGCATGACAAATTTAACGTAATTGAGTTGATCGAATGAATGCTCAAGATGGGTTGACAAAGTTTTTTTCAAGGATATACCTCCTCATGTTTGGGAATCTTGTTTTATTGTGCGATTCTTAAACAAATTATATCACTTTATAACGTTAAGTTTTCGGTTAATTGCCAGCATTCTTAACAATTGACATTTTAAACTTACTGTACTATAATACTAATACAGTTAGAGATCGAAATTTAAAGAGGTGATTCAAATGAAAAGGTTTGTTTTTGCTTTTTTGCTTTTGTCTTTTCCAATAATGATTTTCGCGAATGATAATCTTCAGATCGCCAAGGAATTCATAATGAACTTATCCACCGGGAATTTTAAAATGGCCGAATCTATGTACGATGAGGCTATGATGGCAGCATTGCCTTTGGAAAAAACCGAGGCAATTTGGAACCAGATAGAGAGTCAGGCTGGAAAATTTCAATCCATACAAGGCGTAAGCATATCTAAGGTTCAAAATTACACGGTCTTCGTTTTTACGGTAAGTTTTTCAAAGGCTTTGCTTGATATAACGGTTACCATCGATCAAAATTCAAAGGTTGCAGGCCTTTTCTTTAAGCCGACCACATCCACTTATTCAATTCCGCCATATGTCGATCAATCAAAATTCACAGTCGAAAAAATAACTATCGGAAATAATTTAAAAGTTCCGGCCGAGATCACCATCCCAAAAGGCAAAGGTCCTTTCCCTGCCGTTATTTTGATCCCGGGTTCTGGTCCGGAAAACATGAACGAATCGATAGGGCCAAATAGGCCATTTGAAGATATCGCCTATGGTCTTTCAACCAACGGCATAGTTGTCTTAAGGTATGATAAAAGTACTTATGTTTATTCAAAGGAGTTTCAAAGTGGTAAGATACCTGTTAACCTTGAAAATGAATATTTCAAAACTGCGCTCGACGGCATAGATTTTTTGAAAAATCAAAATTACGTTAGTAAAATATTCGTTCTTGGTCACAGTGAAGGTGGTTATCTTGCACCGGCAATCGCGAAAATGTCGGGAGATATTTCGGGAATAATCATGTTAGCCGCGCCGGCAAGGAATTTACAGGATGTCACGATAGATCAACTTGAATATCTTATATCCTTATCCAGGAGCGCAACCGAGATAGCCACGATGAAATCAATCGTAGCCCAACTTGAAGATATAAACAAAGGTACACTCAAAGGCTCAGATATTGTAATGGGGGCTCCCGTAAGTTACTACTATGAACTTGAAAAATATAATCCCGTTGATATTTTAAAAATTTTAGATATTCCAACACTTATAATGCAGGGTGGAAAAGATTATCAGGTGACAAAGAAAGATTTTGACATTTTCAAGGCGGCATTTTCTCAAAATAAAAATTACACATTCAAATGGTATCCGTATCTCTACCACCTTTTCATAAAATGGGACGGTACACCATCTCCCGACGAGTATCTTGTCGAAGGTCATGTTGATATTGGTATCATAGACGAAATATCGAAATGGATAAAAAGTAATCTATGATCCAATCATGAAAAACCACAGGATTCATCTAAAAAACGTATGACGGGGGTGGAAGTATAAAGATAGATTATCATTCAAATGTTCCGGTTTACAAGCAGATAGTTCATGAATTCGAAGACATGATAATCTCAGGTGCGCTTAAGCCGGGTGATTTCTTGCCATCTGTGAGAAATTTGGCACTCGAGTTGAATGTCAATCCCAACACGGTGGCAAAGGCCTTTTTAATATTGCAATCAAATGGATTTATAGACTCGAAAGCAGGGGTGGGAAATTATGTGGTCAAGCCACCGCCTTCATCTGTTGATAAGAGGCTGAATGAGTTGATGGATGAGATGAAAATAATCGTTTTAAAGATGAAAAGTTTTAATCTGTCAAAGGAAGAGGTCACCAAAAAGATAGATGAACTCATCGAGGAGGTGTACGATGGAAAAAGCAGTTGAGGTTTATGAACTGACAAAGATATACGATGGCAAAGTCAAAGCACTTGATGGAATTTCATTTGTCATTCCTGCCGGGAGTATATTCGCAATTCTCGGACCCAACGGAGCCGGAAAGACGACGACGCTTAAATCCATCCTTGGCCTTATAAAGCCTACCTCCGGAAAGATTACAACCCTCGGTATTGATCCTTTTCCAGATGGAGTCAAAGATGCCTCATTTGTACCCGAAGAAAAGGAACTTTACCAATGGATAAGTGTTTCAAAGATGGTGGATATATTTTCATCTTTTGCACCGAATTTTTCGATTGACAAATTCAAAAAATTTGCCGATAAATTTGAACTTACGATGGACAGAAAAATCGGAGAATTGTCCCAGGGCAACAGGACAAAACTTTACATATCTTTGGCATTTTCTCAGGATCTTTCTCTTTATGTGCTTGACGAGCCGACGTGGGGACTTGATCCGATAATGAGAAAGCATGTTTTGGATACAATAAAGGAAATGGCAATAGATGGGAAAACCGTCATATACTCTTCTCATATTCTTTCTGAAGTTGAAGAGGTTTGCGACAGGATGATAATTCTTAAATCCGGAAAGATCGTCTACGATGGGACTGTGGACGATCTCAAAGATAAAACTGGAAATGATCTCTCGGGTGCATTTTTGAATTTGATGGAAGGCGGTGAGAAAAAATGAGCCTTTACAAAAAAGAATTGATATTTATAAAGACGCGCTGGATTGTCATGATAATTATAATGATAGGACTTGCCATAATGACCGTTTCTATTAAAGATATTCTCGTAAATATTATCAACATGCCGGCAGTTCAGGAGCAACTCAAAAATATACCAAAAGGTCTTCAGTCTCAAATACAAAAAATCTCTGATTTTTCCTATTACTCGTATTCTCAATGGTTTGACAAAACATTTATAGAAATTGCCGCCGTTTTGGCCATAATCTTTTCGTTCTCTACATTTTCAAAAGAGATAGAGGATAGAACCATCTACATTCTTCATGGAAGAACGACGAGGCTTGAAATATTTTCGGCCAAAATTTTTTGGGGAATTATTGCCTGTGTAATATCCGTTCTTGCAGGAGGCCTTGTTTATTTAATCGTTGCAGACATGTTGAAATACAACCTACCGGTTTCACAGACCTTAATCTGGACCGTTAGAACTATTTTTGGCACGATATTTTTATACTCGATTGGCGTCTTTTTCTCTTTGATTTTGAAAGATCAGGTAAGGGCAATTTTGGCGGATTTGGCAGTCTTTGTCGGAATTTACGTGCTTGGGGTGTTCACACAAACGCGCTTTCTTGGCCTTTTCGATTACATGGGCTCGATAGATGTGCTGAATGGATCGGGAGTTGGTGTAATTCAAATTGTGATCTTATCGCTTTTGAGTTTTTTGTTGTTGGGATTTACGTATTTCAAATTCAAAAATATGGATATATAGGAGGATGGTAAGATGATTCTTACGACCACAGAAAATATTCCGAATAGAAGGGTAGAAAGTATCTTGGGCCTTGTCAGGGGCAATACGGTAATGTCGAGAAACCTGGGGGTGGACATAGCCGCATCTTTAAAAACGCTCGTTGGCGGCGAGATAAAAGGGTATCAGGAACTGCTTATAAAATCAAGAGAAATGGCCATTGAAAGAATGGTATCCGAGGCCGAAAAACTCGGCGCCGATGCAGTTATAATGGTAAGGCTTACGACAAGCGAGATTATGAAAGGAACGGCCGAAATCCTTGCGTACGGGACGGCCGTTAAACTTTCGAAGGAGTAAAATAAAAAACAGCACTTACCATTCGAAGAGGCATAAGCCATTTTATGGTGATGTATGAAAAAGGATGTTTTCAAAGAGCCCGGGATATCCTTTTATACACATTTCAAGGACGATGAAAGATAGATAAAAGTTGTATTTCTTTCCGAGTTGATTGCATTGAGAAAAGCGTCAAGAAGAAAAGTCAATTAACATTCAAATGTT
>CAYSSO010000060.1:0-4271 GCA_964433875.1 uncultured Mesoaciditoga sp.
GCGCTTCCTTTACGGATATCTCTCCTGCCGATATGCAACCGCCGCCGGCGCATATCAAAATTGTATTTTCTAAAGGCATTGAGTAAACCTCCTTATTGTGCGGATTTTTTCACAAGCAAATCCCCCAAAACCCTTCCACCGATCACGTGTTCTTTGACTATGCGTTTTGCCTCTTCGATTCCTACGTGTCCGTATATTACAGGTTCTTGATCTCCAATTTGAACTTCGACTGTGGGCTCGACTTCGCATAACCCCATGCATCCTGACTGGACTACGGCTATGTCGTCTATCCTATTTTTGTCAAGTTCATCGATAAGGGCCATTAAAGTATCCTTTGCCCCTGCGCTTATGCCACACGTTCCCATCGCGACAGTTATTCTTCCCCTCTTTTTTCCCTGACGTCCACTGAGGTTTTTAAGGCCCTCTTCTTTTATCTTTTCAAGATCCTCCAAACTCTTTATCTTCATTTTTTATTCTCCTTTCTTCTGTAAGATTCTATTATTTGTGGAATCTTATCCGGAGTTAGACGTCCATAAAAATCTCTCTCTCCTATTAACATAACCGGCGCCATGCTACACGCACCGAGACATCTCACCTCTTGAACTGAGAATAATCCATCAGATGTTGGTTCGTCTCCCGTAACGCCCAATTCTTCCTTGACCCTATCGGAAATTTTCTGACCTCCTTTGACGTAACAGGCCGTTCCAAGGCATACTTTTATCTGGTATTTACCGCGCGGCTTCATTGTGAAGAAGGAGTAAAATGTGACAACTCCGAAAACGGTGCTTTCGGGAATATCGAGTTTTTCAGCGACGTGATGCTGGACTTCTGCGGGCAGGTAACCGAAGATTTCCTGCGCCCTGTGCAAAACCCCTATAAGCATTCCCTTCTTGTCAGGTAAAGTGTCTATGAATTCATCTAATTCTGCAAATTTAGGATCTGTAAGAGTCTGATTTTCTCCCATTTATGGAATCCTCCAATCTTTTGAAATATTCAAAAATAATCTTTATATTTTTTGGATTTGTTAGATCTTCTTTTACTTCCTCAGATGAAAAGGTGTAAGATTTATCTTTAAAAGACCTTTCTATGTACCATTTTGCTTCTGAAGAGCAAACAAGCGTCGCAAAGGTTCCTGCTAAGTCTCCGATTGGCTGACAATCTATTGTCTTTTTGAATTCGGCCCTTATCTTCGTGCCCTTGTCCTTTTTCGATTCTATTTTGACATATCCACCGGTTAATTCTGCATACTCTTTTAACAAAGGAAGACCCAATCCTGTTTTTTTGCCCTTTGTGGTGAAAAATGGATCGAATACTTTTGATAAAATTATTTCGTCCATTCCGCAACCGTCGTCCGCGATTTCAAATTCGAATTCCGCATCGTCTTCTTTTATTTTTATTTTTATCTCTTTTGCTCCGGCACTTACAGAGTTCTGAGCGATATCAAGGATGTGATCGGCTATTGTCCTCATCTGTGAATATTAACCTTCTTTCAAGCGCCAATTTGAATTCTTCAAAGGTTTTCTTATCTGCCATGACTTTAACCATAGAGGTCCCTATCTGATCTAAAGAATGAGCGTCTGATGACTTCAATACGGTCTTATCACTTTTGATCTTCCCAATCGCCTCAAGAGCGTCGTACGGCGGATTATCGGGAATAAATCCAAGTTGTTTTAAAACTCCAAAGGCTCTGTCCACATGCGCGTAAACAAAGATTCCATTAAATGCTTTTATGATTTCGAAAAGTTCATCGAGATTAAGATCTGTTGATGACGCCAAAATCCTTTCTTCCATGCCCTTGAAATGATCTTCCTCATCAACGAATAACTGGTATCCAAAACGTTCAGGATCATTTTTGATGTCTGGAAGATGTGAATAGATAATTCTCGAGAAATCTTCTGCCCTTTCAACTGATTCGAAATATCCGAGCACATGGACCTCTTCAGCGCTTTGGATCTCGATTCCGGGAAGTACTTTTATCCCATATTTTGAAAAGACCCTTTCGAATACTTTTACATTTCCGCAGGTATTGTGATCCGTTATTCCAACCCATTCGATGCCATGATTAGAAAATCTTTTTGCCATTTCATTTGGTACCATCGTTATATCTGCACAGGGCGAAAGACAGGTATGAACATGAAAATCTCCCGCGATCATCTTATGCCTTTTTGGTATATCCTACCACATGCCTCAAAAGTGTTGAGCGATGTCTTGAAAAGCGCTATCTTCTCTTTCTTCGCCCTTTGTATCGTTTCTTCATTGAAAGCGTGGCCGTTGCAAAGAATTATTGCCCTTACACCGGTTATTGCTGCAACGGCTATTATGTTGACATGTGATTGAACTGTAAGCCAGACCGTGTCTGGTTTTACCCTTCCCATGACCTCGCTTAAAAGATCGCACGCGTATCCGTGATTTATTTCTCCATTACCGTCGGTTATCATTTCAAATCCCATCTCTTTTAATTCTTCAACCTTCATCTTCATGCCTCCAAAAATGCATCTCAACAAGGACGCCATTCCCTTTTGAGGATAGAATAACCATTCTGTCTGCGCATCTTTTCATATTGGAAAGGCCCATTCCGGCTCCAAAGCCATATTCTCTGACATAATCTGGAGCGGTAGAAAAACCTTCTTTCATTGCGAGATCTATGTTTTCTATCCCCTTTCCGTTATCGTTAACTCTGACTTCTACGAATTCAGGCTCTATGTATGCTTTTATTCTTCCCGTAGAATCCGAGTGTATGACGACATTTGTCTCTGCCTCGTAAGTTGCTATCGCAACGCGCTTTACGAATTTTGGAGGGAAATTTTTGGATATCAAAAATTTCTTTAACTCTGATGCCCCTGTTCCGGCCATCGATATATCTTTGTAGTCTATCTGAAATTCAAATTCTTCCCTAACGATTTTTACATTCTTTGGAATAGATCTGTAAATTTCCACTCCTACGAACTGCTCCCTTCTTACATCGTGAACGTAAAGAACGCTTAACTTTACCAGTAACGCTATCATCAAATCGTACTTCGTAACAATTCCTACAACGTTTTTGTTTTCATCGACAACCGGGAAACGGCCATAACCATACATTTCAAATTTTTTGAAGGCATCCATTATCTTTTCATCTTCGGTAAGGCATACAACATTTTTGGTCATTATTTCAGAAACATTGGAATTGAGCATGTTATTTTCAAGTGCGTGAATTATATCTTCTATGCTTATTATACCCTTCAATCTTCCGTTATTATCGATTACGGGCAGACCCGATATGCGCCTTGTTCTCAAAAGTTCTTTGGCCTCATTTATCTTTTGATCTTCTCTTACCGTAACGATGGGAGAGGACATGAGATCGCCAACTGATAATTCTGAAAAATAAGGCTGGATCTTCCTTATAAGATCGTCTACGCTTTCCATTTGTAAAGTTCCACACTGTTTTCGTTTATGTCTTTAAGACCGGCGCAAAAAAGAAGGCCGCACGTTGTAAACATGACCAACTTTGTCGATATCAGAGGTATTTTACAGGATTTCGCCGTTTCGATAAACTCTTCGTTGATCTCTTTTCCCCTTACAATGATTATACCGCCAATTCCAATTATATCCGCGGCCTTAAGCATCTGCAGCGTCGCAAGACCAGTTACAAGCAACATGCCGTCTCTGCCTACCGACAGCAATTCGCTTACCATGTCAGTCGCACCGCACACGTTGCAATCTTTATCTTCGAAATCCCATAATTTTTTCCCATTTACAATTTGAGCGATCGTCGAGAGCAGCATATAACCTCCAAGTGATTTTTTTAACAATCATATTATATCACAACTTTTAACTTAATTAAAGACTTTTTCTCTTTTTCCAATTGTTAATTCCATGATAAAACTTTGACAATTAATTCTTGACATGTATATGATCTTGGGATATAATTACATATATGTCAACGGATCTCTTAAGAAACATGAATTTGTCATGATTTTGAGATCCAAAATGTATAAAGGGAGGTAAGAGAATGAAAAAGATCCTGATTATCATGATGGCTGTGCTTTTGGTCGGAGCATTTATCGGCATGGCAGCGGGTTCTGTTGTCAATCCCAATACTCTTGTCGAAGAGACTATAGGCCCATTCGATTCTATGGATCCAGCATGGGCTTACGACACGGCATCTGGAGAGGTTATATGGCAATTGTATGAAAACCTCGTTCAGTACGATGGTACATCGACTGTCAAACTGCTGCCGATGTTATCCACCAACGTCCCGTCAGTTGCCGACGGAACGATTCTTGACAATG
>CAYSSO010000061.1:0-3646 GCA_964433875.1 uncultured Mesoaciditoga sp.
ATTTTTAATCCCCATTTTCCAACCTTCCTGTATTCCATCTAAATCACTCCTTTCATATCACAAAAGAGGCATTTTCACTTTGCCACAATGAAGTTCCAGGAGGGATCAGGTCGTCTATTCTCTTTTTGAACTCTTCCGGAACCTTTATTTCAGTTGCCTTAAGATAATCGTTGAGATGTTCCTCGCGCTTTGGCCCTATTATCGGTGCCGTTATGACAGGATTTGACATAACCCATGCAAGAGAAAGTGCGGTCATAGAGGTATTTAACTTTTTTGCGTATTTTTCTATTTCTTCTATGACTTTAAAGCGTTGATCGGCACTTTTTGCCTCGACGGCCATGTCCTTCCATTCGGGATGCTGGGCAGCCCTGCTGTCTTCTGGAGCGGGATTTCCCCTTTTGTACCTGCCCGCAAGCCATCCTCCAGCCAGAGGACTCCACGAAACAACACCGAGACCGAAATGTTCACACATCGGAAGTACACGATTTTCGATCTGTCTTTCTATTATGCTGTAAGGCGGTTGCTCTGCTACGAATCTGACTAAATTTCTTTTATCGCTTATCCATAGAGATTCGACTATCTGCCACGCCGGGAATGTAGATGTGCCTACAAACCTCACATATCCCTTTTTTACAAGATAATCGAGTGCCTCGAGAGTTTCCTCAATTGGAGTGGACGGATCGGGTCTGTGAATCCAGTAAAGATCTATGTAATCTGTCTGAAGGCGTCTGAGGCTGTTTTCCACTTCGTGAAGAATATGCTTTTTCCCATTTCCTCCGTCATTTGGCCCCGGGCCCATCTTTCCGTGAACCTTCGTCGCAAGTACGATAGAATCCCTTCTGCCCTTTAGGGCCTTCCCAACAATCTCTTCCGATATTCCGTGGTTGTAAACATTGGCCGTATCTATGAAATTTCCTCCCGCTTCTATGAACTTATCTATTATTTTTATGGAAGTCTTTTCATCGGTGGGATTACCGAAATTCATGGTTCCAAGGCACAATTCCGAGACTTTTAGGCCGGTCTTTCCAAGATTTTTGTAATTCATAAAATTTCCTCCTTTAAAAAATCTCTCCATTTCCAAGTTTGAAATCAACGAGTTTCAACTTCTCCACAATCGGCAAATCGTATGGGCATCTTTCCTCGCATATGCCACAATTGGTACAATTCTTGTAGGTTTTATCGAGTTTCTTGTAGGCTTCTTTTGCCTCATTTTGATTCCCATACCAGAAGGCAAGCCTTTCTCTGAGCGCATAATCCGGCGCTTCGTGCGGCTTGTAGTCTCTCATCTGCCTGTCATACCACCCTTCGTACTTGAAGATGGTCGGGATATCTATGCCTTCTGGACACGGAAGGCACTTGTTACATAATCTGCACACGTAGTTGCCGAGTTCCGGAGCTCTGTAATACAGGTTATCGATTGACTTTTGTGTCATAGGCTTAAAAGATTGCGCTATGGATATATCCTTCAAAAGCATCTCTTCCGAATTGGCTCCAACGACCATCACGTCTATATCCTGAGAAAGGGAATATCTTAGCGCGTCTTCGACCGAACGGTAGAGATAGCCATCGGCGAAGGCCTTCATTCCCACAACTCCCATTTCTCTCGATCTTGCGTAAGGAAGAAGCACGTCAAATGTGGAAGGAAAGTTAAACCTGTCGTAATAGTTAAACTGGGTCATGACAACGTCAAGATCCTGAGACTTTAAGATCTTTAAAGCGTAATCCGGCAAGCCGTGAAAAGAAATTCCAATGGCCCTTATAAGTCCTTTTTTCTTTGCCTCGAGTGCGTAATCGAGCGCGGAAGGCCTTGAAAGTAAAGCGTCAACATCTTTTTGACTCGTAACATGATGCAAAAATAGCAGATCGAGATGATCCGTCTGAAGGTTCGATAGCGTCCTATCGATGAAAGTTTTAGCCCCTTCGTAGTCTCTCGCGTGGCATTTGCTTGCCAGTACAACTTTTTCTCTTCTTCCTTTCATGGCATAGGCCATCTTTTTTTCAGATTCTCCGTCTCCGTATTCGGCCGCAGTCTCGACGTAATTTCCGCCCGCTTCAAGGTAAATGTCCATCAATTTAGATACAAGTTCTTTTGAAATCTCGAGCATGTGAAATCCTCCAAGGCCCAAAACCGACACTTCGATTCCGGTTTTACCCAACTTCCTCTTTTGCATTTCAATCACCTCTTTAAACAGGTAAAGTAGAACCTCTAACGATTAATGAAGGGGAAAATAGATATGATCTCGAACTTTCTTCTCCATTGACCATCTTTAAAAGCGCTTGCGCTGCGGCCCTGCCCATTTCTTCAATTGGCTGGTGAATAGACGAAAGTGGTGGTGCCGTAACTTCGCAAAGTTCTGTATCGTCGAAGCCTATTATTTTGAGATCTTCTGGTACTCGTATTCCAATCTCTTTTGCCGCCTTTAAAACCCCTATTGCGACGAGATCATTCATGCAAAAGGCCCCATCGAACTTTTTTGACGGCAAAACCTTTTTTGCCTTTTCGTATCCAGATCTTTCATCGTATCCAGTTGGAATTACGTGAGGCTGCATTCCCTTTCTAAGGGCTTTTTTGTACCCTTCTCTCCTTTGAATTGAAACGTCGAGATCCTCAAGACCACCGAAATAAACTATATTTGAGCAACCGGTTTCAATAAGGTGATTTGTCGCGATGTAGGCACCGTAAACATTGTCTAACTTTATCGTGCTTATGTTCGGTAATTTGTACTCTTTATCGAAAACAACGACGGGAATGTATTTCGAAATTTCAAAGACAAAATCATCTTCAACGTGTGAATTGCCTATTATTATGCCTCTTGCTCCGCTATCTCTCAGAAGAAGGGACAATTTCTTTTCTCTCTCGATATCACGAAAAGAGTTCATCAATATCAGCAAGGCATTATCTTTGAGTTCTAACTCTATTCCCATGGTGATCTTTGCGAAGAAAGGATTCGATATATCTGGAACAACGAGACCTACAGTGATGGCGCCTTTTTTTGTCATGCATTTTGCGTGGTAATTTGGAATGTAATGAAATTGGTTGGCAAGGCTTATTATTTCATTTCTTTTTTCGGCGCTTACCCTTCCTTTGCCGTTTAAAACTCTTGAAACTGTCGAAACGGAGACTTTTGAGAGTTTTGCGATATCGCGCATTGTAGCCATTTTATCCCTCTGTGAGCAAACGTTTGCTCTATTATATCACATTGAAAAGGAAGGATCAAACAGAAAAATTCAAAATATTACTGTGTAATAACAGATTAATGACTTAAACATCAAAATTTAATGATAACAAATTTTTGTATTTACCTTCGTTATATATAATGTTTGCAAAATACCCTGAATACGCGGGATGCTTTATAAGGAGGTTGAAAAATGAAGAAAAGTTTGGTACTCGTTGCAATCGCATTGATAGGCATTTTGGCTGTCACATTTGGACAGGCAGTTGTAAATCCAAATACCTTTGTTTATGAAGAGCCTGGCCCTTTTGTTTCGCTTGATCCAGCATGGTGTTATGATACTGTCTCGGACGAAATTCTTATGCAGGTCTATGAGAATTTGATCGAGTACGATGGAACGTCCACTGTTAATTTTCTTCCGATGTTATCCACCAACGTCCCGTCAGTTGCCGACGGAACGATTCTTGACAATG
>CAYSSO010000062.1:0-3316 GCA_964433875.1 uncultured Mesoaciditoga sp.
TGGACAGGATAACACACAACGCGATTATCTTGAACATGAACGGAGAAAGTTACAGAAGGAGGCAAGGAACAAAGAAATGATCGAGGTGGATCACTTTTAATGGGCGCACTGGATCAATTTCTACTTGTTTTATTTCTTATGCAGGCTGCGAAGGTGAGGCGTTAATGTTAATGATATTGAAATGCCCAAAAATATATGTTATGCTTTTATCGAACGTAAGAATATTTTAGTCGAGAAGAGTGAGCGAATGGACGAAAGAGACAGGATAATTGAATCGGCACGAGAACTTTTTGCCAAATACGGTTTTAAAAAAACAACAATGGATGAGATAGCCTCTAAGTTAAGAAAAGGAAAGAGCACTCTTTACTATTACTTCAAAAGCAAAGAAGAGATACTCAAGGCCATTGTGGATATCGAAGCGGAAGAGTTGAAATCAAAACTCGAACTTGCTTTGAAAGAAAGTAACTCTCCCCAGCAAAAGTTGAAAAACTACATAATAACAAGGATGAAAGCTATGAAAGCGCTTTCAAATCTTTATGTTGCTTTCAAAGATGAGTATTTAGAAATGTACGATTTCATAAATCAAGTAAGGAAAGATTACGATGATTACGAAATTAGTGTCTTCGAAAATATACTCAAAAATGGGGTAAACGAGGGTATATTCGATGTGAAAAACGTTTATTTGACAGCATACGTTATGGCTATGGCAACGAAGGGCATAGAATACAAATTCGCCACGTCAAACGACTGGGAAATAGAAAAAAATGTTGAAACTCTTGTGAATATACTTTTCAACGGGATAATTGCAAGATAATTTTTTTACCGCTAATAGACCAAAAAACTAATTTGGTCTAAAATTATGAAAGGAGGTGCTAAAATGATAGTTGTAACAGGAGCAACAGGGCATATCGGTAACGTACTTGTAAAAGCACTTGTCAAAAGAGGCGAGAAAGTAAGAGCATTCGTCATGCCAGCCGAAAGTCTTACTCCGCTTGCAGGCCTTGATGTAGAGTACTTTTACGGAGATGTAAGAGACATAAAATCACTTCAAGCGGGTTTCTGTGATGCAGATATCGTTTATCATCTGGCAGGAATCATTTCAATTTCTAAAAAATCTAAATACATCTACGACGTGAATGTCGGTGGCACTCAAAACGTGATCAAAGCATGCCTTGATTGTCAAGTCAAAAGGCTCGTTTACATGAGTTCGATCCATGCTTTTGTGGAACCACCAAAGGGCGTTCCAATAACAGAGACAAAATCTTTCGATCCATCCAAAGTTGTCGGCGAATACGCCAAATCAAAAGCAATGGCAACAATTGCGGTCTTGGAATCTATTGACAGAGGCCTTGATGCCGTCATCGTTCATCCGACAGGCGTCATAGGTCCATACGAATACAAATTATCGAATATCGGTCAGATGATCTATAACTTTATGAAGGGCAAGATTCACTTTTACATAAGTGGCGCTTACGATTTTGTCGATGTCAGAGATGTGGTTGATGGAACAATACTTGCATGCGAGAAAGGAAAACGCGGCGAGAACTATATCCTTTCTGGAGAGCAGATCACAGTTAAGAGGATTTTTGAGATTTTGTCAGAAGCATCTGGCGTAAAGTCTCCATCTATCGAAATTCCGACGTGGATTGCGAAATTGGTAGCGCCTATTTTTGAATTATCTCACGATCTTTTCAAAAAATCAGACCAACAAACTTATACCATTTACTCAATTCATACACTTTTGAGCAATTCTTTGACTTCCCATGAAAAGGCATCTAAAGAATTGGGATATTCACCAAGAAGTATTGAAATATCGATAAAAGATACCGCAAAATGGATAAGCGATTTAAAAAATCTCTATCCCCAACATTCTGAAATTCATAGGGCACAAAAAATATAGCACTTGATGGGGGATCGCATTTTCGTGTAAGTTTTAAAGGCGATCCCTGATGACAAATCAACTTCGATCATTCGTTACCTATCACCGTTCACTGACGTTAATTTGCTAAGAACACGAAAGTATATCGCTTGCAATAACTCTTAAAGCAATTTCGATGGCGTGTGTCATATCTTCTAAAGACATAAAAGGAGTGTCTGGTTTATCAAGTACCTGTTCAGAGGCGTAGGGGACGTGAATAAATCCTGCTTTGATTGGCAGATTATTTTTATGGATGTGATTTAGAATACCGTACATAAGATGATTGCACACATAAGTTCCCGCTGTGTTTGAAATTACGGCAGGTATTTTTTCTTTTTTGATCTCTTCGACAATCTTTTTTATTGGAATGGTTGCGAAGTAAGCCGGCATTCCGTCCAAGTCGATTGGCGTATCCACAGGCTGTTGACCGGCATTATCAGGTATCCTTGCATCGTCGATATTTATTGCCACTCTTTCAACATTTACGCTGTATTTCCTGGCAGCCTGTCCAATGCTAAGAACGGCATCTGGATTTATTTCTTCAATCTTCTCTATCGCCTTTTTTGTAGATAGGTAAAAGACAGTAGGCAATTGCACTTTTATTATTTCAAAGTCCATAATGCGATCTTTTACCTTCTTAATTGCCTCATAAGATGGATTTATGGTCTCTTTTCCAAAGGGCTCAAAAGCCGTTACAAGTATTCTCATTGTTATTTTCCTTTCTTTGTTTTATCATAATAATTCTACCATACCATTTGGTATACTTGATTTGACTTTGAAAATGAATTTTGTTATAATAATGAATCATCAGTATTATTAGAATTTTAGACTCCACTGTCTTTTTATTTAGACTGTCAATTTTTGTGCTTTCTTGAAAAGGGGTTGATAATGATGATCAACAATCAATGGTATGTAGTGCTTGATTCAAAAGAAATCAAGAGAGAAAAAATAACCGCAGTCAAAAGATTGGGCAAGGAGTTGCTCTTTTGGAGGGACATTTTCAATGAAATTCACTGCATAGAGCGGACATGTGCCCACCGAGGCGCGGACCTTGCGCTTGGGAAGATCGTCAACGATCATGTTCAGTGTCCTTTTCACGGCATAGAATACGATAGTTCTGGCAAAGCAGTTTTGATTCCATCTATTGGAAGGAATGGAATTATAAGATCCAATTTCAAAGTTAAAAGTTATCCTATCGCCGAAAAGGGTGGCTTCGTCTTCATGTGGTTTGGAGAAAGCGAAAAAGACCTTCCCGAGATAAAATGGTTAGAAGGTATAGACGAAACGTTCAACTATTCATCGCTCACGGATATCTGGCCAGTACATTATTCAAGATCGATAGAAAACCAGTTAGATGTCTCTCACCTTCCATTTGTCCATTACAACACAATAGGACGC
>CAYSSO010000063.1:0-3250 GCA_964433875.1 uncultured Mesoaciditoga sp.
TGACATAAAGGCGTGTATTTTACCTATCTTTTAGCTTGTTTAATTTGCGAAAAGAGGCTAACAAGATGAGGGGTGCTTTTACAATTATAGAATTATTGATCGTACTTGCTGTCATAGCCGCACTGATTTCTGCAATGGTTCCGATTGTCATAAGGGCAATCGATGAAGCTAAAGCTTTGACAGTTGCAAATAACCTCTCTCAAATTTCAACCGCAGTTATGCAGGATTTCTACTTAAATCATGAAATCGTTTCGAATATCGGCGATTTAAGCCCGTATTTCGGAGATCAATCAAAGTTGCTGAATAAATATGCCCTTAGCATCACAAATTCATCGACTTTGATAACAATCAACATCTGGTATGCCGGTGGAGACATAACCGCCTCAAATGTTCAGAAATATTCTCCATCCATTGTTGCAACCCAAAATAACGTTCCCATGATAAGGGTAATGTTACTTAAATACTGGTGATGTTGAAAAGATACCTTAAAATGTGACTTTTCTCAAATCATTTTGAAAAAGGTCATTATCGCTCCACTTAAAAGTGGAACACTTAGGTTGTCATCCACCGAGAGTGGCAAAGATTCGACAATGGCAGCTATCACAGCTCCGCAAATAGATATCCATAATGGGCGAATACCAAAAATCCACGAAAAATAAGAGACGCTTACGGCTGCGGCCATAAATCCCAGAAAACCTTCAACTGTTTTGGACAACGGCTTGAAGATTCTCCTTCTTCCATAACTTATGCCTATTATTTTGGCAGCCATGTCTCCAAAAACAAGAAAACCAAGGCTCAATATCGCTATATTCCTATCGAAGATTATGAAAATCAAAAACACACTCATTAAAAATAACGTCATCGAAGAAAAACGCTTCGCCTCTTTTGCTTTGTAAATTTTGAATCTTCCCATTTTTGTCAAAGAGATATTTACACGCTCAGACAAAAGTCTTGTTAAATCCATGAAAAAGAAGATTGCCAAAACTATACCTATCAGAGTAAGAAATATAGATCTTTGCATGAAAAAGTCCAAAAGCACGAAAGACATTGAGACAGGCCTTATAAAGATTCGCCACAATCGCATATTTTCATCTTTGAGGCTTAGAATTTTCAACTTCTTCAAATTCATCATACTTATCACAAAAATGTAAATCATAAGTATGAGGGCAAAGAGAGAAATATTCGAAAAACCAGCCCTTATTGTCACAAGCATCGAAAGCACGGGTAACGTTGTCAGGGCAAGGAAGTTTTCGTCTGAAGATGTGAAATATATGCATAAAACAAAAAACACGAGATAGATGATATCTCCCAGCAAAATCTGAAATTCCATATGCAACGATATCTCAAAAAGTGCAACTATTAACATACCTGTCGCAGTTGCAACTCCTCGCCCGCCTTTAAACTTTAGATAAAAAGGAAAAAGATGGCCTGCTATCGCACCCACCCCGCTCATATAAACCCAAAAGAGTGGAAATTTGAAAACCCACAAGGATATAGCCATCGCTATGAGACCCTTTGTTGTATCGTAAGAGGCTGTAATCACTGCCGGAAAGAGTCCAACTTCTCTTTTTACGTTCGTAGTCCCTGGATTTCCATCTCCGAGAGTACGAATGTCCGTGCCGACCAAAAATCTTGTCACGAAATATGCAGGCAAAATTGAGCCCATTAGATAACCGATGATAATACCTATGGCATATTCTAAATCTTCAACTGCTGCCGGCAATTTATCACTCCTCAAAAGATTGTTTCAACTCTTTTATAGCTTTTACCTCTATCTGCCTGACCCTTTCTTTTGTGATCCCAAATTGCTGGCCTATCTCACCAAGAGTCCGTCTTGGCCCCTCCAGACCGTATCTCATCTTCATAACCATCGCCGCTTTGGGATCCAAGGTATCGAGGATCTTCTCTATGTAAACATGCATCTCCTCACGATATGCGTATTCCTCAGGAGATCCTACATCTTCATCTGCAACAAAATCTTTAAGGGCTGTATCTTCATCTATTTCTTTATCGAGAGAAAGTGTTTCTTTTATATCCCTCATCCTTTCTACTTTATCTTTTGATAACTTCATCTCGCATGCGATGTATTCAACGTCCGGGTATTCGCCATACCTTTGAAGATATTCTGCCTCTATCTTTTTCATCCTGACAATTTTCTCAAGCGTATGAATGGGTATTTTTATCGTCTTGCCCTTGCTCGATATCGCCCTTAACATTCCATTTCTTATCCAGTAAGTTGCATATGTGGAAAATTTATACCCCTTCTTCCAGTCAAATTTATCCACAGCTCTCATAAGTCCTATGTTCCCCTCCTGAACAAGATCAAGAAATGGAAGACCCAAACCCATGTAATGCCTTGCTATGCTCACGACAAGTTTGAGATTGGAAAGGATAAGTTCTTCCCTTGCACGCTTGTCACCCCTCGATATCCTTATGGCAAGTGCTCTCTCTCTTTCTGGCGTAAGCAAGGGGATGTCTTTGATCTCATTCATGTAGGATGAAACAAGTGTATCCTGAGGTGAACCGTAAAAGCGGGTATTTTCAGTTTCTTCATTGTCCAATCCGAAAAGATCATCGTCTGAGTCTATTGCTGTCAATCTGCATCACCTCATTTGTACAACACCAAATCCAGATACCGGATGAGAAACTTAATTAGATATTATAACGAAACTATCTCCGTGTCAACGATAATTTTTAAAGTCAAACAAAATCTTTGACATCCAAAACAGACTCTATGATCTGGCATATGACACTACACCATACATTGCTTGTAATATCATCATTGCCAAATCAATACGCCTTATTATCCATCCTGTCATTTATCCTTCCTATGATAAAATTAAATAACCTTATTATCCTCATACCGGCAAAAGGGAGGAGATATGGATAGATTTAAAGAAATAAGATACCTCTTAGATGAATTTGTAAATTCAGGCGCAAAGATGGAATGGACTTCTATGCCTTCAGGACGGGTTATATTCAATTTCGAATACGGCAGCATTAAGCTGAGTATTGTTGCGCCAGAAGATTTGAGTGTCGAAACTATCCGTGCTTTTGCAAATCAATTGAAATTGATTGCCATTGAAGCCGATTTGCAGGATAACTCAAAAGATGAATTTACACCTTCCAACATAATCAATGTGGATCAATCCACGATAAGGTATCTTCAAGAAAAAAGAAAAGTTAAAACGTGATCCAAAGCTTGTAATTAATTCTCAACGCCTCTTTTAAAGAGTTCTTTAATTTCATC
>CAYSSO010000064.1:0-3167 GCA_964433875.1 uncultured Mesoaciditoga sp.
GCGATCCCATTTTCACTCGGTCAGGTCTATGGCAATATCCCAATGAAGATAGTAACGACAACTTATGAAAGAGTGATAAGGGGTGTTCCTCTGCTTGTGGTCATGTTCATAATATTCTTCGGCTTTCCCTCTATTGGAATAAGATTCGATCCATTTATGGCCTCTGTGCTGTCTCTTGGAATTTGCAGTTCGGCCTATCAGTCCCAGATCTTTCGCGGAGCCCTGTTCTCAGTTCCAAAAGGTCAGATCATGGCAGGTCAATCTCTTGGAATGAAGGGGACACAGATCTTCATCCATATAACATTGCCGCAAGCGATAAGATTTTCAATTGCGCCACTCACGAATGAATTCACGATAGTTCTCAAAGATACTTCTTTTGCCTATGCGCTCGGAGTGACGGAACTTCTCAGAGAAGGTACATACATAATATCGACGACTTACGAGCCACTTTTGATATACCTCCTGTGTGCGTCGATATATTTTATCATAACCTTTTCAACGAATTCCATCGTCAGAAAGGTCGAGAAAAGATTTGCGCTCCATGGCTTTGAATTCAGAGGTGAGAGGACTTGAAGGTCCTTGAAGTTATAAATCTCAAAAAAAGGTATGGGGAAAATGAGATAATAAAGGGTATTTCTTTTGAAATGGAAAAAGGAGAAACAGTTGTAATTATAGGCCCTTCGGGAACTGGAAAATCAACGATGCTTATGTGCATAAATCGTCTTATAGAACCAGATGAGGGTAAGATCTTTTTAAATGGCGAGGAGATAACGAATTCGAAACATCCCGAAATTTTCAGACAAAGGATCGGAATGGTATTTCAAGAGTTCAATCTTTTCAATCATTTAACAGTTCTTGACAACGTTAGAATAGGGCCAATCAAAGTGAAAAAGATGCCAAAAGAGATCGCTACAAGGGTGGCCATCGAAAATCTAAAGAAAGTTGGACTTGGATCACGGATAAATGCTTATCCTGCACAGTTATCCGGAGGACAAAAACAAAGAGTTGGCATCGCGCGCGCCCTTGCGATGGAACCGCAGTTAATGCTTTTCGATGAACCAACTTCGGCTCTCGATCCAGAACTCGTCGGAGAGGTCTTGGAGGTGATAAAAAACCTCGCAAGAGAAGGAATGACCATGCTTATCGTAACTCACGAACTTGGATTTGCAAGAGATGTTGCCGACAGAATAATCTTTATGGAAAATGGTGAAATAATCGAACAAGGTGGCCCCGAAATACTTGCTAACCCTTCAAAAGAGAGGACAAAACAATTTTTGGTCAAATTCAAGGAGGGAAGATGATAAAGTTTATAAATGTCTTTGTAGAGGCCCTTCCATTTTTTATGAATGGTCTTGTCTTTACGATTGAACTCGCGCTTTCTTCAATCTCGATAGGATTTGTGATAGGCATACTCGTTGCGATATCGAGAACTTACGGAAATAGAATTTTATACGCTATATCGACAGTTTTTGTGGAATCAATAAGAGGAACGCCTTTGCTTGTGCAACTATTTATATTTTATTTCGCCCTTCCACAAATAGGAATACATCTATCCCCTCTTGTGGCTTCAATAATAAGTTTCTCGATAAACAGCGGGGCATATCAGGCCGAATACATAAGAGGATCTATTCAATCTATCGATAAGGGACAGATGATGGCAGCCCTTTCCATAGGAATGACAAAATGGAAAAGTGCCTTAAACGTTATACTTCCTCAAAGCCTTATAAAGGTCCTCCCGTCATGGACGAATGAATTTGCATACCTTATAAAGTACACCTCTGTGGCATATCTTGTGGGCGTCCCAGAGTTAATGGCACAGGGAGAGTTTGTGGCGAGCAGAAATTTTGAATTTATGGAGGTCTTTCTCGGCGTTGCTTTGATATATCTCGTTATCGTAACGATCATCACATGGGGAATGGCCAGAGTGGAAAAGATGGTAAGGATGCCCGGTGTGTAAGGTTGACAAAAATATATTATGTGATATAATACATCTTGGTAAAAATCGGGGCCATTAGCTCAGCTGGTAGAGCAACTGACTCTTAATCAGTAGGCCGCAGGTTCGAATCCTGTATGGCCCACCAATATTTAAAGTAGAAGCCGCCGCTTCTCACCTCCACCTTAAAAGGGAAGAGGTTTTGGAGTACTGTCTTTTATGACGGGTGGCTTGTGTCACCCGAATTTTCATATTAAGAGGTGATGATAATAGCAAAGAGCGAATTTTTGAAAAATGAGGAAATACGTTACCCTACGGTAAGGTTAATAGGGCCTGATGGTACCCAACTCGGAATCGTAAAGCGCAATGAGGCACTTCAAAAAGCGGAAGAATACGGCATGGATTTGGTACTTGTTTCATCTTCGTCCAATCCGCCTGTGTGCAAAATAATGGACTTTGGTAAGTACACCTATGAGCAAAACAAAAAGCAAAAAAAGTCGAGAAATGTCTCTGATGTTTTAAAGCAGATGAAATTCAGGCCCAAGATAGACGAACATGATTATCAGACGAAACTTTCTCACGTTAGAAATTTCATAGAAAACGGTAACAAAGTCAGAATAACGATAATGTTTCGCGGAAGAGAAATGGCCTTTACCGATAAGGGAAAGGAAATACTCGATAGAATCGCAAAAGATCTTTCCGATGTGGCAGAGATCGATTCCCCTCCGATGCTCGAAGGTCGGGACATGCGAATGGGACTAAGGCCAAAGAAAGTTTCTTCGACAGCCAAAGAAACAAATGTGGGCGAAATGCCTGCGAATTGACTTTAAAAGATAGTTTTGAAAGGAGGAAGAGCGCGTTTTTTTGCGCTCGGATATCATGAAATCAAAAATGAAAACTCGAAAAAGTGCCGCAAAAAGATTCCATGTAACTGGTTCTGGAAAGATCATGAGGGAATCAGCAAAAAGGAATCACAAAAATTACCACAAGTCTGCCTCTCAAAAAAGAAGGCTTGATCTTAAAAAGGCCCTTTCTAAGCCGGATACAAAAAGGGCAAGAAGAACTTTAGGTATTTGAAGGAGATGTGAAAGATGCGTGTTAAAAGAGGTATTACAAAGAGGCAGAGACATAACAAGGTTCTCAACGCCGTAAAGGGCCATCTTGGAGCCCGCCGAAGACATTACAGATATGCAAAAGAGGCTGTAACAAAAGCGGGTATTAACGCCTATATAGG
>CAYSSO010000065.1:0-2390 GCA_964433875.1 uncultured Mesoaciditoga sp.
TGCCGGTGGTGCCGGAGGAAGAAAGATGGAGTTTTTTAAGCACTTTTGAGACTAAACTCTCTGATTCGTGGGGTTGTTCAAGGTAATTCATAAGATGCAGATCGTTTATGACCTGCTGAATATTAGATCGACTCTTTATGAGTTGAATATCTGTCGATATATCCTGGTTATTAGATGAATATCCAAGACCACTTTGTGTGAAAAGGCTTGAAAGTGAATTTTGGTTTGACGATGAAACCTTTATTGTTGTTGTGGCTTCGTATATCGGCGTTTGACTGTACGCGTAGATAAGCGTGATCGCAACCACAACGATAAGAACGATTAAGAAAATCCAAAGCCTTTTTTTGAAGATCCTCCAGATATCACCGAGAGTAAGTTCGCTGGTTTGATCCTGAGAATTTTGATCCATCTTTCTACCTCCAATTTAATTAGCAAATAGCATATGGCATATGGCATATGGCAAGAACAGAGATTAGAGATTAAAACCGTAAACAGTAACGCGTAACGAGTAATCAGGAAATAGAGCAAACAGTGATCAGTAATGAGTAATCAGTAATCAGAAAAAATAGAATTCAAAGACTATGAACAAATGACATTGAAACGACTTAAGGATGATCTTTATTTTTCAGATTTTCCTCATCTTCAATGGATGCTTGAACATTGATCAATGGCATAATTATGGGAGGCATATTCCCAATTTGAGAAGAAAAAGATGCTATAAAAGATCTTAAGATCGTTATCAATGTAGCCACTCCATTTGACATAACTAATTTTTTAAATTCATCTTGTTTAATTTTATCAGTAGAGAAAATGCCTTCTATTAATACTGATAGTTCGATAACTTTCTCTTCTTTTTGCTTTCCTAAGATTACTAAGCCCAATTTTAGTAAAGCCGATAATTTGTCTTCTTGAAATTTTATTTCTGGATTTAGGGTTATACTGTAATTGATAACATCGTTCGGAATTACATTGTATTGTTCGTATTTCAATTCTTTGATTTTATATCCATTAAACTTCAAATCGCTTTCTATCGCTTTCATGCTGCCATCTTTCCGGAAATGAAGTTATCTTCAATATCCCATCGAATATTTTGATTATCAAAAGAAGAAAAAGTACTTTCGGAAAGTATGGGCATAAAAATTTCCCAATTGATTTCTTCTTGACTGAATTCTTTAAAAAAACCAGATTGTTCAAAAATATCTATTAGAGTTTCTTTAGGAGTTTTATTGAAAAAATCATCAACAAGATCTTCTATCTCCTTATCTGACATATCAGAGATATTTTTAGGCATAATTAGCACCCCTTTTCACAATTTTCTATACGCTTTATTTCTATTAAACTTTGATCTCTGACTACAACCTGTACTTCAATTTTAACGGCTTTATTTGTACATTTATCAGATATTTTATCATTTGTATTAAGCAATCCTAATGAATAATAGCCTACCACAACTTTTATTGGTTCAATATCCAGCGTTTTTACTTCTACTGCTTTACATATAGCATTAATTATAGAACTGCTTATTTTAGAATTCTTTACCAATCTACTTGCAAAACTTTCATAAAGTTTATAGTATTGATCGACAGCCAAATCAAAAACAAATTTCCTTTTAACTTTTACAAAACATAAAATGGCACACGCAGGATCAAACTTTTTGACTTTAGATGACCATAAACAAGCCAAATTCTTATTATCCTTCATAAAGTATACACCATTTCCAAAAAACGGTTTGTCATTATCTTCGGTTTCTTTCCATGTGTTATTATCAACTATCATTTTAGCATTTTCTTTAGAAGTTCCATGCCAGAGTTTAAACGTTATTTCTTGTTCTTGGTAGTCTTCTTCTTCCAATGTTGTTTCCTCCTGCAACACAAAAAGAGAACCTTTATTAAAAAATCACAGTACCTTTAGATATTCTATCAGATTACAATGATATTTTGTAACTTATTTCTTTGTTCAATCGTTATAACTGTACTGGAAGCCGAATGAAAAATCGTACAGCCATGCGTTGCCAAGGATTGTTGGCGTGTTAGGCGTGTCTTGGTTCTGGTAATTCGTGACGTATCTGAGATCTCCGGAGAAGAAAAGCGACATGGATTTTGTCAAATTGTAATTGAACGTTATGTTGATGTCTTTTATGTCTTCGGCTGTGCCCGTCGGCGTTGTTGCCGCGTAATCATTCGGATTGTACGGCGCCAGTGTTGTGATTTGGCCTTTTCTTATCCAGTTTAAATTTATGTTTGTGTCTAAGAGCCGATCATGATTGTTGTAAAACAGACTCCACGTTTCAACGTCAGGACCGTAAAGGTATCCAATCGGGTAATCGGTGAACCATCTTGATCCTGGGTTTTCCGATACCCGCATGATTCTATTGGTGAATTCAAGGTATG
>CAYSSO010000065.1:2400-2934 GCA_964433875.1 uncultured Mesoaciditoga sp.
CCACCTGTTGTACATCCAAGGAGTTACATAATAGTATTCTACACCGATTTGGGATAAATCGTTCCAGTCTCCCCAATTTTTTGTCATTCCATAAGCGTAAGCGTAGGCTCTCGGTTTGTAATTTATAGGCTGGCCTGCTATAAGAGATGTTGTCAGTTGATCGAGCGCAAACTCTCCGTACAGATTTATTCCGTCGATTGGGACGTAGTTGAAGTCGAAATCGCCCATATCGTTTGAATAACCTTCTCCGTATGTATTGTGCCAGATTATGAGTGGATTGAAATCGCGAAAGTCCGGATATTTGCCTCCGAGCAATTTGAGTTCTCCGAGTCCGATTCTTAAATTTTTGAATATCTGAAAGTCCAATCTGTGAGCAAACAAGAATTTGGATGGTTCGTTGTAAACGGCATTACCGGCTATCGGATCGGGAGAGGTCGATTGCTCTTCGTATTCGTAAGGCGTGAGTTCGGGATCGATCGATATGGCGTTGTACGAGAAGGTAAATCTTTTTATGAAGTTGGCAGGCGTTGTGTA
>CAYSSO010000066.1:0-2922 GCA_964433875.1 uncultured Mesoaciditoga sp.
AAATACGACTTTTATTATCCGTTCTTTCATCGTCATCTTGAAATGTGTATAAAAGGATATCCCAGGCTCTTTGAAAACATGCTTTTTTCATACATCACCATGTAAGTTGTATAAAGTCATGTGTAAAATAGGTATAAGAACTTGAAAAGTATGCTAAAGCAACTTAGTTTGAGAAATTGAGAAAGCCGACTCCCATCCCGATTAGGTTGAATAGTCTCAAGCCTGTACGTAGAACGTGCATAAGATGAGGGTGACCTCAGAGGATAATAACGTCTCGCCAATTGCAAATTGTCATTGCTTATGTCTAATCTTAGATCTCCTTCAAATAGTAATTCATAATTTGGCTTTTGTTTGTATATCTTTATTTTTGACCGATAATCGGATTTGTTATGAAATCAGTTTCATATTATAATTAACTCAAAAGAAATATTTAATCCATGATTCAAAGTGGAAGTGAGAAATGAAAAATGAAATAAAAAAGCAGCCAACGATTTTAGATGTAAGTAAGATGGCAGGCGTATCGCCGGCTACCATTTCGAGATACCTGAACTCCTCATCTTACGTTTCAAATGAGACGAAGAAAAAGATCGAGAAGGCAATAAAGATTCTAAAGTACAAACCATCTCGATTTGCAAGAAATTTGAAGACTCAAATTTCATTCAGTATAAGCGTGGTGGTGCCGAATCTTAACCTTGAATTTTATGGCGAGATCGTTGACGCCCTGTCTATTTACGCCAACCAAAGAAATGTAGAAGTGATGATAAATGTTACCCACAACATAGACAGCATAAAAGAAATAGTCTTCGACTTTGCTTTTACAAGGAGAATAGACGGAGTTGTCCTTTGCACGCCCGATTTCAAAACGATTGAAATGTTTTCGACCCTTACGATCCCAATAATAGCCCTTGACTGGAGAAATGATGTGGGCGGAGACATAAATGTCGATAGCATTACGATCGACAATAAAAAGGCGGCCTTTACCGCTCTTAGTTATCTTTATGGTAAAGGTCACAGAGATTTTTTGATTGTAACGGGGGGAAGAAATATCCAATCTTCAGTTGATAGGCTAAATGGTGTTGAATTATTTGCCCAAAGACATCCGGACGCTCAATTTTTTATAAAGGACGGAGACTTTACGCCTCATTCCGGGTACGATATAGTCAAGAATTTTTTAAAACTTGGAAAAAAGATAACGGCAATCTTTGCCTTCAAC
This sequence comes from uncultured Mesoaciditoga sp., assembly GCA_964433875.1. Classification (GTDB taxonomy): domain Bacteria; phylum Thermotogota; class Thermotogae; order Mesoaciditogales; family Mesoaciditogaceae; genus Athalassotoga. The sequence goes on from CAYSSO010000066.1 coordinate 1,214, forward strand.
GATTTAATGGCCTTTGGAGGGATAAACGCGGCCATAGAAAGTAGCATAAAAGTCCCGGAAGAAATTTCCATAATGGGTTTCGACAATTCTTTTATCTCGAGTTATACATTTCCAAGGCTGACAACAGTTGATCAGCAAAAAGAGAAACTCGGGATCACGGCCGCGTCTTTGATGATAGAAAGGCTCTATTCCACATCTAACAGGAGAAATCGCGAGATAGTAATACCTTACAAAATCATTGAAAGAGAATCTGTAAATCAAATAAAGGGGTGAGCGTATGAGAAAGTACTTTCTTATTCTGGCATTTGCAATTTTATTGACTTTTGCCGCATTTGGACAAAATATTCTCGGAAATGGAGATTTTACTCAACCTCTTTACACACCGTCTTCCATTCCTCCAGATGGAAATATATTCACGAACCACAACTGGTCTTTTCTCGTTAACGCAACGGGCGGCGGAAGCGCGAAAAGTGGAGATGGATACTTTGAGGCCGTTCTCTACGATGTCGGATCTAACAGTTGGGCCGAACAATTGCTTCAATCGCCGATCACTCTTGATCACGGATATGTTTACAAATTCACTTTCACCGCTAAGTCTTCAATTCCAAGAAATATAGAGGTAAAAATCGGTGGAACGGCCGCTTTAGGATGGCCCGCCTATAATCCCGGAAATGGAATGGCTGGCGGGATGACCTTTCAACTCGGAAATGAATGGAAGACTTATGAAGGTACTTTCACAATGTACAGAGACACGGGTAAACATGCGCGTTTTGAATTTGAACTTGGCCTTGCGACAGGGACTGTGTGGATAAAAGATGTTTCTCTCGAGCAGGTGGGACAGATGGAAGCAAAGAAAGAAACGCAGGTTTCAACCTCGATTCTTACAGATGTTAAAGGATGGAATTTGATATTTGATCAAGATTTTTCATCTGCGACCTCTATCAACACAAATGTGTGGAATTTCGATATTGGCAATGGAGAGGCGCAGGGAATAAAGGGATGGGGAAATAATGAACTCGAATATTACACAAATCATAACGCTTACGTTAAGGACGGAAATCTCATCATCGAGGCAAACAAAGAAAAAGTCTCCGACCAATATGGGACTTACAATTACACCTCTGCGAGGATTAACACTATGGGAAAGTTTTCTTTTGAATACGGTAAGGTTGTCATAGTTGCTAAACTTCCCGAAGGGCAAGGAATATGGCCTGCCTTCTGGATGCTTGGCGACAACATAAATCAGGTTGGCTGGCCTGCCTGTGGAGAGATAGACATTATGGAAATGTTAGGAAATAATCCCGCAAAGGTTTACGGCACCGCTCATGGCCCAATTTCTGGAGGAGTTGGAATTGGACAAAGTTATACTCTCCCATCTGGGACCTTCTCGGATTCTTACCACACTTTTACATTTATATGGAATAAAGATGCAATGGGATGGTATGTAGACGATCACCTCTATTTCTTCCTCACCAAGTCTTACGTCAAGTCTCATTATGGCGCGCAAGACTGGGTATACGATCATCCATTCTTCTTGATAATAAATCTTGCGGTAGGCGGGAACTGGCCTGGAAATCCTGACAGTTCTACCGTCTTTCCACAGAAGATTTACATAAAGTCAATAAAGGTTTATCAGGCTCAAAATTGATAATTCAAAGGAGGGAGTCTCATGGGTAAAGTGAAGTTTTTTGTCCTGCTCGTAGCCTTAA
>CAYSSO010000067.1:0-2757 GCA_964433875.1 uncultured Mesoaciditoga sp.
CTAGGGGCACCAGATTTATGGCGCACAGCATATGGCCAATAGCCAATGGCATATAGAAAGAAAAGGGATTAGAGATTAGAGATCGGAGAGATTCGATGATTTTTAAATATTCTTTCGAATGTTGTCGAAGAAAAGTTTTGACTTCTATCCATGTTCTTTTGGCCCTTTTCGGTTCTGGCGTGTCATCGTCAAAGTATTCAACCGCCATTGCTAATTGATATAGATCAACTTCTCCGCCAAATTTCTTTTTAAATCCTCTTACGATTTCTTCAAAAGTCAAATGTTGTAAAATTTCGTAGATATCGTAATAATCCTTTTTTTCTGATCTTCCGAGTATCGCGGCAAGTTTCATGGAAGATATATCCAAAACAGATCCAATCTTTATCCTTTCAAACTCATTTAACGTTTTTTAAGCAAGAATTCTCCCACTTCTGTAAGTGGTAGGAGTATGTCACTATCGAGAAAGGCCATAATTTTCACACCTTTAGATTATCATTTAAGAATTTTTTAGTGTTTCAAACACTAACGATTAGTGTATCATATATTCAAATCTGCCATCATCGTTCTACGTCGGAATGATTATTTCGTAAAATCTTCTTACCAAAGAACGAGATACATGAACAATCACTCGTAATCGGAAAAAACGTTAAAAAATATGCTTAATCAGGGTGACAATTGACAAAAGCAACTTTTTATGATATCTTTAATTGTAAAGAAATAACATTACGGAGGTGATTATATGCCAAGAAATACAAGGATTGTGAATATGTCTGTTCCTTTAGACATTTACGATAAAGTGGACAAAATGGCAAGAAAGAGAAAAACTTCTAAAAGTAGCATCTTAAAAGAAGCCTTGGAACGTTACATTATAGAAGAAGAAAAATGGCACCTGATCTACAAGTGGGGCGAGGAAAAATCTAAATCACTTGGAATAACAGATGAAAAAGATGTCGCTCAACTTATCAAAGATTTTCGTCAATACGATAAATAATAATGAAAGTTGTCTTAGATACTAATGTTTTCATTTCTGCTATTTTGACTCGTGGGAACCCAAGAAAGATTTTGGAATTTGCAAGAAAAGACACTTCACTTACCCTTTTTATATCAGAATTCATTCTATGGGAAATAGAAAGGATTCTCAAAAGAAAAATTGGAATGGAAGATTTTCAAATCTTGACAATTTTAGATTCTATTAGAGACATTGCTGTTTTTGTATCACCAAATATTGTACTTTCGGTCATAGAAAGAGACGATTCTGATAACAGGATTCTTGAATGTGCCATTGAAGCAAAAGCAGAATACATCGTTTCGGGAGATGATCACCTTTTGTTGTTGAAAGAATACAATGGGATTAAAATTTTAACTCCATCTCAATTTATAAATATTTTCCCATTGTTGAAAAAGTAAAAAATCATATGCTCGTGAAGAATAAAATGGCATATAGCGTATGGCCAATAGTAAAAAGAGATTAGAAAAAACACTTCCGCCCTCGGAAGTCACTTCCGGTACCGGAAGTGATATAATTACTCTGGGTGATAAAATGCTTTTTGATCTAAAGCCAAAAGAGGACATAAAAAGTTTTTTTGACAGAGAAAAAGAGATAAATGATCTTGTTGATTCGATAGAAAAGTATCCGCTTACGATGGTTACTGGGCTGAGGAGGATCGGAAAATCTTCTCTTGTTCGGACTGTCTTAAAAGATAAGGGATATCAAAGTGTATTTTTGGATGGAAGAGCGATGTTTGCAAACAGTGGCGGAAATATAAAGAAGGTAGATTTGATCCAAAGACTGCAAAATTCCCTTTCTGAATTTTCAAATTTTGAAAAATTAAAAGTTTTTCTGACAAATCTAAGTGGGATATCCGTCAAAGATCTTTCGTTGTCGATGAACTGGAAAGAAGTAGATTTGCTCTCCTTAATAGAGAAGATCGAGAAATTCAGCGAGCGGGAAAAGAATTACACCATCTTTTTCTTCGACGAGGCACAGTATTTGAAGTATTACGGAACAAAGGGAGGCAATGATTTACTTTCGCTCTTTTCGTACATGTATGATAATTTCAAGTTCATAAGGATAATAATTTCCGGATCGGAGATTGGCCTTCTCCACGATTTTTTAAACGTGGACGATTACAAATCACCACTTTACGGAAGGTATATAAGGGAAATTTCTTTGAATCCATTCGATAAATCAACATCGATTTCATTTCTTGAAAAGGGCTTTGATGAAATAAAGGTAAAGATCGATCAAAAAGATATTCAAAAGGCAGTTGAGATTTTAGATGGAATTCCGGGCTATCTTGTCGAATTTGGAAATCGGTATGCTCAATTTAAAGATCTTGATATGGCCATAAAAAGCGCATTTCAAAGTCTTGCCGGAATGATAGGAGGAGAGATAAAGGAGTTAGAAAGAAAGAGTCCAAGATATGTTCAGACCCTTGCATATATCTCAAATGGAATAAACACGTGGTCCGGTTTAAAAAATGCATTCTTTGCGAAAGGTGACACGATATCCGATTCAAGGCTTTACGAGATACTTAAAAATTTGGAAAAGATGACGTGGATAAAGCAAGAGCGTACAGGTGAAAAATACGAGATAATAGATAACGTTTTGAAGGAAATATTGAAAAACAGCGCATAACTAATAGCGTATGGCATATAGCATATAGCATATGGCGTATGGCCGAGAGAGAAAAGGGATTAGAGATTAGAGATTAGGGAATAGTGATCAGTGATGAGTAACGCGTGATCGGTGATGAG
>CAYSSO010000068.1:0-1461 GCA_964433875.1 uncultured Mesoaciditoga sp.
GATCGACCTAAAAGAGATAAAAAAATATAGGCAAGATATAGAAAAACAAAATATAAAATTTCCTTATGTTCATGATCCAGAAATTCTTGAATATTACTTAGGTGATCTGGAAGATCTATATATAGAAACACTTGAAAAAATATCTCCTTCAGATGATAAGAAAGTTGGATTTATAGGTGCAAGATATAAGCCTGTTACATATCTAAAAGACTACGAAAGTTACAAGCGAAAAATCTCGCAGATATTTGACATGGATGAACAATTATTTAAACAATCTGAAATAAACCTTGCAGATTTTATGAGAAGGCATCTTGTAAGAAGATTTGAAAGTTCGATAAAGGCTTTTGAAATTTCTCTTAAAAATATGATAAAATCAACAAAAAACATTTTGGAATGGCATCAAAAACTTCATCTGGTACCCATTTACAAAAAGGGAGATATAATTTCTCCAGAGGAATTTGAAGATTTTGAAGTGGAAGAAATGACTCTCTTTGATATGGAAAATTTAAAAATTCAGAATAAACTCGATTCTCTCAGAAAAAAAGGATACGAATTTATAGAGAGTAAAGAACTGAGGGTAGATTTTGAAAGAGATGTTAAAAAAGATTTGGAATTACTTGAAAATATCTACAAAGAATGGTTCGAGACAAAAAGACAAGATTCAAAATTAGAGCATTTTAAAAAATACTTGCGTCAATTAATGTCAGATGGGTCAAATGGAAAGATAGTGATTTTCAGTGAATTTAAAGATACTGTAGATTATTTATACGAAAATTTAAAAGATCAATTCAAGGTGATAAGTTATTCCGCATCAGAAAAGCACAAACTACCAAAGATTAGAAGTAACTTCGATGCTTCTGTGAACAACAAAGAAGATGATTTCAATATCCTAATTACCACTGATTCGATGTCTGAAGGCGTTAACTTAAATAGAGCCAATATCATTTTTAATTATGATGTACCATATAATCCAACAAGAGTAATCCAAAGAATCGGAAGAATAAACAGAATAAGCACGAAAGTCTTTGATAATATCTTTATTTACAATTTTTTCCCATCGGAAGTTGGAGAAAAAGAAACGAATGTAAAACGTATATCAACTCTTAAGTTATCAATGATTCAAGCAATTTTAGGAGAAGATACAAAAATTCTAACTTCCGATGAAGAACTTCACGCATATTTTTCAGAAAGATACAAAGAGGAAGAAGAAAAATCATGGGATATTGAATATATGAACTTTATAAATGAAATAAAAAACAATCATTCTGATTTGCTTCAAAAAGCCCGTGAAATACCAAAAAGAGTTAAAATAAAAAGAAGTGTTGATAAGGGCGAAAAGGGTGTTGTAGTTTTTGGCAAAAAGGCAGGAGAATATGTTTTCAAAATTGGAAATAGCGAATCAATTCAAAGTTTACCTCTTGAGAAAGCCTTAAATTTGTTTAAAGCCTCAGAAGATGAAAA
>CAYSSO010000068.1:1491-2025 GCA_964433875.1 uncultured Mesoaciditoga sp.
TGATCCAATTTATCAGAATGTGAAGAAAAAATTGTTTGAGCGTAATTCTCATTTCAGAAGGGATAAAACGACAATCGGAGTTTTGGATAAGCTTAAAGGTATAAAAAAAGTGATTCCTGACAATAGAATTAAGGAATATATCGATGACCTTATAAAAGTTATTGAAGAGTATGACGATCTACCTGAAAATTATTTAAAACTCATCAATAAAATAAATACTCGTAACTACCAAAGTTTTATAGAGCAAATCCAAAAAACAATTCCGCATGACTATCTTTTGGCTATAATAAATCGTGCAAAAGAAATAGATGAAGGAGAAGAGGTTATAATCTTTGCAGAGGAATTTTGAAAGCTTTTGAATCCAATTCTATTGAAGGGATGGTTATAGATGAATTTTAATGAAGTCTATGAAAGAGAAACATTCATAGATTTTCTTAGGACTTTTCTTCCAGATGACTTTAAGTATGAAGAAGAAAATGTAACTTTAGAAAATACAAACAATAAGAAGATCAAATCTGCCGTTTTCTTCGGAGA
>CAYSSO010000068.1:2035-2744 GCA_964433875.1 uncultured Mesoaciditoga sp.
GCGTATATGAGTTTGAACATGAATCAGAAAAAGATCCAAGAGTTACAATCACAAATGAAATCTTCAAGTTCATGAAGAAGTTTTCAAAAGATAATGTTTTGGCGATTGTAAAATCTAAGAATTCGAAAAATTATAGGTTATCCCTTGTTACAAGAGACTTTGTAGTAAGTGAAGATAGTATCGTTGAACAAAAATCTAATCCCAGAAGGCACTCGTTCGTTCTTGGACCAGATGCAAAGGTAAAAACACCACAAAAATTTTTGATAGAAAAGGGACAAATTAAAGATTTAGAAGATTTGAAAAATCGTTTTTCCGTCGAAGTAGTCAACAAAGAATTTTATCAACAAATATCCAGATTTTTTAACAAACTTGTTGATGAAATAAAATTACCTAATAATGCAAGCAAAGAGCAAAAGCAAAACTTTGCTATAAGATTAATAGGAAGGATAATATTTTGTTGGTTTCTCAAAAAGAAAACGATTAACGATAAACCTCTTATTCCAGATGAAATACTATCAAGCAGTGCAGTAAAAAATAGCGACAATTATTTCCATATGATTTTGGAAAACCTATTTTTTCAAATTTTAAATACACCTCTTGAAAGCAGGAAAATAAATGATAAGATATTTGAAGGAATTCCATTTCTTAATGGAGGACTTTTTGAGCCGAAAAACGACGATTTTTACAAATTCAATGAAGATACAGGACT
>CAYSSO010000069.1:0-1236 GCA_964433875.1 uncultured Mesoaciditoga sp.
AATTCATTTTAACGTTTTTCATTATTTTGAGCGCTTTCATAACATCAGAAGGTTTAATCGGATAATCTGAAACTTCAAATCCCTTGTCGAGATTGGAAATGTGTTCAATTACGCCGGATCCAAAGTACTTGACACCGAGACTATCAAAGATATCAACAAAATTGACACATCTTGTATATTCTTCATCTTTTAGCCTTTTGAGTATCGTGTCGACTATTGATATCAACTTTCTTTCATTGGCTTGCGCGTATTCGCTTCCTGTTGGTGATTGAATTAGATCTGGAATCAATCTCTGAATGTGATAAGTGAAGAATGGATAATAATCTTTAAAACTGTCAAAATTTTCTGTTTTGGGATAAGTTGTCTTTACATCTGTAATAGTTTGGATATTTCCTTTTTTGGAATCAAATAAAGTTTTGAGATCATGAATTTTTTCTGTCTTTTTTTCAAGCATTCTTTTTCTTACTACCTCGTCTACGTTTTTTGAAGTTAGATCAAGTCTTATAGGAAATCTGTCAGTGATTTTAGAAAGACTATTTTTTTTCTCGATAATTTGGGATATTTGATCAAGTTTTTCCTGAGAGGTTACTATAAGCCAGATTTTACCTTTGCCATCCTTCGCAAATGATTCAGAAATTCCTTGAAGTTGGGCAAGATATCTGTTATCGTCTCTTTGAGAGGTTACAAATGATCCGATCTCGTCTATTATAAAAACAATCCTATTACCAATTTTATTTGATACTTCAAGACAAATGTCTGTGAAAGAGGCAGGCGTTAATTCATTTGAGTATTTTTGTAGAGCCGATTGTGAGAATTCTTTTGCATGTTCTAAAGAAAAGCCCTTTTCGCTTGTAAGGTAATCTACCAGATGTTTTCTGAATACACCCTGGTTGTCCATTACCGTTTTAGGATCAAGATTGTTTTGAGAAAGATATAAATTGAAATTATCATAATATCCTTGCTTTTCAAGATCGTATTGTATCGATGAAACATTAAGATCCTCGGCGTATCCGAGTTTTTGAAATAATTTTTTTAACATGATCTTTTGTATCGTTTCTTTTTCTGAAGAAGAACTGTCTTTAATTATCTCAAATATAACAACTGTTGCCTTAATCTTTTCAATGACTGATAATCGACCCTCGATGAAATCTTTTTTCGTTGATGCATTCAATCTTTCTCTAAATCTATCGTGAGCCGTTATTCCATTTTGAAGTATGGGATTTTCTACAAGATAGC
>CAYSSO010000069.1:1291-2656 GCA_964433875.1 uncultured Mesoaciditoga sp.
TAGAATTGATAGTATATGATTCAAGGAATTCTTCAAGTAATTTCTCTATTTCTTCGGTAACTATATATTCGGAAATTTCTTTCTCAACCTGAACAATGTTTTGATCATCAGCCTTGACAACAAGATTGATGTCCTGTTCAATGTTAAGCGAGAAAAGATCCTTTAACTTTGACATCTCATCACCCCTCAAATTATCTCTGCACGATAAACAGAAGTAACATGTCGATCGTTCAAAAAATGTAGTTCTTCCTCTTTTCTTTTTCCAGGATAGATCATCACAACCGGATTATTGAGATCTCCAGCAACCGATTCGATTATTTGATTAATTCTCAAAAGATCATTTAATATTCCTATTCTGTGAATTACAACTATTTTATCTTTGGATTGGTTGATCGTTTCTTCTATTATAAGGTTAAGAAATTTTCTTAGAAAACTTTCTTTGTAATTATTTCCATAGAATTCCCTGTCTTCTTTAAGATTTTCAAGGCCATACTCATCGACTGCTTCCAAAAGAATTTTCGAGATATCTATGTAAGACATGTCATCAAAAATTCTCTTCAATTCTTCGATCGCTTTTGTTTCTTCCGTAGGATCAACTGTCAAGATTATTACCTTTGATCCCTCTGTCTTGCTTTTTATCTCATCAGATTTTTCGAGTAAATTTTTAAGTAGATTTATTTTGCCCTTTAGAGTAATCTCAGGATCTGATCGCATCGCTAATAGCCTCGAATTCTATTTTTGGATCTATCCTTATGACATCGCCGGCAATTGCAAATGAGATAAGTCCTTTTGATTGGATCTCTTTAAGTGTTTGAATAAGTTCGCTTTCTGAAATCAAAAGATATTTAAAATCTTCCGCTTTGATAATCTGCAACGGCGTTTTTTGCGAATTTAAAAGATAAAAGACCAAAAATACAACTGATTCTATATAGGGACGATAGAAACTGAATTGGCAAATTTCATTTTTTGAAGAAAGGAAGCCAATTTTTTCAGTCAGAGCGATATAATCTGTTACGCATTTATGTACCGTTACAGGCTTTAGAGATACTCTTTCTGAAACGAAATCTTCAAGTTCTTGCTTTTTGAACGATTTAACCTTTTGATATCTTTCAAAAATAAAATCTTTCGTAATTGAACGCATAAGTTCATCGGAAAGACAATTTTTCCAAAAAAGTATTTCTCTCTTTATTTGAGAATTTATTTCATCATTCGCTATGATCTTCGCAAAAACCATAAGTTCTTTTGTTTCGAAGCCTTTTACGTAATCTCTTATAATCCAGTTTATGTAAGTTTTTCTCGAATTTTCAGATTTTATTCCAAAAGGATTTTTATAGATGAATTCTTTTTTTATCTCATCTATTTTCA
>CAYSSO010000070.1:0-2596 GCA_964433875.1 uncultured Mesoaciditoga sp.
GGAGACACCATAATCGTTCCTTCTTTGAAGCAAGACGGGATCTTTGTTATGGGCGGAGTTCAAACCCCAGGATTCGTTCAGTACACCCCTAACACATCGATACTTGACATATTCAAAAATACCGGTGGATTCAATCAAAACGCCGATTTGAGAAACGTCATAGTATTTTACAAAAATCAAACAACAGGACAAACGATAAACCTCTCCGGAATATATCAAGGAAAAGTGCCAAACCTTAAAATTGAGCCGGGTATGGTCTTTTTGATACCGGTCTTTTCTATGCAATACGTCACGATTCTCGGTGCGGTCAAAAACCCTGGAACTTACAATCTTCCACCTTCAAATTCAGAATCTTTGGCAGAAGCTCTCGGCCTTGCCGGAGGACTTTTGAACTGGAACGAAGGCAAAGTCAGCGTTATTTCCCAGACTCAAAGCGCAACTTACGACATTTCTCCACAAACGCTTGCATCGGTTAACGTAAAGCCAGGAGATGTCATATACGTTCCGAAAGTGCCGAATGATTATGTGACAGTAATAGGTGCAGTAAGAACGCCGGGAACTTACGAACTAACATCGCCAAATCCTCAGCCTTTAACCAAAGTGCTCGGCCTCGCTGGAGGGCTTTTGGACTGGAATTTGGGACAAATTGAGATAATCGCCGGAACTCAAACAACCACATATCAGGTATCTCCACAAACACTTGCGACTTTAAATGTTTATCCGGGTGAAGTTGTGTATGTGCCAACGACGCTCTCGATGAAAGTTTATGTTTTCGGAGATGTCAACAACCCAGGAGTTTACCAGTTTTCACCGAACATGAAAGCACTTGAAGCCATTTTAATGGCCGGTGGTCCAACAGCGGCGGGAGATATGTCAAATGTTTATCTGTTCAAAGGTGGACCTAACAATTACCCGCAAGTGCTTAACCTCTCAAAAGACGGCATTCCGACAAACAACATTCTCATAAGCCCTGGAGACATACTCTATGTTCCCCAATCCGGGTTGTATAACCTTATGCAAATAGTCAGCAACGTCACATCTTTGTTCAACCTTGCCGACAGCGGAATTTATCTATGGAAGAGCATAGTCCCCGCGACACCGTATTCGACATCTACCGTTACTGCACAAGGAGCGGGTAGATAATCATGAAAAAGATCATCGTGCTTTCGATCTTTTTATCTTTGGCAGCGATAGTCTTTGGTTTGAATATCTATGGCAACTTCACGCTGAATTCCACCAACACCACGGATCTCATCGGTGCCTCAAGCACCGTGAGACTGTGGCAATCACCTTCGACTTCATTGTCTTACATCTTCGACTTTCAAATGGTAAGAAATGGTCTTGCAACGCCCTTTTACGCTTACATGACGCTTGATCATTACTGGTACATAAATAATGCTTACTTTGATTACTCATCGCCAAATCTTTCGGTAGATCTCGGAAGAATGGACTTTGTCGAAGGTCCCGAGAATTACTACCACCTGTTTTTAGATGATAACGCAGGTCCTTTCAATGGCATATCCGTCGAAGCAACCGTAAACAAATTCTTTACCTTCAAACAAGACATGATCCTTTTGAACGATATAAATCCAAGATCTCTGTACTGGAGAGAATTCGTCTTTCATCCGACAAGCAAATTTTCAATTGCTTACGAAGAAGCCATTCTCTTCATGAGATTCTTCGATCCATGGTATGCAGTCATACCTCTGCCTTACGCGGCAATTGAAGTGCTAAGAGAAACTCCCTCTCCATGGGCACAAAACACGAGTTTAAACGACAATGCCTTCGCTGGATTCTGGACCAATTACAATTTTTCAGATACAACCCGCATATATTCAGAACTTCTCATCGACGATTTCGATATGAACATGTTCTTTCCCGGAAGATTCCAAAATCCCAATAAAATCGCATGGCTCATAGGAGGGCAAACAAACATAGGCCAATTGCAACTCATAGGAGAATTCGCAGGTGCGACCGCTTACACCTTTGAATCAACGACGGGGGAGCCAGACTATTCGTACCTTGCCTATCCATCATGGAACAACATAGATCAAAACATGATAGGGTACAAATACGGAGAAAACAACGCAGTAGTAAAAGTCGGACTTAATTATCCAGTCTCCCTTGGTGATCTTAGTTCCGGCATACTTTCATTTACATATACAAATGTTCACTTAGGAGTAAGAACGCCGCTTGTTCCATGGCATGGCACATCTGAACCTCAAGGCACATATTGGTTAAATGATCCGGTCATAGAGACAATGAATAAATTTTGCTTGAGCGCTCAGATGAACTTCGGAAACTTGATCGTAGAACCCGCATTGAGTTACGACAACATCCAAAACGTCAACCTTCAAAGTGGAGTTAACGGGAACCTGTTCTCATTTTCTTTGACAGTAGATCAAAAATGGTGACAAAAACGGCGAATGGCGTATAGCCAATGGCACATAGCGCATAGCCAATGGCAAAAAAACTAAAACTGTAACGAGTGACGCGTAACGCGTAATCTGTAATCAGAAAAACTCTTAACTCTTCATGTTTCACTTCTCACCGTTCACTAAAGAATTGAAGCCCCATGACTTTACACGCGCGAGTA
>CAYSSO010000071.1:0-1261 GCA_964433875.1 uncultured Mesoaciditoga sp.
ATAAAAATAACCCCGTTTTGGGCTTATACGAGCGTCTGGCAGGGTTTTGCTATTTTGCGAAGTTTATGCCGTCATTCCAGATTGACAAGATCTAATTGTCGAGATATCGATAAAGCACACCGAGTGACTTCCAAAACGGTCTCCAAAACACCGCCATAGACACGTCTAACGACGCCGTAGAGGCGCGTTTGGGGGTGGGATAGAACCCATTTACCCCCCTCTTTGGGCCTAAATTTGATTTTGTGGCTTTCGAAAAATTATGTTGCTGTTTTTGAGTTCTTTTACATCTGCACTTTCTCTTGCCCGCGTTATCGCCACGTAAAGCAGGTTTATCTCCTCAACTATCTTTTGAATTTGCTTGTTCGGCAATTTTTGCATTTCCAAAAACCTCACCAGACCACCTGCCTGCTTTATCTTTGAGAGTATATCCGGATAATCGTCTGTGAGGTGAACTTCATCCCATTCAAGGCCTTTGGATGTGTGCGCTGTCGTAAGGTAAACAGATGCGTCTTTCCTATATTGCTCGAGTGCGCGCCGATAGCATCTCTCTATTTCAATCCCTTTCATGGAGATGCTTATTGCAGAAAGCAACTCTATTTCCTCTAGCCGCTTTGCATAATCTTGAAGTTCATCTATATTTTTGAACTGCGATAAAAAGAGCAGATCCTGTGGCACCGTGTAATCTATCTTTGGGTTTACGAATATCTTCGTTACCGACATTGAGAGTTTGAAGATCTCCCTTGGATCTCTGACCGTCTTCCAGTTTGCCTCCCCTTTTTCAATCATCTCATCTATAAGTTCGATTATTTTCGCGTTTGTCCTCGTTATGAACGCAATTGTCTTTATTTCCCTATGTTGAGAAACTCCTTTTATCTTTGCGCTTTCGCCTTTGAATGATGAAAGCAAATTGTTCGCAAGTGCGGCTATATTTTCGTTGAATCTGAAGGAGTATGTAAGCGGCAATTTGTCCGTATTGGATGGGAGAAACTTTTCCGAGATGTCAACTGTGTTTCTAAAGCCGTATATCTTTTGGTGCTTGTCCCCTATGATGACTTTCTGCCCGTTTATCCTGTTGACGATATCGTAGGTGATTGGGTTGCTGTCTTGAGCCTCATCAAGGAGGACCGCGTCGTACCTTGCCTTGTCCACTATTCCAAGTCGCTGGAATTGCTTGAGGTAGAAATTGTGCGTCACAGGGATTTTGCCTTCTTCCATCTTCTTGTAAAATGCCTGAGCATATTCCCTCGCTTTGTCTAAACTA
>CAYSSO010000071.1:1271-2594 GCA_964433875.1 uncultured Mesoaciditoga sp.
CTGCCTTTACAAGCCATAGACCTTCCATGTCGTCCAAGAGCGCATCCTCATCCATATCACCAAATTCTTCTCTATCACTGTAGCAAAATTCATCGAGGATGTACCTTGCGACTCTGGCATGATCGTAGTCTATGCCGAGTATATCCGCAAAGGTGGGTATTCCGTATGTGTCAACAATATTTGTTATGTTCATCTCTTTTGTCATGTGCTCAAATGCAAATGAATGGACTGTCCTGACATCCACATTTTCCGGAAATCTCTGTTTTGCCTGCTCGGCTGTGGCATGGTTGAAGACAAGGTATATGAAATGCCTTTCGGGGTACGATTTTGCAAGCATTTCAAGTGTAGACGTCTTCCCAGTGCCTGCAAAGGCTTGTATTACCAGATTCCTTGTCTGTGAGAATCTTTCTATCACCTCTTCCTGCTCTTCGGTCAGGCTAAATGCCTTGTTTCCATCTTTCGAGACAGGAGCGAGTACGAAGACAGTCTTGAGATTATCTCCGACTTTTAGATCAAAGACCCTTAAGAAATACTCAACTGTGATGTATGGAGTCTTTGATCTTATGTATTCAAAAAACGTCATGGTAGAAATTGGATATCTGTCATGAAAAAGGTCAACGTCATCTGCGACATCGATTATGCGGCCGTAATACTGCTTCCCTCTTGAATTGACCTTCATGTATTTGGATTGCTCGAATTGCTGTCCGTTCTTGCAAACGTAAAGGTCATACATGAAAGCAATTCCTGAGGAGTCTTCGACGACGATCGGACGGATATTTTCAGGATTCCATTGTCTTGTCCTCAATTTCATTCTCCTTACCAAAAGAGGTATAATATGGTTGAATGAGGTCTATTGAATATCTTTTTTTCCTTTTATGTACCAGTCTATGATGACGAGATCCAGTTCCTCGCCGTAGACGAAAGCACCAAGATCATGATGTGGAGTACCGTCTTCTAAGACAAAACTGGGATGTTTTTTCATAGCACGTTTGAATGCTTCTTTTTCGACAAGGCTGTATTCCTCATCTGAGAGTTTGTCTTTGATTTGTCTTATTTGAGCTTTTAAACTCTTTCTAATGGCTGCTGCTTTGGCAGCCTCTTCTTTTGCCTTTCTTTCTTCGATGTTTTTGTTGTACATACTTGCAGCCTCATGGGCATACTGCATGACAGCACCGAATGTCTTTATGTTGAATTTGGTCTTGGGGGCTTCTTCAAGTGCATAATCGACGATGAACATGGATACATCTTTTCCGAATTCATCGATGAGCTTTCTTGCCTGCATAAGTTCTCTATCTGACGGAATACGACCTTTAATGCCCGTTA
>CAYSSO010000072.1:0-949 GCA_964433875.1 uncultured Mesoaciditoga sp.
TCGACAGAATTCGAAAGGTCAAAATCGAGGTAGGTTCCATTCGATTCAAAGGCGTTTATCGCCTGAATATTTATCTTTACCGTCTGAGAAGGGATTATTAAAGGATAAGAGATGCCACTTATTACAATCGTTGCGGATACTACGTTAAACCGGATCTGGGTTATCATCGATGTCGATGGCACCGAAAAATCGGCTATTTTGATTGAAGTTCCGACAAGCGTTGTCAGATCGTACGTGCCACTTGATGGGGATGTGTACCATGTCGATGTGCTTGAAAGATGAATAGATACTCCAGAAATACCGACGTAAAGATGTTGAATTTGAGAAGGAGAAAGTGGTTTATCGGTTATGTAGACAGAAAAGGTGCTTTGCGGTGGAATGTAGGCAGATGTCGTTGCCGTTACCGTATTCGAAGTCGCCCGCCCGGACGGATTTATCGCGACTATGAAATAACTGTAGGCGGTTGACGGCTTAAGGCCGGCTGCCGTGTAAGAAGTTGCATTTCCACTCGCCGTCGCGAGCAACAATTTAGATGGTGGATTGTAAATGTATATCACCGAGGCATTTTGGGTCTGAAAGCCTAAAGTTATCGTGTTTGTAGAAACCGACGTCACGTTGAAACTTTTTATAACTGGCAAGGCCGGAATTACAGGCGGAGTGTACGTTTGCGTCGTCACATTTACCGTGTTAGATGTCGCCCGGCCCGAGGCGTTGGTTGCGACGATGAAAAATTTATACGCCGTCGATGGGGCTAAATTTTTTACCGTGTAAGATGTCGATGATCCCGAAAGGATTGCGTACTGGGTGAAATTTGTCGATGTCGATCCGTACAAAAAGATGGCCGAAGCGTAGGCGGTCTGCCATGCCAAAGAAGCCGAGTTAGTCGAGACAGAGGTAACCTTCAAAACAGGCGTCGCGGGTTTCGGATATGCCATGGTTGTAAAAGACC
>CAYSSO010000072.1:985-2571 GCA_964433875.1 uncultured Mesoaciditoga sp.
CGGCGCTTGTTGCCGATTGCCCGTTTGAAACGGCTACCACCTTCCAATAATAAGTGGTGGAATAATTCAAATTGCTGACATAAAGAGATGTAGATGAAGTTGTTGTAAAATACGTATTTGCATTTGTTCCGAAGAAGACCTTATAAGTCGCCTGAACGTTTGCCGGCTGCCATACAAGGTAAACATTCGTCGGCACATTTGTCGCGCCGTCTAAAGGCGATACAAGTTGCACGGCCTTAAGCACAACCTTTGGCAGGAGAAAACAACCAGACATTATTATGGCCAACACTATTAAAGACGCAAAAAGTATCCACTTATTTTTCACAAAAATCATCCTCCTTCCATCGTATTATACCGCTTAGCATAGGTAGCAAGATCACATATTGAAATCATTTTTCATAAGATCTAAGCCATATCTTGAAGATAGGATCGGTTATCCTAAACTCACCGTTTTTATCTACCAGATCGATTTTTTTCAAACTCTCTAACGCCCTGTTTACACTGCCGGCACTCATTCGGGCCGAGTAAGGGGAAAGGTCACGGGATAAAATTTTTAAAATCTTCTTTTGGTTCGGGGTCAATTCATCCCACAAACTTTCGAAGGCTGCCTTCTCACCGAGCATAACTTTTTTTAGAGCAATATACACATCTGGTATTTCCGCTTTTTTCTTATCTTTTGTCAAAAACCAAAGATGGTAGGATAAAGCCTGAAGGTAATACGCATGTCCATTTGTGATTTCATAGATTTTTTCAAAAGCATCATTTTCGATTTCCACTCCCGAGGATATGAATTTATCCGTGACAAATTTTCTCGATTCTTCGATTTCAAGATTTTGAAGTTCATAAATTTGGGAGAATCTGTAAAAAGGTTTAGCAGGATTTGAAAAAATTTCGCGCATTACGCTGCTTTTACTTCCCGAAAATATAAAGACCGCGTTTTGAAAAAACTGGAATTTCTTCCTTAAAATGGATACGAGATCTATTTCTGTTATGTTCATTATCTCCTGAAATTCGTCTATGACTATGACAAATTTTCCGTCTAATTTCGCCGGAAGTTCTATTATATTTTCAACATCATCGGTCATCCTCGGATCAACGTCTATTTCTAAGTTCAAATTTCCAATATCCAAACTTATCTTTCCGCTTATTTTGATCATTTTGTTGAGTTTGTTGACGAATTTTTTCAGGCCACCGGCTGATTTGAATATCTCCGAAGAGTACTTCTCCAAAAAAGCATTCAAAGAAACGACAGACATAAGGTCGATGTAAACTTTTTTGTACCCATCAAGATGATCCAAAAGATTGATTATCAAAGAGGTCTTTCCGTACCTTCTCGGAGAGATAAGCGTTACACTCATTCCGCTGCTGATAATGTGAATCAAGTCGGCCATTTCTTTTTTTCTGTCGCAAAAGTCCGATCCTCTAACGACCATTCCAAATTTGAAAGGATTCTCCATCTTCCACCTCGCAATTTGCGATATCGCGTAGTGCGAAAGTATTATAACATAAAAAATCCAGCACCCGCGGGTGCTGGATTTGCATTTGGCATGTTATTTATGGATTGACGGGCTTTGGAACGGAGACAT